>CBFHTO010000253.1:0-1143 GCA_965658765.1 Glaciecola sp. | reverse complement strand
CCTAAATGGTTAACGTAAGGAAACATGGAATGTTTTATCAAAACCGCAGCAAACCGAAACAACATAACAAACGACTATGGCGTCAATAACTAAATTTACGCCATATTTTCTTCCCATTTTTTCCCATCCCGAACCATCGAATTCAAAATAACCACCATCTTTCTCACGCAGGCAATGATAGCCACTTTTTTTGGTTTCCCTGCGTCGAGCAAGCCTTGATAAGCTCTTTTAAAGACGGGGTTACATTGCATCGCAGACATCATCGCCATGAACAAAACGGTTCTCACTTGCGGGCGTCCCCCTTTGATTTTACGTTTGCCTTGGTAGCGTCCACTTTCTCTGTTCATGGGAGCGACACCCACAAGTGCAGCAGCTTGTTTGTTGGTCACATAACCGAGTTCAGGAAAGTATCCAATGAGCGCTGCCGCAGAGACTTTTCCAATGCCAGGCATGCTTTGTACAATATCACTTTTTTCCTGATAGTCTGGACAACTTTCGATGAGTTTGACGAGTTGCTTTTCAATCTTAGCAAGCTGGTTTTTGTAAGCAGTTAAGATAGGTTTGATGGTCGAGTGAAGCCCTTTGGGCATTATCTGTAATCGATTTTTTTCCATGGTTTGCATATTGAGTATCTGGTTTCGTCGAGCGACTAAATCAGCCATCAATCGCATGTTTTCTGGTTTTAGCGTTGATAGCTTGGGTTGTATCGCTTCAGCGTAATGGGCAATCAACTGAGCATCTAGCTTGTCTGTTTTTGCATTCAAGCCGATAGCTCCAGCGAAGCGTCTTACGTGAACTGGATTGGCAACCACAAAAGGTAAATTGGCTTTTGCACATGCCATAACGAACAGTAGTTCAAGGCGTCCAGTTGCTTCAATGACAATGCGTTTAGGGCAATGTTTCTTGATTAAGGTGATCGCTTCTTTAGCACCTTTTTCATCGTTGGTAACAGTGAAAAAGATATCTAGCGGACGAATAAATATATCGAGGGACTGCTTGCCAGTATCAACACCGACATTAATGTTTTGCGAAGTAACTGTTTTCATAATAAGCTAACTCTTGTTTGCGTAATGCGAGCTTGAGGCCCAGTAGACTATTCGAGTCTTGTGCTTGGAGTTCTGTGAAGCGCTCATGTTTGTTATC
>CBFHTO010000252.1:0-1157 GCA_965658765.1 Glaciecola sp. | reverse complement strand
GTAAAGAATCACGACACTGTTGTAAAAATATCTGACGAAATTGGAGAGATAAATCCAAGCTCAAATTTTAAACTATTGAAAATACGCTTATTTTTTTGGTGGCTTATATTTTGCTTGCTTCGTTTGAACTTAATGCCTAGGAGGGCCCATGAACACAAAATATTTACTTACACTCATTTTTATATTAGCTACGCTACCAAGAACAGTGTTAGCGGCGCCAATTGGCGTTGAACTTGTTGTTAATGGCGGCGCTGAAACTGGCGACACCACTGGTTGGATAGAGGATGGTATAGAAGCCTCTTTAGGTGACAATTCTTCACAAGGTTTTGGCAGTTATGCATTTACTGCCGGCACCGGGACAGCATCTGGCCAAACCTTAAGTCAGATAATTGATTTGAGCGCTAACGCTGCCGATATTGACAATAGCATCTTAGGATTTATTTTCAGTGTTCAGCTTCAATCAAGAAGTTTCGCTGGTGTGCTTGACAAAGCAATCGCAGAGGTTTTCTTGAAAGATTCGAGTGGTAGTATTCTTTCAGAATATTATTTTGAAGATACGATTAATACAGCAATTTTTGATTGGAACCTTTTTTCATTGAGTCAAGGCATTGCAAGTGGTACCAGACAAATAGAAATATTATTAACAGGTACACGTAGCGGATTTAGTTCATCTGACGGATTCTTTGATGAAGTCTCACTCTCGCTCACAAGTAAGTCCACAAGTAATAATGTTACTTCGGCTTCTGCTCCGGCTGGTTTTGTTCTCTTTGCAATGAGTATTGCAGGAATAGTTTTAGGGCGTTTTAGAAACCTTAAGCTTTAAGTCCATAAAGATATAAAGCCGTGTAGATCGGATACGTCGCATATTTATATGTGACGTATCTTTAGACTATACGTTTTAAACATATCAGACATTTTATTCGCCAATCTCACATACCATCTTTCTGCTATACGCTTTTTTAAAGCAATCTACTGTTATTTTAAAGCAATCTACTGTTATTGACTTTATATATCTGCCAAAACATATTCTCAATTCATAAGATGATTAGCCGCCTTTGCAAACAAACTAAAAATGCAGACCATCAGTCATATTAAAAATTACCTAGTATGTGATTTTTACGTGGACGAATATTGGTGTATGCGGGCGGTTTTTTTGT
>CBFHTO010000251.1:0-1192 GCA_965658765.1 Glaciecola sp. | reverse complement strand
GAAGAAGGCTTTATGATTGCGCTAAATATCTTGAATATCGGCAGAATTAAGTTAGCAGGTGCAGCTCTAGGTGCAGCTAAAATGGCCATTACTCGCTCAGTGAATTATGCAAATGAAAGAGAGCAATTCGGAAGAGCGATCTCTAAATATGGCGCTATCCGATACAAACTTGGAGAGCAAGCCATTAAGTGCTTTGCAACAGAGTCTGCATTGTATAGAGCTTCTCAAAACATCGAAGATGCTATAGAAAACTTGGTTGCTGAAGGAATGGATAAGCAGAAAGCTACGCTAGAAGGCATTAAACAATTTGCAGTAGAATGTGCGCTATTAAAAGTACATGGATCTGAAACCTTGGATTATGTAGTAGACGAAGGAGTTCAAATCTATGGTGGTATGGGCTATTCTGCGGAAGCTCCTATGGAAAGAGCTTTTAGAGACGCCCGCATCAATAGAATCTTTGAAGGGACCAATGAAATCAACCGAATGTTATCTGTTGACTTAATGCTCAAAAGAGCCATGAAAGGAGAACTAGATTTAATGACTCCTGCTATGAAAGTAGCTGATGAGTTGATGGAAATTCCGGATTTCGATTTTGACGATTCTGCTCCTTATGCAGTAGAAACACGTTTAATCGGCAACTTTAAAAAGGCAGTGCTTTTAGTAGCCGGAGCAGCAGCAAAAACATTGATGCAGCAGTTGGCTAAAGAGCAAGAAGTTTTGATGAACATCGCTGATATGATGATGGAAACTTATATTGCAGAGTCTACACTTTTGAGAATTCAGAAATTGGGAGACAAAGCAACCAAAGAGCAGATCGCTATGATGAACGTTTACCTGTATGATGCAGCAGACCGCATTGGCAAAGCAGGTAGAGATGCGATCCAATCATTTGCTGATGGTGACGAGTTAAGAGCCATAATGATGGGCATGAAACGATTCACCAAACACGAGCCTTTTAATGTAAAAGAAGCAAGAAGAAAAGTGGCTGCAAAGCTGATCGATAAGAATGAATATTGTTTTTAGTAGTTTTAGATTAGTTAGTTTAAAAGCACTTGTCCGTTTTAAGGCAGGTGCTTTTTTTGTACTTTTGCTTCGACCAATACTAATAAAATGCACCTCAAACTCTTCTTTACAGCGATAACCCTATTTTTCGGTTTAAGTATATGGTGTCAAACAGGACCAGGAGGTGTCG
>CBFHTO010000250.1:0-1382 GCA_965658765.1 Glaciecola sp. | reverse complement strand
GTATCACGAATAAACGCATTTTGTATGATCTGAGGGCGTGCTGTTTCAATGTGATTATCTGGCAAAGGAACAGGCTGCGGGCTTGGATAAATACCTATTGTGTATTGTGACTGTCCTTGGATAAGCGTTTTTGTAACAGTATTAACAACAGGAATTAATAGCGATTCATTACTCCAGCCGTCAACCATCTGGCGAAAGATTGTTAATGCGTCCGCACCTTCTCCTGCGTCCAGTGTTTCACCTGCCGCTAAAACGCCAATTTTCCGCATTGAGCCGCGTATTAAATCGCCCACTGTTGCCATTATCTACCCCTTAATCTACTAAAATCCAATCTTCACTGAGCATATCAGCCTGACTTGCTAGCCAGCCAGGTTGCCATTTTTCGTTTGCTGTAAACATTGCAAAATAACCTTGTGTGTCAAGAGGTTTGTCTTCACCAATCCACTTAGCTGTTCTGTCATTTACTTTTCGGTTAGTACCTTGAGTGTTGAAAGGAGGTAAGTACATAGGACTCATATACACAATAAACATCCCTTTACCATTCCAACCTTTACGAGCAACCTTCAAACCAGCTTTTAACATTTCAATTGCATGACCAAAAGACATACCAGTTTTAACACCTTGGTAAGCATTTTCAAATTGCTCTTTAGGACTCCAAGAAATGTAACCTTTATGTTCAGGATGGTTAGATTCACCATCATCTAAGTATTCAACTAAGTAGCCCTCATCTTCACTGTTCCCGTTTTCAGGAAGATGCCCTCCCCGATAATTAATGTAATCTAGGCGGTTCATTGGTCTTGCTGTAATTTTTTTTGTTCCTATAAATTCCTTCACAAATTACTCCCCGCTTTTAGCTTCGTTAATCTTATCGATTAATGTTTGCTCTTTCATGTTTGAACGTAAACCAAGCTTGTAGATCGTATTGCCTAGCATCACCAATTCATCAATAGTCAACGATTCTGGCTCTTCATCGAACTGCGCAGAAAGTGCGTCCAAGTCTTCGCTAATACCTTCGATGATATCCGCATCCTCAACGCTTGGCGCTGGCTCTTTTAAACCGCGGCGCTCTGCTTCTGCAATAATGTCAGAATCAGCAAAGTTTTCTATATCAAGCGCAACGTTTGACATTTTAACCGCTTCGGCTTTTAGCTGCTCTTGAGTAAGAACAATAAAACCATACGACTTCACCAAGCCAACTAATTGCTCTGGCGTGGCATTTTCTGCCTTTTCAATCGGAATGCCGGTGTCGTTATCTTCTGGCAAATCTAAACGAGCGGGCGAGTCAACCCAGCCCTTTTCAATCATTGCTTTATATTCTGGCGACTCTTCACCGCCTTTGAATTTGAACATTTCACCCTTTGGGCAATCTACATGAAATAGAT
>CBFHTO010000249.1:0-1494 GCA_965658765.1 Glaciecola sp. | reverse complement strand
TGAATAAATCCGATTGAGCCAATCGGAAAATCAAATTGAGCTTATTAGTGATTGATTGTACTAGGTAGAAGATAGAAATTAAGGTTATTTGCGTTGATCGGCAAGACAGACGGTACATCATCGACACTCGGCGGTTTTATCTAGAATGACCGAAACTCTCTCGCACCACATACGTCACTGATTTGCTGGCTGAAAAACACCATACTCGCAAATGCAAAAAATATCACAAAATATTGCAAATGCACCATTATTGCATTATTCTTTGACTGGGTAACTGGAGACAAAAAAATGCGAGTACTACAGCCAAAAGCATCACCAAACAAAACACAAGTCATCACGAAAGCGCTGTTTAATACTAAAAAAGAATTGGGGATTTCAAACGCTGTCATTGGGCAAATAATTGGGGCTGATGCCGCCACCATATCGCGCATGCAAAAAAATATGGATATGAAAGAGAACAAAGTATATGAAGCTGCTGTATTGCTTGTTCGAATATACCGTTCACTTTTTTCTATCCTAGGTGGCTCAGCGGATGCCATGAAACATTGGTTATTTAACGGCAATAAAGATTTTAATGGCACTGCCCCTATCGAGGTCATGAAAACGATGGTAGGGCTGGTGAACGTAGTTGAATACTTAGATGCAATGCGAGGTCATGCTTGATACCACTTGTTTGCGTTACCCACCCACATAACACAAAAGTCTACCGCATAGTTGAGTCACAAGAGCTGGTAGCGACCATGCAGTTAATAGATACGCTCGATGAACAAGCTATCCTTGAACAAGCAATTGAAGCATCTAAACCGACTTTACCTGAACACGCCAAGGACGCCACTCGCCATTACCTACTAACCACACTGTTTCGCTATCCGCCGCTAAAACATGGTTCAAGGTTTGGTCGCCGTCATGAGCCTTCTTTGTTCTATGCCAGCCATGACTTAGATGCAGCGTTATCTGAATCAGCGTTTTATAGTTTTTACTTTATGAGCAGAACCGAAACACCGTTTGATGGCGTCATCAACAATAAGAAAACCTCTTTTTCAGTGGCAATTACCACCGAAAATTACGCTGATTTATGTGCACTTGACGATACCGGCATCCAGGCTAAATTACAGCACAAATCAGACTACTCATATCCACAGGGTGTTGGCACCTTTATGCGAGACGAAGGCATCGATGTTTTTTCCTACTTTTCAACACGACACCCAAAAGGGAAAAATCTTGGCATTTATTATCTAAATGCCTTAAAAGGCTCTCCACAGGAAGAATTACACTGGATGGTCAAACAAAATCGAAACACTATTATGTATATTTGCCCGTCTATGACCGATTTAAATCGCGAATTCACTAGCGATAAATTTTGCGTAAACGGTAAATTGCCCTATCCAAGTGCTTAGGGATTGGTCTGCTTACCACTTTTAAATTCTCATGCAACTCAAGATCAAGTGACTGCGATTTGGGGACTATTACCATTACTATTCCTATGCAAAGAAT
>CBFHTO010000248.1:0-1498 GCA_965658765.1 Glaciecola sp. | reverse complement strand
CAAGCACTTCCACAACTCTCATTTCGAATTTCAGTACCAAAGGCCAGTTCATTTACTTATCATGACGACAATTCATTTCATATTTTCTTCAAAACACCTATCAGGAAAACGTAAAACCAGACTCAAATACTGCTGTCATTATGTCTAGCCTGTAGTGTTAATATTTCTTATACTCAACCTGCAATAGCTCTATTAAAAAGAGTTGGGGACTTGTAAAAAATAACAAGGTTCACATATGAAAATACAGACAAATAAGGGTGAACAGCGATGATTTTTCAAGGTTTAAGTGGCTTTCCAATTACGCCAATAAACTCTAAAGGAGTAGATTTTGAGGTCTTACGACGCATTCGTGATCATATTGACGCGTCGGGTATAGATTCTATTGGCGTATTAGGAAGTACTGGAAGCTTTGCTTATTTATCAATAGCTCAGCGTATTAATATAATGGAGTGTTGGAGTGAATCTAGCACGCCTTGGATTGCTGGTATTAGTGCCACCACTACCAAAGAAGCGATTGAACTGGCAAAAATAGCCCATCAAAATGGTGCAAAAGGTGTGATTGCTAATGCATTTTCTTATGTACCGTTAACACTAGACGAACTAACGCAATACTTTCTCACTATTGCTGATAATAGTCCGCTCCCACTTTGTATTTACGATAATCCAGTGACTACAGGTCAAGCACTTGAACTACCTCTGTTAACAACACTAGCAGCGCACCCAAATATTCACGCGGCTAAAGTGTTTGCTAAACAAGAAAATATTGAGCAACATCATTTGTTGAGCCGTTTAAACTGGCATGCTGGCTATGCAGTGGACGCTAATTGTTGCGAAGCGATGATAAATGGCGGCAGTACTTGGTATTCGACGCTTGCCGGTACAGTACCTGAATTACTCGTACCAATTATGCAGGAAATTAAGTTCAAACGATTTGATAAAGCACGAGAGCTTAATCACAAATTACTCCCCTTGTACAAAATTATGAAACAGTATTCTGGATACCGAGTAATGCACGTTATTGCTAATTTACGTGGCTGGACATGCTCACTTCCATCCCCATTGAAGTTACCCCTTATCGACGAACTTCACAGCCTTGATTGTTTAAAGGAATATTTATTACCTATCAACATTAGCGATATGTGATGCGCTAGTGCAAATTAAGACTAAATGTAATGACTCATGGACAAAGCTGAATCATTCATGGAATGCAAAATATTCTTAAATAATTAATAAGTTTTTTGTTTTTATGTCTCAACCAGTTGTGATTATGTCAGTCAGAACCACGCTCACGAATAGGGCGACAGACTTATTCCATTACACTTCGACGGGCTTTTTTAACTTCTAGAGGGCTCATGCGCCTTTCAAGTTCATTAAGATATCTTTGTATTTGTGAATTCTGCTCGTCACTTTCAGCAACATAGTGCATTTAGACAAACTAGACTCACCGATTACCACCAATACTTGTCGAGCCCCGCCGGTTTTCGAACCCGTGAAAACC
>CBFHTO010000247.1:0-1506 GCA_965658765.1 Glaciecola sp. | reverse complement strand
TGATGCAAGTTTCAATAATATTGTTTCTCATTTATTTTTCCTGCATAACTTAAAAGATCAGCAGGTAATGAGCTTAAACCCACCATTTTGGACGCTTGCCGTTGAGTTTCAGTTTTATTTACTGTTACCTTTATTGTTTTTATTACTGTTTAAATTGGGCTTACGCAAAGCGCAGTGGCTTTGTCTTATCCTTATTCCCAGTATCTACTTTGCTTATAGATATTTCATGCAACAGATGTCGTTAAATGAAGACTGGCCGATAACCATAGCTTTAATTTGGCCTTTTGGTATTAATATAGGGTCGGCCAGTGGTCAATCGTTAACGTATTCATTACTTGCTCATTTACCGCATTTTTTGATTGGGCTGTTTGCAGCCAGTTTATATAACTCGCGCATTTCTAAAACAGCGGAGGCTATTTTTTGGGCGAGTGCTATGTTGGTATTTATCATATTGACTACCGAATTAGATAGCTTCTTGCAGCTTGATTTTGGGCGATATAACTTTCCATTCGTGCCTGTTTTATTAGGTCTTATCGTATTTACCGCCCCAAAGACGAGATGGGCAAGTGCTTGTTTGGAGTTTGCGCACTTAAAATGGGTGGGTGTAATTTCATATGGCGTGTATATTTTCCATTATGCGATTCAAAAAGCGACGCTGAAGGTTTTTGAGTTATTGGATATGAGTGTGGCTGGTCAAGCTGCACTGTATGCCATGATTACACTTGTTATTACCCTCGTGCTCTCGCATTTATCATATAAAATGATAGAGCGGCCAATTTTATCGCGTTTTAGACAACGAAAGTCAGCTAACATTGAGCATCATGGCCCAGCAGCAATCACTAAAGTTGAGGCAAAAATTATGGTAAATAGTAAGGCCAAGGCTAAGGCGAAGTTTTGGTTACCCACATTCAGCGTGATAATTATCATAGTAGTTATTAGTTTTTCATATGTTTGGAACACAGATAAGGCAAAAATAAGCATTGAACAGTCATATTGGGCAGGCTCAAAAAGTGACCGTATTATATTTGATCATCATGCGCATACCTTGTATTCAGACGGCGATAAATCGGTAGCTGAGCTAACAGAACTCGCTTATTTAAAAGGCTGTGATGCGTTTTCAATTACCGATCATACGCAAAATTTTAATAGCTTTACAAATATAAAATTGGCAGAAATTCGAGCGATGCGAGACAAGTATCCGGTGATGTTGATCTTTGCCGGTATTGAATTAGGCATGCCATCTTACTTGGGACGAGAGCATGTGAATGTGCTCACCACACCAGAGTTTGAAGAGCAGACCTTATCAAGCATTATAAACGCCTTACAAACTTCTTCTGAGATGGAAAAGAGAGCACGTGACCTTCATGTTTTAAATGCAATTAATGAAATTGAAAATGCTAAAAATAATACTGTTGCTATCTATAACCACCCCAGTCGAAAAGATCTGAATGAAGAGAATGATGAAAACTATACCGATACTTTATTTTGGAATCAGAATAGCAGTGT
>CBFHTO010000246.1:0-1508 GCA_965658765.1 Glaciecola sp. | reverse complement strand
GTTGAAGGAAGTTGAAACGCCGAACGGGACAAAACATGTATGGTGCACCTTCAGCCACGATCAGGTTGATTTCGATTTTAGAAATCCAAATGTCCTTGTCGCTTTCGTCGATATCATTCGTTTATATTTAGATAAAGGCACAAAGGTTTTTCGTTTAGACGCTATCGCATTTCTATGGAAAGTGTCAGGCAGTGCGAGTATTAATTTACCGGAAACGCACGAAGTTGTGCGACTTTTAAGAACGCTTATCGAGCATACGGCGCCCGAAGTTATTATCATCACTGAAACGAACATTCCGAATAGAGAAAACCTGACTTATTTTGGTAATGCGAATGAAGCCCATGCTATTTATAATTTTTCCTTGCCACCACTGCTCATTAATACGCTAGTAACTGGTAATTGTGCTTATTTAAAAAGCTGGATGATGAGTATGCCGCCGGCACAAAATGGTACTGCATACTTTAATTTTATCGCTTCGCATGACGGTGTTGGCTTGCGACCAGCTGAAGGCTTGTTGGATGAGCAAGAAATTACTGAGCTTGCAAATTGTATGCAAAATTTTGGCGGTAAAGTTTCTTGGCGAAAAACAGATAATGGTCTACAAAAACCGTATGAGATGAATATTGCCCTAATTGATGCATTAAAAGGAACGGTAAAAGGCCCCGACCAATACCAACTCCAACGTTTTATTTGTGCACATGCAATTATGCTTGGCCTAGAAGGTATACCGGGCATTTATATTCACTCTTTATTAGGCACACCTAACGATGAAGATAAAGTGAAAAATACGGGCCACAATCGCGGTATCAATCGCCATCGCTGGGATTTTGATAAGCTAATTTATGAATTGGAGAATAAACAGAGCCTGCATGCGAATGTGTTGTCGGGTTTGTCTATGCTAATTCGGATACGGCGCTCACAGCCCGCATTTCATCCCAATGCAGTTCAATTTACTCTGCAGTTAGGGACGGACATATTTGGTTACTGGAGACAAAGTATTGACCGTAAACAAAGCATATTTTGTTTATCTAACATCACCGACGAAGAGCAAAAAATCCGCTTGTCCGATATCAATCTGATTGAAAATAGTTTGTGGTATGACCTAATAGCAGAAAAGAGTATTAATCAGGCAACCGAGTTTTTGTCCTTAGCCCCCTACCAGACAATGTGGGTGTCAAATAAAGCCACAGGTTAACCTGTGGCTTATTCTCCCATTCTAGTATGAACAGGAAAACCCAGCATCAGTGTATCTATTCGTACGCTCTCTCGCGCTTCACATCAATGGTATCTATGTAACCATGCCAACTAGCATAGCCGATAAGTGGCATGACCACTAAGAAAGCTAAGAAGAAAGTAAAAAATCCAATACACACAGCGGTAAAAATGATAAAAGCCCAAAAGAACATGGCTTTTTTATTCAACCAAACGGCGTTCATACTCGTAAGCACAGCTGTTGCTAAGTCAACTTTCCTTTCTAGCAGAATTGGTTGCGTAAAAGCAGTAATAAA
>CBFHTO010000245.1:0-1559 GCA_965658765.1 Glaciecola sp. | reverse complement strand
GCTGTATTGTGTGAGTTCGCGCAACTCTTTCAGATTTTTCAAAGTGCTGAAAGATTGGTTTGCCGCGGCAAGGTGTCTCTTTTTCGCTAAAACCTCGCGACACGTATCTAAAAATCTAGAAAATGTCCAACTTGTCATCAATTTAACGATACCGTGTTCAAGATGACCGCATATCAGCAAACTAGAAGCGTCTTCTTCCGTGTCACTAAATCCTGACATTAGTTCGACATCATTTCTTCTACAAGCGAAATTTAGACGTCGTGTATCATTATATTTATCAGTTGTTTGGGTAAAGCGGACATTGGAATAATGGTTCATCGTGTAAACGCTATATTGATTGTCAAACCCTGGGCCTAAAAATGCGTTTTGTTTGTCCATATCTGAGGTGAATGGCGCGCGTTTGTCGGTGATATATAGTCCAACCCTAGGATAATGATTGACACCACTAAGCGAAAAAAAGCCAGGAAAAAAGTTTTTTATCCAAATCGCACACTTCTTTTCAATCCCACCTATTTCCAAACAATAGGCTCTTTCCTTCATTACACTGTGACTGGGCATACTTCTGTTGTGTAGTTGATTACCACCAAATAAAATATAGCGGATAAGTTTTAATGGTGAACGCTTATGTGTTTTCTCATATTTCGACTTTTCCCGCTCCCTCATTGAATTCTCTAAAACTGAGTAATACTCAGTGTCAAAATCAAATCGGAGATTCAGCAATGTCAAACTTGTAGAAATTGACGTAAGTGACATCGTCACCTGATAAATATGTGGATGCGGACGAGGCAACCCACCGACTTTTAGTGGGTTATATGATTTATCCAAAGAAATTGTATGTAAATTAATCCAACCAGCAGATTTCCCTTCTCGAGTATCCTTCAACCATTTTTCTAGCTTAGAAGATGGTGTGGAAAACTTCTCCTCATCGAAAATTTTCAATCCTTTATTTAAACCTTTTAATGTTGAAGGGGTAAATAATTCTGCCATCCAAATTGATGGACATTCTACTCGTTCATCAGGAGGAAATTGTGCATGTTCAGCATCAGGAGAAGACTTATAAGAAGCCTCGAAATATTTTGTAAGGCGCTTTGCCTTTGATAAATAATAAAGTCGTCGGGTTGGACCAAAATAGTCAATTAATTTGTTTATTGGTTTTAATAATTTCAAATATATTTGTCCGTTGTTTGAATATTGAAGTAAGCGTTTTAATTTAGAGCCATTTGCTTTCACCTAAGTCTTATTATGTGACCTTTCCTAGCTCAAATTGACATGCATATTTTTCACTTCAATACCTTGTAGGACTTCTCGTAGAGTCAAAAAACCAACTATCTGTCATAGCAAATAATATAATAAAATTAAGAAGTGTATCCGCGCGCCCTACTTCTCAACTGATCATAAACACAGTATACATCTATTCTCACTTTTATAAATCAAGTCTCACATCGTATATTTGTAAAAATTAAACGAACGTAATAACTTAGTTATGTATCGATTAGTCTCCCGCATGTATTTTTGAAACACATCCCCATGCACTTCTATTAAATATGGCTCTTCAATTT
>CBFHTO010000244.1:0-1560 GCA_965658765.1 Glaciecola sp. | reverse complement strand
CGATCAGCGCCTGAATGCCCCCGCAGTTTTTCAAGCAAGTCGCAGTAAAGGTAAAATCGGATTGCCCTATCTCCCACATTTCGTGGTTTGCGGATCGACTATGTTAAGAGGCGCTAGACACAAGCCGAAGACATACTTTGTCCTATCTGGGCAAGTATGTCTTCAAAACACTTCCACAACATCATTATGACTTTAGAATGGTTAAGGAGCTATAACTCAAGCTATTGATTTTACTTGACATTAGGTCAATCATTTGATATAATCATATTATGGCTTAAGAAATAAATCTTAGTCTTATCCATCATTAAATCATCAATATCTAATGTGTCAGCACGAAGTGCTGAGTTACTGCGTAGCAGTAACTGACCTAATGATCGTAAGTGATCCTAAAATTTAGCTACAGTATAATGCAGTGCAGCTGCTGCATTGCTAAAAACTTCATCAAGAAGAAGATCGTATCTTCATCGTAACATTTTCAAATTCTTTGCGAAGCTCGGCACTTTCAAAAGGTAACAGGTCAGGAGCTTGAAGTTCGATAACTTGATCAAACATTGTTTCTGATTTCTTTATTAAGCTAACCAAGTCAGCCGACACTTTGACAGTTTGCAAAGTATTCTCTGCCAATGCAATTAATTGCCGAACCAATGATCTAGCGCTTTCAATCTTTAACTTGTTACTTGACAGAATCTCTTCATACTTTTCCGTTACTTCAATCGTATACTCCTGTGACGAAATGTTGACCTGATAAGATTGCACATGCTCATTCGAAGCAGAAGATGCCGCCGACTTAGTTCTATTCAGCAAATCAACTGTTTTTGACCTAATTGAAGTTATTCCAGGCAAATATTTTGAGTCAATTTGATCTAAGTATTCAGTTTGCACTAGCTCCTGTATTTCTAACAACCCAATGTAAGCGCCATAGTATTTTTTTGTTATCTCTATGTTTTCTACTGATGAAGTTTTAGCGAGAGCCAATTGTTTAGTCAGCATTTGAATAACGCTAAAAACAGTTGATAATTTTACAATATCTGTAGAATCTATTCGCGTTAACAATACCTCTGCTTGATCAAAGTCCAGATCCATACCATAAAGGTTCATACGCTTTCTAAAATTTTCAATTACTTCTCTTTGGTTAAATCTTTGATTTTCTAGAGCTTTTTCAAACTCGTTTGAAGCACGCTTATACTTGGGCTCATTTTGAGAATTCAGCATGAAAGTTGAGGCGCTTAGCTCAGCTAATTTACCTTCAGTCGCAACTATTTCGGTTACGGATTTTGCATATGCATCTTGGAACGACATTAGTTCTGTGTCGTCTATAGACTTCAGAATAGTCTTAACAATCTTCTCAACCTTGCTATCCTTATCTCCCCAAAAAACCTTTTTCAAAAAGGACTTAGTTTGCGTTTGCCTTTTTTGAATTCGAGTAGATAGCAGCATAAAATGATGCTCATTCTTTCCCCATATTTCAGCCGCTCGCTCTTTAACAAAGTCCACAGTTGAAGCTTCTTTATGTCGATAACCCGTGAAAATTGCTGCAAAGTCTGACATGGAGACTTTACC
>CBFHTO010000243.1:0-1568 GCA_965658765.1 Glaciecola sp. | reverse complement strand
CTCGAGAGCAAAGACCGAAACAAAAGCCGGTCGTCGTGATAAGCACCTTGTTTATCTACTTAATGAGCAGCAAACTGATTTCCAAATAATCTTTTCTTTTTTGGGAGCAAAAGTACAGAAGAACCAGTGCGAGATTACAGTAGATCATGGCAATAAAATAGACGTACTGCAGCCTGACAATACTGGAGGGAAGAGAAGCCGCGTTGCTGTTGTGGGGCAGTATGATAAAAAGGTTATGTTTTTTAACTTTCGCGTAAAGCGTGATAAGACGACAGAGACTCATAACTTTCGCGTAGCAGTAATGCGAAAAGATGAATTTTACGAGGAAGCTTTCAAATATTGCTATTTGGTTGATCCTAAAAAGCAAAAACTAATTCTTCAGACCGAGGAGAGTACATTAAAAATAGCAGATTCTATTGCGGAGACTGAGCTTACTGAAAATGGTCAAACTGTTGATAACAGTCAATTTGGTATTATTGATTTTGAATCGTTGTCTTCAGAATCGGATTTTGTTGAGTTTACTGTGAACGGGCACACAGCTTCACTTAGCTTTAAAATAGAGAATGCAGTAGCGTCTGACTCATTGTATTTACCTCTTTTGTTAGACAAACAGAAGTTTTCAAAGCTATACAATGATGATTTTTATGCGGTTTTGAATCGTGCCAATACCAAGGTGCAAGTAGAAAACAATGAAGTTGCCCCGAAAGGTAAACGACTCACTTTGCTGCAGTGGGAAAGAGAGCTAGTATCAAAAAGTACCCTCTACAAAAATACGAATTCTGAATCGAGTTTATATATTAGTGACTTCACTGATTCATATCCAGAGCTAGCAACTGCATACACTGAACTATTTGAGTATTTCGCAATTACTGGAACATTGCCAAGCTTGGCTGGTTGGGGTACTTCATTCAATTTGCTTGTTGGTGCTGTGGTAACAGAGTTCAACAATGCTATTCATGAAATAAGTTACGATGTGATGTTATCTAAAGCGCAGAAACGTCTAGTGCACATTGGATTTGCGACGTTTAAAGGCGAGGAATACATTACGCCGTTTCATCCATTGGTGTTGGCTTATCATCTACAAATCGCAAACACTATAAAATCAGATAGCTCTGATAGTTTTAAGAATATTCCGCGAGTTACCCAAAACAGATTGACTGCGCAAGGGCTAATTCCATTTGTGTATGACAATGAAAATGGCTTTTCTTATACTCACAGTGAAGCTGAAAATCCAATGTGGCTAAAACTAGTCCCACAACAAGAAACTAGTTATGACTTCGTCAGAAAGTTGGTTAAAGAGAAAACTAGTGAGTTCCATGATGCGTTCAATAGTCTATTTAGTAATGGTCCGCGTTCAAAAATAATTATTAATTCAGTCAACAATGCTCGAAATAGGCAAGTTTTTCTTGGCCTAATTGATTTTATAAAGCAGCGTAAAGATAAAGTATGTCAAATACACGTGAATTTATACGACGACCAAATTGAATTCTCTGAATTTGATAATTTTGCTGACACTCATAGTTACGATGCAATTAAACAGAGCTACGGTCTTGATAAGGGCAATGATA
>CBFHTO010000242.1:0-1588 GCA_965658765.1 Glaciecola sp. | reverse complement strand
CTGACATTAATCATGCTGTTAAATATGACATGGCTGGTCATGACTGCGATAAAAAAATGTGGGACGGTTTTGCTAAAAGACATACGGAGGGATAGGTGGACAAAATAAACTATTACGAGTTGCTGCTAGATGAGCTGAACATGAAGAGAGATTCGTGTTTGCGCGAAGTGTATATACAGCAAGAAAAGGCAAGGCAATATCTCGAAACTATAGACTCACTTGAAGCGGCAATAAGCAACATGGAGGACAAATGATAACAAAATGCAAAGACTGCCAAGCCGCTGAATTAGAAAAACTTTCAGGAGAACCTGATTGTTATCTATGCCACAGGCGCAGCGGTAAACCTGTTGAAGTTCCGCTTGATCACTGGTGCTGTGATGGGATACACATCTATGGAGATCAGACAAATGAGCAATAGAGACTTGTTTAGACTTTGGGCCGAAGCGTACACCGTTGTTATAACAGCGCAAGCCGTAGGTGTTGATTACCTAAAAACCGTTATCCAGAAAAGCGGTAAGGGCGACCAGACATGGCTATTGAGTTGGGTTAGCGACTTCCGGTCATACATGAGAGGTAACGAGCATAAAATTCTAAGCTACGTTTACCTACCAAACACAAAGCATAAATACAGCGACAGGGAAATAGAAAAGACAGAGGAAGCATTCTGGAAGAGACTAGGGGGTAGGCGTGATTTATTTGTTAGCGAGGCAAAGAGATTCAGGAGGTTGTTGAGTTGAGTAAAAAAGAGGAATTTATTTCTATTGGAGGAAGGGCTAATAGAATAGCCATGCCAGACGCAAACATAAAAGCCCTAGATAAAATAAAAAAGTTATTGTCTGGTAAAATTAATGGGAAAATAAAGAAAATTGAAAGTGGTTGTTGGGAGTGGCAAGGTGCAACCAATAAACAGGGCTACGGTAAGTGTTATTTTTCAGGGAAAACATATATGGCTCATAGGCTTATATGGATGGTTGCCCATAAAGAGGCGTTAGAGCCTGACCAGTATGTATGTCATGCTTGCGATAACCCCGCTTGTGTAAACCCTGACCACCTTTATCTAGGCGATGCAAAGACAAACGCAAAAGACGCAGCAGCAAGAAAGCTTATCGGGAGGGTAGACCCGTCAATCCTCGATCCAGAATATGCCTTAAAGGTCAGGGCTTTTTATAATAAAACTAAAGACTTTTCAGAAACGGCTAAAACGTTTGATATGTCACCAGCCGATGTTCAGCTAATTATGACCTATGAGGGCTATCCTTGGTTAAACTAAATATAGTGGTATCAAAAAGATACTAACGGCATATATTGAAAAAAGATCTTGTTTTGAAATTGTTTCCGTGTTACACTCCGCACAATGAAATAAATGCGTAAACCATATTGTCTCTGATATACCCCCTTGTATCGGAGTGAAGCCCTGAGAATTTCTTGGGGCTTTTTTATTTGGTGACATATGACTGACGGAACAATCATAACACTATCAATGTTGGCAGTAGGTTTGTTGGCTTATTACGTTATAGCTAGAGATTTGGATAAAGACTAATGCCTCAGTATGAGTACATTTGCCCACACTGCAAATCAAGGCGGGATG
>CBFHTO010000241.1:0-1614 GCA_965658765.1 Glaciecola sp. | reverse complement strand
CCGATGATTGCCTGTTAAGTCGCGCTCGAAGAAATATTCTCCCGCTTTGATGCATGGGTTTTTACTATCCTCTGGTCGCTCGATAAAAAATATCTCTGTGCCATCTGGCAGCGTTGCATAACTTTCTGTGTGATGCTCGCCGAATTTGTAGCGTTTAATTTCGAGTGTCATACTGTGTAAACCTCACGACGTTCCTGTGAGTGAGTGCCAGGCTCAACACCTTTTAACTCGTCTTTAACTTGCTCAGCGGTTAACATTGTACGGCCTACCTCGCCATACGTTTTCGACCTAAGCACGACTGTTAAACATGATCGACTTCTCCATCCTCCATCGTGCGCGTACTTGTCAGCAGGAGCTAGCTGGTTGAATGACTCGACGGTTATCATCTCATCTTCTTTTGTCTGCATCTTATGATGAATGTGCCCAATATCAATGTAATGATAGCATGTTTCGCCGTGGTCTTGCCTAAAGTCAGTGGTCATAACTTGCCGCAATCGTGGCGGTCTACACTTATCGCTGTGGTGTGACATAACGAAGGTATTCCCCATCCGATATGGTATAAATATACATTCATTATTTAGCACATTTACGCGCTCAGTATTTCCGAATAATGCTCGCAAGTGTTCAGCCATCCAGATGTCGTTGGTGCGCGAATGGTTTCCCTGATTGTTGATGACATCAACGTGTTTAAAGTGTCTCAGCGCCTTTGTGACTATGTACTCCATCACGCGCCGATACACTTTAATCATCTTTGGAAATCGCGTATCGAAATCTAAGTCATGTCCGCTGCCGTCAGTCTTGGCGCCAAAATTCTCATAGTGAGTCATGTCGCCCATATCTTGAATGACGCAGCGCTCATATCCAGAGTGCTGCTCAATTTGTCGTGCCAGTGCATAGCACAATTCGCGTTCTGCAATTTCTAAGTCAAAGTTGTGTCCGACTTCTTTGTCATATGCAATCATACCTAAATGGCCGTCACCGATGTTAAAAAACGGTATGATGTCGGTTTCTGGTTTTTTTGTTTTGCATTTGGGAATGTCTTTAATGGGGATTGGGGTGGTGACTTCTTGCGCGGATTCTTTTAATGCATCTAGCTTTTCTGTGTCTTTTTCGATTCTTGGCCAGTATTGTATTAGCTCGCCATTTGCCTTGTAGTGTCCGGTAACTTTGCCTAACTGTCTACCTGCTGGGACGTCCAGGTTTATTCCCAGCTCTCCCATTCTCCCACTTTTTGCTATCCTTGCTGCCCGCCTCTCGACAGTCCTCTGGTTGACATTATGCTCTTTTGCAAATGCTGGGTAAGTACCCCCTTCATTGCGCCACTTTATTAGCTGCTCATCCGTAAATTTCTTCATAACAATAACCTAGTGTGATTTTTATTCACACTAGGCTAAAGCGCATGATTTTGCAAGGATTTTGGATTAAATTAGCTGTAAAACACCGCTAGCAAAGATAACGCGAGTACGAAAGATCGCGTAAAGCTCATCGTAATAAGTAAGCTTTGGGCCGTCACCCAGCTCTTCCAAATTAACATTAAACCTATCCACTATGCTCTGGCACATTCTTTCTGGCGTGTATATGTCTTGAACGTCAGTCCATAATGTGTCATACCTT
>CBFHTO010000240.1:0-1622 GCA_965658765.1 Glaciecola sp. | reverse complement strand
TAATGATAATCGGCATGTTCAAACGTTTTTCTTTCAAGCCTGACAACACAAAGTTAAGCTCATAATTCTTCAAGGAAGTGTCAAGAATCAGGACTTTAAATGGCTCAGCCTGCAGTGCAGGAACAATATCCGAGGAATTTTCTACAAATGAACTGGAAAATACGGCGTTGAGTTCTAAAACCTGACTCAACATTGAGTTTAACTCGGCATTCGCACAAGCCACGAGTATCTCTATCGGTGGCATTATAGCCTTATCCTGAGCGACTTCGCTTAAAATTTGCCGACACTCTGTTTTTTCCTCTTCTTTAAAGTTTTTAGCCAATAACAGTGAAAATAAATGCTCAGCGATTTTTTCTCGCGTAATAGGCTTACTCAAAATAAGCTCGCAAATGCCTTCGCAGTCTTCAAGAACTTCTGCATCTACTGTTGCAGTCAATGCTATAATCTGAGTCTGTGAAACCTTAGCTGTATTGTCTTGCGCTTGACTAGCATTTTCTTTAATTGCTCGACTCGCATCATAGCCTGACATTATGGGCATATTCAAGTCCATCCAAATAACGTCGAATGCGTCTTGTTGTTGCATCTGAAATGCCTCTTGACCATTGGACGCAAAAGCAATATCACTGAACCCTAAAGACTTGAGTAATTCGTGCAGGATCATACGGTTTATGTCGAGGTCGTCGGCGACTAACATCCTGACTTTGTTGTTTCTCGCGTAGTCGAAAACCAAACTTAAGTAATCAATATTTGGCAAAGCAAGACTATAAAGGTGCCGGAGTAAATCGCCCCGAATACATAATTTTAAGAGCTCACTGGGCAAGATAGGCTTATACAATAACTGCCAGTCGCCGAGGTCTCGATATTGGTGATTTCTAATTATCATGCATTTCGAAATACTTTGAAAATGCATTTCTACATGTTCAATATCGGAATACTCATCAACCACATCGGCTTCAACTATTAATAACTCCGCAGATAAAGGTGCTTGTGAATCACAAAGTGCAGCGTCTACAGATTCAAATAGTTTAACGTTTATATTCCAACTTGTGAGTAGTTGCATCATCGACTCTGTAACAGTGCTTTTTTTAGCGAGCAGAGCAACATGGCCCTCTTTGACTTGTTTGGGCTTAAAACTAGCCTTCGGAGAATTGTTAGACTTTTTGAGCACCAAATCGAAAAAGAACTTTGAGCCTATATTCTTTTGGCTAGAGGCTTGTAGCTCCCCACCAAGCTGTTCAACGATTTTTCTACTGATGTCTAGACCTAAGCCTGAACCCTCTGGTCGGTCTCCTTGTTCTTCTTTCACTTGTTTATATGGTTCAAAGATACTCTGCAAGTCTTCTGGAGATATGCCCACGCCCGTATCGATAACGATAAACCGTACATCAATCTCGTATTCATTATCCGATTTATAAGCCAACCAAAGAGAGATTTTTCCATTATCAGTGAATTTAAAAGCATTACCCATTAAGTTACTGAGTACTTTGTATAATTTTTGAGAATCCGATATCACATAAGTTTGAAACAGTCGCGGATCCATATGAAATTCTAAATCAATATTTTTGGAATCAGCAGCATCATTAAAAATCCGAACCGTGTTTTCACATACATCTAAAAGACGA
>CBFHTO010000239.1:0-1653 GCA_965658765.1 Glaciecola sp. | reverse complement strand
ATTCGAAAAACAAGAGCTAGTACTTGATGTTATAAAACTCTTTAAATTAACATCTACACCAATGAAATTTAAAAATTTTTGCATTTCGGTAGTCAATCCTTTATGGAAAACTTCGCCCTGCTCAAACGTATTTGTAAAATAGGCCAGCTGGTCCCAACAATGACTAAACAGCAAGGCATCGAAATTTTCACTATTTTGCAATACTTTTTGTAAGCCATTCGGGCTAACCCCGGTCTTCTTAAAAAACTTCGGAGAAATAAAGCCATAAAAAACATCATCCTCCAAGCGATTATTATAGAGGTATTTTAAAATTGGAGTGAACTCGTACCATCCATCATCATTATCTGCATTATCCAAAGGTGTACAGCCGACAGGCATATTTGATTTAGTGTCATCATCGTAGACTATCATTCTTATTTGTGGGCTTTTCATTGGGTATCCGATAATAATTTCTTTTCATTACTTCAACTTTTATTTCCGAGCTCCGCTCTGAACATTTCTACCACGAATTGAAGCTCCTCTGTCGCCTTCTGATAATTACCTTCGCTTTCATATTTAATTGACATCATCCTATGCTCTGCCCTAGTTTTAGCACTTATCAATCGAGTATTTTTCCAGGGGCAAACAGCCAAATAACTTCGATATAAACCTCCCTGACGGTCTGGATACCAAGACTGCCAAGGTTTTTTAAAGCCGTTGTAGTGTGCAATATAGCTATTACAAATTATTTGCGGATCTGTATATTCATAGACCATTACATTCCATATTGGATCTATATATCCAATTTCTTTTTGAAACACTATATTTATAGCGTCTTGATCCATAAAGGGTGTTTCAATATGCGGGTCTTGTAATATCTCTACTGACCTTTTGAGCAATCCCCTGACTCGACATTTCACCAAATCCATTAGTAGAACACCCGCAGATAAATAGGCAGGTACCCCTAACCTCTGCTGATGATTCAGCGCCTTCTGATGTCGTGTACCCAAAACTGCGTTACCATCAAAATTAATCTCAAACAGTGGCTTGATACTTTTTTGAATAACCGTATCGCTATCTAGATAGAGCACTTTTTCTATGCTCTCATCTAAAATTTCAGCAATTGCTAAGCGGAAAAATGTGGCAGAGGATATATATTCTAAATGTGTTTTTTGGCTTATATTCTGCAAATTGGCTTTTAAATCCTCGCCAATTACGCAGACATTTATTTTAGATTTATACGTGTTTCGCAGCACCTTCAAGGCACTTTGCATAGTCTCTGATACTTTATCAATGATGACATGTATCGTTAAGTCACTTCCATCTCCATAATTTATCAGCAATGAAGTCAATGAAACACCAAAGTGTTGTTCATAGTTTTCGTCTAGGCAGTAGACAACATGGTTCATAATATATCCGCTTTATTCTTGAGCATTTGTCTTTTCGATCTCAATCAGACCTCGAACTACCTCATGATCTTTGGTAGCCACCACAAGTAATCCGTTCGCATCGGTAGCTTTTAAAGCTATATCAATCGCACTGGGTATAGTTTCAGCTATCTCAATATTTTCCACACTGATACCATGTGCTTGCAAGTGTTTGGACAGGTGCGTTTGCACCTCTAGCGGTCCCCTGCCGCGCAGATCCCGGCTAAATGGCGCACAGATATAATAA
>CBFHTO010000238.1:0-1657 GCA_965658765.1 Glaciecola sp. | reverse complement strand
ATATTATGCTTCAAAGCTCAGGTCGAAACTGGACTTTGGAATTGTACAACCCTTGCCCTGGCATCATGCCAAATGTGCCATCATCAAATGACTACCAAGGCGGCTTTCTGGTTGACTTGATGAACAAAGATCTTGGATTAGCCATGAGCACCGCAGCAAACAACGAGTCTGTTGTTCCGCTAGGTCAATTAGCTAAATCAATATTCCAAATGCATGGCAATGCAGGTAATGGTAAATTGGATTTTTCTAGCGTATTTAATGCTTACAAACATCGCTAAGCGGTCTACTTAGTTTTTGTGAGGATGTGGTATCATGCCCTCACATTAACGAACTAAGTTTTTATAATTATGTGGCGATGCCCACTTTGTACATTACCGTTAAAAACACATCAAGATGATGCGCTTAACAGCCCGTTGAAAACTTGGGTATGTGTAAATAATCACAGCTTTGATAAGGCTAAACAGGGCTACGTTAACTTGCTTCCTGTGCAAAATAAACGTTCAAAAATGCCCGGTGATGATGCTGCAATGGTGGCTGCTAGAACTACGTTTTTTGCTGAAAAACCCTACGATGCGCTCGTTGTAAAGCTGTCAGAAATTGTTGGCGATATAGTACTGAGTAATAAGGGTAATTTCCAAGTGCTGCGTAACCCTGTTGCTGGTGGCTCAACTCCGCTACATATATATGATTCAGGATGCGGCGAGGGTTATTATATTGACGCGCTTTCAAGGCTGCTTTTAGACCCTGATATAAACCAGAATTTGACTGTTTTTTGCTTTGCAGGACATGATATATCGAAAGCCGCCGTGCTTGCTGCCGCAAAGCGAAATAAAGATAAACAATTTGCCGTTGCATCCACGATTAACATTCCGGTTTTGGACCATTCACAAGCCATTATTTTACAAGTTTTTGCGCCGGCCTGTGCGAGCGAATATGCTCGTATTTTACGTTCTAATGGTGTCGTTATTACCGTCGCTCCCGGAGCAAAACATCTATTTGAACTCAAAGAAAAAGTGTATGAAAATCCACAGCTTCATCAAGAAAGTGACGCGAGTTTGGCGGGGTTTGAGATTGCTGAACAGCATCAACTTTCTTTTAGTGTGCCGTTAAGCAGTCCGGAAGTGCGTTTGGCTCTGTTACACATGACCCCTTTTTATTGGAAAACGAACGACCAGCAACGCACACTAATCGAACAAGAGTTACTTCGCGTGAATGCAGACTTTGTGATAACGGTATGGAAACTAAGTAAATCATCAGACCGCCTTGATTCAGCTTCAGAATCTGCCTCTCTTGCGGCTGATGCTGCAAGTCTGGCTAACTCAAAAGTAGGTTTGAGTGGCGCAGAAGGAGGCTTATGAATAAGGCGCTATTTTTAGACAGAGACGGTGTTATCAATATTAATTATGGTTATGTTCACCAAACAAGCAATTTCGAATTCATTGACGGCATATTCGATTTGGTTCAACGTGCTAATGAGCAAGGCTATAAAGTGATTGTTGTCACTAATCAGTCTGGAATAGGTCGTGGTATGTACACCGAGGCTGACTTTACACTTCTGAGTGCATGGATGGTGTCAATATTTGCCAAAAATAGCGCTGTTATCGATGATGTTCTTTTTTGCCCGCATCACCCGCGAGCAAAGCTGCAGGAATATAAA
>CBFHTO010000237.1:0-1674 GCA_965658765.1 Glaciecola sp. | reverse complement strand
ATCGCTAACTTCTTTTAAATTATTAACTACGTCTATCAGCTCGTTTACCGTCTGTGCTGTTTCTATAATTGATCTAGCTACTGCTCTATCTTTAAAATCTAACTTTTTAATATTCATTTCTAACCTTTTTGATATCCACATTTGAAATTCTATTATAACAAAACAATAACTACGTTTCAGAAATAAATGCTATAATCGTATTAATTTTGCACAAGGATAGTGCTATGCCACATAAACATACCAGAACAGTTACCACAGTTGATAAATACGAAAGCAGTTCAACATTCCCAGGATCGTCAGATAAGACGCCTGACTCAGTGAAAAGCAATGAACCCATACACGATAGCCCCAAAAGCGATAACGGCGCACCTGAGGCGTCTATGAAGCTTACACGGCATAAGCCAATGAATGTTACGTTTACCGCAAACATGCATACACACAACTCTAACGATGTTAGTCAGAGCACAGAGCAAAAACAATCGGCTAGCACTGAAAACAAACAAGAAACAGATGCAAAAACAAAAGTTAGTTGCACCTGCTGTGACAAGTTAGTCGCGTTTTTTGGGTGCTAAGTCTTCTATCATTTTTTGAATAGTAACGATATTTTTTTGGGTTTCATCTGATTCTTCTTCTAGCTCAGCTAGTGACTTTATTATAGTGTCACTTTCTTTAAAATATCTATAAGCACCATAAGCAAAATAATGGTGCACACGTGCATAACAAGTAAAATCTTCTCTAGGTTTTGATTCATGACCAAGGCACCAAATTGCATGATATTTAACTCTTATGCTATCTATTCCTTCTCGCAGAGACCAAAGTTTTCTCTCGAGCTCTTTAATTAATTTTCTTTTATATCTAGATTTGCTTAGCAGCGAATAAGTAACGTCCAGCTTTGTTTGTTCTTCAAAATTCATGTTATTTTTCCTCAAAGTTAGTATTGTTTAAATATTGTTCTATTAGTGTGACGGCATCACGCGCTCCCCAGCAAACAGAACCATGGTACTTGTTATCACGCATGTGTTCGATAAAACGTAGCTGGTTTGGTGAAGGTCTAGCTTTGGGTTTCTTGCTGCGTTTCATCTCCAAAAATAAGCCATGATAGTGCTCGGTTGGCACAGCTAGGAAGTAATCAGAGCAGCCAGGTATCAGTCCCATGAGTTTTAATAAGCTGCCCGTGATACGTGAGCGTTTACCCTCATTAGGTATGTGGATTAGGCGCCCACGGGTTTTGTAGTTGGCATTTGCCCATTGTACCAAGGCGATGCATTCTTGGCGTTCAGTAGAATTTTCGTATAATTTCATTTCAATCCTTTGGCAATAAAAACGCCCCGAAAGGCGTCGTTAGTTACTTAAAAAGTTAAATAAGGCTTTAATTTTTCAGTGCTGCTATCTTTAAATCTTCTAAAGTTCATATCAAAAAATAGCTCCTTATGAAATAAAGACCCATGTTCACGACGCTTTTCTCGTTTTAGCATAACATCTCCATATTCTAGTATTTCTCTGCAATCGTTTCTGTTTAATCTTCCTTCTTTAATATCTTTTATTGCTTGAAGTTTTACGGTGTTATTTCCTAATGCTAAGTAATTATCAACTAAATTTGCAATTGTAGCAGAACCGGAAACCTCATAGATGCTTGGAACATCAAAAGCATAAGGCTTAACATCTTTTAAATTA
>CBFHTO010000236.1:0-1679 GCA_965658765.1 Glaciecola sp. | reverse complement strand
TAATTGTAGTGGCATAGTTAATTTGGCCACCTATTAAGGGATTTTATGCTATTAGCATAGCAAGATTAGACATCAAAGATGAGCAAAAACAAGACGGACGTTTAGTCCTGAATTTAGATTAGGATGATTCTGCTTTTTCTATAAAATCTTTGACAATGAAATTCTCACTTTATTTGTTGATGAAAGGAAGTCAAATGACCCCGCATCCACCTCTTGCAATGTTTACGTCTAATGACGGTAAGACTCGCCTACAAATTCGTATGCAAGAGGACTCGCTTTGGTTAACGCAAAAACAAATTTCAGATCTATTTGAGCGTTCAAAAAAAACAATCAGTGAACATATTAATAATATTTATGATGAGGGTGAGTTAGACCCTACTTCAACTATCCGGAAATTCCGGACAGTTGCCCTGGAAGGTGCACGTGAAGTGGAAAGACGGCTAGATCATTACAATTTAGAGGCGGTACTTTCTGTTGGTTACAGAGTTCGTTCATCACGCGGTACACAGTTTAGGCAGTGGGCTAATCAAGTACTAAAAGAGTATTTAATTAAAGGGTTCGCTATGGATGACGAACGCCTTAAAAACCCCGATAAAGATCTGAGTTCAGACTACTTTGATGAATTACTTGAACGCATTCGCGATATACGTGCTTCAGAGCGCAGATTTTATCAAAAAATCACTGATATTTACGCTACCGCAAGTGACTACAATAAAAATGCCCCTGAAAGTCAAAGCTTCTTCGCCACTGTTCAAAATAAGCTACATTGGGCAATTCATGGGCATACGGCTGCTGAACTAGTTAAAGAGCGTGCTAATAGCGAGCTACCGAATATGGTTGTCTTCGCTCGTTTGGCCTTTTTTTAGCCATTTTATGTCACCCAACATGAACAAACTTACACACACGCCAATAAACGCATACGCCCCATAAGGTGGCTCTGTTTCTGGGTGGCTCCAGTTCAGTGCGGTACCGAGAAAAAACCATGCAAAGCAGGTTAAACAGAGCAGCACACTGAAGGTTAGTTCACATTTTGCAACGTGTGTTCTATCCCGAGCTGAGTGCCAGACAGCTAGCCAACCTGTTACTACCAGATAAAGTGCAAATGCAGAGAGCAAGAACGTAAACTGCAGTTCTCGAGCATAAGAGAGGTAAAGCCTGCTATTACAGCGCCACAGCCAACAACAAAGTGCAGTAAGGCAATCACACTCATTGTGTGAACTCTGCGCGACTTTTGAGTAAGGCAATCCCCATCCAGATAAACCATATAATCTGGCTTAAGCCAAACCCCTCTTTCAATTCTGTCATAGACTGTATAACGGTAAGGATACCCAACGCCCCAACGAGTACGCCCAAAAGATTCAGGGCTTTCGTTAGTTGAGAAGTTCTAAGGCCGTGAAGACTCAAAAGCAACACCCACATACCGCCGACGAGTTCAATGCCGCCACCTAAGCCGTTTACCACGGTGGTGTAAACGAAAAACAAGGTATCTGCATGCGGGCTGCCTTTGGCGAATAAGGAAAGCATAGTATTCATGCCGACCAGAGCGACCATGCCTGAACACATCATGAGTACGACCCAAATAAAGCCGAATGCGCTTGCTGTATTCATCAGGTGTGATGGAAAGGTCTTAAGACGGGTGTGCGACGATTGTACCGCGATTAAAAGCAACGCTCCGAATA
>CBFHTO010000235.1:0-1690 GCA_965658765.1 Glaciecola sp. | reverse complement strand
CATGTTATCACTGTACTGTGCAAAGCTTACTGCTTCATGTTGGTAGTCACTGAGACCCATACTTAATCTCCTTTAATAGCTCTGCGTAGTGTATCACCTTATCTAGGTCTTGTTCGCCACCTTTAGAAGAGTACCTAGTAATGTACTTGACTATGTTAGCCTCGCAATATCCTAGCTTGTTAGCGTAGATATACTCAATAGGCTCAATAGCGCAGTCCTTATAGTGTGTTCCTCCTACTTGTTTATTCATGGCTGAGTTTGCTCTATCCCATTCTTGGGGTTTTACATCATCCAGGCTCATCTAATTCCTCCGCAAGCTCATCATACATTTCCTCAATCTTATCCTCAAAACGGTCAACAAGGTCATCACTGTGAATGTCTAGTACTTCCAACAGAGAGACCTCATCGACACGCTTCAGGCGACTACATACGTCTGCTAGGGTTAGCATCAGCTTACCATCCTTAGGTTGCCTCGTTCAGCACCGTACTTACGCTTGAGGTAGTTAATGCTAACGGGCATCTCATCGAACTGTCCATCATCAACTTCGTTTAAAACCCATATACCTGACCAGCTACCGTTAGTCTGTGCATTGAGGTACTCTTCATCGTGTTGGTAATAGATACCAGCAAAGAGACCTGTCATACGCTTACCATCAGCTCGCTTGTCGAAGGCAATCTCACGGTCCTGTACATGGCCCATAACTGTACTCATATGTTTCTTTTGTAGCAGCAGCTTAGCATTACTGACAGGGCGTCCCATTACACCTGAAGTAAAGTAATGACAGTAGGCGACTCCATCCACCATAATAGGTTGGAGAAATGGTACAACTTCCCATCCATAGTCCTTAAGGTTGAAGTCATCATAGCTGATGAGTCCTTCAAGCTTTGCATCGTCATTGATTGCTCGTTCGATACGATGCTCATGGTTGCCAAGGGTAAAGATAAGGCGAGGATTCCAGCGCTTACGCTTACCCTCACGTAACCTTTCCTGTTCTTCAAGGATAGGAGCCATGAACATATCCATAGCCAGATTACCTGCTTCAATGTCTTTAGTATAGCGTCTACCCTCGAACTGCTTCTTACCTACGTCATAGCTAGACAGGCTGGGCATGTCCCAATGGTCTCCAATATGAACAATCACATCAGGTTTCATATCGACAGCGTATTCACCAGCCCATGTCATATGGTTAAGTGAGTGACCTGCTTTTACTTGTGTGTCAGGAATAACAAGATGTCTCATTTTTTCCTCATCCATTGTCAATATCCGCTGCTACTTTGTTCACTGTGATTATTCCCTTGGCGATACGTTTAGCTACTACCTCAAGAGCTTTGATAAGACCTAACATCAGACCATAACCTATCCCCATTAACATTGCTAGAGGCCACATTCCTCCACACACTAGTCCCATCATGCTCCAATTAAACATATCAGGCTCGCATTCTTGCCAGGAGCTAGGAACGTCACTGTTCTTGTGCTTCCAAAGCTGCTTCTTCACAAGACCTACCATAAGGATAGTGACACAGACAACCATTCCGATTAAAACATATACAAGTGATTCCATTATTTCTTCCTCATCCATTGTAGCGGTACAGTATCCATTGTGTACCAGTTAAACTTATGTTTGTCTGCCCACTCTGCCATCGTCTGCTTAGAACCGTCTTGTCTCTTACGCGCTCCTGGCATTGGCGT
>CBFHTO010000234.1:0-1698 GCA_965658765.1 Glaciecola sp. | reverse complement strand
CACATAGTTCGCGTCGCTTGAGTAATACAGCTCCCCATGTTCGCCAACTCGTTGCGTAAATACGTAATCTTCGCAGGTGATGAGCTCTTCAGGGAAACCGCCACTAAGTTCAAAGGTCTCGCGGCTCAGTAACAAGTTACGACCAGGTAAAAATGCCATTGAGCAATCAACACTCATATTACTGAGTAGGGTTCGCACCTTTTCGAGCGGTGTTGCATTTTTACCTTCGCTTTGTACGGCACTTGCGAGCACCACTTGTGGGCGTTCAAGTACGTTTAGCATTGCGTGCAACCAATTCTCGGATAAACCAATGTCGGCATCAATAAAAGCAAGGTAATCGCTTTGAGTATGTTTAACGCCAATGTTTCTTTGCTCAGAAATGGTGCGGAACTTTTCTACCAGTATAAATTCGATATCCAAAGAATTTGAATATGCTTTTAGTTCATCACTGATATCGTCATTTTTGCTCACTACAATGACCTTAAGTTCAATGCTACCTATATCAAGATTACTTATATCAAGATTACTTGTATCGAGCTTAGTGTCGACCTTACTGTCGACCTCAGTATTGAGCTTAACAACTGAGTCTAAGGTGTCTAATAGTAGATGCTCGCGTCCCATGTGAGGAATAATAAATGATACGCGAGTCACTTTTTTAACACCTTACTGAGGATGGGAGCTAATTTGGGCACTCGAACGCTCGCATTTTCTAACTCCTTACGCAATGAATATTGCCTTATAAATGACCTCAGGCGTCGCCAAGCGCCAGCTTGTGTTTTATAAGCATAAGTCGTTTTAGAGCTTGCTTTTAACATACTATGCAAACGTTCATTTTTTTCGATAGAGCTCTGCAAAGCTTGATGGATATTTTGTGCTTGTAGCGTTTCTTGCGACTCATCAGAATGTTCTGATTGTGTATTCGGTTTTTCTGATTGAGATCCTATTGTGTCTGCTTGAACATGGACTTCGTTTACTGAGAAGGTCGCATAAATACTTTCTAGATTCACCAAATTTTGCATTATGAGTGCTTGTATTCTGGTATATTCACGTTCTTCGCTTTGTTTGAGTTTTGGATAAACGTGAGACATTAAGTACTTTGCTTTAGTCAACATCTTTGTATTTGCAGAGAGTGCATAAGCGCTTAACAGGACTTGAATCTTTCGTAAGTCTTGCCCCGTCCAGGTATCGTTTGGATATTCTAGTACATCTGGCTTTGAGAGATAGTAGTCTTCATGTTCGGCCATATAGTCACAATAGTGCATAAAGGCTTTTAGAATGGCAATAAAATTTGGGCTAAGAGTCAGTGTATTTTGAACAGCGCCGCCGGGAGATTTACTATCTTTGCTAGTCTTACATGAAGCATCGCTGCTTGAAGCATTCACTTGGGCAAGTTGATGCGCAAGGTATTTTGCAATAGATTGCAGAAACACCACATAAAACCATGTGTTTTCAATATCCACAAAATCCCGTTTGCTAAAATCATCCTCGCTTGAAATAGTATTTAAAATAACGAATTCTGCGCGATCCAAATATACTTGCGATTGGCTGATTTCGTAGCAGTCTAATAAGCAATTCACGTAATTGCCTGTGCCCCTGTCAAGAGGGTATTGATTAGTGAATGGGTTTCTAACGATACCATGACCAAAGCCTAAAAGAGGGCGATTTAGCGTGGGAATAGTCAAGTAATTTGAATTCTTC
>CBFHTO010000233.1:0-1704 GCA_965658765.1 Glaciecola sp. | reverse complement strand
TCCCAACCTCGCGCGTGGTTTTTGATGATGGAGTTAACGCCATGAGACAACAGAAGCGCCTTATATTTATTGGCTTCAAATAAACTATGAAAAATCATAATCGCCCTCCAACACCTGTTCGATGTGTTCGACGCACCAATCAATAATTTTCTGTTCGTTCGCCATATACAGCGCATCAAAGACCGTTTTAGGTAACTTTACATCGCTACCTTCGGGATACATTGCCAGCACTTCGATGTCAAAATGGTCGTGCTTGCAGGTCTGGAATTCGACATCAATGTCGATGCCATTGAGGGGGATGTTGATTTTGTACATGGTGTTTTGCCGGTTGCTTAACTTGATATTAAGTATAGATACCTAGACATTGTTTGTCTAGTAAAATGTATAGTTTTCTATATATTTATTTTACAGGCATAAAAAAACCGCTATTTAAGCGATTATTGATTTGTATCAATTTTGGGTAGTGGTTGTATATGAGGGGTGTAGCTGTTAATTCTCGCCAAAGACATGAACAGCCACACAGTTCAGAACAAATTACAAACAACGCAATAATTATAGTACGCGCCTAACCTCTACTGCAACACCAAATATTGTTTGGTTGTCGCTGAGTTCCTCGACTTTTGTAGGCCAATCGGGGTGTGTGGTCGTGATGAACCTTTTGCCACCATCAAAGAGTAATTTGCGAAAATAGCAAGACGCATCATCTTTGATGAGCGCAATTTGATTTGATTTAGGATGATTATTGCAGTCTACTAACACGGTGTCGCCAATTGTGAAATATGGCTGCATACTTTCTGACTCTATTTTAATGGCGATGCATTCGTCTGATATATAACTCGTAGTATATCCTTGATTGGATTCCTTCACTTCCATACTGCTCCACTTATGCGCCCCGTCTAAACTTAAGAGGGGATATCTTTTACTATAAGTGGGTTTGTTAGCCTTTTCAATGGCTTCGGGGTTCACCGAGTCGTGAGTGCCGATCCCCTTCATTATCCAATCTTCGGTCGTTTTAAGTATTTGTTTGAGCAGAAATAACTTAACAGTGCTTATTTTGTTAGCACCTGCTTTCCAGTGTCCTACGTTGCCACGCGTTATCTTTGGCGGTTGCTGAGCAATCGGATGTTTATATAAGTCTCTCTCTTCCAGTCCGAGTTCAATACGCCTTTGCGTTATACGTTCAAATATCGTCATGTTCTTCATGTGCAAAAGACTATACAAAATTTTGTCTAAACATCTTGCTTTTTATGTATAGATATCTATACTGTATTAATTGGTGATAAATGGAGCGACCAGATAAATGAAAAAAAGTGACGTTATCAAGTACTTCGGCACACAAACAAAGGTTGCTGAGATACTTGGTCTGACAAGGGGCGCGGTACATCTTTGGAATGAAGATATTCCAGAGGGCCGCGCTGCACAGCTTGAAATACTGACAAAAGGTAAGCTGAAAGCACGACCGTTGAAAGAGTTTAAACAAGCCAGCTAAGGAGCTAGCAATGTACGCAGACAGACGATATGCACGAGAAATTATCAAGCGAGTGCGCTTCGATGAGATACGCGCAGAGAAGTCAGAAGCAATCGCGAAGCGGTACGGTAAGCAAGAAGCAACGATGTTATGGGACATGTTAAGCGTCATTATTGATGAAGAATATGACCACATACTCGCAGAAAAAAACAAAAATAACAGAGGCTAAAAATGCC
>CBFHTO010000232.1:0-1730 GCA_965658765.1 Glaciecola sp. | reverse complement strand
ACAGTATTCATATCAGGTCGTCCGTCCTTGCCCTCCGCAAAGATTAGATAACCGAATCCTACGCCCTCATAAGTGCTTGAAACATAAGCCTTTAAAGCGTTAAAGAAGTCGTTAGAAATTGTGAAATACGGCTTGAATTGCGTAGGCATATTTGCGTTTAAATTACGCAATTTACGAGGTGCATTTAATAACATTTGCTGCATTAAAGCATTCGCATTTGCCGCACTCAAAGTAGCTCCGTCAACGTCAATACCGCCTGTTCCTGAACTTGTTTTATAGTTACTAAACGCACTCGCTGCTAAAGCTGTCGTTAGTTGTTTCATAAAACCGTTATCGCCTTGGTAGTTTGCGACTGTTAAAGCAGGAAAATCGTGTGTCCCTGAATAATCAGTATCAGGGTCAAAAGAAGTATGTGACCAAAACGCTGTACCTACTAAATCCTTAGCTAAGACAGGACTATACATAGCCGCTAAGTTATTAACAATTGTGTCCGCCTCAGTCGGTAAACCTGTAGAACCGTAATTAGGTAGACCTATGTCGCTTGTTAATACTTCGCTATGAAAGCGAGATTGTACGTACTGTTTATTTAAAGACCATGACTGTTTACTTGCTGACGGATTACCAAAAGGTGTTACCGTTCCTGCGTCAATAGCCGATGTAGTCGGTCGTTTTTGAATAACAAAATCAGGCAACGTAAACGCTGATAACGGGTCGCCATCTTTTACGCCTAAGTAAGCTGCTACACGTCTCGTACCTACAGCACCCTCCATCGGGTTGCCGTTAAGCGATGTGATAGGCTTAACGATATAATTTAAGACCTCTGAGGTCGGTATTAAAATTGGTTGCATTATATTAGTTTTTAAAGTTTTTTAATTGATTAATCCATTCCTGAGTAGTAGGCGTTTTATCCTCAAAACTCCTGTCACTTGTAACGATACTATTTTCCTTTAGCTGTAGTTCTGTAATTGTGTTTTGAATACGCTTTTCCTGCTCCTGTAACTTGTTAGAAATATTCTTTTCTAATCCTGTTACAAAGCCGTCTAACAATTCAGCGATTGAGCTGTCACGCTTTTCAATAGCGTTAATTCGCATTTCTAACTCCTCTTTATCTTTCTCTTTTGCCTCCGTTTCGTCCTCGCTGTCGTCCTCGCTTTCGAGTTTAGATTTAACCTCAATAACCATCGCTTCGATAGTATCAATACGCTCGATAAGTTTGTTAAACTCCTCTTGAATTTCATCTGAAATAACAGATTTAATTTCCTCTTTTTGAGTGTCCTCAGCACTCGCAAATATTTCTTTAATTTTTTCTTTTAAATCCATTTTGTTTTTATTTATGATTGCTTTAGACGCTGCGATTTTAACCTCAGCTTTAACGCCTTTTTTATCCTTAATTACATTATCTACTAAACCTAATTCGTAAGCCTCGTCAGATAAAATCCATCTGTCTTCGCTCATTAAATTTTCGATAGTCGCTTTATCTTTTCCTGTCTTTTTACAGTACATGATAACCGCTAAGTCGTTAAGCGTTTCTAAGTTCTTAACATTGTGCTGTAAATCCTCTAAAAGTGACTGAATGTCGTCTTTATCAAATTGCCCGTGAAAATCTACATATTGAGATAAATTATGAATTAAAATAGCTCCTGTATCGTACATTTCTACAGTATCACAAGCCGAACCGATAATAGTAGCAGCACTCGCACAAAGACCGGTATAAATCGCTTTAGTTTTGC
>CBFHTO010000231.1:0-1735 GCA_965658765.1 Glaciecola sp. | reverse complement strand
GGAAAAATGGCAGATTAACGCGGGCTACAGCAACTTAGATGCAGATGAGACAGGTCGTGTCGTTGACGGGAATTTAGCGAATAGAGTTTTATCACAAGTACCGGAAAGCATGCTGACCATTTGGAATCACTATAAATTGGATGATAAGTGGGCATTTGGTTTAGGATTAATTCATCAATCGGAACAATACGCATCGTTAAACAACACTGCCGAGTTGCCAAATTTTACGCGTGTTGACGCGGCGCTCTATTACGATATATCTGAGAACACAAAGATGCAGGTAAACGTTGAAAACTTATTTGATGAAGACTACTACCCTGCAGCACACAATGACAATAATATCAGCATTGGTGAACCTGTGAATGCTAGCGTAAGTGTTTCATACAAATTTTAAAAAACAATTTTTTATATACAAAGGAGGCATTTTTAAGATACCTAAAAGACAGTGTTAGTCATGCTAATGATGCCTTCAGGTAGTTGAGCCAACAGTGGACCCCTATGGTTTTATTTGCGACCTCCTGTAGCATTTTTTTCATTGGCATGCGTGAAGGGCTCAACAGCGTTCCCATTTTTATTAGTATCGCTGTCAGATTACATTTTCCAAATAAATTATTGTTAGCGACAACGTATCCTCTATAGTTTAACTATTGATTATTTTACATAAGTTTAGCACAACTGCTTTCACGACGGCGATGACTCGGTGGGGGATTACTAGCGCTTATCTGCATTTTTCATTAAATAGAGTAGACACAAAAGTATCGTGCCGAAATGCTTTCATACTTGCAGAGAAAATGAGGAAGCAAATTGAGAATCAAACTATTCAGTAACAAAATGCATCGAACTGACTATTCAAACAGATAGCCTCAGCGCTTTGATTATTGTCGGTTTTAGCATATCATTTCACAATACTCGTCCTACATAGAAAAGTAGCAGTGAATATTGACCGAATAGACAAAGATATTCTACGGATAATTCAACTGGATGCTGCACTCACCACCGCAGAGGTTGCAGAGCAAGTTGGACTCACCACAACGCCTTGCTGGCGCCGAATTCAACGTATGCAGGAATTGGGAATAATCATAAAAAAAGTGACGCTGTTACAACCTGCAAAGCTGAATCTTGGTCTAACGGTTTTTGTGAATGTAAAAGTAGCTAAACATGACTCTAATTGGCTCAAGAAATTCGCAGATCATACACAGGCATTCGAAGAGGTTGTTGAATTTTATAGACTTAGCGGTGAATTTGATTACATGCTTAAAGTGCTCGTTTCCGATATGCAAGGCTACGATCATTTTTACAAACGCTTTATTTCAGGCATTGAACTACGCGAAGTGACGTCAAGTTTTGCAATGGAAAAAATAAAGAATAGTACTGCTATTCCGTTAAATCATTTGTAGTAATTGTCTTGTGTTACAGTGTTGTTTTTTTTGGAGGTCCTTGCCTGTGCAAGGACGACCTAGGGGATTTTCGATTAACTTTTTGGTGCTGGACGCGGGTCGAAATCAGACATAACCATATACGCAGTAATCATTGCCCACACAGTTTGATTTTGTTGAATATCCTCGGGCTTTATTTTATCTAAGGTATCATTCGGGGTGTGATGATAGTCAAAGTAATAAGTGCCGTCTTGTTTCAGTGCAATGACAGGAACACCATAATTTGGCAACATGGAAACATCGGGGCCGCCAGATGTCGTGTTGTTACCCAATTCTACTCCCATCGCATGCAGTGCCGC
>CBFHTO010000230.1:0-1753 GCA_965658765.1 Glaciecola sp. | reverse complement strand
TCTCAAGGTAGTCAAAATGTAAGCAGAGGAAGCACAGCCACCTTTACTATTGAAGCGACAGATGCCAATAAAGACATTCTTAAAATGAGTGTGAGTAGTGACGATTTTCCTGCTAATTTATTAGCAAACCCTCCCACTGTTGGAGAATTTACTGTCGACATTCCGAGCGATTTTTCAGGAGACTCAATAACTTTAGTCTTCAGCGCTGAAGACTCACAACAACGTGTACAACAAACAATCACGTTCAACGTAGTTGCAGCGCAAGCTAATCCACCAGAGGCGAGCAAAAGTTCTGGAGGCAGCGTTAACATTGCGCTACTGCTAATCATTGCTCTAAGCTTAGTTGTTCGAATACGAAAGCTTACTTCTGCGTCGTATCAGTCAACTGTTCATCAGTAACAGCGTTTAAGTATCATAAAATGACGGCAGAAAATGCAACGTTCCTGCCTCATTTAATATACGGAAAGTGTATGGTAAAACGAGTTTCAATAGTCAGCATTACTCTGGTACTTCTAGTGCTTTTCAGTTACCAGATATTTGTCAGTCATCGGGTATTTGATGTAAATCAAGTCGCAAACCAAAAGCGTTGCTCAGAACCCTTAGGAATGGCTTTTGTTGAAGGGGGTTCCTTTACGATAGGCGCTGGTGCACAGTACCCAGAAGAAATGCCGCAGATGCAAAGGACGGTCGAGAGCTTTTATATGGATCGGCATGAAGTGACCAATGCACAGTTTACTGAGTTTGTTGAAGCCACTGGATATATTACCATTGCACAAAGAACGCCAGACCCTGAAGATTATCCGAATATTCCTCCCGAATTATTAAAACCAGGCTCAGCAGTATTCGTAAAACTGTCAGAAGCGGTTGAAGCCGGCTCATTTATGAATTGGTGGAATTTTATTGAAGGCGCAAACTGGGAAAAACCCCTCGGCCCTGATAGCAATATTGAAGGTAGGGAGCACTTCCCCGTAATACATCTCGCTTATGCTGATGCGCTTGCCTACGCAGAATGGAAAGGACATCGACTACCAACAGAAGCTGAATACGAGTATGCAAGCAGAAGTGGCTTAGATGGAGCCAAATATGCTACTGGCAGCACGCTGACAGAAAATGGAGAATATATTGCCAATACATGGCAAGGTTTATTCCCCTTTAATGATACTGCCGAAGATGGCTACGTCGGTTTGGCTCCCGTTGGCTGTTATCCGCCAAATCGTTTTGGTATTCACGACTTAATTGGAAACGTGTGGGAATGGACGCAAAGTGTCTATTACCCTCGTCATTTTGACCCGAAGCAGTTACCGCAAAACCTTCCACCACAAGGTTATGATCAGAAACAACCCGGTATTGAAGTGGGTGTTATCAAAGGTGGTTCATACTTGTGTGCTGAAGACTTTTGCATGCGCTACCGACCAGCAGCAAGACTCGCTCAAGATACCGGATTAGGTACAAGTCATATTGGTTTTAGAACCGTAAAGGATGTGGATAACGAGAAATTAAAGGGCTCAGGCGGAAGTTAGAGGACCGGAAGATTAAAGAATTAAAAGCGTTGAAGATTTTTGCGAGTGAGGTGATTGCCTATGATCAGCAAGAAATTGAAAATGCTGTAAAAATTGGCATTTTTATAGAGGTAGAAATTTAATGAAAAATGAAATTTTAAATGTCATTCATGAAACAGCGACAGAACTAACTGATGCTGGAATGATGAAAGTAACAACAATGCGTGAACTGGATGTCCTTTGTTTACCTGTAG
>CBFHTO010000229.1:0-1783 GCA_965658765.1 Glaciecola sp. | reverse complement strand
CGTTAGAGGGTTTTACCGCGTTAATGACGGAGGATAATTTACCGTCAGATATTTGGTCGATTGCTGAAAGCGAATTGGCTTATTTGCGTTTTGATGATGTTAGTCAAAATATAAACATACCAGAAATTATCGCACCTACCACGTCAGCACTTTACGAAGTTGAATTTTCGTATACAGCTTCAAGTGATTTTAGAAGTATTTTTGAGTCAAATACTAGCTTTAGTACATCACAAGGAACTATAAGAATAATCCAAAATAGTTCTGGTGAAATTCAAGTGACATTAACGTTGGACGGAAAAGGAAGGGTTATTAGAGTCTTAGGCTCATGGGGTGATGGCTCAACAGTACGTAAAGTGGGTGTTCAATGGGATGCAGTATCTCAAAATGTTGTGGTACTTTTAGACGATGCCCCCCAATTCACTGAAACAGGTTATCCAACTTTTGATCACTCATCTTTTACTTTTATAGCAAATCGTTTGGGAGGCCCCGACTCTTTAGAAATGGACTTGCACAAGCTGAATATCTGGCAGAATGGCGCGCTCATAAGACGCTATGACCCAGCTATCTCAAAAGGAAAAGGTGACTTTTTATTCGACTCTGCTAGTGGTGAACATGGCACTTTAAATAACTTCCCCACCAATGATAGTCAGTGGACTTATTTAATGGCAGGGCGCGATATAAGAGCCTGTTTAAACCAAGACGGTGTGGGCAGATTACCGCTTGAAATAGTCGAATTTGACACGGTCAATCAGAAAGCGATTATTTGGACACGTTTACCCAATTTTAATAACGGTGATTCGTTTTGGCTTGCGTATGGTAAAGAGGGTGAAACTCAGCCAGCCGTGTATGAGCGTTTTGGGCGTAATGAAGTTTGGGTTGATTACGAAGCATATTACCACGGAAAATCACTTGAAAACGTTACAGGTGATAGCTCAAGAGATTTAACTGCCTATGGTGCGGCATCTGTAAATAACAATGTTGACGGTAAAATCGCTTACTCTGCCACTTCAAATAATGGTTTTTACTATCAAGGTAGTTCAAATTCTGCATCTGAAACTAATAGCGTTCGCATTACACAATGGGTTCGCCATCGGAATGCCGGTGGTTTTACAAATTCTGATTTTGATAACGTGGGAATGGACGTTGTAAGTGGTGACGCACCCGATAGATTAGCTTATTCCTTTGGTGAAAACGGAGCAACACTTGAGAACAGAATTGTAGTTTTTTCCAGTGGAGGTAATACATCAAGCTCACAGGGCGCGGCTATATCGCAAAATGCATGGCACAAAATAGATATTTATTTCGATCAGCCTAGCGATCAAGTAGTGATGTTTGTCGATGGCTCACCATACCTAACAGTGAGTGGATACACGGATAACTCTGTTTTTGGAGCGGAGTTGTATTTACAAATAAAATCAAATCTTAGTAGGGGGTTAGAGGGATCAACAACAGAGCAAGGCTGGTTAATCGAAAGCCCAAACAATGACAAAATAGCAACAGAATACGCCAACCAAAACTCACCTTCTACGTTTTGGACAACAAGCGCGAGTGAAGATACGACCGGTGGGGGCGGGGTACTAAGTGTAAGTTCTCTAAGTAGCTTAACCTATTTAGAGAGTGTTACCCTAAACGTACTATCTAAACTCACTCCAAACGAACTCACAACTCAAACAAGCTTAGAAAGTGTGGGTGTGGCAAGTGGGGCTAGATTAACCTTAAACAAATTGACGGAAGCTCAGGCAATATCTAATACTTCTATAGATGGGTTATATCAGTTGAATGT
>CBFHTO010000228.1:0-1832 GCA_965658765.1 Glaciecola sp. | reverse complement strand
CCGCGGATTTTCAGTTGGTCTGTGCAATGAATCCAAGCCCAACTGGGGATATTGATGATCACCGTGCAAACCCCGATCAGGTGCTACGCTATTTGAATCGCATATCAGGTCCTTTCCTAGACCGAATTGACCTGCAGGTTCATGTTCCCCGAATTGATTTAAGCAAAGCCCTAAAAATTAAGCATCAGTGTGAGACCGTTAATCATCGCTCCCAAGCAAGTGTGCATACTATTATGAAAACCCAAAACCTAGCAGGTAGTCGCACACAGGGTTGTCATTCTCCCCATCAAAGAGAGTTGTTAGCGGAACCATGTAGTGGACAAGTTCGCGCTGCGGCACTATCTGAGGCGTCATTATCTAACACTATGCAATCAAGCCACAAACTTGAGACTAGTGACGTTGTGAAAAGCAGAGTAATAGCGGCGCAAGAGAAACAACTAAAGCGTCAGGGCAAGTTAAACAAAAATTTAAGCGGTAAAGAGATTGAGCAGTACTGTCCATTAAGCGAGACAGAGAGTCTATTTTTGAGTAAAGCAATGCAGAGTATGAACCTATCGATGCGCGCCTATCATCGAACTATGCGTGTAGCTCGTACTATTGCAGACTTAGAATGCGTTGAACGGGTAAATCAGCAACATTTGGCCGAAGCACTTAGTTTTAGGAGCTTCGACCGAATGCTTAATGAGTTAAGCGAATGAACTAGCTGTCTTCATCTACTTGAAAAATCGCCTCAATTTGCAAATCAAATAGCTTTGCTGCCTTAAACGCTAGTGACAAACTCGGGTCATATTTTCCTTTTTCAATCGCAATAATGGTTTGTCGCGATACATCTAACTCAGCCGCTAAATCAGCTTGCGTCCAATCTCGTTCTGCTCGCAATACTTTAAATCGATTTTTCAAGAGTACTTCCTATGAGCTAATAGCATCCCAATGCCATAGGATATACCCATGACGAAAAGTACGCTCGAAGCATTTGGTTGGAACTCAACTAAACGAACGGCTTCTAGCAGGCCAAATACAGCGCCAAACACCATACTAACGCCAAGTGATAAAGCCATTGCTACAAAATGAATCCGCTGCTGCAGTTCATCTAAATCTTCAAGGTGCTGCTTGTTTGCCATAATCATTTTGTAGCCCATCACCAAATTAGTGACAATCGCGCACCATGAAATAATTTTGTTGTAATCCCATATCAGAACTGGACCAAAGGCGACCAATGCTAAACTGAGTAGCCAAGTACCGGTCCAAATCGCCAGTGATCTTGTGTTCTTTTGGTTCTTTTCGGTAATACTATTTCGGCTGGATTTACTTTGCATGTTTTTCATATCATTCCCATTAGTTTATTCTTTGGCACTGGTAGCTGCGCCTAAAAAAATCTTGTGTCAAAAGAATATCCATAGATAATCTCCATAGCGAAGTAAAGCGTCCTTTACTTATTAACACGTTAAGCTCACTTTATCACAATGTCAAGTATACTTTACTATTTGTTGTGATTTACAAACATCAGCTATCAAAAAGATCGACCATGGCACGAATCAATGCGTCGTTCTCACGCTCTTTTAAAAAACACAAACCCAGAGAATAGGCTTCAATATCTTTGGTTTCTATGCTGGTGACTTTTGCTTTAGCGACGGAGTTGTCCAATACAATTTGCGGTACAAATCCAATTCCTAAACCAAGCGCAACCATACTTACGATCGCCTCGTTGCCAGAGACACTTGCGTAGACCCTTGGTTTAACACCATGTTCTGCAAACCAGTGATTAATCGTTCGTTTTGATGGGCCACCGGCTGGCATGACAACGCTGTGCTCATGCCACTTAATGTCTTCAA
>CBFHTO010000227.1:0-1836 GCA_965658765.1 Glaciecola sp. | reverse complement strand
TGGTAATATGCTGAAAGTCGCGCCGCCAGTCGCGTTTGATGTAAGCCGTCAAGTTCGTGTGTACAACGCCTATTTGCAATATGTTGAAGTCAGTATGAACGGCGCTGCAATACAACGCCAAAAAGTCGCTATTCCTAAAGTATTGCAATCTATAGACTCTGAAAATAAAGAATTGGCTGGGCGACTTAACACTAGCTTTGATTTATTAGCAAAAGATAACAGCTTGTCCTCTAAACACTTGGAACAAAAGCTAAAAGAACTTCGTGATGCGTTCACTCCTTCTTTAGGGAAAAAGCACGGAAGAGTCATGCTAAAAAGCAACAAGGGTGTATTCAACCAACAGATAGAACTGCTTAAAAGTCAACTAGCTGAGCATGCAAAAGAGGTTGAGTCGAAATTGCAAAGCAATATTGATGAATCCATAGCTAAAATTGCAAAGTACTATTTGCCCATTGTAAAGGCAAAGCCCCCCATGGATATGCAGGGCAAATTAGGCATGTTTATCAACGACGATAAACAGGTAATGGATTGGGTTAGTCGGCAGTTAAACAGCGCCTTTCCTAAAGCTGAAAAAATGATAAGTAACATGGAAGTGTCGGTGATTTATAAAGACGTTACTTTCGAGAACCTTAACGATACGGACTTTATAGCTGCCTTAATAAACGCGTTTCCAGATATCAATTGGGACAAAGCCTATCAAGAAAGCATCGCTGCTGCTGGCATCTCACCGAAAAATAAAATTGAGAAATAAATGAGAATTACCAAATTATCATTGACGAATTTTCGCTCGTTTAAAGAAACCCAAACTATCGAATTTGCGCCTATTACATTGCTTTTCGGCCCCAACTCGGTTGGAAAAAGCTCTGTGCTAATGTCGCTTTTCTACTTACAACAAATCATCGAAAAGGGGCAGTGTAATCCTCCGCGTCTTGAAGCGTTGGGTAATAAGTTTGTGGGCGGATTTAAAAGCCTTGTTAATGGACGTGATCTTTCAAAAAGCATCACAATACGTGTCGATTACGACAAAAATCGTGCTATCGGCTCCACTTATGGAACGAGCATTAATACTTTGTCAGAGTCGAGCAATAATATAGACCCTCCTATATTGCTTGAAGATCAGGCCAATTCGACTGAGCGTGTTGGTTTGGAGTTTATCATTTCTTGGTCAAAGACAAAGAAAACTGCATACGTCGAAACAATGCGGGTTTGGCTAAACGACGAATTTGCTGGTGAAACCTTCTGTGATGAAGGCTTAAAGAACCCTATTATTGCTGAGCTCAACTTAACTCACCTTTTGCTTCTTCCATCAGATCATGATGATTGGCTACAAGACTTTTATGAATTGGGTTCAGAACATATATGGTCGGGTTGGGCCGAAAGTATGGGGTATGGTGAACGAGGGCATGGTTGGGAGCATGATGACCATTTCAACGAAGACGGTGTAATCAGTCAGTTAGATGACATATTAGGGCGTGAGGTGGTGTTTGGTCTTGAAGCCAAAGCCGGAGCGCTTCCCATAGTAAATAGGATTTTGAGTACGTCATTTAGCCACGAAGATAGCTTCACAACCGCAATAGTTAACGAAGCGCTTAGCGAAATCTTTGTTTCTCCATTGGATAATCTTCTTTCTATTCTGAATGACAGTGTTTGTATCGGTCCACTCCGGTGCATTCCCGACGCTAACTATCAACCCAACCAATATCCTGTTCAAAGTGACTGGTACGACGGCCGCGCTTCATGGGATGAATTAAGTTCCCCCTATCTATTACGAGATTCACAGATTAATGCATGGTTGACAGATGAAGATAAATTAAATCTAGGATATCAGCTGGTTTA
>CBFHTO010000226.1:0-1847 GCA_965658765.1 Glaciecola sp. | reverse complement strand
ACAACATATTTTAGTGTCTCTTAATAGCTGCTCCATGCCCCATTCTTTTATGAAGCCATGCCCCCCTAACACTTGAATGCCATGATTTGTCGACTCTACGCCTGTTTCAGTTAAGAACGCTTTTGCAATTGGTGTGAGCAGTGCAAGCTTTGCTTCAGCCAACTTTATCTGCTCTTTGTCTGTAGACGCAAATGTAATGTCCACGCTTTGTGCCAAATCGGTAATTAGCGCGCGACCACCCTCAGCAAAGCACTTCTGAGTGAGTAACATTTTGCGAACGTCTGGGTGCACAATAATTGGGTCAGCAGGGCCACTAGGATTTTTCATGCCGCTCATTGAACGCATTTGTAAGCGGTCTTTTGCGTAACTCAGCGCGCCTTGAAAAGCAGCCTCTGACGCACTTAAACCTTCATTGGCAACGCCAATGCGAGCAGAATTCATAAAGGTAAACATACATTGCAGACCGCGATTTTCTTGACCAATTAAATAGGCCTTGGCGTTATCGAAATTGATCACGCAGGTAGCATTGCCATTAATACCCATTTTGTGCTCGATAGAGCCGCAGTTCACGCCATTTCGCTCTGCTTTATTGCCATTTGCGTCCGCATTAAACTTAGGAACCAAAAATAGAGATATTCCTTTTGTGCCCTCGGGTGCGCCAGCAATTCTTGCTATCACCAAATGGACAATGTTATCGGATAAGTCATGTTCACCTGCAGATATAAATATCTTGCTACCATTAAGTCGGTAACTGCCATCATCGTTCAATTCTGCTTTAGTTCTTAATAATCCTAAGTCGGTACCGCAATGTGCTTCGGTCAAACACATTGTGCCTGTCCATTCACCACTTACTAATTTAGGCAAGAATATAGTTTTTTGGAACTCGTCGCCATGAGTGTCAAGTGTTGCCATACAGCCATGACTCAAGCCTGGATACATCGCAAAACTGTGATTGGCAGAACACAGCATTTCATTGATGGTTGTTGCTATAGAGTGAGGCAAGCCTTGCCCACCATGCTCAACATGTTGAGATAAGGTGGGCCAGCCGCCGTCAACATACTGTTTATAAGCTTCTTTGAAACCCGTTGGTGTTGTTACATCACCCTTATTGAATGTACAGCCTTGTGCATCGCCAGACTGATTAATTGGGGCAAGTACTTGTTCAGCAAATTTGGCAGCTTCGCTCAGTATTGCATCAATCATGTCGGGCGTAGCGTCTTCATAGCCAAGACGCTGATAATGCGAATAACAATCAAACATTTCTTGCATGGCGAACTGAATGTCTCGAAGTGGGGCATTGTATTGGGGCATTATCGATTCCTCTTAAAATGCTTTCTTATATCCCGATTTTATTCTGCATATTAAATCGTAACGGTGGTGATATTTGTGTCACCTTTGCGACATTAATTAGCGGCGGCGTCTAGCGGCATGAACCACTGGTATCACTCAGGAATAATATTATAAATACGAGGAAAAAGGTTACGCGCATGTCGCCAGTGTGACAAATAATTAGTACCTATAGTGGCAAATTAGACAACATCCACAGTAAATTAAAAAGCAATGTACAGTGACACAATTTAACTTCAATTCCACCAAAAGCATTATCTGTAAAGCCGGTTCAATAGAGCAAATTGCACAAATCTGTGTATCGCTTGATATCAAGCGCCCTTTGGTTGTAACTGATGCGGGTAGTGGATCTTGCGGTTTAATGACGGTATTAAGCCGAAGCTTATCGGGAACTAGTGGTATTAATGCCTCTGTTGATTACACGGTTTTTGATGAAGTAGAGCAGGATCCACACGAGTTTATCATTGACAAAGCGCTTAGCGTTGCAAAACTTAGTAAAT
>CBFHTO010000225.1:0-1850 GCA_965658765.1 Glaciecola sp. | reverse complement strand
CATCTGAGGGTCAGGCGCTAATTGCTCAATACGGAGCCGCCCCAACAACTGATGTTGCCAATATGCCCACAACAGGAACAGCAACTTATGAAGGTGCAGCCGCGTACAGCACTCAATATTCGTCTGCAGTAGCTATTTCCCAAAATGCAACAACAGTTTCAGACGTAACGCTAACCGCCGATTTTGCGAATTCGACGGTGACAGGAACTGCAGATAATTTTCACACCGTTTCCACACCGAATGTGACACTAAGCGGCAGCTTATCATTGAACGGGAATATCACAGGAAACACCTTCAACACCAACCTTAATGGAACAGTTACTGAGACTATTACAGGCTTGACTGGAGCACAGGCTTCCCTGAACGGAACACAATTACCAGTTTCGTACACTGGATCGACATCGGGTGAATTTGTTGGCTCAAGTGCTGAAGCTTTTCGTGCAACTGGTACTGGAACCGGTACAGCTACTTACCTAGGTGAAAATCTATCGCAAACCGTTTACGCGGTTTTCGGTGGCACACAAGACTAATAAAAATATTGCATCTGCCACTGGTGTAGATTGGTGGCAGATTTGACCTCTTCTGTATCTGTCCCATATGTTTGTAAACTGTACAAATATACAAAATAAGATGAGTTATTTACTTCTTATGAAAGTCACTATCGCTCTTATTTTTATGAATATGTGTTTTACTATGGGCGCTCAAGCTAGTGAAAATATACAACCCTCAACAGAATTGTATTATATTGACAGTAATAAGTTTTTAAACGCGTTGACTAAAGCCAACGTCCACATTGACCAAGGTCGCATGACATTAGCGCAACTGTGGTTAAGGATAGCATATGAGCACGCCCCAAGCGCTGAGGCTAGAAACAATATAGAAAAGCTGAACAGTCGAATAGCTAACAGCAAACCATACCGCATAGAATTTAGCTTTGCCCTGGCTCCATCAAGCAATGTCAACAACGGTACTCACGATGAAGTCGTTATGCTTGGAGGATTGCCTTTCGCAATCAGCAGCCAAGAACAAGCTTATCAAGGCTATGCGCTTGATACATCATTAGCCCTCACCTATTCAATTTCAGAGAGTACGCGCCACCGCACAGACCTAATATTTAATGGTACATCTCGAACTATTCGCATTTCTGGAGATGATATTCGCACGACTACTCAAGAAGTGAGAGGGTCAGATTTTAACCAAAGTGCTGTTTCTTTTGGCGCAAGACATCTACTGAAAACAAGTGAGACCTTAACCCCTCTAAACATACATGGGCACATCGGGAAAAACTGGTACGGAGGCAATCAGCTTTCATATCAAATAAATGTTGGTGCAAGCCAAGGCTATATTTTATCAGATAGGCTAATCATTCGAGGTGCAGGTTCAATACGAAAAACAATAAGACAGGATTCTTCGGATAACAGCTCTACACGCAAAATAATATCAGTCGGAGCTCAACATGCGTTTCTAAATAACACCAATCTCGCTTACGACTTAATCTATGAACACAATGCTTCCGATTCTGCAGTGATAGCCTCCAGAGCAATCGCGATTTCAGCAAACTTAGAATTACCACAAATCAAAATGGTAAAGCCAATATTGCAATTGCGAATGGAAGACCGTTCCTTTCCAGAATGGAATGCGCTTGGAAACGTCCGTTCAGATAAATCTACCGCAGCCTCACTTATACTCGACTTTCCGACCATTCAAAAATATGGATTTTCACCCAGATTTTCTCTTGGTCTTCAGCGTGTAAATTCGAATGTATCAATGTACGATAGGTCTTCAAACACAGCAATTATATCATTTCGTTCAACCTTTTAATTCCCTCATAAAACTTAGACACAGATTTA
>CBFHTO010000224.1:0-1850 GCA_965658765.1 Glaciecola sp. | reverse complement strand
AAACGGGCGCATGCTATCGATGAAAGAAGACTTTCGACAAACAGAAAAAGAAAGTCGATAGGAGTTGAGCGAACCTTAGATAAAGATCTTGTAAGCTTAGAAGAATGCAAGGAAGTGCTAATAAAATTGCTCCCTAAATTACAAGAGCGGATTGACACTAAAAAACACAGTCCAATAAAATCGCTAGGTGTAAAATTGAAGTTTGACGACTTTCAACAAACCACTGTTGAACAGCAGTCACAAGAAGTAAACGAGCAATTATTCGTCGAATTGCTGGCTAAAGCATTTGAAAGAGGAGAGGGTAAAAACGTCCGTTTAGTGGGGCTACACTTATCATTGGTAGATAATATTAATACGGCTCAATTAGCTTTGCCCTTGTTTAGTACAGAATAAGCCATATACTTTCCTAGAATATTATAAGAATAATAAGTTATGCAAGCAGTACAAAGCTCTTTTACAAGAGAAAATAGACTTCTGTCTAAATATGCAAATCCTACCGGAGACATCAATGCCTTTCCCTAACGCAGTTTTAGAAACAAATATTACACAATTGACTCATGATTATGACGCTTATGTGTTGATCAGTAATACCTTATTGAGTCAGTATTACACCCATGTTCAACACAATTTAGAGCAGCACCAGTCACTCGACAAACGAGTTGGTTTGCAAGCCGTCCTCCTCAAAGCAGACGTTGTCGGTGGCAGGTTACTGCAAGTGCCTGTAGGTCAATTAAACCGAGACTATGATGATGTTCGACGGATTTTTGATGCGGCCAAAAACGTCGCTCAAACACTGTTAGACTCAGGTATTCGCAAGCCGCTTCTGGAAATCAATCTAGTGGACTTAAATGCGAGCCAAGTAGTGCAATTTAAAAATGCTGTCGAAGCAGCATATTTAGGAGTATGCCAAGGTTTATGGCAGCCTCTTGAAGCAAGAGAGGCGTTAGACGAACAAGAAATTGAGCCGATTGAATGTATTGGTCTGATTGACAACAGCGGTCGCACAGATGTCATGCGTTTAAATGCAATTGAAGCCGGCAAGCGACTCGCACGCGACCTATGTGGCACTGAGCCGGAGCGGATGGCACCACCGGGCTTCGCAGATTACTGTGTTGCCGCATTCAAAAGCTCAAACGTTAAAGTAACGGTTACTGCAGACGATGCGCATATTAAACATGAGTATCCATTGCTGCATGCTGTTGCCAGAGCGTCAGTTGAAGTAAAAAGACATCGTCCGCGCATTATTCGTATGGTTTACGAGCCCGCTGGTGAGATAACCAAGACGCTTTTATTTGCTGGTAAAGGGATCACATTTGATACTGGCGGCGCTGATCTAAAAGTGAATGGTCATATGGCAGGTATGAGCCGCGATAAAGGTGGCGCTGCAGGCGTTGCTGGTTTTATGAAAACACTTTCCCTACTTGCGCCCAAAGGTATAAAAGTAATTGCAGAGCTTGGGGCAGTGCGAAACAGTATTGGTGCTGAAGCCTTTATACCGGATGAAATTATTACTAGCCATGCAGGTGTGCGAGTGCGAGTTGGCAATACCGATGCTGAGGGCAGAATGTTGCTGGCCGACCTACTTTCGCATTTGCGAGAAGATGCAGTTGCTGCGGTAAACCCCCAATTATTTTCAGTTGCAACCCTAACAGGACACGCAGCAATGGCTTTTGGACCCTATACCGCGCTGGTTGAAAACAAACCTGCCCGAGATATGGGTATTGCAAAGCAATTATTCTTGCAGGGTGAACTTTGTGCCGACCAGGTAGAGGCATCGCTTTCGCGCCGCGAAGATTTTGACTTTGTCAAACCACGGACAAAAGCAGATGATGTCTTGTCGTCAAATAATG
>CBFHTO010000223.1:262-1854 GCA_965658765.1 Glaciecola sp. | reverse complement strand
TTTGTTTCAAAGTTATCTGGTGCAAAAATTTATCTGCCTTGCTATCAATATCACGATTGTCCTTACCCAACGCGCCTATAGCGTCGTCCCATAAGACGTCCTGTTCACTATCATAGATACTAACATGGTCATTTTTTATCAACGGTGCTGATATTGTTTCGCCTGTCATTCGATCTACATACACCCGCTTTTGAGTTGCCTCAACAATCTTCATGTAAAGGTCAAAAGCTTCAGAGTCTGATTTAGAAGAAGCTTCTCTCGCTCTCGTCCGATAGTCTAATGCGGCGTCCTGTCCCCGAAATGTTTCCGCGAGCACTAACGCGTAGAATGTTTCTTGGATTCTAGACTCGAGTGACGTAGAAGATGACAGAATGCCGAGGCCATTTTTAATCTTTCGAACAGCTTCAACTCTTGTTGGTGACCCTGAGAGCGATCTGCCAAGGTAAAACGCCTTTAGCGCAACAAGTTCTTCCTGACGCAAATCCTAATACCTCCAGAGCAAATAACAACTTAATATGAACAACCGCCTTGTCACTGCGAGATAAGCACTCTCACAATGCCCTCATACTTTTTCAGGTTAATAGGTTACTCTTTTTTTGATGATAATTCCTACAACTTTTCATGTATTAACTATGCATGCATTGTAATCCCGCCTAGCAAATTAGCTTTGAATACACGAGTATGCTAATTTCAGGATAAATTAAACTAAGATTGCATGGCTATTACTATGACAGAAAAAAGTGATCGGCCGCTTTTACCTCTATTTTTACGCAATCGAAATACTATTTTGTGAGTAGTCAAAATGCAGGTGGCAATTTAGTATCAGCCGAATGTAAATCTGTGAACGTCTGCATCACGCCCTGAGTCATTCAACAAGCTTTTTATGCCGCTAAAAGAGGAGAATTTCTCTCTTTTAGCGCTTTTAAGTATTTCGACTCATCGTAAGGCGTTCTTGTCTTCCAACATTTAAATACTATCCTCACCCATTTGTATGCCAGCGCTCTAACCGCTTGTTGGTGTGACTTCCCTTTTGCTTTTTGGTTAGCATAATAAAGCCCAGCCCAATAAGATTGGTGGACACTTTTTGCAGCCCATTCAATAAAGCTTTGCCTGACGAACTTTGAACATTGCCACCGCCATTGCACCCAGCACGATTGCTACTTTTTACGTTGAGATAATGCCAGACATTTTCACTAGATATTTCGGCCACTTTTTCTTTTGTACCTATAGGATAAAATTCAATAGTCATGTGGAGTTTGAAAGTTGCTTTATCGATATAATGTATGGAGTAAATTCACCATCGAAAATTAAAGCTTTGTCTATTAGATAAAAATATCAGTCTCCACTTTTGAAAGCTGGAATGTGATCAAACTTTTGCCCATACGTAACATATGAGTTATTTCACATAGGACACTGGCAATATCGGGAGCGTCTGATTTTCAATGGTTTCTATAGCATCTCTGTAAGACGAAAGTTCGTGTAGCTGTTGACTTGTTATATCAAGTATCTCTGAATGTGGCTTATCTGGTAAATATTTACAGAGGCTTTGCCAATGCGGGAGGTGTATCTATTGAAACTAATTAGGTAATTAT
>CBFHTO010000223.1:0-252 GCA_965658765.1 Glaciecola sp. | reverse complement strand
TATCTTAATTACTAGAAGTAACCCCAGTATCAGTAGTAATGTATATTTACTCGAAGTAAATATACAAAATTTACCATGATTAAATGCGATAAAATTGTATCTCCAGAAGATTTTTGTGGCCGACAGCAGGAAGTAGCGAGACTCACCGCGTTAGTGAGTAACAAATCAAATGTCATGTTAATCGGGGGTAGGGGGTATGGAAAAACATCACTGATCCAGAAAGTATTCGCTTAGTTACCTGATAGCATACTG
>CBFHTO010000222.1:0-1868 GCA_965658765.1 Glaciecola sp. | reverse complement strand
CTTTAAGCCAAAAAAAGCGCCAAAGACTAAATTGGACTAAAGTATAAGATAGACTTCATTTTTACTATGAATTAGGAATTTGCTGGAGAAAACATGTCTGATAGCGGAAAGACAAGAGTGCTGATTGTTGAAGATGAATTAATAGTTGCCTTAAATCTCTCCAAAGAGCTAGAAAGTCTAGGTTTTGTTATTGCAGGCTTAGCTACCTCCGAGGAAGAAGCCGTGAGTATGGCAAAAGATAATAAACCGGACGTTATATTGATGGATATCAATTTAGAAGTCGGTGGATCTGGATTAAATGCTGCGCGTATAATCGGTCAACAAACTAATACTCCTATTATTTACGTTACAGCTTATTCTAGCGATAAAATCATTGCCCTAATGGGTAGGACTAATCCCTACGGTTACGTGCTTAAGCCTTATAATGTAAGGGAAATCAAAGCTGTTATTATCACTGCCTTAATCAGGTTTAAGTACGAGAAGCAAATTAAAAAATCTGAACAGCGGCTGCGAGTGGCGATGGAGATTGCTGACTTGGACGTATTAGAATTTAACCTTTGTGATAAGACCTTTTCAATGTCATCACAAAGCAAAAAATTCGCTGAACTTGGTTTTTACAAGAAAATGACCAAGCAACAATTTTTGTCACTTTTTTCAGATCCAGAAGTGCTTGACGATTTACTAGCAAGTCATCAGTCTTTTAACCGAAGAGCCCGTTTAAAAACGACGAGTTCGGCAAACAAATTTATAAATTCATCAACAACAGTTGATGAAAGTAAACTCAACAATGATCAAGTTAAGAATAAATATATTGATGTCTATTTAAGTAATATTCGATATAAAGACGGAGTAGTACAAATTGGAGCTATTCAAGATGTCACTAATCAACAGCATGACTTAGAAAACCTCCAAATATCTGACTCAGTATTTAAACAAATGCACGAGAGTGTACTCATCCTAGACGAAGATGATCGCATACAAAAAACTAACCCTGCATTTAGTGCACTAACGGGCTATGCAATTGAGGATATTATAGGTCAATCCATTACGGAATTTTTATTACATTCGCGCTTAGAAGACCAAAATACCAAAGAAAATCAAAACGAGGAATATCAGTCTGAAGTGACTCTTAAATGCAAAGACAGCAACTTGGTTCATGCAATGATGACAGTAAGTGACCTTAATACCTTAGATAACAGCGCGCAAACTGTTATAACACTCACCGATATAAGCGGCCTAATTGAGGCAGAACGTAACTTACACAAAATAGCATTTACAGATTCACTGACAGGTTTTGGTAATAGAGCGTATTTGAATCGATTATTAAAAAGACTCGAAATGTCCTCTGACTACCAAGGTATTGCGCTGTTATATGTTGATCTTGATAGTTTTAAACAAATTAACGATATGTTGGGTCATGAGGTTGGGGATAAAGTACTCATAGAGTTTGCAAGACGCTTTGTTTCAGCTTTTAGAGATAAAGACCATTTAGTTCGAGTGGGAGGAGATGAGTTTATCGCCATTTTAATTGGTATTTTCACGCAAGAGGAGCTGGAACAAATTGGAAATAAAGTACTCAAACTCTTTGTTGAAGATTTTGTAATAAATGATAAACAGTTATCTGTATCTAGTAGCATAGGTATCTCTTATTTGTCAGCACAGTGTTTTTCGCCAAACGAGCTTTTAAAGCAGGCTGATTCGGCGATGTACCAAGCGAAAAAGCAAGGGAAGAACACCTTCTGTTTTTACGATCGAGAGCAAGCGAATGAAACTGAGTATAGGATTTTTGTTGAATTAGGCTTAGCGGCCGCAATTCGTAATGAACTCATTACGGTTTATTTGCAACCCATTGTTAATGAGCTTGGAAA
>CBFHTO010000221.1:0-1889 GCA_965658765.1 Glaciecola sp. | reverse complement strand
AGCTGATCCAAGTAACATCCCTTTGACGTTTTCTGCAATAATCACTTTAGGCTTCAATCTATTTGCTAAGTCTAAGAAATCGAAAAACAAACGGTCTAGCACTTGATCAACCTGACCTTCTCTGAACTTCTTTTCTTTTCCCCAGTCTTTTTCACGATTGCCAGCCATTGAGAATGAGCTGCATGGTGGTGATCCGTCAAGAATGTCTAAATCATAAAGCTCATCTGGCAAATCTTTCTTATCCTTAAAAGTCTGAATGGACTCTAAGAAAGCATATTTAGGCTTATGATTAGCCTTATATGCTTCCATCATTTTAGGGTCTATCTCATTACATCCTATAACATCAAAACCTGCTAACTTGTAGCCCATAGTCGAGCCTCCACCACAAGAAAAGCATGAGAAAACTTTGCCTTTGTCTTTCGTGAATTTGGCATCTTTTAGCGTCCATTCGTAAGGAAATTTGTGTTCTTTTTTCATAATGTCTTTATTTCTGGCTTAGGTTCTCCGCTTATCATAAGTGGATCGTCAAAGTGGTTTTGAAAGCCTCCATCTGGTTTTCTTTCATATGCGAAATGTTGCCTGATAGTCTGCTTAATCTCCCTGGCACAAAATGCTCTGGTATTACCAGTCCATGAGTGAACGCCTTTATTTTTTACTGGTGAATCATCTTTTATGCAATTTTCAATAAAAGATTCCTTTATTCTAATTTGTTCATCTATTGATAGCCATTTTAGATTGCCATCTGGGAAGCTGCTGTATGCCTCTTCAAGAGCTATATGCAGTTGCCCTCCCATAATCCTGTCCATGACCTCACAAGCGTGCTGTATGGTCTCTAGCTGGTAGTCTGTAAGTGTTAGTGTTTTCATTCTGCGTCCTCCTAAAAGTTAAACTCGTTCGCGTCTTCCCACTTGGTGAACGGGCTGTGTGACCATCTGAAATCGCTAGTTAAACCATCTCTCCATATGCTACCATTTATATTTAATACAAACGTCATAACCCTGTTGCCTCTTCTAATAATATAGCAAGTGGTCTGGCCGTCCTCGCCGATCAGGTCGGCTAGTTGTGTCTTCTTCGCTACCTTGTAGGCAGGTGCTGGCTTTTGCTTCTTATACCAGATTCGGGCGTAGTGTAAATTATGCCTGCCACCAGGTATAGCGTCTATTAAGCCACCTTTTAAAAAATCAAGTCTAAACCATTCTTTGCTAATCTTCCTTGTCCATATATAAGCATCAGCATCGTCCATATCATCTGGGCTCATACCCTTGCCAAAATACTCGACTCGCTCCACGTTATCAGGCATCGGCGGTATTGGCTCTATTTCTAGAGGCGTGCCGTCCTCTCGGTGGGTTCGGATTAACTCGTAATTAGCTTTTAACTCATCGTTGTTTTGAAGCCATCCCATCATCCGCCACTCAAAGTTTTTTGGCGGTTTTGGCAGTTCTATTTCTGTTGTTTTGTCGTTTTTCATTTTATTTGTTGTTAGTTGTTTAGTTCCTCAAGAATCCCCTGCATGACATTAAGCGCACTGGCTGGTATCGTCTTGCCCTCCTGCCCCCATCCGTAGCAGGTAGCGGTTGCGACTCCGCATAGGCTGGCCAGTTGATTCTTTTTTAGCTTGGTTTTGTCTAGGAATAGATTTAAGCCATCAACCTGGCTCAATACGTTCCCTTCGTCATCCAGCATGACAGGCACGCCGTGTAGGCTGTATTCGTGGTTTGTTGTTATTTTCATATTTTATTTTGTTTTTAATGTGAATTTTAGAACAGGTCGATACGGTCAATCTTGCGATGACCGATCTTGGCTGTTCGACAAGAAATCCTCAGCGGTTTTCAAGTCCTCTTTCTGCGCTTCCTGCATTCCGCTTAATACTTCAAGTTCGGAGGCTCTTA
>CBFHTO010000220.1:0-1902 GCA_965658765.1 Glaciecola sp. | reverse complement strand
GAGACCGATCTTGGAAACGTAAAAAAATTAAAAAACAGTGGATGGCGAACCTATAGAGTTGCCATCTAGTTAAGTTAATAACCAGAAGTGGGCACATCCCATTAAGAGTTGAGATTTCATAAAACAAAACAGTTTAGGAAAAACAATGAAAAACGATAAGATAAATCTAAAAAAGATATCAGTAGAAACAATTATACTTGGCTGGATGCCTATTTTTAATAGGCTACAAGGTAACATGGTCGCTTCTGTTGAATTGATTGATGAGAGCGAATACGAAGATCTACGCTCTCAAGTTAACAGTGCATTTCAGATTGATGTCGAGTCAAAATTTGTAGGCAACGTCCAAGAGGATACAGAGTTTGGTGATGTGACTGATGTTGTTCTGATTATGCTTCGAGAAAAATATCCACCGGAAAAATATGGGGCAACAGTAAGTGAAGTAATGCTGAATGTTGAACAAAGAAAGGCCTGGAGAAATGAATTGATTAGAGAGCTTGACGAAATGGTGGCACGGTAAAAATGATATTCATGGTTTTTGCGCCAGATTTGGCATGAAAAGTATTATCAATGTGAGCATAAAAACACATCTCACCATTTGAAGTGAAAATTGATTAAGGGTAAATGTTTATTGATATTTTTACCCTGTCGTTTCAGTACCTAACTTTTCCTTAAAAATCCACGTTAATACCCAAATTAGAAAGAGATTTGTGCTATATTAGCGTCTGTCGAAAAAGATACATTATGCGCATGGAGCGCTCAAATTAACTCAGGAAGAGTATGATGTTAGCACTCAGTTTAGCAATGCTTTTTGGCATTTCGTCTATAAGCATATTTAATATGCGCACGATTGCCTTGGATAAGCCACACAAGAACCTTCTATCTTTAGCAATGTGTTCAAGTAACGCTGTTTTTGCATTTGCCATCGCCCTTTTTATGCTACGAAATGATTTTTTAATAGAGCTGGTAGTGGTGTTACAAGACCCAAGAATGATTTCCTTGGTAGTGTTCGAGTTGTTAGCTTTTTTGTGTGCGAGGCGCAATTTCGCATATAACCATAACAATATGACGGCCATTAATTTTTCAATGTTTATGTCGGTCGTGTATGTGCCAGTCATGGCATTTTTTTTCACCGACATTTTAGGGTTTACCCAAACGCTTAGGTTGGAGTACTCCTCAAACGTTGAGTTTTTCTTGTTCGTTGGCTCGATGCTTCTTTTAGTTGTATTTTTCTTCGCTAACAAGTCATTCAGCCATGTTAATCACTGGAGGTATTTAGCATTAACGCCTGTAATGTTATCGGTATGCATGTTTTTAGGATCGAAACTTAATCAAACGTATAATGGCTTTCTGGTATTTATGATCATCGCTTTTTGCAACTCGTGTGTTTTTACATTTCTTGTTATAAAAAGAAGAGAGTGCTCAGAATTAAATAAAGAGACGCGCCGCAATATCATGTTAGTTTTAACAGCGTCGATGGCGTTTGTTCCACTTAATACAATGGCATTAAGTTTGATTGCGGTTGAGTTTTTTACGATATTAAAACGGATTGCGCAGATTGTATGCGGCAGTATGTTTGACTTGTTGTCATCCAAAAACAAGTCTATTAGTGTAAGAGACAGTTTTATTGTGGCAGCTATGTTTGCTTTAGGGGTAACTTTTTACTTGTTGAGAGGGTAGACATCCATCGATTATGGTTCCGTTTTTTTAAGCAGCTCGGCTTAAATTTCTTTTTCGATTTCTAATGCTCTTTGGGTAGTGATTTGCTCGCTTCCGAATAAATTAGTGATCTGTTTAACTTTTGAAGCGCCACTCTTCTCTCTGGACGAAGGAAGATCGTCTAGTCTTTTAAAGTGCAAAGAATCCCATGCGATATTAGCTTCCTTGGGGATTGCAGATTTTAAA
>CBFHTO010000219.1:0-1916 GCA_965658765.1 Glaciecola sp. | reverse complement strand
TTTAAGTGTTATCTGTTTCCATTTTCTCTATAAGAAACTAATTCTAAATTATCTAATTTATTATTGGAAGGGTTAAAGTCAATATGATTCACTACTAAATTTCTGTTTTTTCTATTGTGATTTAAAAAAGATTCTGCCACTAATTGATGAACCTTTCTAACTTTTCTGTTTCCATTTTTAGATAAAGAAACTACTGTATAACCATGTGAATCTTTAGCTAGTTTTAGTTTTTTACCATTAACAAGTCTTTTAGTTTTAGATTTACTATTCACAATCCTACTCAGTGACTTTACATTACCAAAGTTACTAACTATATAAAACCATTTGTAATCAATTACATCTTTCCAAATTTCACGCATATCTTATCGTTTTAATATTAAATTGATTTTACCCATTCCAAAATAGCGTATTCATTTTCATATCCTTCACGCATTTTAATTATTACGCTATCTTCTTTAACTTCTACCCTATACCAATCGTAGCTTTCTTTTAAGTGGTATTCTAGGTCTTTGTGATTATTTGCGATAAGCACTATATCACTACCCCAATCATTTTTTAATGTAAATAATAATTTATTCATATCTAATAGTTTTAATTGTTTGTTGAGTACAAAGATACATTAAATTTATTAAAATAAAACTTGTATATTAAAAAAGATTGTTGTAATATTGCATTCAAATATATTAAAACATGACTTTAGGACAACAGATATTAATAGCACGTAAAAACAAATCACTAACTCAGAAACAACTAGGTGATAAAATTAAAATATCAAAACAACAATTAGGGCTTATAGAAAGAGGTGTCTCAAATCCAAAGATTGAAACACTTAAAAGGATTTCTAAGATATTAGATGTTGAGTTTTTTATTTCTTGGTAACGTTACAGTATATGGCAAGTAGCCAACACAGAACTAAGTAAATAAAGAATAAATTTTAATAACAGCAAATAGTATAAAAAACAAGCCTAACAGCTATTTGCTATATACATTGTTAGGCACAGTACGATTATGAATTACTTAATTATTTTAACTTGGATTGCACTTGGAATACATAGTGCTTATTATTTAGTGAAACAATACACTAAACATTATGATTTTAAAAGCTCTGAATGGTGGATGCTTTTAATTTGCGTTTTACTGCCAATAATTACGCATATAAGCACATACTTAACTTATGCAGAAAGAAGTAGTAAAAGTAAAACTTGGTTTAAACGCACTTAGTATTGTGCCTAACGGATTGTGTATGATTAGTAGTGATAAAATAATGATAAACTTAAATAAATAAATATGAACAAATTACAAAGTAAATTAAAAGAACTTAACCAAATGTTAGTAGACGATGGTTATAATGGAAGTAATATAGTAATACAAACTTTAGAAGAAATACGAGAAGAAACTATTAATTATACACGTTGTTGTAAAAGCGATAGCGAGCAGTTAAAGGACAAAAAAATAAAAGACCTTTTGAATTGGGTAAAAAGTGATTTAGCACAAGAAACAAATAACAAAATAAGCAAAACAGCAACACCTTATAGAACTGATAAAATAAAGTTTTTAAATAAGCTATTAGAATTAGAAAACCTTTAATTGTTTACAACCCGCAACGTATATGCCTCGTGGATGCGCAGCATACACAAGAGAGGCTATGGCTGCGCATCTTTGAGGTATATACATTGTTAGTGGTGCGTTTTGTAAGCGTAGTCTCGTTGACTTAAATAAACAATAACCGACCTTAGTCGATGCGTAGACATACGTTGCGGGTTAGAGGTCATTGAGCAAAAAAAGAGAAATATTTAAATTTTTATTATGAAGAAATTAAACAACATTGAAAAAGCAGAATTTGAGCAAATAAACAAAAACGTTGCTAAAATCTTAATTCACACAATGAACACATTAGATATACCAAACTATATTGA
>CBFHTO010000218.1:0-1931 GCA_965658765.1 Glaciecola sp. | reverse complement strand
GCTTATTCGCAGGCTTCTGTTTATTTGACGAATGCTAAGGTCAGCTTGCAGCTTCAACCTCAATATATCTCTTAATTTACGCATTGATGATCTCTGTGCTGGCATAACCTGCTCCCTCAAGCAAAAAAGGAAGTAGGTTATCAGTTACAAAATCAATGCGGGGATCTCATACTGGATGAGCGTGAACACCTATTCTGGACAAAGGCAAAAAAGTGCTCACGTTCCGGCCAGAATCAGTGCTCACGATAAAACAGTATGAGTGTTCACGTTCGGCCAGAATAGAGGTTCACGTTGCCCAAGAATATGCATCACCGAATAAAAATATAAACTCTTCAACTATATCTACATTTGCACGATAGCTGAACATAATATCATCTCGCAAAGCTAAACTAAAAAAGTTGCTAAACAAATTGACGATATCTTGGTCGGTTTGTGTTTCCCAGTTAGTTTGGTCGACAGCTAATAGCCCTTCAACATCGGTTAATGCACCGGTGTTTGCCAATAATGCGCTTGAATTATTAAGCTTACTGTCGTCGGCTAAATCAGCTACTAAGCTATTAAAGCTGATGCCGTTGGTGACGGTTAAATCTAACCATTCCCAAGTCTCAACGCTGCTGTCGCCGAAGGTTCTGACTTCGGTGACTTTGTAGCCGTTGTCATTGAATACACTGCTATAAAGTGGGGCTGCATTCGCGCTAACCGACATGGTGGCTACGATGCCAAAAATAATATATTTTAATTTCAAAGCACAACTCCTGTAAAAAACACGCTCACTATAATCTGCTGCTTATGTACTGGTGTTTAATTTTCGAATTCTATATGCAAAAAAAACGCCATTATTTTTTTCATTAATTAACAATACGTTACAAATTAAAAGTTATTACCCTAATAAGATATGCAAAAAAAGCTGACACATTCTTGTGCTTTTCCTCCCACTTCTGCTGTGCATTATTTAGTTGAACTGCTGAGAATGATATTGAAGCAAAAATCGATACCGATTCTAGTTCACTTGAAAGAATAATTAATTATGAAAAAACAACTTCCGAGTTGCCAATACGAAGGGGATTATGACGCAACTTTTTTCTATACGTTTGAATGGCATACGTCTCCTTTTGCCGTAAACGTGTCATTGCCAAAATCGATATTTTATCACTCAAAAGTATAATTATTTTTTGTTTGAGTGATACTTTTTTGTACATATACAGATAATGCTTTCCGAAAACGCTAAGCGCTAACCCGTCATCGTTTTGCACAAAACGAAAAAATGGCAGAGTACCGCTCAAATGTTAACTCAAACCTCAGAATTCAAATACCCTTAAGTTTTAAGGCAAGCGAAATTAAGGTAGTAACGTTTTTGCATTGCAGCCGATGGCCTCAGACAATGCATAAAGGGCGTCCAAAGTTATATTTACTTCACCTCTTTCTATTCGTCCGACATAACTTCTATCCATTTTAGCTTTAAGTGCTAATCCTTCTTGAGAAAAGCCATTTTCCTTTCTTGTTCGACGGATATTGGCTCCCACTTGAACTGCTATTTTAGACATTAGTAATTCTTTAAAATAAAAGAAGTAATATCCCTAGTTGCGGCCTAACTTGCCACGGACTATAATCCGCAATTCTATTTTCTTTTCACTCAAAGAATCAGCTTTAAACGACAAAGGTAGATAATGACCAGAGGAAGTTATAAACCCAATCAGAACCTGCATGCTGCTTTAGTAAGCCAAGGTGAAAGCGCGTACACAGTCACGAGCATACGAGATTTATTACTTCAATCAGGTAATGAAAGGCATGATAAAAATGACATGCGACGCTGGGTTAATGGGCAGTTTCAAACTCTTATTAAGCATGGGCTGATTGAGAGTGTGGCGCCAATAGGTAAGCGCGCTCAATTTAAAAACACTGACAAGTTGATCGGAATCAGAAAGCATATT
>CBFHTO010000217.1:0-1943 GCA_965658765.1 Glaciecola sp. | reverse complement strand
GTAGATTATTCATAATGAATTTAAAGTCAAATAATACGTCCTTACTCCCTGACTCCTCAATCGCTTTAATAATCGTTTTTAAGTTGTTTAAATCACTTTTTGTAAATCTATGATAGTGACTAAAGACTTTCTTAACAATCGCTTTAAACGGCTCTAAATCGCTGTCCGTTTCGTTATTTTGTTGTTGAAGTTCTTTAATGTATAAGTTAGGATTAAGGCATTTAACGAAATAGCTTATTGTTAATCTATTAGTATCATTACCGTTTATCTCTAAAAAGTTGTTTAAAGCCATTTTAAACGCTTCTACGATACTTTTATTAGTTACCTTAGTATTTATACCGTTTTTCTTATTAAACGCCTGTAGCTCCGATTTTATCTTATAAATAATAGAGTTGTTAATCGTTTTAGTTTCCGCCTCGCTAAAGGTCAAGATATTAAAATGGTTTTGAAACGCTGCTTTAACATTTGCCAAAGGTATATCAGGATATTTTTTAATAACCTCGTTAAAGTCTTTATAATCAATTTGATTTTCAAAATTTGAATTTTCGTTTAAAATTGTATTACTATCTGTATTATTAGATTGTATTATTATATTACCTTTAATATTCTTACTACCCTGTTTAATATTCTTAATAGGTTGTTTAATATTCTTACTACCCTGTTTAGTTTTCTTACTACCCTGTTTTGAGTAGGTAATATCTCCTTTTGTTGGTTGGTTATTGAATTTAGCTTTATTGATTTTTAGCGTTCTTTTGATAACCTGTTTACCTTTTTTCTGTAGATGGATAGTCAAGTAATTTTTAGCCTCTAAAGATTTTATTATTTGAGTGCATCGTGCTTTAGATACTTTAAAGAACTCAGCAAAATAAGCGTTCGAGGCGTAGCAATGATTTTCATTATCTAAACTGTCTATCTCAACTAAAAACATTTTTTCAATCCATGTTAATTCTATATTTAACCAAACGTCTTTAGGAATCCAAACTCCTTTAAAATCTCTATTATCATTACTCATAATATTTAATTATTTAGATAAAAAAAGGGTCAGTTGCCACCACGCAAAAGACCCTGTAAATTATTGAAATAACCTTGTAAATAGTGGTGGATATTTAAAAGATTATACACAAAGATAATAAATTTTTGTCAATTATTAAAATGATTTTTCCAATCCTCGTATGAATCAAAATTTGAGTAATATTTTTTATTGCCATAAATTAAATGCCAATCACCCCAACCTAAATTAGATTTAGGCAATTTGTAATATTTTAAGCCGTGTGTATTTACCCCGAGCAACTCAGCAAATTTGAGCGTAAACTCAAAAACTTCTAATCCTGTGCCTTTTAACACATCAAACCCGTGCTGCAATATCTCTTTTTTTTCTCTTATTGAGATATCTTGCCTTATTGATAAATAGCCGCTATGAATAAATTGGTGGCAATAATGACAAAGGGGTTGAATAGAATCTATTATACAAACACCATTTTTATAATCAATATCCCAATTCTCGTGAGCTTCTAACCATTTGTTTTTTTTCGCTTCAGATTTATGCACACCACACGCTAAACATCTATAATTGTATTTTGCATAAACCTGATGTCTAACCTTATACCACCATTCTCGACCTCCGATATTGCGAGGATTTACACCGTGCATCGGTTTCGGTATGTGAGGGTGCGTTAATATTTTTGGATATGGAAAATTTATTTTTATACCCTTATTCATATCTAAAATGTTTAAATAAAAAAAGGGCTAATCGCTGCGACACAATTAACCCTGTAAACCTTTAAATAAGATTTGCGAATAGTGGCAGTCATTCGCTAATCCTGTGATGCAAAGATAATAAATTTTTGTCAATTATTTAAAAATTTTTAATTATAATTTTTTTACCTGCTTTTTGTAAATCTTTAAAAGATACATAGATAAACGAATTACCCTCAGGACAAACT
>CBFHTO010000216.1:0-1963 GCA_965658765.1 Glaciecola sp. | reverse complement strand
CAGCAGAAAACGACTGAAAGAGTATCAGCGAGATCAAGATGTAACTTATGTGTTTTAGATTTTTCATGAGCGCGAGTCTACCAAGTCTATTTCACTTCGTCACGACATTGTTCATCGGCAAATTCTATTTCGACTGTAGTGTGTTCAAAGTCGTACTTTGCTAATGATGTTTGTACGCTATGCTTCAATGTTTGGATGTGCTCAATGTTCACCTCACCCTGTAAAACAAGATGGACTGTCATGACATTTCGCTCGCCGTCTAAAGACCAAATATGAAAATGATGGAGGTCGCTTACCTTATCGTTTGCAAGCAAGTCGTTTCGGATTTTTGACATTTGCTCCTCATCTGGTGTTGCTTGTAAAAACAACATCAGGGTTTCTTTTAGGTTACGAAACACATTGAAGAGAATGAACAAAGTAAAGCCAATGGACAGGATGGGATCTAAAATCGCCCATGGCTTAAACATTAAGACGATCGATACAATAAATACGGCCACCCAACCGAGCACGTCTTCTAACAAGTGCCAATTAAGCACGCGTTCATTTAATGACGTTCCTTCACTTAGTTTATAAGCGGCAAAACCGTTTACTGCCATACCAAAAATCGATAATGCTAACATCCCTTCAACTTGGGGCATTTCAGGCTCTGCCAAACGAGGTATCGCTTCAAACAATATCCAAATCGAGCCCACCGTGAGCACTAAACCGTTAATTAATGCGCCCAATAAAGAAAAGCGTTTGTAGCCATATGAAAACGTTTGATTAGCATCTTTGTCGCTAAGCTTGTTCAATCCCCACGCTGTGCCAATTGACAAACTATCGCCTAGATCATGCACTGCATCTGCCATAATAGCGGTGCTATTGGTTAGCCAACCACCAATAAATTCAATAATGGTGAACACCACATTTAAGAAGAATGCCCAACCGATGCGTTTTGACGCATCCTTTGAATTTTCATGCGAGTGTGAATGACTATGTGAATGATTATGACTGTGCATGTCTAATCTTATCCAAGATTGATTTATTTGCAGACGAAACTGGCATGGGCTTGAATGGGCTAACATTTGCACCACCCGTGTTACCGTCTGGAAGCAAGCCTATCGCTGTTTTCGTTAAGGCACCCATTATTCTAAATATTTGCCCGAATACTTCTTTCATGTCCTTGTGTTTTAATCCAAATTTCAGCATTTTATAATGCACTCGGGTATGGTGATAAGTAGAGTGCTGTCCAATCACATGTGCATCTTCTAAAGCTTTAAATCCTGCTTCATCATCTTGATGTAAAAACGCATGTTATGCATCTCTTAGTTTTTTATCTACATAGGGTTGTGCTGCTTGAGTGAAATTCATAATGCTTCTCCGGCAGATTGACTGTTATCACGAAGCTCTTGTTTAGCGTCTTTTAATATTGAAATTGCACCGCGTAAAACGATGATAGACACAATAAGGCCAATCACTAAATCGGGCCAGCGAGTGTCAAATAAGTAAACCGTCATGCCTGCTAATATTACGCCCATGTTGGCAATGACGTCATTCGCAGAGAAAATCCAACTCGCTCGCATATGTACTTCGCCGCTCTTCTGTTTTCTAATGATTAATAAACATATGACGTTGGCGATTAAGGCAACAAAACCCATCCCTATCATTAACAATGACTCTGGGTCACTGCCTAATATCGAACGACGAGCAATATCAAATAAAATAATGAGGCCTAGTATTAATTGAAAATAGCCGCTAATTTTTGCCGCGTTTGCTTTATGAATAATGGTTTTACCCACGGCATAAATACCAATGCCGTACACGACAGCATCTGCTAGCATATCCAACGAATCTGCAATAAGCGCTGTTGAGTCAGCCAATAAGCCTACACTCATTTCAACGACGAACATTACGGCATTAATGCCTAACAACCAATACAACACCCTTTTTTGTTCTTGGTCTTTGATTTCAATGTCGCACCCAC
>CBFHTO010000215.1:0-1963 GCA_965658765.1 Glaciecola sp. | reverse complement strand
ATGTTCCGGTAAATCAAAATAAAAATCTGCTAACTTCATGGTTCTCTCAAAATGGCTGTATGTCTTTGTTTATAAGGAGCACAAAATTTTACCTGCGAATTATAGTATACTTTAGTATACTTTATGTTCTACCTTGATACTTAAAACGCCTGATATTTCTAAAAATTTGGCGTAGTCTTTTCATCAGTACCTAATTAAGTGACGTTCTCCCAAACTTCCTTATTACCCAGTTCTGCTGGGTATTTTTTTGCCTAGCATTTGGGCGATATTCTACTTCCTTTGGCATTGACATTATATTTTAATCTTTTATTGCCGAGCCACTCGCCCCTTTGTTCATGCAGATTTCTATACACATTCGACGATTGATCAAAACACAGCGTATTTCTTTATAATGACCTTACTTACAATTGATAGTTTTTTGCGCACAAAAGTCTGCTTTACGGTGATGCCAAATTCTATTGCATGTCAGTCAGCATTTCTTCTATATCTTCATACTTAATTTGTTTGATATGGAGTACAAAAATAATTTGAAACAAAAGATCCGAGCCTAAGATACCCTTATTTATTTTATTGCGTAGATTATCTGCACTTTGGTCCACACCCACCGCGCTTAACTTATCACTGAGGTCCTGATACTTGATTCCCTTTTTTGATAGCTCAGCTTTTAATAAACGTTCAACTACTTTGCGCCAATCGCTTGCTTTCGGCTTCATACTCCACCTATTTTTAATTGCTAAATGTAACGTATAAGTCACATTTAAACATTATTTAACCCAAATGTGAAAAAATAATTTGACTTTATTTTTACCCTATGACTATACTTCCGCCAAGTTCGAGTTCAGCCTTGTTGTTCAATCAATAGTAAGAGTCTATTATAGATGACGACATGGTAAAACACACTTTTAGGAGAAGATGAATGACGTGGGAACTATCACAACTAGCAGAAGTTATTTCTGCTCAAGAGGGATATGTAGTTACACACGAAGCAGACTGTTTGCTTATTGCGAATGAAGATGGCATTGATGCCTGGTTAGCAATCAGCGGAGAACAAATATTAGTTGAATCTTTATTGTTCTCTTTAGATGAAGTGAAAGATTCGGCTGCGTTGAATGAAGAGATTTTAAGAACCCACATGATTTTTCCATTAACCACAATCGGTATTTCAGCAGTCGCCGGAACTCAATATTACACGGCTTTTGGCTCGTTGAGTGCACAGTCGAAAGAACAAAGTGTGTTGATTGAAATTTCAACATTATTTCAAAATGTAGAAGCATTTTTAGATGCATACCAAGATTTTTTAAAATCTAATTAACAATCGGAGATTGCCATGTCAGTTTGGAAAAAATTATTTACTGCAATAAAAGGTACCGCCACAGAAGCAGCTCAAGCGGTTGTTGATACACAAGCAATTAAAATTCTTGAGCAAGAAATTCGTGAAGCAAAAGACGAATTAAGAAAGTCAGACCATGCACGTACTCAAATATTGGCAAAGTGTAAACTATCACAGCAAAAAGTAGACGGTCTGAACAAGTCCATTGGTGAGTATGAAGCACATGCAAGAAAAGCGATTGATACTGACCGTCAGCTAGCTCTAGATTGCGCGCAACGTGTATCTGATTTGCGCGGCCAAGTTGAAACAGAACAAACTTATCTTGATCAGTTTACGAAGTCAGAGAAACAACTAGCGGGTAACATAACGCAAGCAAAAAACAACTTACGTCGTTTGGAGCAGCAAGTGGATATGATCAAAGCGACAGAGTCTGTGCAGCGTGCTCAAGTAGCAGTTTCATCTAGTCACTTAGGTGCTAACAGTAAGATGAAAACGGCAACTGAATCGCTCGCTCGCATTCAAGAGAAACAAACATTGCGAAATGCTGAACTTGAAGCCGCTGAAGAACTCGCGCAGAGCGAGTCTTCAGATGACCTTGAAAAGCGTTTGGCTGGAGCGGGTATCAAAGGTGGA
>CBFHTO010000214.1:0-1984 GCA_965658765.1 Glaciecola sp. | reverse complement strand
GCCATTATTTACCTGTTGTTACTAAGTTAAGTATTTGCTGACTTCTGCCCTCTGGCGTATTGTTTAACTTCTTCTGCCAGTGTTCAGAGTTGTGGAATATATGCCACTGAGTAAATTCCTCTTGTGACATAGAATCGAGCATTTGTTGTCTAGTTAAGCCAAGCCTATCAGCCAGAAAAAATTCAAACTGTTCTGATGGTTGGCTTAGGAGTTTTTTGCTAAGTCCAGTGCTTGTTCTTCGTCTGCACCATTAAGCTTTGCGAATGCTTCTGATAATGTATTTACGTAGCTTTGCGGCAATTCCTCGGCAAACATATCAATTGTGTAATCTTCTGTTATTACCTTGTCGCCTTGCTCGTTAACCAAACACAAAGCAAGTGAAGCTAGGAACATTTCAATGTCATCGTCAAACTTCTTGTTTTGAATTTGACGAAGCTGCATAACACTAAGCTCTTTTACAAACACTTTGGGGTATTTAAAGCCGGGTATTTCTACCTCTATCTTTTTAAAGACAATCATTAGGCCACCGTTACCGCGCCAGTAATACGAATTGATGCTGAACTTGTTACCACTGCGTCAACACCACCATTAATACTTGATGCGTTCTTGACTAATCCGTCAAAGCTAATGGTTTTTGTGTTTGGCAATGTCAATTTGAATGCTTTAACTGCACCCGATAAAGCCGCCGCGCGTAAAGCGTTTTGGCCTGCATCATCGTAGTCGGGGTGAAACTCGATGTTAAAACCACCGTTATCGACTAGGCCCAAGCGAAACTCTTTAGCTGTTGAGTCTAAATTAGTTGTGTCAATCTCTGAAGCTTCACCTTCTAAGCCAGAGTATGAGTACATATTTGCAATAGCCTCGTCTGCTGTGCCTTCTATGTCGTTATCAATCTCAAAAGTTGAGCCTTGTGCGCTAATTGCTGTGCTAGCCATTTTTATTTCCTCTTTAAACGAAAAAACCCGCAATTAAGCGGGTCTGTTTGTGGTTTGGTTGGTTTATTTTTGGTATGAAATTGTAAAATCTAAAATGAATTTGTGTACTTCTGCATTCTCGTCATAATCGTAATCAGTGCTTTGTAAGTAACTTCTAAACTCGGTTGTATGTTCATCCATAGCGTTGATGATTACGTCTTTAACCCTCTCGGATTCTGAGTATCGATTGCTTACCGCCGTAATCTGCCAGTCTTGCATGGCTAGATTTGTGATTCCGTTTAAGTCTTTAATTGGCTCTTCTGATGAATACTCATAAGTGCAAAATGGGGTCTGTATGCCTTGGGGGGCTGGCGCTAATTCAATTCTGTCGTTTACCAAGCTGACTAATACTGAATCTGCTGACAATGCAGCTTGTAATTTAGATGCGCTCATTTAATTGTACTCATTAGCTTAAACATTAGCTTTCCGGCCTCGTCCATTGCTCTTTTTTGTGAGCGCTTAAATGCAGGCTCTAAAAATGGTTTCTTTCTTTGTCCTGGGTGCTGAATTTCGGTGTAAACTTTACCTTTAACAGAAAGCTTACCTTTTTTAGCTTTAATAGCGTGTTTTTTCGTGCCGCCTTCAATGAATCTCGCATAAAAACCATCGCCAAATGCACCTACTGTGGCCTGATATCCGCCCGACTTAACTCTTTTATTCTTATAGATGATGTTCTTTCGAAGGTTTCCGGTTTTTTTAGGCGCTGCTGCTCTCATTTCTTTGCGCACTATTTGCGCCATTTTAGCTGCACCACGCCTTACTATCTTCTGCTCGGTTTTGCTTTCTAGCGTTTGCAATGTTTTTGCAAGTTCTTTGAAGCCTTTTAACTCATTCATAAAGCGAGATAATGTAAGATAGTTTTTTACGTGAAAGAATGTCGCCTATTTGCTCTATTAAATAGGGCTTTTCTTCGATAATTACTCTGTCACCTGTTTTGATTTGCCTTTCTAGTGAAGGCGAATAGCGCACAGATAATTCTAAGCGCGATATTTGGTAGCTTATTTCGGTTT
>CBFHTO010000213.1:0-2039 GCA_965658765.1 Glaciecola sp. | reverse complement strand
GAGATTTGCTGCTTGATCTCCACCTTCAGCGTACATTATGCCCTTTAAAGCCTTTCTCTCACTTTCTGAGAACTCGGCCGGCAAGCCAGCAGCAAGTCTTCTAGATCTTTCTTTTTCCTCTAGCGCTTTCCACGCAGCTTCTTCTTGCTCTGGTGTTAAAGGGCTGCCAGTTGGTGAGGATTTACCTACGACGGGTTTAGTAACATCGGGATCTGCTTTACGGTCGTCTTCAGAATCTGGTGCGGCATCTTCAGTAAAGCCTTCATCTCGTGAAGCATAACCAGACGTACCAGTTGATCCAGTGTTTTTGTACTTTGTTGTACTCGCGCTTTTTGCCACTGGTTGCGGTAATTCAGTTGAAGTCGCGTTATCAGCACCGGTGGATGGCGATGCGTCACCGTTTGCCATGCTAACAATGTCATCAATGTTTACTTTTTTAGCTTTTATATTACCATCGCCGCCAGCTTCGATATATATGTTATCTCCAGCCTTCACATTGAAAGAATTGGTTGCATCTAGGAATACTCCAATACCAGATTTTAAATGTATGGACTCTCCAGAAGATGCGAAAATTCCTTTTGATGATTTTAGATTTATTCCGGCAACGTTAGATTCTAGTCTCAGTTGAGCGCCTCGCATTTGAACTTCTTCGCTTGCGTTTAAGTTCATTTGACCGGCGACAGAAATCATGTGGTTTCCGTGAACAATTTGAGTATAGTTTCCTACAATTTCTTCTATCTTATTACCTTGAACTAAAACTCGGCAATCACCGGCCACAGTAAGGTAGCTTTTTCCTCCAACATAGACGTGCTGGTGTGAATCATTAACGTCGTATTTGTCAGATGCAGACTTATTTACCGTAGTTCCATTCGAATCTATGCAAACGTAAGATCCCGACTTGTTATGACTTATCATAATTCTTTCTGAGCCCGGAGTGTCATCTAGCTCTATACTATGAGAAGCTGTTTCTATTACTCTATTGAAAGGATAGACGGCGTCATACGCCGGAGGCGGTTCTGACCATCCTGCAATTTCTTCATCATCAGAATATTTAGCAATCGGTATATCTTTTATTCTAGAAACTGCTTGTTTTAGGACGTAAGTTTCTTGTATATATTCGCCTCTAGCTAGTTTAGAATTTGCTGGCTGGCCATAATCATCTGGGTTGGATCCTTTTGATAACACCTCTGCATCTTTATCCGGTATTTTCCCCCAGCCAGTGACTGCAGGATCCAAAATTTCAGTCATTTGTGTTGGTATAAGCCCGAGTATCATTGGTTGCTGGGCATCTCTTCCGTCAACGAAAAATCCGAACACGAAAGAATTTACTGGAGGTATTGGAGCGTTTGGGTCATAACTGCCGTGAATTAATGTGGCCCAAGGCAGACTTTCAGTAGGAACTTGATCTACAGTCCCATGGACACCAAAAGCTCGAACTTGAACTCTACCTTCTAATCTTTCATCTACGTTATTTTCAACTACACCGATAAAAAATAATGGGTCATATATTCCTATGCCTGTATCTCTCATTCTTTAGTGCTCCAATCATATTTAACTAGTTTCAAAGTTGTTTGGTGTATATCTTTATCAAACGAGTGCACCAAGTCGTTTATCATGTAGTTGCCAGCAAGCTGTTTGTTCGGAGTTCCGCTTTGACCACTATTAAAAGCAAGTAATTTCAAATTGATAACATCGCCAGCGTTTACATCTAATCTTCCGTTTATCGTAATATTAGTTACTGTATTGTTTAAGTGCTGACGATACGCGGTTCTGTTCGTAATTATCTCTGGTATGAATTGATCACCTCTTAGTTGCGCAGTCCCTGAATCGTCGTAATCTCTAATGACTATATATCGTCTTTCATTTTCACGAGTAAAAAACCTTTCAGCAAATTCTTTAGAATGAACTTCTTCAGTCTCACCTTTACCGGAGCTTGACATGTATTTTGTTTTTGCTTCATCGTAGTCATATTCGTGTTTAGTAGATTTACCAGGCAACGTAACTTGTCTTTTTATCAAATCTATTTCTATCACATTGCT
>CBFHTO010000212.1:0-2040 GCA_965658765.1 Glaciecola sp. | reverse complement strand
TAGAGGTATTTTTATACTTTTTAAGGTATTTGATAACAAGTCGTAACGTTTATCATCAATAACGATAAAGCTTGCTTGGCTATGAATAATAACATGCGCAAGCTCTTGCTCACTGAGCCAAACATTAACAGGAACAGCCACCGCACCTAGCATTGTTGCCCCCATAAAACACATAATCCACTCAGGATAATTACGCATCGCTATAATGACTTTGTCACCCTTTTTTACGCCGTAATTATGACTTAAAACATGGCTAAACCTTAACGCCAACTTATATAAGGAATTAAAAGAATATCGCTCTTGCTGGAACACCAAAAAATCAGCATCACCGTGCGCAATGGCCGCAATCTTAAACATCTCACCTAAATTTTTAGGGAGTGACGCGAAGGCAGAATAAGTATGTCCATTTCGCTTTTTTTGAATCACTTCAAAATCAGCGCCAGAGGTGGTTAACTTGTTTAGCTCATTAACAACGAGATGAGCGGAAGCTAAGGGTACAACTATATCTTGATTCTGCAATTGCATGTTTATGTTCCATTCACATTAAGATCAATTCTGGTTCTTTAGCTTGAGCCTTTTCTATTAAATTTGAACTTACAGTATGTTTTAATTACTTTCAAGTACTTTTGACGTTTTGTTAATCTTGCTTTGACATGAAATTTACATAGGCAGGCACTATCCGGCTCAATTGAATCATTGTGAATAAGCGTAATTTCCCATACACTCAAGTATTGAACTTTGAGTATAATTTTTGACTAAGGTAAAAATCTCGCTATGCCGGTAGCAAATTTAAAAGCAAATAGCATGAAAAAGGTACCATCGCCTTTTAGTAAAACTAGCCAACACGGTAAAAAGTATAAAACCATACTCTCTGCAGCATCGGAACTGTTCAATGTATACGGTACGCGCGGCACTACGCTTATTCAAATAGCGCAAAAATTAAACCTGACTAAAACAAGTTTGTACTACTATGCGAAGAATAAAGAAGAGCTGGTTTACCAATGCTATTTGAATACATGCACTGAATTGCAGGAAATGCTCGATGAATCAAAATCAGCAGACGGTTTAGCGATAAACAAACTGGAGACCTTACTCAAACTTAATTTTGACTGTTGGGTAGGCATCATCAACCGCACTAGGACTCACTTGGCGGGTCTAACGGAAATTGCTTCACTGTCTGTAACACATCAAGCCGAAATTTCAGAGCGCTACCGCACATTCGTTCTGCAAGTCATGGATATCTTAAATGAGGGTCAACTTGACGGCAGCATCCAAAAAGTTGATAACATCAAAGCCGCAAGCGCGATATGGGGCGCGATATTCTGGCTACCCGTTTGGCTACCTGCTGTTGACACCACACAGCGCAGGAGCGCTTTTAACGACTGGCAATCCATCATCAAATATGGATTACATAATTCAGATAGCCCTTTTACCTTCCTTAACACCAAAGCCAGTGAGCAAGCATTGTCTATAGATGGCTTCGATCGCAACGAGCAGAACCGAATTAAGCAAGAAGCATTTTATAAAGTCGGCACGGCCTTCTTTAACCAAAAAGGATTTAAAGGTACTTCACTTGATGAACTAGCTCAGTCGTTGGGCGTTACCAAAGGCGCTTTTTACTATCACATCCAAAACAAAGACGATTTGCTGATAAAATGTTTTGAGCGCACCATTGCCATTGAGCGTGAGGTATTGCAACAGGCACTCTCCAAAAATCATTTCACCGGAATTGAAAAGCTCGCGTTTGCGGCGCAACATTTGTTTGCTATTCAGGTTGGTGAGCAAGGTCCGCTTATTCGTTATGCACGCATGTGGTCTCTTGATCTTGAAACCCGCCAAAAAATCGAAGTGCAAACCAGTGATATACGAGACTTCATTGGCGAAATCATCGAGCTTGGCCTTAAAGATGAAAGCATAAAAAGCACTGCATTACTGGTCGCCGAAAATATTGTAGCGGGTGCTATCGAGTCTATACCAGATCTTGGCGATAACATTAATCTGAACGATGTAAGCAAAGATTCTGCAAACTTTTTTCACATT
>CBFHTO010000211.1:0-2061 GCA_965658765.1 Glaciecola sp. | reverse complement strand
GTGCTTTGTCTAAATCAGTGTCTAAGTCTTGATGCGAAAATCCGCCTGAAACCGAGAGTCCTGAACCCGCTTCGAGAACTGGAAATTATACTTTTCATTTCTTAAATGTCTGCTTGTATGGATGGCAAATTTACTGGATTTTCGCCAATAGATACTGGCGAAACAAGTTTTGCCTTGGGAAACAACTGGTCAAACATTTTATAAATGCTGCTAGCAAAATCTAATGATGATACTTCAGCGCTCTCCCTCGCAGATATTAAAACAACCGTATCATCTCTCCTGTAGTCCTTATTTTTTACACCAAAAATATTTTCGAAGAATGGGATTTTCCTAAGTTCAGGAACTCCACGATTTCTGTCAGATAAGAACTTATAAGACAGCCCACCTAGTGCGACGACCTGACCGTATGGAACGAATACTGAGGTTTTCACTTCGACGTTTGAAGTGCGAACAGAAGGCGCTCCAAGAGAACTCGCCTCAGAATCATCTTGACTATCAGAAAACGAAGACGCCTGGATCACGACATCAAAATCAACCCCATCGTCAAGTATGGCAGGCTGTTCTAGAGTTAGAGTTATACCCGTTGTCACATCACTTGCGTCAGACAAATAAGTTCCTGCATCCGGGTCCGATTGAACTATTTGCAGGCTTTCCGTGCTAGACAGACTTGCCGACCGACCATCTTTGATGATGATATTGGGGTTTGATTCAATACGTGTGCGACTCACCTCTTCTGAAAATATTTTGAGTGTGTATTCAAGGTTTGCCGGTAGCGATGCCACAAGAGAGCGATTTACCTCACTTAATTCCGAGGTCAAGCTCGTTTTATTAGACGTGTAATTTATCAGATCTCCCGTTAAGACAACTCCGAGGTTATCTAGCAAGTTAGTCCCAATTTCGTCTCTATTAGCAACGTAATGCTGCACAATCACAGCGTCAACATATGCAGTTCGGTCTTTAGTAGACTGATTACTCAAAATTTGGAGTGTTTTTCTATCTTTATAATTTGCAAATCGTTTTGTTGGATATATTTTTCTTGAAAATGTTGATTTTAAAAATTTATATAAATTTACATCAACATCCGCAATCTTATCCTCATCAATCGAGTTGAACACAAACATTGAAATATCGTAGTATCCAGCTCGCAAAGCCAATGCGCTGAAGTGAACGTAGTTAATATCCTTTTGATTTTGCCTGGATATCGCACGTAGATACGAAAGCATTGCCGTGTTGTAATCACCTAAACGATAAGAAACGGCTGCCAAGCCAAGGTGGTTACGAGGCTCATCAGGGGAATGCCTTATAGCAGATTGAAAAGCCGCTCTAGATAGTTCGAAATTTGCGTATTTATCTGCTCTATAAAAATATGCCCCTAGTGAAAAGTGTAGGTCGCTGTCAACTGGATTTGCAGATAGCTTTTCAAATAGCGCAGACACGCTATCACTCTCGATTTCTTTGATATCCAACACTTCGGGCGGGAGGGTTACTTCACGATCAGAACTACATGCAACCAATAAAAGTGCAGTTAAGACGTTAAAAGCTAATCTGACTGCCATCATCCACCAAGTTAATTTAGCTTGACTTTTATAAAGTCAGCACTGGTTTTAGGCACGAAAAAGAGATACTTTGCTCCACGTTTCATGTTCTTACAAATGTCGTTTTTTGGGTATCCAATTCTTCTGGACACCTTTTCGCAAGTTTGTTGCCCAATCCCCTCAAACTGGTCAACATTAAGATCAACATTTTTGATCGCTTTTTCCATCCATAGTGGAAACTTTCTGTAGAAGTCCTTGTTACATTGAAAATTTTTGCCCGGTTTCACCAATTTAGCAGGGTTACTAACTCTCTCTTTAAACTCCTCGAGGGCTTTATCATATTCCTGTATTATTGCAATTTTACCTATTTCGCCCTTATATTTTACATCAACCTTTGATACTACTCCACATAATCTAGAACCAGGCTGAGCATTAACCGATCCTACCGTATATGTTGTGAACATAAGAAATATTACTAATAATCGTAGGATCATGCTAGGTGCCTTTACTGCTGCCTTTACCCTTC
>CBFHTO010000210.1:0-2069 GCA_965658765.1 Glaciecola sp. | reverse complement strand
AGTCAAGCACACTAAACCCCATTTACTCTCGGTATTTCATGACTGCTGGCGGATAATCTAAACAATTATAGTCATTCAACCTTAAATTCGACTGCGAGCTTTGTGCCAAAAGCGGCTGTTCACTTAGTAGACTATAAATTATCACTTTTGTACAAAATGGGTTTAAGGTACCAATTTTTTTGAAAACGACTTCACTGTTCATCAACCTTATCGGGGTCAAATATATCTTCAATACTCTGACCAAAAAGTTTGGCTAGGTTAAATACAAGAGGAAGGCTAGGGTCAAATTTTCCAACTTCGATAGCGTTAATAGTTTGCCTAGACACTCCCACTTTTTCAGCTAATGCCGCTTGTGACCAACCCCGCTCGGCTCTCAGGTTGCGCAACTGGTTATGCATTATACTTCCTATACTTGAGAGTAAGACCTGCATAATAACCCGCTATCAATCCACAAAACATGAAAGGCCCAGCTTTAAGTGATGCGCCAATTATTGGTGCTGAAAGACTAAAGCACATGCCAATAAAAAATGCGAATAAGAAACCAGTGGCTAGGGCTTCGTAGTAGATTTTTATTAAAAGCTCATCTTGAAATCCTCTAATCATTCGTATAAAAGAGCGAACAAGAAAAATACCTAATACGAAGGGGGATGACACAAGTAAAAATCGCCATATAGGCGTCGTTTCGATACCGCCAGAAAGCGGTTCCATAAAAATAACTACGCCAAAAAACACGATTCCCCAAATGAAAAGCCAGCCATTGAAACTTTTCGCATTTCGTCTATCACTATCACTTAACTCAGCTAGATTTTCTGGATCCATTGAGTGCAACCACCACTTTTGCTTGAATTTACTATCTTCTTCTAGATTTGCCATTATATCCTCCTGATTTAAAATAAAGTCAAGCTAACTTGACAAGTGAAAGTGTAACTCTCCTTTGTTGGGTGTCAAGTTTATTTGTCATAAATATTGAAATGGAAAGTTTTAGGTTGGCTAAAAGGTTATCTGGAATATGCAAGTGAATGGTGTCTGATCGCTCGAAGCTGAATATCGGCTCGGTGCCATAAGGCGACGTAGATGGGGCCATTCTTGACTGGCTGCTGACCATCTAATACCGGACGTTAAGCCAGTCGTAAATTAGCATTCTGTTTGCGACACTAGTCTACAAAGAATTCAAACAAGAATGCATATGCTGCCAACGCAACAAAGTGGGACATATAAACGCCACCGACCAGAAACAAGGCTACTCTATCAACTGATTGAACGTTACTACCCAGAGTTTACGGCCAACTTAGCCGAACAAGGCAAGTATCTACCCAGATATGTTTAGCGTGAGTTTGAAGAGTTCTTGCGTTGTGGACGTTTAGAGCACGGTTTTTTACGAGTGGTGTGCGGTGACTACAAGCATGAAAAGTTAGTCGCATTTAGCTGCAAACGTAGGGGTTTTTGCCCTAGCTGCGGGGCAAGAAGAATGGCTGAATGTGCAACTCTTAGAGTCGACACCTTCTGCTAAAGTTAACCACGACACATTTCCACAGGCATGACGATCGCAATGCGGAAAAAACCGATATTTGCAGGTGCAGCGGATCTCCATCTTCCCTATTTGCCGGCCCCATCTGCCAGTTCTCGGACTTCGCTCGGCGATAAACCGGTCCAACGGCGAAAGCTTCTGAAGAAACTGTTCGGATCGCTGTAAGCCAGCAAGAAAGAGATTTCCTTGTTCGTCAACGAGCTCTTGGTCAGGTATCGCAGCGCAAGGTCTTTGCGCGTTGTATCGAGGATTTGCTGGAACGTCGTGTCCTCGTCGCGCAATCGCCGTTGCAAAGTGCTGCGGCTGACGCTGAGTTCCTGGCACACCGTAACCACGTCAGCTTTGCCTAAAGGCAGTTGCGTCAGCAGCGCACTTGAAACCTGGGCGGACATGTTACTGGTTCGGGCTCGCGCGGCAAGTTGTCTTTCGAGATCCTGTTCCATCGTTTTCCACAGCCCTTGGGCCTCGGATAGGAATGGTGTCGTTGCATCGGCGAGCGAGAAGCTCAGGGTGGCCTTTTCGCCATATCTCGGCATCACGC
>CBFHTO010000209.1:0-2105 GCA_965658765.1 Glaciecola sp. | reverse complement strand
CCCTCTCCGCACATTTCGCAACTTGTGTACTCCATTTCGTATTCACATGCCACGCACTTGTTTTCTGCATAAATAAATGTCTCCTTGTCACAGCTAAGGCACGTATCGTAGGGTGAATCACCTCCATCCATTATGCTTTTAATGGCTTCCCCACCAAGAGAATCATCAATGCATTGCTCAATTACTTCATCAAAAGTGAACTCTTGTTTACAAGACCGACATCGCAAACTTATTGATAAATAATGTTCATCATTATCTGGAGCTTCGATGAGAGATGAATGACAATTCGTACACCTTAAATATGATATTGAATCCGCTACGACTGGATAAACCCAATCAACCTCATTGATGCTTAATCGACATGATTCTTCTTCTGCTGCATAGATTTCACTCACGCTAAGTAAAACTGACCACGCTTCTTGACCTAAAACTTCTTGAGGGTCTAGCGTAAGTTGGTCAGACATGAAATCACGAATAAGCAAAAAAGATTTGGCAATAATTTCTCGTACCGTATCAGGAGATTCTGAAGTGTAATAATGCTCTAAGTCATTGCGAAGTCTATTTATTTCATCAAATCTAGACCAATCCACTTCAATTTTTAAGCTTTTAAACCTTTCTTTTATGTTTTGTACGTCTACCGTTTTGTGCCCTTTACCTTCAAATTGGATTGTTCCATCTTCTGCGGATACAGGACGTATATTCTGCTTTATTAGAAGCTCTTTATTGTCATCTGGTGATAATTGGCAAAGTTTTTCTTTGTATAGTAATAATATTCCAGCAGAAATGTTTCTCACCGCTGAAATATTGCGTCTATTGTCATTTGCCTGGTGGTCTTCAAGGCCAATTTGTATCGAATCAATTGCATTTTTTATAATAGTCATAATTACTCTACTTTTCGGTCTTTCCCAGAAGACGCTCGTCGCTTTCGTTCAACCTGAACATAAACTGTATCGGTGGTTGCACTGCTGGAGTGTCCCAAATCTTCAGACAAATCTTTCAGGGGCCGATCTCTTTCAATTTCCATACTGGCACCAGTGTGACGCAGATAATGTGTCGTTGCTTCATTTAGTTTCTGTGCCGCTTCTAACCCTTTTTCAGACTTCATTTTGTCAAATGCTGCATCAAATACTTGCTGTACAAGCCTACTTATCTGTCGACTCGTTAGTCCGCCACGGCCTCTTATCTTCTCTACCAATACGGTTTGCTCACCCTTTGATGGTAGCGAAGACAGGCCACGCCACTCACGATACCGCTTTAAGTAACTTAAATAACCTTGAGGTACGGTAATATCGCGTATTTTCTTGCCCTTTCCGTAGACTTTAAACCACCAATTATTATCTTCATCCGTCCAAAAATGGCTCATTACGGGTGTCCAGCCTTGTCTTTCTGAAAGCTCAGATAGCCGAAGAAATAAGGTTTTCATTGTAGAAATAATGAATAAATTTCGTTCGAAAAGGGCGTCTGTATCGGCTAATTCAACCGCGGTAACGAGCAGATATTGCCACTGGTGCTCTGTTAGCCGGCTGATAGTTTTTACCTGGCTATCTTTTATCATGTGCTTGCAATCACGCTTGGCCAGAGGAATGGGATTACCGAAGCAAATTTCCTCATCAATAAGGTGTCGGTAAAATGAGCTGAGTGCAACAAATGTAGATTCGAGGGTCTGTAGAGACGGTTTGTATTTTTTGGGGTCGAGTACTCGGTCTTTATCATATTTTGGCGGCGTTTGCCTAAATGGTGTCCAGTTAAGGTTTGAGGCAAAATATCCGTTGCTTAGACTAAATCTGTCATGTAACTGAGTGCTAATCCATTTAACAGGCGGCGAGACACAAAAATCAATGTAACGCAAAATATCAGCTTTGCGTAAATCGTCAACAGGCTGCTTATCAACCATAAACACCCACAGTAAAAACTTTTCGATGTCGTTTCGAAAACGCACGTACGTGTGTTCAGATTTGTTGCGACCAATATAAAGTAGGTAATCTTTTGCCCAGTGCCAATGTTGCTGCATCCACTTAGCTTGATTCTCTAAGTATGCAGACAACTGCGGATAGTCACTAAGACTCAGCTCAGTCAGTTCAGCATAGGTTGGAAACAAAGGTGTG
>CBFHTO010000208.1:0-2127 GCA_965658765.1 Glaciecola sp. | reverse complement strand
GGTTTTTAAGCCTATTGCCGCAAACGTACCGTAAACCCAGGGCGTGTATTGATGACAATGTATAATGTCAATATCATAAATTTTTAGATGTTTTCGTATTGCGCTAATCACTTTAAAGTCAAAACCATCTTGTCGTGCTACCGAGGTAATAAGAGTTCCGTTTTTACGCATGTCTTCACCCCAAGGGCCCAGTGGCTTCTCAATACAAAATAATGACATATCAAACCGCTTGATATCGCAAGCTTCGATAATATTTTTAATCACCATTTCGGTGCCCCCAATGCGCATATCAAACGTGATATGCATGACTTTGAGTTTATTCATCGCTTACATACCTCTGCCACCACATTTCAAACATCAACATCGACCACAATATCGCGCCATGGTCTGCTTCGCCTTTTTGGTGCTTCTGCCAATATTCATTCACTACACACATGTTGAAAAATTGCGGCAAGCCTTTCGGCGATGCTATTAAGTACTTATTTGCAATGTCTTTAATTTCTTGCCTAAACCACTGTGCTAATGGAACTGAAAACCCCATTTTCTTGCGATACAAAATATCGTCGGGCAAGTAATCTTTAAAGGCTTCTTTGAGTAAGTGTTTCTTTTCACCGTCTTTAAACTTTAAATGTGAGGGCACTGTGGCTGCAAATTCTAACATCTCTTTATCTAAAATAGGTGCGCGTACCTCAAGTGAGTTGGCCATGCTCATACGATCAACTTTTACTAAAATGCCACCGGGTAGGTAGGTTTTCATGTCGGTATATAAAATTTTAGAAAGGTGGTCGGGCCCGTCGGCCTTGCGATAGGCTGCTAAGGTGATCTCTGATGGATGATAATCTCCAAGCTCTTGTTTAATGTTCGACTTAACCAGCTTATCCCACTGACGATCTTCCATTTGCGAATTAGTGATATAAAAACCCATTTCAGGACTTACGCTCAAGCTGGTAAACAGTGACTTAGCTTTGCGTATAAGGGGTGCTTCCGACACTGAAAATATATTAGCAAGGGAAGGGAAAACGCCTTTGCGTAGCCATTTTGGAAATCTATCTCGTAAGCGAGTTTCAATATCGTCGGTAGTGTATTTTTCATAGCCAGCAAATACTTCGTCGCCACCGTCGCCGGCTATAGCTACTGTAACTGCTTGGCGAGCAAGTTCAGATACAAAAAAGGTCGGCACTAAAGATGGGTCGGCAAAGGGTTCATCAAAAAAGCTGACAATATGCTCGAGGGTGTCGGCCACATTTTGACTGACTAAAAATTCGTGATGTTCAGTTTGGTATTGCGTGGCTACCACTTTTGCAAACTCTGCTTCGTTATATTTTTCATCATCAAAAGCGATAGTGCAGGTTTTTACTGGGGTATCGGCGTCATTTGCCATCATGGCGACTACACCGCTTGAGTCGACACCACCGCTTAAAAAGGCGCCCAAAGGCACGTCACTTATCATCCTGCGTTTGGTGCATTGTTTAGCAAGGTCTTGCAGTTGAGTTTTCAGTGTTTGTTCACTTTCGTTACTGCTGTGAGCAAAAGACACATCCCAGTACTGGCGTATATCCATACTTCCACCTTTCAGTGTCATGTAGTGCCCAGGGGGAAGTTTGTGAATGTGTTGAAAAATACTTTTAGGTTCAGGCACGTATTGGTATGCAAAAAAGTCGTACAGGGCGTCTAACCGAATATCCTTGGGTATTTCGGGTAAAGTAAGCAAAGATTTTATTTCAGATGCAAAGGCGAAACGGCCTTGGTGCTGGAAATAATACAGAGGCTTTTTGCCGATCCGATCGCGGGCGATAAACAAACTGTTGTCGCGCTTATCCCAAATAGCGAATGCAAACATGCCATTTAACTTTTCTAAACAGGCTGTACCTTCTTGCTGATATAAATGTAATATCACTTCTGTGTCGGTGCCGGTCTTAAACCGTATACCTTGGGACTCAAGATCTTTTTTAATATCTAAAAAGTTATAAATTTCACCTTTAAACAAAATCACAATATCCCCTGATGCGGTTAACTTTGGCTGGTTACCAGCCTCGCTTAAATCTAAAATACTTAAACGACGATGGCATAAGCCTACAGCACTGTCTATATATTCACCATGTGCATCGGGGCCCCTATGAGCAATTG
>CBFHTO010000207.1:0-2130 GCA_965658765.1 Glaciecola sp. | reverse complement strand
CTGACAAAGTATATAAAGTTTGGAGGCCAGAGGGAGAATTAAATAACCCTGCAACAATTGAATCGTTTAAATTGGCACCTTGGATACCTTTTCATGAAATGATAGGGAGGACGTTTACACCAGCTGAGGATGTTGGGGTGCAAGGAGTTACTGGTGAGAAGGTTTACTTTAAAGATGGCACGCTGTACTCTAACCTTAAGCTTTTTGGGTCTGGTTTAAAGAATGCCATAAAGTCAGGTTTAAAAGAATTATCATGTGGATTTGCTTGTTCTTGGGAAATAAAGAGCGGCATTACTCCAGATGGAAAGAACTACGATGTAGTTCAAAGAGGCATATTCGGTAACCATTTGGCATCCGTCCATCAAGGGCGAATGGGTAAGCAGGTTGCCGTTGCAATGGACAGGGCAATATTTGCCCTTGACTCAATACACACTAACCCAAAACCAAATGGTGATAATATGTTGACGAAAGAAGACTTAGCCGCTGCTATGGACGAGGCAATCAAGCCAGTCCAGAAAGCGCTTGACGAAGCCAACGAAAAAATTGGCAAACTTGAAAAGAAAGCTGAAGACATGGACAAAGACGAGAAATCGGCTGAAGACGTGGAAGAAGAAGAAGCCAAAAAAGCTGAAGAAAAGAAAAAATCTGAAGCTATGGATTCTGCAATTGCTAAAGTTGCTGACTTAGAGAAAGAAGTTAAAACCTTGAAATCTACAGCGATGGATGGTAACGCAGTAATGAAAGCGTTTGCTGAAAAGCAAGACCTAGCTAACAAAGCGGCTCAAATTGTAGGCGCGTTTGATTCTGCTGAGCTAGATGCTCAAGGCGTGGCAAAATACGCACTTGAAAAAATGGGTGTTGCTTGTGACTCAGGTCAAGAATTAGCAATGTTCAAAGGTGTTTTAGCAGCTCGTAAAACGCAAACATTCACGGTGGATCATGGCAATGCTTTAGATGGTCAAGATTCTGCTAAGTCTGAAACTCTTGATAAATTGGGGCTTTAATTATGCAATCTTCAGTATCTAATCAATTTTTAGCCACGGGTATTCCTGGCGAGTTTTCACGATCTGACAATCAACAGTCTCGCGGTGCTATTTTAAATTCTGGCACTGAGTCGAACAACGTTGTTGGTCGTGTTGTGTTAACAGTAGAAGACAATGATTACGAAGTTGGCGTTGCCGCTGACGGTAATTTTGCCGGTATTTTATGCAGCCCTAAAACTGGTGTTCGTCCAGCTTTATCCGCGCAAGCATACTTACCAAATGATACACAAGTGGAAGTTGCCGAGTCGGGTTACTTGTTCGTAACCTTAGCTGCTGCCGCTGATGTTGGTGACTTTGTTTACTACAGTGATGCAGCCGGTGTAATTACCACAGCCGCACCAGGAGCAACCGCACCAGCTAGTCACACTCGTTTACCGGGTGGCTTGGTTAAAGGTTTGAATGTAACGGGCGCAGGTGTTGCGGAAATTTACTTTGATATGGCTGGTTCAACAGTCGAACCGGCATAAGGGGTTAAAAAATGTCTACACAATTAAAATATAAATATCCTTCTGAGGGTATCGCAATGGATGCCGCAGACGCTAAAGCTTTAGCTTCACGCTCTGCAAGTCTTGATAAGCTTGGTATTTCTGTTAGTGATTCTTTTGCTCGCTCGTTTAACAAAAACGCGATCAGCATTGCGTTAGATGCTGGTATTACTCAACCAGTAACCACGCCTTCTAATGGTACGCCTGTTCAATTCTTACAAGAATTTTTACCGGGTGTTGTTAATATATTAACGACTGTACGAAAAGCGGATCAAGTTGCTCCGGTTGTTACTGCTGGCGAATGGCATTATGAAGAAATCGTGTTAAAAACGATGGAACATACATCAAATCCAGAGCTTTATAGTGATCATGGTGGTTTACCATTAGTTTCATTCAATGAAACTTACGAGACCCGCCAAGTTGTTCGCTTTGAATTGGGTGCGCAACATACACAGTTAGCCGATGCTCGATCTTCTGCGACTGGCACTAGCCCACAAAATGAAAAACGCGTTGCATTAGCTGAAGGTTTTGAAATTTTACGAAATGACATAGCGTTCAACGGCTTTAACGTGGGTACGGGTAAAACTTACGGTATCTTAAAC
>CBFHTO010000206.1:0-2175 GCA_965658765.1 Glaciecola sp. | reverse complement strand
AATGTGGAATTGCCGGGACGATGAAACGAGGAATTTTTAACTGTAATTTTAACGCCTAAATCCACCAACCGCCAAAAATAAACGATATGAGCAAACCAGAAAATACCACACTAGAAAATACACCAACCAAACCTTCGGACTCCGAGGCGGTTGGGTGCGATGAATTGTTATTTCCGAAAGAGGAGATAATAAAGATGATCGGACGATGTGAGGCTTTAGAGTTGGAAGCTAAGACGAGACGCGATGATTCCAATGGGAGTAAGACAGTGTGGCATTTTAATTATGGTCAAGAAGAAGCATATCGAACGATGGTGAACCACTTAAAAGATGTTATTTCTTTAAGATAACGCCTAAATCCTGCTACCTGCGGGAACAATCAAACACAACTGAATGAAAGACCAAACACTATCAAAACAAGAAGCGCCGACAACTCCTAGCGGGGAGCAGGTTGGCAGCGATGCCTTGTTGTCGGATTTGATCGAGCAAGTTTCGCCATATGAATGGCAAATCTCCGCAAACGAGGCCGTGGAAAAGATCCCCGCCGACCAGCTCGCTGACGCATGGCATTGGGCGGCGACTTACCTCGTGGAGCTTAGCCGCCGAATTTCTCCCGACAACACCCAAGATCGGTCATCGCAAGATTGACCGTATCTAACTGTTCTAAAATTTACATTAAAAACAAAATAAAATATGAAAAAAGAAAACAAGATACCACAAGGGAAACTAATTGAAGGCGACATGACGGCAGCTCTGGATAGTAGGTTTTTAAACAGCCTAGTTTTAAAAGGAGCGTTAGAAAAATCTGGATCTGATAGTTTGACTGTTAAAATTGACAGAGTAGAACATCATGAAAAGTTGCGCTATGAAAACGGGCAGACTGATAGCAATGTCTATCTCCTTTACTTTGTGGGCAGTGAAAAGCCTCTAAAGTTATGCAAGACTAATATCAAAAGGATAGTCAACCTACACGGAACTCTAGGCAAGGGATGGCATGGCAAGCCTATATCGCTAGTGATCGAACAGACGCGCAGACCAGATCTAGGAGGCAAGATGGGTGATTGTGTTAGAGTCGAATTAAAAATGATAAACGAAATTTAATATGGAAGCATTAGAAGTATTACCAACAGATTACCACGAGAGACTAGTCTTTAATAAAGATGATATATTTGACCCTAACAGCTATTTGTCAAAGTCAGTGCTATGGTCAAGCTATGGAGTTAGCTTGTGGCATTGGAAGCATAAAATAGAGCCATATCAAAGCGGGGCTATGCACTGGGGATCAGTGATTGACATCCTGACAACCACGCCAGAAGAAGCAAGCAAGCTGATTGTTAGAAAAGAAGATTGTCCTTATTTATCGAATGGGGCATACAGAACAAAGAAAGCTCAACAATGGAGAGACGATCACATTGATGCTGGTCATCACATTCTAACAGCCGAGGATTATGATAGAGCGCATCAATACGCTAAGATACTGCTAGAAGCTCATCCAGTGAGTTCTGAAATATTCGCTGAGTCTAAAAAGCAAGTAATTCTATTAGGTCAGACTAAGTCAGGAATTAAGCTTAAAGGATTAGCTGATTTAGTAGGACCGGGTAAATACCTGGCGGACTTAAAGACTACCTCAGATTTTAGTATGGATGAATTTTCAAAGACCATCGCTAAATATGGCTATCATGTTCAAGCTGGCATGTATTTAATTTTATGGAATCAGATGCACCCTGAAGACCAAAGAAAGAACTTTTACTTTATCTGGCAATCTTCACAGACTGGCGAGGTTGCTGTAACTGAATTATGCTATGATGACATCTTGGCTGGTCAGGCTATGACTCGATATTTGATAAGTAAGCTGGAACATGCTTATAAAACCAACCACTTCCCAATGATAACAGAAAACGACAAGCCCGTAATATCCCGACCGATGTGGGCAAGCATGGCAGACGATGAACTTTTAACCATAAACCAATAAAAAAAATGAAACGAATAGTAAGAATAAAAATAGACGTAACGAAAATCGAAAAAGCTCGATTATTCAAAGGGCAAAAAGGAACATACCTAGATGCTACTGTATTCCTAGATGACGCCCCTGACCAATACGGCAACCACGGCATGATTACGCAAGACGTAAGCCAGTCAGAGAGAGAGTCAGGCAGTAAGGGTAACATACTAGGCAAT
>CBFHTO010000205.1:0-2178 GCA_965658765.1 Glaciecola sp. | reverse complement strand
ATTTTTATGGTAGGACTGAAAGCGCACAAAGGCTTCTTAAAGAGTTGCGAGAAAATCCTGGCAGAAGTGATGCTGCGCTTTTGGCTTTTGTCAAGAGCCGTTGTCGTATACATAGAGTAACATCTAAAGAAAATAACCAGTTAAAAGCTTATCATAAAATTAATCCGAATGCCCATTGGCGTAAAGCTTATGCTGATTGCCAAATATTGCTGCAGCCTCACGAGAAACAAAATCAAAAATATGTTTACAAAATTGATGGCGTGGTATATAATAATATTACAGAGCTGTTAAACGAGTATAGTGTTGATCATCGCACATTGGCATCTCGTTGTAATGCAAAAAGAAAATGGCCAGAATGGCAACAAATTAAAAAAGAGATATAATGATTTTAATCATATGCGGCATGGATAGGTGTGGTAAATCCACACTTATTGCTAATTTACGTAAACACTATTTTACAAATCCAAAGCTGATTGTCCATCATGCGTCTTCTCCGCCTCGAGGTGTTGAAGACTCTAACGCATGGGAAGTTGAACATTACAGCGAGTTAGCTGATACATTCCACCATCTTTCTACAAAAGAAGGATACGATATTATTTGCGATCGGTTCCATCTTGGTGCCATTGTGTATGGTATGAAGTATCGCGGTCTTGATCCATATACCATCTATAAATTGGATTCTGATAAAGTAGCTTCTGGGCTAGAAAAAGAAATTGCTATGGTTCTTTTGACTGATGATGTAGAAAGTGTAATGTCTCGTGATGACGGAGATTCACTCGAAGCATCTGCTGATGAGTTTAAATCTACCAGTGAAGAATTTATTCGAGTATTTGGTTACTCAACTATTAAAAACAAATTACACATAAATATAACCGATAACGGTGGTTTTGAAAATACATTGCCTACCGTTATAGAATTTCTAAATAATGTAAAGGATGAATATGCAAACAGTAAGCGATATACGAGCTAAGCTCATTCAAAAATATAAAGACGAAGATTTTGTAACTGACAAAACCGGTGTGAAGACCATTGAAATTATTGGTGAGTCTTTTATTGCGGACGAAGATTGGATTATTCGTAAACCAAACTATGATTACATCGAACGTGAACTTCAATGGTACGAGTCACAATCTCGATATGTTGAAGATATCCCAGGTGACACACCTGCTATCTGGAAGCAAGTTTCTGATAAGAACGGTAAAATCAATTCTAACTACGGAAACCTTATTTGGTCTGAAGAAAATCATTTTCAATATGATAATGTTCTTAACGAATTAAAAGCAAATCCAAATAGTCGCAGAGCAGTTATGATCTACAACCGTCCTACTATGCATTACGACTATAACGCCGATGGTATGTCCGACTTTATTTGTACTTATGCAAATACATTTCTCATTCGCGATGGTAAGCTTATCAGCCATTATCTTATGAGGAGCAACGATGCAGTGTTCGGATATGATAACGACGTACATTGGTCGATGCATGTTCAGAAGAAACTCGCTAGCGATCTTGGTGTTGAAGTCGGCGAAATTATCTGGACTGCTACAAACCTTCATGTTTACCAGAGGCACTTCAAGTTTATTGAGGAGATAATGAATGATTAAAGACTGGTCACTTGATACTATTAAACATGAAATAGATAAGATGGCATTTGCCGAATCTGATCCTCGCATGGATGGTTTTGTAACTTTTGGATGCAAACAGGATATGTATAGAGCTCTATTCTATATACAAAACAAGCTCAGTAAATGCAGCACTTATGCTGGCGAAGAAGAGTGGGTAGAGGAAAATTCAAATGATTAACTCAAAATGGGACCATCGTTTTATGCGAATTGCGCGCGAAATCTCCACTTGGTCTCGCGATCCTTCTAGTAAAATTGGCGCGGTCATCGTAAATGATGACCGTCGAATTCTCGCAACTGGTTTCAATGGATTTCCAAGAGGTATTGAAGATACGGATGACCGTCTTAACAATCGCGATCAAAAATATCCACTAATAGTACATGGAGAAATGAACGCGCTTTTAAATGCGTTATATAGCGGAGTATCTGTAAAAGATGCTACAATTTATGTTTGGGGTCTTCCGATCTGCTCTGAATGCACAAAGTCTGTCATTCAGTCCGGTATTAAACGTGTAGTTATTACATATCCAGAACTTTCTCCTGAAAAATGGCTAAC
>CBFHTO010000204.1:0-2196 GCA_965658765.1 Glaciecola sp. | reverse complement strand
AGATGTGATCGACCCATACTGGATATGCGTTCCAATCGCGTTAAGAAATGCAGTGAGTGTCTATGAGCCAAAATGGACGTGCTGGGATCGAGAGAAAAAAGAAATGTGGATTCGCAATCCGCCTGAAATTGCCATAACAGATACTTCCATCTTTGATTTTTTCTATGAAGATATGGAATTTGAAGAATTTGTGCCCCTGTTTGGCGAGTGGTACGCACAAGGTAAAAAATGCGCTTGCGTTGTAGGTATACGCGCAGATGAAAGCCTAAATCGTTTCCGAACTATAGCTAGTACAAAGAAGATCACAGCAGACGGCAAACAATGGACTACCAAAGTAACAGACAATGTTTACAACATATATCCAATATATGACTGGCACACTCACGATATTTGGACTTACCACGGGAAATTCAAAGACAAACCAAGCAACCCGCTTTATGACTACATGCACAAAGCAGGGTTAACGCCGCACCAAATGCGGATATGCCAACCGTACGGTGACGATCAGCGCAAGGGTCTATGGTTGTTTCATTTGATCGAGCCAGAGACGTGGGCGAGGGTTGTTGCTAGAGTAAACGGTGCAAATGGCGGCGCCCTTTATGTTCAAGAGTGGGGCAATGTGAACGGCTACAGAAAAATAACAAAGCCAGAAGGACACACATGGGAATCATTTGCAAAACTTCTGGTTGGTTCTATGCCTCCTAAAACAAAAGAGCACTACGAGAATAAAATACTGCTTCATGTTCGATGGTGGAGGGAGCGTGGATACGCAGAAGGCATACCGGATTCAGCGGATTATTCACTAGAAGCAAAAAGGAAAGTACCTTCATGGAGACGTATCTGCAAATCATTATTGAGAAATGATTATTGGTGCAAGGGGCTTGGATTTTCACAACACAAGAACGCTGCGTATCAGAAATATCTCGACCTTATGAAGCGTAGAAAAGCCGAATGGCAGGATGAGTTATTCTGATGCTGGTCATAGGCAGGCGTATAAGCGAAACGATAACGCTAGAAACGCCAATCGGAATTATATTAATAATGCTCACTGATTCGAGAAAAAACAAAGCATCCATCGGGATAGAAGCACCTTCCTCAGTAAAGATCATACGGACTGAAATCAATGACAATAACGATGAAAATGAAAGCAGTGAGTAAATCCGATGTTTAAGCGCAAACACACCGCCGAAGAACTTGAACAAGCTAAAATCCAGGTACTTCGTGATCTACTCGAATCTGAAACGATCATCACGCGCAAGGGTCAAGGGCATGGATCGGCTTTGAAGATAAAGATTGATTCAACGGATGATGAGAGTATCAGGAAAGGTTTTGAGTTGGCTACTGGGAGAGGGTTGTAGGATGATCAAGGCTAGCCACGATAGAGTTAAGCGCACGCTGATGGAGAACTAAGACAATGAAATCACCTTGCTGTAATGCGCTGCTGGACAGCGTTGATTGCGACTGCGATGATGAAAACGGGCGGCACGTAGACTGTGATTTTTGTTACGGTGACGGTTTTGTTCACGACTACTTGGAGTGCTCAGAGTGTGGCGAGCAGCACCATGTATCAGATATTGAAGATCACAATAGCGAAACCGCAAAAGAGGCAAGCAAATGAGTGGCGGTAGATTCAACTATTCAGACACAGCCGCACGATGGCAAGTGCAAGAGACGCTAGAGGCCGACATTGCAGCCAGCATTGAACGTGAGCAGGACGACTACGAGAAGCTGATACAAAAGCATGCGAAATTGCTGCATGAAGTATCAGAGGTAATGTTTGAATGGCTGCATAATTACGACTATGCGGCTAGTTACGATACGAGTTTTAAGACTCTTGATAAGCAGGTTGTGGCGCATTTGGAACGGTTGCGGGAGGTGATTGGTGATGAACAGGGGGAGTGATGCGGTGAGCGATAATGTTGAAAGCGCAGTCAAGCGCATTGAAGATCGCATTGACAAGCTGTGGCACATGGTCACATTGGACAAAGACCGATTGTGGGATACAAAGGACGTAGCTGTATACTTGGGAGTATCTGAAACTCAGGTTAGGACGCTGGCTAAAAAGAATCAAACATTTCCGCCAGCAATAAGGACTGAAACCGGAGACGCTATTTCTCAACCGCGATGGGAGCCTGAGACAATCAAGGTATGGGTACGCCGACCGGAGCATAAAGTCAGTCGAGCATCTTAGCAATG
>CBFHTO010000203.1:0-2199 GCA_965658765.1 Glaciecola sp. | reverse complement strand
ATTCACCCGTGGAAAATTCTCCACGATTTAGTTGCTCCCAAAACTGCCGATACTCATGGCTGGACCTATAATGTGGCTCCACAAACATACTGTGATGTTTGCCAACCACCTCAGCTAACGAATAACCCACAGCATTAAGAAAATTTTCGTTTGCGCTGATTATGCTGCCATCCATATTAAACTCGATAACCGCCTGCGCCTTACTGATTGCTTCTATTTGCCCCGAGTAATCTGCGGCCTGAAGTTTTTGCTGGGTCACATCGGTGGCGAATTTAATAACTTTATAGGGTTTTCCTCTTTCATCTAATATCGGGTTATAGGAAGCTTGAATCCAGATTTCCTGTCCCCCTTTGGCAATACGCTTATATTCCCCTGAATCAAACTCACCCCGATTCAATTTAAGCCAGAAATTTTTATATTCTTGGCTTTGCCTATCAGCCTCAGCTACAAACATACTATGATGTTTGCCTTGCACCTCATCAAGGCTATAACCCATAGCCTTCAGAAAGTTTTCATTCGCCGTAATAATGGTGCCATCCAGATTGAACTCGATAACTGCTTGAGATCGATCAATCGCTTCAACCTGAGCGGCTAAATCCCGAGACTTATCTTGATCACTGATATTTTCCTGCATATTCATGATTACCACCCTAGCCTTGCATAAGCCATTCATAGACCCGTAAATAATTTTCAGCCATCAAGGAGGCAGACATAAACCCATTACCCTGTGATACCAACATAACCCACCTGAAAACCAACCCTATAAATTAATTCACCAACCACTACCCTAGGCCCGTTTTAACTAATTGAAAATTTAGCTTCAAAGCGAGATATCATTAACACTTTCTTGACCTGTGCCCTACAGTTAATCAATTTGATAGGAACGCTGCCATCACCTAAGTACCTGCGCATATTTAACAGCATGCCAAGGCCAGAACTATCCATGTATTCTGTATTTCTAAAATCGACAATATAAGATTTTGCACTGGTATCAACATAGCTTTTTCTAAAACTCTCTATCTCATCAAAATCGAATTTATTGCCTAGGTAATTGTTATTTCTTCATCACGATTGCTTACTGAAAAATCCATACACACCTCAAAAAATTCAATTAAAATAATTCAATTTCACCTTCATCCATACTATTTTGGACCACTTTCTGGGTAATGTTCTGCTCATCAAAACTCGACCGCATAGCAACTAATTTATTAGACACCGCTTTCATTTCCGACTCAGTACGAGCGGTTGATACATCCATACGTGACAACTCAGCCACCTCATGAATATGATCAAGCCTCAGCCGAACATGCCCCGACAATTGATTAACAATATCCTCAAACTGCAAAGCCCGAATAGAATTATTAATTTCACGATTAATTTCTTCGCTAGTGCTCGTCAATTCGTGCAGAATTTTATTAGTATCACCGCTAAGCCCCTCTATTTCCGCCAGCATTTTATCGATACTCACTTTACCTTCGATCGCCGCATTGAGATCCAGCTTGGCAATGCCGCCCACTTCCTTACTCACTACTTGCATGCGATTTTTAACGGTCTCTACTTTTTCCCTTATTTGCTCGTTTAATTTTGCCGAACTCAATGACAGCGTACGCACCTCGTCTGCTACCACCGCAAACCCGCGCCCCACCTCACCCGCACGAGCCGCCTCAATAGCAGCATTTAATGCCAGTAAATTGGTTTGGTCAGCCAGCTTCTGCACATCGTCTAAAATAGAGAACATCGCCTCCATGTGGCTGGTCATGTCATCAATTCGATAAACAGCACTAATACTCTTGTCACTGATTTCAGCAAGCAGGTCCACATGCTCCTGTAGAATATTATCGGTTTGAATAATGAAATTATTAATCAATAAATTACCGGTACTATCTTCATCCTCCCCAGAGCTACTCAACCTTTTAACCAGTTCTAAAGCCATGCTAGTTTGCAAGCCCGTTTTATCGACTACGTTTTTAAAACTCCCCTGTAAGATTAATGTGGAATCCTGTATCAAGCCGGCAATACGAGCAACGTGCTCATGCACATGTGAAATTTCTTCGTGCAATATTTTTTCCACCAGCTTACTGACTTCGGCCAGCTCATCATGAAAACCCTGCTCTGAATCATCAAGCAATGGATTATCAGTACCTTGCTTCCTGACCAATGTGATAGCGCAATACAACCAACTAACGACAACGAAAAACA
>CBFHTO010000202.1:0-2218 GCA_965658765.1 Glaciecola sp. | reverse complement strand
TATTAAGCCAGTATAGCTAGACTCCAAATCGTATAAACGGGTCCCGGCATACGCGATTTCACGATCTTGCCAGTTGTTTCCATCCCAAGAGGCTAAACGATAGCGATGATCGGAATTAGTCAGGTATACCATATAGCCAATGTGCGGGTGTCCGTTTCTATCAATAACAATGGAGCTCGTCCAAGCACTATTAGGTGCACTCAAATTATTCGCTCGAAAGCCAGTGCCACTGCCTTGATAGATTTTTTCTGCTTCTGATGGACGAAGCGGCCCGTCTGTTTTAAGGTTTTTAATAAAAGTACCGTCGGCTTGATAAAAGTTGCCATCGCGATACTCCGCATAGTACAAACTATTACCAAATTGACGCGGGTGAGCGTCGGTGAATGAAACGGCAATCGTGTCTTTGCCGTTGCCAGCGTAACGTGCGTATGGCCGTTGCGTACCCTTGACTTCGTTTTGAATGAAGTGCTGCTCAACACTCCATGTTTGGCCGTCATCTTCAGAAACGGTATAAGTGGGGTTCCACTGTACGCCCCGATAAAAGTTATAAAGCATACCTTCATCTTTTAGCTTAAATAAATTCATGTAGGTTACGGCTTCAGCGTATTGCTTCTCTTGTTCTTTGCCCCACTCCAAGAAATCGTCTGACTCTGAGAGGCGATAATAGTGTTTATTTTCGGTACTATGGCGCGCGTAAACAGCGAGTAGTTTTCCATCTTCGCGCGCATAAAGTGCGGGTGAATTATGGTCGTCATGATCAAAGTTTTCAGCTATTGTTGTTCTACCTCTTATAAAGTTTTTATTTAAGTCATACACGCCGATGGCGGCTTCTCCTTTACCATTTCCAGCCACGCCGCCAATAACGAGCTTGCCATTTTCAATAATTGCTCTTGGGTCCTGAAACCAACACCAGCCTGCGTTATGCATAAATGTAATCACCGCATTGTTTTGCTCAGCCGGTTTGCTTTGCAGTAACTTATACAGTTCGCTACCAGCCGCCAAAAAGGCGCCTACACCATATACTTCTGTGTAGTTAGCAAAAGAATCGCCCGGGGCGGCCCCAACGGGTTGCACATGACCTAACATACCATCATCGGTGACTGCACCAGCTAATGCTTGCCAAGCCCGCAGTACAACAGGTTCGTATGTTTCGCGATCAAGCAAACCTTGATTGATGCCCCAAGCTAAGCCAAAAGTGTAAAACGAAGTACCACTAGTTTCGATTATTGGGTAACCTTCGGTTCCGCCTAATAAACCCATTGACCAAGTGCCATCTTGACGTTGTATACTTTTAAGACGTTCCGCCATTTTTTTGTATAAATTGATATAAAAATCGCGCCCTTCCCATGTTTGTGGCAAATCTGGGATCATAAGCGCTAGGCCGCCAAATACCCAACCATTGCCGCGGGCCCAGAATATATCTTCACCATTTTGCTCACTTTGATCGAAATAACTAGAATCACGCCAGAATAAGTGGTCTTTTTCACTCCACAATAAGTCGTAAGTGGCATGATACTCCTGATCCATAAAGTCTAAGTACTTCTGGTCGCCCGTTAATTTTGCTAAACGTGCCCAAACTGGCGGAGCCATAAATAATGCGTCACACCAACCCCAACGGTCATGAGCATGAGTATTTTCGGCGTCCCAAACCAATGTTCCTTGTTTGGGATTGGCCATTATCCAATCAAATTGCTCACGTGTGGGCTTCAGCATTTCTGGCTGGTGATAATCTTCATATAGAGAAAGATAAAATTGCCCAACGGTATGATCATCGGCATGATAAGGACGATGGTGCAAACGCCAGTCGTTACGTTTTCCGATCGCCATCAACCATTTTGTATATTTGGGGTCATCGGCAATTTTTCGCCACTGGTTCATGCCTGCGTACAAGGCACCATGATGCCACTCTAAATCATGATAGCGTTCGCGGTTCATCCAATCCGGTGGTATAGTAGGCAGTGCTCGATGCTGTCCTTGCTGTTCGTGGTTTGCTATTTGCCAGTCGGCCACTTTTTTAGTGAGCGCTTTAACAGATGTCGGAGTGATTTCATCCACCCTGATTGTTTGCTGCTCCTCTTTGAGAGCGCAACTCGCTATCAATAACATTAAGCAAAATGTGAGTATGCCTTGTGCCAGTTTCATGAATATTCCTTCCTCATTGTCTGAACTATTCTCGTACTTTTATGATGTGTTTTCGTGGTATTGATATTAAGCCTGC
>CBFHTO010000201.1:0-2237 GCA_965658765.1 Glaciecola sp. | reverse complement strand
ATTAAGCCATGATGTTGCCCAACTGCCCATAGCTCATCTTCAGCATCATCCATTACTAAGGCGCTGTCTAGTAACCTTCCTCTTACCGCCCGCCGAAAATGCTGCAACTGATTATCAGCCAACGGCCTATGTATAATTCCAGACTGAGGGATACGTGCCAGAGATGGCGATAAATTCCAATCAAAACGCCGATGCCCTCGAAAGACAAGCTGCGCTTTCATACGATTGAAAAAATTGCTTTCCAACAACTCCGAAAAGTCACGCCAATGTTCTAGGCGAGTAGTTGGGATCCGGCCGTTTATTTCATCTGCTAATATTTCAAACGTTGGTTTGCCGTTAGACCATAAAGGTATTTTTTCGAAGTAGTCTCTTTCCATAATTTACTTACGAGTCCGCTTGTACATCGAGTTCGCCTGAGAGGAGTTTAGGCAATAATGTATCCCTAATTTCACAAAGTGATTTTGTCTGACGCAGGTTTTCAGATATTTGATCGTAAAAACCTGATACCGTTTTTGTGTAGTCCTTGAGTACATCTGCATGAGGAACAATCACTGGAATAACCTTAAAATTCTTCTTACTAATCTCGGCAAAGGTAGTTCCGCTAGCGCGTTGCTTGATATCATCCATAACCGATTCAGCCCATTGCACAATATATTCTGGGGTGAGTATTCCTTCGCACTTCATGGCGATATATCCCTGATTAATTGCCACATCAATTTTGGAGATAGCCAAGTAGCCGACGGGGGCACGAGAAGACATCAAGACAGTATTTTTTGACAAAAGCCCTGAGCTAATTTTTTTCAATCCAGCCTCAGTGATTTTTCGACCGGTCTCCAATAAAATTTTATCTGTTAAGTTCGACATGTCTTTGGGTGAAGTCCAATGAATGTTCCCACCCTCCCAGAACTCTTCTTTTTTTGTGCTGGGCGTGCCACCACCAACAACGTTTACTTCATTACCTATTTCACTCCAACTCCACCCATCTGGTATTTCACCAAGTTCTGACTCTACAAGCTTGTCGGGAAAGAGCGCGGCAGTACTTTTGAGATTGTCTAATTGCGCATCGCTAAGAGTTTCCAGTTCATCAATTGATTTGCCAGCGATGGTGGCCATGGCCGCAAGCTCAGGATCTTGGCCGTTTTCTTTCGCTGCTATTCTTGCACGAGTGGGATCAAAATCTACAAACCAGCTTTTGAAAATTGCTTGCGCTATTTCCTCTAAGGTTTCGTTGGTTTGGCGATTAAGATTAATTTTGTTGTCGAGATCTCGCAGTACTTTCGCGATTCTCTTTTGTTCTTCAAGTGGAGGCAGGTTTAATTCGAATTTTAGACAATCGGGTACGCGTATGTGGCTAACTACAGACCCGCTACCCTCATGCATATGAAACTGGTGCTTGAGGTCAGTTGACAAAAATGTATACAATAAAAATTCCGAATCTAATAATTCTGGATTCGCTCTGTATTGCATTATTCTTTGACCTAGAAAGATAGTGTCGTCAAAATCTATAAAACCAACTTGCCCCATAGGCGCTTCACGAGTAAGTAAAACATCACCACGCAATACTTTAGCTCTTCGAGTCCACTTATCAAATGTTGCTTTTTCTACATATCGACAACCATTACGATCAACTCTGCCATTTTTAATATTTGGCGTCCTTATCATTTTATAAGGGGTTTCATATTCAACACGTGGAGCAGTCTTGTTTACGCAATCTACTATTAATTCACAAACTTCGGATATTTGAACTCTTGGCCAACTAGACATCGTAACCCAACTCCATTAAGTTACTTTTGATCTCTTTCTTTAGGCGATCTGATTCGTTGAACTGCTCTCTTAGTTGCCTCGTCAACCTTGCCATTTTCTCAGGAAAGAACTCACTATCAGCCTCAACATCGGCAGCTCCTACATATCGACCAGGAGTTAATACATAATCGTGCTTTTGAATATCTTTAATATTTACCGATTTAACAAACCCAGATACATCCTCGTACCCCTCGCCCATTTGCCAATTATGATAGGCATTCGTAATTCGGGCGAGGTCGTCCGCTGCAAAATCACGCAAAACCCGGTCTTTCATATATCCTAAATTACGCGCATCGATGAAAAGAACTTCTCCTTTGCGATTACGCAGTTTTCTGCCGCTAGCTGCTGTGCGAGCATCTTTATTTTTAGTTAAAAACCATATACATGCTGGAATTTGAGTATTGGTGAACAGCTGACCTGGTAGTGCAACCATG
>CBFHTO010000200.1:0-2238 GCA_965658765.1 Glaciecola sp. | reverse complement strand
ACCGCGGTTATACCACTCGTTAGCAAGTACATCGGGGACATTAATCTCATTATGAATCTCGTTAATAGTCACGCCTTTATTTGCTAAATTAAGAGTTTTGTCGTGAAGGAACCCATACAAATCGCGCTGTTTTTCTAAGACACTAATTAAATATTCATTGCCCCATCGAGGCCAACTATGAGAAGCAAACATTAAATCAGCGTCTTTTGCATAACTGTGAATAAGCTTATTGATGTATTTACTCCAGCCTTGAGCGTCACGCACAGCTGCGCCACGCAAGGTATAAATGTTATGCATCGTGCCAATAACGTTCTCAGCGGTCCAAAGTGCTTTAAATTGCGGGAAATAAGTGTTCATCTCTGCTGGGGATTCAGTATCAGGCGTGTTTTGAAAAATCATTTCGACGCCGTCGATGCTAAGCGTTTCCTCGTCATCTTCGATCACAATAGTAGGGGCAATCAAACCAATCGAACCATTTGAAATGCCTTTGCCTATCGCAGCATCAACTATCCCGAATTCAGATTTAGCTAAGAAGTTACCGTATTGATAACTTGCGCGACGAGTCATTGCGTTGCCCGCTAATACGTTCTCCTTTATGGCGTGCTCCATAAAGTCACGTGGCGCAATAATTTTGACATCTCCATTGTCAACTTGCTTTTGTGAAACGATACCCCTTATGCCACCAAAATGGTCAGCATGAGCATGGCTGTAGACTACGGCTTTTATTGGGAACTCGCCTAATTCTTGGGTGACCAATGCAAACGCAGCTTTGGCGGTAGCGGGCGTCAACATGGTATCGAAAACGATCCAACCTGTATCACCTTTGATAAACGTCATATTAGCTAGATCATAACCTCTCACTTGATAGATACGATCTCGTACTTCGTATAAGCCATATAACATATTTAGCCTTGCCTGACGTTCCAGCGAGGGATTAATGCTGTCGTGATAACGTTCAGAAAACAAAAAGTCATAGTCTCCTAACTCCCAGACTAGCTCGCCATTGTCGTCAACTATTTCAACTTTTTCGGGACGTTTTATGAGTCCCTTTTCTGCTAATTCGAAATCGAGTGTATTATCAAAGGGAAGCTGTCTTTTTATGCTTTGTTGAAACTCTATAGTGGCGCCAGACGCTTTCTTTGGCGAGGTTTCTTGTGCCAATAGTGGCAAGCTGTAAATAACGCTCAGAACAAACATAAACCGAAGTAAACGCATGCTTTTTCCTTTTAAATTGGGCTCAAATGTAGAGGCCTTGTTCATTTATTCTTAATTTGGGTTTGATACACAAGCCGATACGACAAGAAAGTCGCGAAATCAAATCGTTTGGATTTTTTGGCATATCAGAAAACATAACATTGTAAGCTGATGATAGATACTTGAAATCAAAATACTATTACTGAGTGAATTATTTTGTCCTATATTGTCTTTCAACAACACATCTCTAGCATTTTCTATTGCCAGGCTTAAGCGATTATTTTGTAAATCCCAAGTAGTTGAGCCTAATAAATTCTATATACTCTTGTTCATCAAACAAGCTTAGCTTCTTTTGTTTAAAAGCTTCCAATTGTTCAGATGTAGGGAAGGTATAATAGGTTCCACTTCCACATTGCTTTACTTTAGGTGGAGTATGATTGTCCTGATAGTGTTGAATTGCCTCAAATAAGTCTTCAGTTCCTTGACTGTAGAGCTTAAGAACTTGACTTAAATATGAAGTTTTGTGGTCTAAATGAAGGCGTGACGTCTTTATAATGCGACCAGTATCAATGCCGTCATCATCAATGGTATGTACTGTGCTGCCTATCGATGAATCTCCATTATACATTGCCCAAAAGGTCGCCATTACGCCCCTGTAGTCCGGTAAAATACCCGAATGTAAATTGATAACTCCTTTTTTTGCGAGACTAATGCAATTACTATTGAGTATCCCGCCATATCGAATAGATACAATCAGGTCAGGTTGGATGTTTTGGATTTTGGCAATCGAAACAGATGAGTTAATGTTATTTTCTTCTCGTAACTCAGACGATAAAAGCGGTTGAAAACTATCAAACCCTTTATATTTTTCGGATTTGTTGTTCGCTAAACTCGGACTAATAAGTTGATTAAACAAATCTTGCTCAAAAAACTTAAGTCGCCTAAGTTGCTCTGGTAACTCATTTTGTTTACCAACTTTCGCTGACAGCCACAAATGGATCTTATGGTCTTCCATCATTTTTGGTAAAAGTAAATTTAGCGCAT
>CBFHTO010000199.1:0-2289 GCA_965658765.1 Glaciecola sp. | reverse complement strand
CTAAAAAACTCATCTTAGACCGTGCAACACCGTTAATCTACGCTGTTAAATACGTACCTATTTATATGGGGATGGCTGGCTTTATTATGTCCTTAGTGACAATTAAGAAAGGTCTCAAACATGTGGGCTTAGGTCTGCCTGCCGACCAGGGCTACATTTTAGCTGTCACTATTGGTGTCTTAGTCGGTTTGCTTGGTATGGTTTTGATTCGTCGACTGCACGTTGAAAAAGCAGCCACAACTGAAGAGCAAACGGTGAGCGTGGAAAAAATCTTCGCCATTTTAATGGTACTCACAGCCTGTTGTATGGCATTTGCCCACGGTTCAAATGATGTTGCAAATGCGATAGGGCCATTGGCTGCTGTGGTTAGCGTTGTAAGTAACGAAGGCGTTATTTTGAGTAATGCAGCATTAGCATGGTGGATATTACCCCTTGGCGGTTTGGGCATCGTTGCTGGTTTGGCACTATTTGGCCACCGTGTGATGAAAACAATTGGTCAAGGTATTACGCACTTAACTCCGAGTAAGGGGTTTGCTGCAGAGTTGGCCGCAGCCACAACGGTGCTGATTGCCTCGGGCACTGGACTTCCTATTTCTACGACACAAACGCTCGTTGGTGCTGTATTGGGCGTTGGTATCGTGCAAGGTGTTGCTGCATTGAATGGTAGAGTTATCCGTAGCATTGTTGTTTCTTGGGTAGTCACTCTCCCGGCAGGTGCTTTATTGTCAATCATCTTCTTCTTTATCCTAACATTCGCGTTCGGTGTATAGTTTTCAATTGGTATAAAGTCCCCAAATGAAACTACCTAATTTAAAACACCTTCATTACCTTACAGTGCTGCATAAAGAGCAGCACTTTCTTCGCGCAGCAGAAAAATGCAATGTTAGTCAGTCAACACTTAGCGCTGCGGTGCAAAACCTTGAAGACAGCATTGGTCAGCAGTTACTCGAGCGAGAGCACAAAAACTTTGTATTTACTGATTTTGGTGAAGCACTGGTTGAAAAAAGCAAACTGCTGCTCAGCCAAACACATGAATGGATTGAGTTTGCAGAGTCGGCTGGGGATTGGAAGTCAGGCACATTGAGGATTGGCGTCATACCAACCATTGCGCCCTTTCTGTTTGAGGGCTTGATTAAAACAATCCATGCGAATTTACCTAATATCAACTTACAGTTACACGAAGATACTACCGACAATTTACTCGCTAGGTTAGGCGATGGCGAACTTGACTTGCTTATTCTCGCACTTCCGATGCAAACACCAGGTTGTCGTCAGCTCATTTTAGGACATGACCCATTTCATTTGATCGCACACAAAAACAGTGCGATTGACCTAAAAGTAGCCCCCTCGGTCGATTCGCTTCCCAAGGACAGTATTTTTTTACTGCAAAAAGAACATTGCTTAACAGATCATGCTGTCAGTGCTTGTGGTTTAAAACACAAAGAACAAGTAAACTCACTCACCGCGAATAGTTTACACACACTAGTGTCGCTCGTTAATTGTGAGATGGGTTATACATTTTTGCCTGAAATGGCATTGCAAAAAAATATACTGAATGCTACCAACGTGGTTAGCTTGCCAGCTGAGGATAATGCCTTCAGAGATATAGGTTTAGCATGGCGTAACGGAACGACACGAATTCAGTTGTTTCGACACATTGGTAAAATGGTGGCGCCATTACTTCCGCAGCCAGTTGATATTTTTTAAACGGTAAAGAACTTTTAAGCATTGCGAGTATAAAAGATGGCTTCGCAAAGGATGACTTGAGGCGTAATTAGTTCGGTACCAGTATATAATGCATGTTATTAGAACGTAATATGCTCGTCATAAGATTGTCATGATGATTTGCCAACATAGTCTTTCGTGAGTACGACTAAATCATGCTAGGTTGTGATTGAACAGACAATCTATTTAGTGGTATCGTCTTTAACAAAATAAAAATTTGAAGGAACAATAAATGTTACAGTCAAAATTTAAAATCAGCCTACTAGCGATTGCGATGGGGTTTGTACTGACAGGATGTGGCTTAGATGGTGATGATGGTGCTATCGGCGCAGCTGGCTCTCAGGGTCCCCAAGGCGAGCCAGGCACGAATGGTTCTGATGGACAAGATGGTCAAAATGGCCAAGATGGTCAAAGCGGGCAAGACGCTTCAACCGGTGTGACGCTTTCTTTGGTTGCTAGAGCCTTTCTAGGTGCTCAAGGCTCGGCTGAAATTGTTCAGTACCATAAAGAAAGTCAAACCATTTACGCTACCAACTCTGCTAACAATAGCATTGCCATTATTGC
>CBFHTO010000198.1:0-2306 GCA_965658765.1 Glaciecola sp. | reverse complement strand
GCTCCCGCAACCAATGGAAGATACTCGCCCTCAGTGGCGGGTATTTTTTTATCTATCACGCCACTGAAATCAATAAATAAATCAACATCGTTATTCGGTTTGAGATGGGCTGAGTGTATCAGTTGTCGGATCTGGATTTTTGCATCATGGTCTAACGCATCCGCGCGAAGCGCCTTGACGTAACGTTTGAACCGTTCTGCAATACCAACATGCGATACTAGCGGTAATGGTTTAATGTTTGACTGAGACTTTAATGTTTCTATTTTCTTTGATACAGAAGATAACTCGTCTTTAATCAATTCAACGGGTACGCCTTGTTTAATGCTTTCAATTAGATTGGTTTTTTCGCGTTCAAGCTTTACGACTTTTGATTTGATATCAACGTTTGATGATTGGGCATCATTGATGAGTCGCTTATAGTGTTGGTTGTACTCTCGCACAATCACTTCAATTACATCATCTTGCAATAACTCTGACAAGATAACCTCGAGTACTGCTTTTTCTAATTCGTCACGCCTAACGCTTGCCGCGCTGTCACACGTACCTTTGTTCTTCGCCCGGCTGCAACTGTACTGCACTGCGTTACGCATCGCTACACCGCCACCACAGCACGAACAGCTTATGAGGTTACTCATTATATAAGTAGCGCGTTTTTTGGGCTTATAGCCGCTTGTACGCGCATCCAGTTCAGTCTGCTTTGATTTAACTGCTTGCCATAACTCCTCATCAATAATACGAAGTGCTGGCATGTCTTGTACTACCCACTCATGTTGCGGACGAATGGACGATACGCGCTTACCAGTGGCAGGGTTTTTCTTGTACTTCATCTTGTTCCATACCAACTGGCCGCGATACAATTCATTGTTTAACATGCCTGTCCCGCGTCTGCGGTTTCCGTTTATTGTGGTGTCATTCCATTGTCTGCTATCCATAAAAGGGATGCCTTTAGCGTTTAATTCTTTTGCGATGGTGCGGGGGGATTTATCGTTAATCGCGTATTCGATAAATATATGTCGGACAATCTCCGCTTGTGTTTGATTGACCTTTCTAGCACCTTTGACCAATTGACCATTGACTAGCTGATTATCGATGTCATAGCCATAGCATATACCGCCAGCAGATAAGCCTTGTGACACCTTTCCCCTCAAACCTCGATGTGTTTTCTCTGCTAATTGCTTGAGAAACATTTGATTCATCATGCCTTTAAAGCCGACATGTAAATCATTAATAAGCCCATCGTCTAACGTGATGATGCTTTTATCAGCAAATGACAATTGCTTTTGGATAGTGGCGGTGTCGGCAAGGTCACGGCTAAGGCGGTCAAGCGCTTCACAAAGCACACAGTCATAATCTGCACTTTGTAAAAGGGCTTGTAATCCTGGTCGGTAAAGTGATGCGCCAGAGATGCCTGCATCAGTAAAAATATTTACTATTTCATAATTATTTTTATCAGCATAGGCTTTGCAAATAGCAATTTGGTCATCAACGGAACGAGGGTTTTGCAAGTCGCTTGAGTATCGTGCGTAGATAACCACTCTCATGCTGCTTTGTCCTTTTTCTTTTCATAATCTTGTTCAGCCATTTTTCGCGCGATTATCTTAGCAAGTTCCAAAACACCCTGCTTACTGTGTTTGCGTACATGTGTTTTAATCATGCGATAGCTCCTGCACCAAATAAAACCCCTACAGCCCAAAAAACAAACTCTACAAGCGCAATCAGCACAAAAAATACAACGGTCATTAAAAAAATCTCTGAGAAAGCTTCTAAGTAATTCTTTTTGAAACTCCCCTCAAGACCAACAGCAATAAATACAGGTGTAACAATTATAAAAATTGCTATAAAAATTAGAAGCGCAATTAAATTAGTAGTCATACGACCACATCTCCAATTAAATAAACATCTAACTTTTCTTCTGATTTATTCATCACTCACCCCTTGCTTCATTAGATCTATGCTCCATTGCGGCGTTCCAACCTGCCTTGAAATCAGATTCAGTTGAATATTCTATTAGGATTAATGTCTTAAGGTATTTATCCAATGCTTCTTCAAAGGCTAATAATTCTTTGTCTTGTTCTTGTTTAGTCATACATCACCGCCTTTTTCTTGTTTTTGCGACTCAAAATAAATACTGAGCAAATATGTTAAATGTTCCCCCGTTGTCACCATCACCACCGAAACTTAAGCCCAAAGCGTCATTACCGTATTTAAAGTCTAACTCGCCTATGGCTCTAGCAACTTTTACTGTTTCAGGGTGGTGTTCAATTCCAGCTTCCCATCTTTTTGTAATATCCGTGATTACTTCACTC
>CBFHTO010000197.1:0-2359 GCA_965658765.1 Glaciecola sp. | reverse complement strand
TAAAGGATCTGGTAGACGCCATTGGTTCAAGTGAAATAGCCACTATTTATTTCCCGCATCACGGCAATGCTGGAAACACGACAACATATACGTTATCAACAGATGAAATTGTGCCCAGCAACATCACGCTGCAGTTTGAGCAGGGGGCCGTTCTGTCCATCGGTACGGGGGCATACCTGGCAACCGCTGGAAACATCTCTGGCCCCGGCAAAATTTTGGAAACCGGGAATCTGCATATTTACAATGCAGATGGAGCAATCGTCAGCGGGATTGATTTCGATGGCAATTCATTCGGAGCAGAAAGCCATTTGCTGCAGATCGACGGAACATCCAAAAATGTTGAGGTTCATTCTTGCAGGTTTCACGATTCGGATTTAAACGGCATCGAAATATCAACAAACGCGTCCAAGATAAATATCCACGACAATGTTTTCGAAGATATTGGCGGCACGTCCATTTCAGAGGCAACGCAAGGCATAGGGGTTTATGTAATCGGGGATGAAGTTAGAATTGCAAACAATTATTTTACACAAACCCGTGGTTACGGAGCTGTCAAAGTAAATGGAGCAGATTCCGTACAAATCATCGGGAACAGAATTGAGAACACGGTTTATTTTGGGATACAGATAACTGGAACACCGACCAATATAGATATATCTAACAACCATTTATCAGAGATCGGAGGGTATCGTGACGCCGGGGATGCAAGTGGCGTCGGATGCAGTGGAATTTATATAGCCAATTCGGTGCCTGAGACTGTAAGGGTGATCGGAAATTCACTTGAAAATATCGTAGAAAACGGAATCGAGGGAGCTGCTATAATCGTGGGCAACGTGGTAAAAACCACCGGATACCGCTATGCTAGCCTACCGACACCATCTACAAGCGGGATATATGCCGGTAATGGATCGACCGTGATAGGCAACACCATCATCGATGCTCACAGATATGGCATACGGTTTTACAATAACGCTGGTGATATTTCCGATATGGTGATCAAGAGCAATCGAGTGGAAAATCCGAGCCAGGGGTTTTCTACTCATGGGGTTTCAATCAACGTAAGTGGTGCTGGAAATACGATAGAGCGTTGCGACATCAGCGATAATACCGTTATCGATTCCGACGGAAACAGCGATTATGGTATCTATGTTTATGCAGCAAGTAGCGCTACAATTAGCTCAACCACCAGAGTTTCTAATAATACCACTTTCGGGACATTCAGCACATCTGACCACCTTATATCCGATGGAACCGAGCTTATTTCTGGTAATTCGTGGCAAGTCGCAGTCGAGGACATGAGCAACAACAGCACCAGCGGCACCGGGGAAGACGATCTGGCCTCGGATTCTATCGCAGCAAATCGAATTGGGCCAACCGGATCTATCGTAAACGGCTTTGCGGCCGGCACCGTGACAGACACAGCTGCCGGAAACAAGACCATCAAGCTGCATTTCGGATCAAGCTCGTGGACGATGAGAGCTGCCGGCGACAACAACGACGATTGGGCTATTACATTCCGGGTAATTAACACGGCGTACAACGCCCAGCGCGTATGGTGGGAGTTCAAGCAGGGTGAATATACCAACAGCGGCTACGAGACTGCCTCCGAGGACACCAGCGCCGCCGTGACTGTGAAGGTGACAGGAGAATGCGCCGACGCTGGCGACACCATCATACAGACGATGTGGAGGATGGACCTTGAGCGCTAACCCTCCCCGCCCGAATTTTCCCAGTGTAACCGGCTGCCCCGCTTTCTGGATGACGAGAAATGCGCCCTATCGAGCGGGACAACCGGAACCGACGGTAAGACGATGGCATTAAGAATTAGGAGAACACTATGGTTTGCTGGATATTGTGCGAACGACACGAGAACGACAGTCTATCGCTGTAGGTAAACGCAGCTTTTGACGCTAAAGAAACGGACGGTAGCATGGCACGATACTCTTATCATGGGTTCGCTCAAGACGGCACCGGAGCGATTGTTGCGTCTGCAACGGTCACAGTTTATGAAGCAGGCACAGAAACCGAGGCGACGATTTATGCCGCAGTAAGCGGGGGCAGCGCCATATCGGGCAGTGCCGTTACCTCGGACGCTTCTGGTTATTTCCAGTTTTTTGTTGATGACACCGACTATTCGACCGGCAACAAGTTTGACGTTGAAATAGCCAAGGCCGGCTATAACACGACAACGCTTGAAGACATCACAATTCCGATAAAGGGAAGCGGTTACATTGTCGATTCCTCAGAGGCCGACCAGGGAGCTGCTGGTGATGGAAATTCTTTAAAGGATCTGGTAGACGCCATTGGTTCAAGTGAAATAGCCACTATTTATTTCCCGCATCACGGCAATGCTGGAAAC
>CBFHTO010000196.1:0-2361 GCA_965658765.1 Glaciecola sp. | reverse complement strand
ATATAGCAAACAAAGCAGAATGGTATCTTAAGGATATGTCAAAAACTGTAGCCGACGCAAAAAAATTCGACGGTTTTGCTGATAAATTTTATGAATATATGAGCCGTGGTTACTATTCTCTTGCTTCTCCAGTTTGGGCCAACTACGGCAAGAAACGTGGCTTACCAGTTTCCTGTTTTGGTTCTTACATTGACGATAATATGGAGTCTATTCTATATGGCGTAGCTGAAAATGGTATGCTTATGAAAAATGGCGGAGGATGTTCTGGGTATTTTGGACCAGTTCGTCATCGTGGAGCTCCAATTACAGATCAAGGCGAGTCATCCGGCTCTGTGCATTTTATGCAGATGTACGATACACTCGCTTCAGTAGTATCACAAGGTTCTGTTCGTCGTGGGTTCTTTGCGGCGTATCAAGATCTTGAGCATAAAGATGCTGACGAGTTTCTCGACATTGGAACTGAAGGAAATCCAATTCAGGGCCTAACTACTTCAGTTGTTGTTTCTGACAAGTTCATTAACGATATGAAAGCTGGCGATCCTGAAAAGCGCAGACTCTGGGCTAAAGTTCTGCAGCGCAGATCTGAGATCGGTTATCCATACATCATGTTTGGAGATAACGTAAACAATAACAAGCCGCAAGTATATAAAGACAAAGACATGTGGATCTATGCTAGCCAGATGTGTTCAGAAATTGCACTTCCGTCTTCAGTAGAAGAAACTTTTACTTGTGTCCTTTCTTCTATTAACCTACTTCATTGGGATGAAATTATAGAAACCGACGCTATTGAAGTTTTGACTATGTTCCTTGATACCGTGTGTGAAGAATTTATTCGTAAAACTGAAGGACAAGAATATCTAAAGCGTGCTCGCCGTTTCTCCATGAATCATCGTGCTCTTGGCCTCGGTGTGCTCGGATGGCATTCGTATCTTCAATCAAACATGCTCGGTTTTGAATCTACGCAAGCTGCAAAGAAGAACCATGAAATTGCAAAAACACTCAAAGAACGCTCGCACGCAGCATCAAGAGAATTAGCAGTTGCATTAGGCGAACCACCGCTGCTTGAAGGTTACGGAATGCGCAACACGACGACTATGGCTATCGCGCCTACTAAATCTAGTTCTTTTATCCTTGGCCAAGTTAGCCAATCTATAGAACCAGAATTTTCAAACTGTTATGTCAAAGATCTAGCAAAGATCAAGGTAACTATCAAAAATCCGTATTTGGAAAAGTTGCTTGAAGAAAAGGGCCAGAACACTTACGAAGTGTGGGAAACTATTAAATCTGCTGATGGATCTGTTCAGCATCTCGATTTTTTGACTGCTGACGAAAAAGAAGTATTCAAAACGTTCCCAGAAATCAATCCATACACTATTGTAGATCAAGCTGCGATCCGTCAAGAATATATCGATCAAAGCCAAAGCTTGAACTTGATGCTAGACCCTGATATGTCCGTGAAGGAAATAAACGCACTTTATTTGCATGCTTGGGAAATGGGTATCAAGAACCTATACTATAGTTTCTCAATGTCCGCAGCACAAGCGTTGACTCGTAAGAGAGTTCAATCTATGGGTTGTGCTGCTTGCGAAGCGTAATATAAGATAAAATTAAAAGTTGAAAAGGAGGTCTTCGGGCCTCCTTTTTGTTGACATTTGTAAAGAATCAGTATATATTGATAATAGGTAAAGGGAAAGGAACCCACCATGATTATCATTCACCAGATCCAAAGCACTGCAGAGCAAAGAGCAGATTTTAACTCTGGAAATCCGGTACCAGCTATTGAAGCTAAACGTGATCTAATGTTTGGGTCTAAAGATTTTAAACATGATATGTTTCAATATTTCACTGAAGTAGCAAAAGTAGAAACGGACGATCTTGAAGAAGCTTTTGAGCTAACAAATCTTTGGGAAGACGAGTCAAAAATTACCCGTTTTACTCGCATGAGCTCAACCTCTGTTGGCGACATCTTTCAAAAAGAAGACCGTTACTTTATGGTAGACAACTTCGGCTTTACTGAGCTTTACTTCTTTCAAGATGAAATTGAAGCTGCATGACAATTTTTAGATACAAAAACGGTCTACTGTACACCATCACCCAAGAGCGTGGCAGATGCGGTAGTGCTTATAAAGCGCACCCTTACAAACATACAGTAGAAATAGGTGTTTCACATAAAAGTCGTGGACAGTATCGCAACTTCAAGTTTAATACGAAAATATCGGATTTTACAGCTGTGTCAGAATGCTAAACAGTTGACATTCATAAAGAATCGGTATATATTAAGAATTATAAAGGGAGATACAATATGACACTCACGACCGGTTCTATTAACCTTCTCGCTAAAATTATCAAAGAGGCCGAGTA
>CBFHTO010000195.1:0-2401 GCA_965658765.1 Glaciecola sp. | reverse complement strand
AGTCACCTATCGAGCGGTAAAACTTCTTACAAGGGTTTGCTCTGTTTACCGTGAGCGTTCAGCCTTGCTGCTAAAATATCACAGCGATTTATTGCCACGAAAGCGTAAGTTGAATTTAGAGTTTGGTTTGAGTAATCGAACTTTGTTTGGTGTGTCACCCCATAAAAAATCCTGCGAGTTTTCATTAAATACTAAGTCCACTAAAAATGGCTTTAACAACATAAACAAAATGTTTTCGATTAGAGTCACTGATCATGACATTGCCGAACTTGAGCGCATGGGGTGCAATTACCAATCCGTCAGCTCAAATCATAAAAAGTTTAAGAAGCCATATAAAGTAGGCGATTTTTTCAATTTTACGGCCCATCAATTTAGACATACCTTTGCTTGGTTTATTGTCGCAAACCGCTTGGGTGATTTAGACGATATTAAGTATCAGTACAAACATTTAGAGAACATGATGTCATTGGTTTATAGCCAACGGGGATATGAGTCTATGGAGGAGTTTATTGGACTAACCGATAGCTTCTCTGAGTTTATGATATCGCAAGCAATGGAAGATTTGGTGACCGCAGCACAAGACGGCACGCTGGCAGGAAAAGGCGGACAAAACTTTATCGCCAAATTGACTGAGATTCTGGCAGATGACCTTACCACCGGAAGCACCCCTCACTTTAAAAATATGGAAGAGTTGATCACGTTTGCTGCTAAACATACCAACAACTTTAGAGGCGTGTCACATGGTTACTGTACCAAGGGATCGGAATGTAAAGTTCGTAATGCAGCAGATCCAAGCCACTGCGTATGGTGCGATAGCTACATTGCAACACCTCGACATTTACCACACTGGCTGGTTGTTAAAAAGCGATGTGAATCGCAATTAGCTGCATTTGAAAAATTTCCGTCAGAGATAAAGCAGCGATTAAAAGCCTTTAGTACGGCATTAAATGACAACCTTGAAGCCGCCAACATCATCATTGACCAGTTAACGATAAAAGTGAAGGAAGCCTAATATGAGCGAATCAGTTGAGATCACAATGGCAGACAAAATTGATACGGCCTTGTCTGAAATGGCTGCCAATAACGAAAAAATTAACGTTAGCCAAGTAGCGAAACGATTAGGTATATCAAACTCTGCTATCTACAAGTTTAACCCTGAGAAAATCCCGGATATTCAGACCGCTCAAAAGCGTCAGAAACATAAAGCTGAGTCTATTGCTGTTGGTACTGAAAATGAACAGCTTAAGAAAGAAGTTGAATCGTTAAAAAAATCGAACCTTGATTATAAAGACCTTGCTGAGGATTTGAGAACGCAAAATCAGTCATTGTGGGAGCACATTCAGCAGGTTTATAACATGTACGATGAGGTATTGGCTGAGCGTAATGGCTTTGCAGAAAGGCTAAAACACGGACTCTAAATTTACATAATTAAATTAACAACCATGAGGTATTTACTATGAGTAAAAACACAAAGAAGACATCCCAAAGTGTGGCATCTAAGGCAGCTAAAACATTAAACGCTCCTAATGCTTCTAAGACCGCCAAAAAATTAGCTGGTTCTGCTCTGTCGCAAAAAGGAACTAGCAAGCAAACAGGTGCTGATATGGAAGACTTCGCATCAAAGGTACTGCAAAGCGACAAGTACAGTAAAGATACAAAAGAACTTGCAGGATCAGTGTTATCACAATCCAATAAAAAGCGTTAGAAATAGTAACAAAACTGTATTTTCCCACCTCAATTTGCTGCTGTTTTTATAGTAAATCCCTAAAAAACTGTTACCACTCTTCAAGTCAATAAGTACGGGGTGGTAACAATTTTTTAATTGTCGAAAACGACATTATCATGACGCCCAAATCCATCGTTAGCTTAATTATACAAATGCTAGAGCCGTTCAAAGGTCGCGTTTACGACCCAGCCATGGGCTCTGGTGGCTTCTTTGTGCAGTCGGAACACTTTATCAATGCTCACAAAGGCAAAATTGGTGATGTGTCTATTTACGGGCAAGAGTATAACCACACCACATGGCAACTTGCGGCCATGAATATGGCGATACGTGGGATAGATTTTAATTTTGGCAAAGAGCCTGCCAATACCTACACCAACGATCAGCATCCAGACCTACGCGCCGACTATGTGATGGCAAACCCGCCGTTCAATATGAAGGAATGGGATACAGGTGTCAGTGAAAACGATCCTCGCTGGAAATACGGTACACCACCATCAGGAAATGCAAACTTTGCATGGCTTCAGCATATGCTCTATCACCTTGCACCTAACGGCGCACTGGGCTTATTGTTATCTAATGGTTCAATGAGCTCAAACACCAATAATGAAGGTACTATCCGTAAAAAGTTGATTGAAGAAGATTTAATCGAATGCATGGTTGCACTACCAGGTCAGC
>CBFHTO010000194.1:0-2439 GCA_965658765.1 Glaciecola sp. | reverse complement strand
TATCGAACCATTCAAGGATTACATGCAGAAGCGCAGGGCTATGGCATGGGATGAGTCGCCGACAGATGGAGATGATGAGGCAGCGTTTGAGAGGTCAAAGGGTGATTACTTAAAAGGTGAAGACTACGAACATGAGATTTCAAGATTTATGTGCATTGATAATCAGGCTGGTAAAGCATCAAAAGGCGAATCTGCTCATAGATGGTTCGTGTGTAGATCATTTGGAGAATTTGAATGTCGATTAGTTGACGAGGGCAAGATTACCACATGGGAAGAGGTAGAGGAGAGGCGCAAAGAGTTAGGAGTTGAGCCTAATAGAGTTCTAGTTGACTGTGCATGGGATACGCCGAACGTGCAAGCTATATGCGTCAAATATGGCTGGCAGGGGTTGTGGGGCGATACTACCAGCAAGACATCGTTTCCACATCATGACAATGTTAATACTCCGCAAGGGATGAAGCAGATCACAAGGAGATTTCCTTTTTCAAAGCCACAGATTGGGCACGTAGGAATTGGAACAGGCGGACAGCAACGGCAAGCTATTTATTACTTTTGGTGTAATAAGCCTATTAAAGATATGTGGCATAGACTGAAAGGTGGTCATACTACGTACAAATGGAGCGTCCCATCGGATATATCGAGTGAGTATAAAGCTCAGACTAACGTGGAGTTCAAAAGACAGGTAACGGTAAAATCAACTGGAAAAAAGAAATGGGAATGGTTTTTTCCACCTAGCAAGGCAAATCACCTTACTGATTGTGATCAAATGTGCTTAGTCGCTGCTATTATGGACTCTAAATTGAAGCCTATTCTTTGGAGTGCTGGTGGTGAGGAGAGTTCAGAGACATCAGAAAATGAAGGTGCAGAGCAGTGAAACGAATAAAAAAGCAAAATAAATTCTTTTTTTGTTTACAAAGTGATATTTTCAGGTAAGTTCTAGTCATGACAACGAAAGAGACAATCACAGAAGGCAACAGAGCGGTAGTAATTAATAATCAAGATGGTAACGTATGGGCTAACTTATACGTTAACGCTAAAAACGGCATCGAAGGAGCTGACATCACAGCTTGCAGATGGACTGGAAAGACAGTAGCAGGTGCTAAAAGATGGGCTAAAAAACAATTCTCTTAAAAGATGGAAGGAACAAATTTAGACCCTTATTACTTTAATCCAGAAGGCGAAGCATATCCTAAAGCCCTAATATGGCTTGAAGAATGGGAGCATTTAAGACCTACTAACAAATAACAATGAACCCAAAATCACTAGCCAACCTGTCACCTATAAAAAAGGGTGAGAGGTTAGCACTAAAGCCAGAATCAGAGAGAGCAACCCTGATCCTATCTGGCAGAGTTAAGCCTGATAATCAGGAGCTTGCCTTGGACTTGATCAACAAGACAGGGAGCAAATCAAAAGCTGTTAATTACTTGCTAGAAAATTATAATGAAGAAAGTGATGCCAACCGATAGGGTCGAGCATACACGACTTGTTATGCCCAACGATCAAACCACATGAAAACATACAATATCTACGAGGCCACATTCAGCGGCAGCAATGACTACATGGCACACGCCAAGATCAGTCTAGCGGCAGTCAACATCACCCAAGCCATCAAACGATTCAAAGAGTGGGATAAAGCCGAGGGCGCAACGCCCATGGGATCGGCTGGACGGCTCATTTACCGAGACGATCAGCACGGCTGGCTCCGTCCATCGGAAATCACAAAGGATCATATCACTAAGAATGCCGAACTCCGAGCGATCCGCCCTAAATGGTGGTCGTTTGACAGGGCATAACGCCGAGGTGTGGCACGGCGCAAACAACCAGAAAGGAAACGATAATGAGTGAAAATAATGAACAATCCAGCGGCTCGCCGTTGGCATCACCGACTTATTCTGCGATCTTTGAATATCGCGGGGCTATGTATATGAGACCATGTGATCGTGGTGTCATACTGTGCGACCTACCCGATGAGCCACAATTCGACAACGATGTTTTGCCTGATGGCGATTACTACGTTGAGATCCGAGTATTTCCTTCGCAGAACATTAAAGATGGCGCACGCGATTAGCGTTGCGTCTATCTAGCTGTTATAAAACAAACAACAACGAATTATGAAAAACGAAAATATGAAAATGATAGAAAAGAACTACGAAAAAATGACGGCGAAAGATTTGCTAATAGCAGACCTAAAGCGAGAGAACGACTCAGCATTTGAGCGGATTAAAGAGCTTAGTGCGGAGCTGGTTAGGCTGGGTTATGATCCTACTGCTAAGAAATAGAATTATGAAGACAATCATAGTAAAGACACGAGCAGAGGCAGAGCAACACGCACCATGCGAAATTGCGCATATGATGCTAGAGACTCCGATAAAGAACCATCCGGCGTTTAAGGATATGAACAAAAGGAAGCGCAAGAAATGGTTAAAGAAATACGAGAAG
>CBFHTO010000193.1:0-2473 GCA_965658765.1 Glaciecola sp. | reverse complement strand
TTAGAGCTTTCCCTCGATGATTTCCTGACGGATCTCAGCTTTAATACGCTCCTCGGCATACATCTTTTTCAGCCGCTTGTTCTCAGCTTCTAACTCTTTCATACGTTTCATCATCGATGCATCCATGCCGCCAAACTTAGAGCGCCAATTGTAGAACTGAGCACTGCTCATGCCATGCTCTCGGCACAAATCAGGGACTGACACACCATTTTCATTTTGTTTAAGGATCGCCATGATCTGGCTTTCGCTATATCTTGATTTTCTCATCGAAAACTCCTTTGTTTTAGTGTAGCGGAATTTTCTAGTTAAAACCTCTGTTGTTAAGCGGGGGGATTACATGATGATTTCATCATCCAAAGAGATTTTGACTTTGCTGGGGCGGTCACCGACGCATGACACAAGAGAAACACAATGATGCTTGAACATGCCATATGCTGAGGCAAAGGCCTTCGCGCCTCATTTGCCAGATTTCAGTGCCATAGGTCAGCTTGCCTACTCACCTCAACGACAAATATTTCACAAATTTCTTCAACACCACAAATGAGTAAACGCGAAACTACCCTCAAATACAGCTGTGACAATGACTAGTACATAGCGTTTATTCGTCTTATACTCTTTACGTTTCATATGCAATTGCAGTGAGTTCGTATTGCGGATAGCAAACCTTGCGAGCAATATGGCTACCTGATGGCTTTTCTATCCTGCATCTTATTTTGAATTCTTTTTGGTCTGTTAAGGCATTGTACATGTCGTAAAATGCCAGCTCGGTTTCCACCAGTTGTTTTCGGTAGTAACTCAGGGGCCTTTGATCGACGACATCCACTACTTCGATATCATTTATTTTCTCGTGACTCTGCGAATATACAATAGTGCTAAAAGCCAACAATATGACTGCGACTAAACCGAAGCGGGTGACCAGAGTAACAGCGTTTTTCATCGTTACGTCCTTGTAGATATTCATAAAATGTATTAATCAGCGTTCAGATTATATGTTTCTACCCGCACCACCTTATCGTTGTGGTCAAAGGCAACGTTAACAACGCTGTTTACCATACTGAAAGTGCTGTCTGAGTGCGTTGTTGTGGGATAGCTGTAAATGAGCACATAGGCATGCTTAGGGTCGCCAGGATAGTGATTGATGCCTGAGGATTCGCCTAATAATCTGGTAACACGTTCTCTGCTGTCGCCAGTTTGAATTTTCTTTATGCTATCAGTGTTGAAAAACGTACTGTCTTCGACAAAAGAACTGCCAAACTGATAACCAGTCAGAATGTCTTCGTTGTTAAAGATGAAATTCTGGTAGCGGGATGCCACTTCATCAGGCTTAACCGCTTTAGCATTACGATTGTGGTGAATGTAGCTATAGGCCGTTCCCTGATTAAAGGCGTTTGTAGTCGTCGGTTTTCCCAGTAGCCCGATAATATCCTGGGCTGTTGATTTGCCAGGCACTGACTGGGGTTCTTCGAGCTTCTGAAAGTTTCTGCCAATAGTGGTGACACAGCCTGTCAGCAGCAAAAAACAAAAATGAGGCCGTAATGATGTAGTTTAAGCATATCCATGTTCTGCGATATAGGGCAATCAGAATTGCTTATATCTATAGCACAGACTCATTACCGGAGGTACTTTTATTAAAAAATATTAAATGCACTTGGATTAAACAGCTGAATCACACTAATAAGCTGCATGTTGGTTTCATCAAGGGCTTCTTCGGCGTCGTCTTCTGTGAGTTTCAGTGCCGCCAGTAAGGCCGGGCCAACAGGAGGGTAACCAACGTTAATGTCGGCGTTAACGTTGTCCTGCGCCAGCAAAGCCTGCCATCGTACATAAAATACTGAAGCATTTCGATAAAAAGTACCCAACTTCTAAACAAACAAAACTGTTGCCACATTTGCGAGCGCCACTTGATGAACAATACGGAAACGATCTTACTATTCAACGTGACTTCAACTTTGGGGCATAGATTACCTTTACTGCAAGAGTGAAAGAAACACACTATTAGATGGTGGGGACATTCGCGCTCTAATTTCCCTACTCCTGCACCAATAGTTCGTCTTCGCAAGACATTGCAAACTAACACGCTATACAAAACTTACACAATTCGACATTTCAACAAACCAATCTAGTCAAAAAGACAGCTGTCACAAGGAGTAGTGTATATCGTTAATCCGTCTTATACTCTTAAATGCATTGGTTTATGGTTCTGGTTTTGGCAGTGAAGCTAATATTGAATTATGACAACTAGCGAACAGTTGGTTGCTTAAACGCAAAGCTCAACTTGGGTGTATACTCAGTTGAGCTTTTTGATATTCAGGTTACTTATATTAACTGAGACGAGAGAGCTAGATTGCATGATTATTTTTGAGGCGGAAACTCGGCAAACTGAGGGAGTGAATCCAGAATATCATACCAATCCGGTTTTGAAGATACATACATATGTGCCTGCGGCATCTGTTTAGGGCTTTTATTGAGTGCA
>CBFHTO010000192.1:0-2491 GCA_965658765.1 Glaciecola sp. | reverse complement strand
TCTTATACTCAGGCGCCAAAGCTGATATCACAGTTCGCTAAAAACAATCAATTATCCAGTTCGCAAAAATTGTTTTTGGGCGATTTTATCGGCCCCGAAGACGTCGCGATAGACCCAATTGGCAACCTATTTGTCGGAACAAGTAATGGCGATATTTTACGCGTGACAAACAAGCAATCGATTGAGGTTTTTGCTGAGACTGGTGGCAGACCTTTGGGTCTGGCGTTTGACGCAGATGGCAACCTGAACGTTGCGGACGCGTATCTCGGTTTGTTGTCTATTAACCCGTTGGGCATCGTTAGTGTGTTGACGACACAACATGGCACACGGCCGTTTTTGTTTACCGATGACGTTGATGTCGCTGCCGATGGAATGATTTATTTTACGGATGCTTCGGACACCTTCGGCTTAACAGAACACACGCTGGATTTGTTGTCGCATCAAGGTAATGGACGTCTTCTGTCTTTTAATCCTCAATCCGGCGTCACATCATTGTTATTGGATAATCTGCGTTTTGCCAATGGCGTTGCGGTTGGCCATGACGGTTCATATGTCATGGTTGTCGAAACCGGACGATACCGTGTGCTTAAATACCATATTTCAGGAGTGAAAGCCGGAAGCAGCGAGATTGTCATTGACAATTTGCCAGGGTTTCCCGACGGAATTTCTCGTGGCTCAGATGGGCGTTACTGGGTAACGCTGGCGAGCCCACGCAAGTGGGAAATGGATAACCTACTACTTGAACGGCCGACAATAAGAGAATGGCTATCGAAATTACCGCCGTCCTGGTTACCATCCCCCCAAATGTATGGTCATGTCCTTGGCATAAACAGTTCGGGTAAGGTTTTGCATAATTTGCAAAGCAATGACGGTCACGTAGTGTTCATAACGAGTGCTGAGGAGTGGAAAAACACCCTGTATTTTGGCAGCTTAAAAGGCAATGCCGTGGCAGTTCTTAAGGTCCCTGTGATTGGAAATTGATTACTGCAACTACACAAACCACCAAAATTGCAAAAATTGATATTCGCTTAGCAGATGCAACGAGCGCTTTAAATACAAATACCTACGCTAGGCAAACCATAGTCGAAGCTTCAGAACCGTCAACTGCTGCTATTGCGGCGCTGAGACTATTTCGATTTGTATCACCTCGCAAATTTCGAGTTTAGCCATTGAAGCGTCAAATATCATAATACTTCAACAAATCATTACAAGCGTTGGTTCTTTCATATTATGCAGCGGTAGGCTATGACTTATTCCATCACTGATACGACAAAATGTTATACACAGTCATTTATTACGATACCCAAACAGTCAACTACGGTTGTTAGAATCAAATTGGTACAGCTCGTAATTTAGTTAGCAGGATGGAAACAGCTTTGCGCAAACAAACAGGCTTTACATTGGTAGAGCTGATTATTGTAATCATCATTTTAGGTATTCTCGCGGTAAGCGCAGCGCCCCGCTTGTTGAATTTTACATCTGACGCGCAATCGGCCGTTATTGAAGCTGTAGCAGCGGATCTTAAGCACGTAAAAAGTATGGTGTATTACAAAGCGGTAATTGAAAACCTGACTAATGGCTCACAAACAATTCAAATAGATGACCAAGCAGTTTCTATTCACTCGGGGTACCCAACCAACGATTGGAATCGCTCGTTCAGACGAATTCTGCTAAGCAACGAATATAATTCTTGGGACGTTGCTAACAAGTGCGACATGGATATTTGTGGACTCGGCATGGCTAGGAATGTTACTACGGATCAGGGCGTCATTGCAGGCCCGTCGATTGTGGTGTGGCCTGAAGGATTTTCCAGTCAAGGCAGATGCAGTGTGCTTTACAGCAACCCAGAAGATGGCACCAAACCCACGCTCGTCGTGTCAACAAGCGGCTGTTAAAATCACCCACTCGCTGTCATTGGTTGAGGTCATCAGCGACTTGTCACCGACAGACGCTGTGGACTCGATGTTGATAGTCTTCTCATACTCATGCTTGCGTTTGTGATGCACGATTAGTCGCAACCGTTTTTCATAAACCCCAAAGGTAAAAAAACGTTTGGTTAGTTCATCAATACGTTAGGATGAAGTAGACGAAACCCTACATCAATGCCAGTTCACTGTCACGCAAAAAGGCAAGTAACATTCTCCCCAACAGTAACATACCGCCCATGGCAGGTGACGATACTGAAGTTGAAAGGTGCTGACTGGCTCCACTGCCATCGACCAATTGCCTTAAGGACAGAGATGTAGATTGTGTATTTGTACTACTGTCGATCAGCTCAACAATAGGTGTCACGAAATCAAGAGGAATTGGAATGCGTAGGCTGAGTATAACCAAAGACGACGTTTTACCGGCCCCGTTACACGCAGGGGTCTTCGCTAATGCCGATGAGCCAGGGAAGTTAGAAAGGCTATGCCGATATATAAGTCGTCCTGCCATTAGCGAGCAACGTTTGAGCATGACTGACCATGGAAAAGTGCGCTATGAATTGAAG
>CBFHTO010000191.1:0-2496 GCA_965658765.1 Glaciecola sp. | reverse complement strand
CTTAGAGAGGTAGACATGCAACATACTGAAAGCTATCAACACATTCGGGATGAAGAAATGGAACGGAACGAAGCTAAAGAATCGGCTATTGAGTCGATTAAAGAAGACTTGGAACAAGCCTTAAATGCCAGAGAGTCAATTCACGGCATGGACAGGCGCGATGTCGATGATTGGCTCGACACTGATGAGTGTATCTGGGCATCGAATGAACTGTTCTGGACAGTCTACATGGCCCCGGATAAGTTCCGAGGCATTATTGACCCAACCGTTATCGAAATGGTGTGTACGGTCATGAGCGCAAGGCTGAATCAACTTGCGGTAATTGTTTTCGAGAAACGGTATAAATGGTGAGAATTGAGGCGGGCCTTCGCGTTTTTGCGGTAGGTTTTGGACGAATTGTTATATTTTGTGAAGCACTGGCGGAAGATAAACGCAGCGGCGACGGTCGCGGGTTGGTTTGGAATGATCGGGTTCGACTCCCGGCACAACCCTTCCTATGGTGCGGTGAAGCTGGAAGGCAAGTGCATGTATAAGCGGAGTAGCTACCGTGAAATCATAATCTTGTTGGAAGGGCGAGCCAAGGCCATAGGGTGCTTCACAAAATATAACACCAACATTCACATACCCTGTGCAATCCGTATGTTAACTAGAGAGGCAATTATGAGCAAGATAGGACAAACACATCCAAACGTTACCGGCGACATCGATGCGATGGAGCAGATGGAAATCGAAGAATTACACCGGCAGATGGATGAAGACCCTGGATACCAGGCGTGGGCTGATGCTTACGACGCGGATATTGTGATTCCCGAAGAACCATTTTAGAGAGGCATAACTGATGAAAATTCAAGATTTGATGAAACCGATCCCGATTGACTCGGTGGAGTTTCGCATTGCTAATATCAATAAGGGTGGGTATGCAAAGCTACTGGCTTACAAGGATGCTCGCGTTGACATCAATCGCCTTAACAGCGTTGTAGGGCAGTTTGGCTGGAAGCGTGAGCACACAAGAGATAACGCAAACTGTATTGTGTCTATCTGGGATACAAATACTGGCCAATGGATTTCCAAAGAAGATACAGGCACAGAAAGCTATTCTGAGGCGCAGAAAGGTCTTGCGTCTGACTCATTCAAGCGCGCCTGCTTCAACTGGGGTATAGGGCTTGAGCTGTACGATTACCCGGATATTCAGATAAAGCTAAACAAGGATGAGTTCAAAATGGATGGCGATCGGATTAGGCAGACGTTTAATCTAAAGCTCAAAGAGTGGAAGTGGGAGAGCGAGTTTGCTTCCGGCAAGCTGGTAATGCTCCGCGCTTTTGATCAAAAAGGCGTACAACGATATGAGTGGATGGGTGAATTGCCTGAAATTTACGGCGAGACAACCGGCAAGAAGCTGGACGCGAAGAAGATCAGGGATGCAGCGGCATGGTTCAAAGGCCAGATCGACAAAGAAGGTGAACCTGATTACGTTACGATCCAACATGCGGTGAAAAAACTCAGTAATGACGAGTTCATTGCAGTTCAGTCCGCTCTCCCGAACGAGAAGGCCAAAGACTCTAACAGGCAATACAAGAATGTCCTTATCGATATTTACAAAACGCCGGTTGATGAAAAAGGCAAACCACTACCAGCAGCAGAGGAATAGATATGAAGAAATACGCAGCAAGAATCAATAACCGCTTTAATTGTGACGCCAAAATCAGCGAGGTTGAGATTGATAAAGAAACAGACACATCAGTCTGGATTAACGGTAAGCGCAGAGCAAAACGATCATTATGGATGAACTATTACGATACATGGGAAGAAGCTCGGGACGGGCTATTGTTGATACAGCAGTGGCGTGTAGAAATGTTGCGTTCTCAACTAAAGCGCGCAAATAGTGCTCTTGAAAACATAGAAGGTATGCGCCGCTAATTAACAGAGGAATAGAAGATGAGTAAAGATTTAAACCATTGTTCATTTATTGGACGACTTGGCAACGATATTGAGTTGAAGTACACCGCATCCGGCAGCGCAGTGGCTAACTTCTCAATCGCTTGCAATGACGATTATAAAGATAAGCAGGGCCAGAAGGTCGAGCAAACCAACTGGATCAACATTGTCACATTCGGAAAGCTGGCAGAGATAGCCGGGCAGTACCTAAAGAAAGGCAGTCAGGTTTATATCTCCGGCAAGCAAGTAACCCGCAAGTGGCAGGACCAGGAAGGCAAGGATCGATACACGACAGAGATTGTCGCCCATGAAATGCAGATGCTCGGCGGTAAGTCAGATGGAGGCAATGCGCCTAAAAGCGATGGGCAGCATAAGCCTTCGTCGCAGTTCGATATGCCTGCTGATGATTTTCCAGAAGATGACCAAATCCCGTTTTAACAGTGTCAGCACGGCTAGACGCAGCCCGGATAATGTAGTTACCGCAGACCGAGTGGAAAGCGGAGATCGAGAAATGCGCACTTCCAGGAACAGTGAGGCGGCATTTACAAATATACGTAATGA
>CBFHTO010000190.1:0-2504 GCA_965658765.1 Glaciecola sp. | reverse complement strand
AACCATGGGGCTCAGGATGTTATCAGTTTAGATATAGCGTCTAGTGCGTGGGCGCGCAAGCGACAAATAGACCAATGGTTGGCGGCACCTGTTACATGGGCTGCAGTGGTTTTGGTATTGGCGCTAGTGTTTTTTATTAGCTTAGGGTCCGGTTATATCGCCATGCAAAGTCAGCTCAACTCTCTTGAATCAGAACAAGCAAAAATACAATTACAGCTTGGCGATAAGCTCGAAAAGCAAACTCAACTTCAAGTCGCTAATTCATTAGTAGAAGGCTTGAATCAGTGGCAGACGCAAAGCGGTTTTATGCCACAGACCCTTGCGCAAGTTATAAATGTAGTCACTGAGCAAGTAGCTTGGGATGCAAACCTTATTCAGTGGCAAGAGCGCACGTTATTAGTCGAATTGCTAGCCCGCGACCTTGATATTGCAAAAATGGTTGTCGACTTAGAAGACAGTGGTAATTTTTCGCAAGTAAGTGTCAGGCCATCACAGCGTCAAAATACATGGCAAATAGAGGTGACGGTTAATGAGTGATTCGGCCAAGGTCAACTTGTTTGAACAAATTCGTGCGAATACACGGCTTCAATGGATGTTATTAGCTGTGCTGATTATTTTACTGAGCAGTGGATTAAAGGCCTTTATTGATGGGAATTCCGAATTGTACAATGAACTCAATTCTCAGCAAAATTTAAGCGACCGTTTGCAAAGAGCGCTAAATACACCGATAAATGACGAAGCACTCACCCAGTCTCAACAAAATGTTCAGCAAACGCTTAGTTCAATACCAAAGGCACCAGGTCAAAGCGTGGCAGAAGCGCAAGCTCTGTCTGAAATGAATAAAATACGAGAAACGCTTTTTACAGAAGGTCGAGCTAATCTAATTGGGACGGAGCAAGTTCAATACGGCGGGAGCAATTTTTACCAAACACGAGTTGAGTTATCAGGTAATCATGACCCTAAAAAGTTGATCAGTTTGTTAGATAACTTAGACGGTAGTAAACCAAACATGCGTTTAATGACTTTTCAGTTGCGGGCGGGGAGACGAGTTAGCTCTCTCACTTTAGTTTTGGATTATTTGCATGTCGAGGCCGCAAATTGAAAAGTGTAAAACACAGTAATAGCAAAATGAGAGTGCAAGCATGAAAGTTCTGTTGCTAGTTGCGGCATGCCTTACTTTAATTGCAGTTGTGTCTGGGGTTTTGACCTATCGAATAGGCACCAACGAACAAAGTGGACAAAATAATCCATCAACCGTGTCGGCTGTTAAACAAGTTGAAAGTAATAAATGGCAGGCGGTGTTGAAAAAAGTGGATGCTTACTACCAAGCGCCGGCTAAAAAATCACCGCAGCAAATAGAAGCAGAGCGACAAGCGCAACTCGCGAAAGAAAAAAAGCCATCATTGACCGATGCTCGTTTGGTCGGTATTGTGATTGATCAACCGTCTAAAGTGTTTGTTTTAACGCCGAATGATGCCCAACCACAAGAGTTAAGCCTAGGCGAGGGGTGGTTAGCACCATGGGTCTTACACGAAGTATTCAAAGATAAAGTGGTGTGGCAAGACGAAACCAATAATCAAACCACTGTTCAGTATATATTTAGCGAAAGTTAACAAGGTTTTAAGAGGTCAGCAAAGTTAATGCATTCATTGATGATAGATAAACAAGGTCTTTCAAGAAATATTCGCAGGCTCAGCGTAATAATTAGTACAATTATGTTTTTGAGTGCATGCGCGCAGTTTCGTGGGCCTGCTTACGAGATGTCGAAACAGGATGACGAGAATTTTGACAGGCCTTTAAGAGCTCCTAAGGAGGTCAAAAGTACATCTACCGATGCAAATGTTTCTGAACAGGATAGCACGCCTGAGCTTATGGTCTTTCAGCCTCCATCTATGTCAGTTGAAGAGGCGAAAACCGTTGCTGAAGACCTCGTCATGCCAAAGCTTTCAAATGAGCGAGTCAAGAGGCAAACATACAACAACTTACCGTTACCTGTTTTTATCAATGAAGCGTATGGCAACCAGCTGGGTCTGGATTTTGTAATTCAACCTTCTGTTAGTAAGGCTCCTGACTTAGTCACTTTACGTTTAAATTCGCTATTGTCACAAAAAGATTTTTACTCATTGGTCACGAAAACACTTGCTAACTATGGGGTAACTGTTTTTGAACAAAATGACGTGCTTGTTTTTAATTATGCAGCAGATGCATCGCCTGATGATACGCCCATTATTGTCACAGGGGAGGCACTACCCGAAGTACCCGCTGAAAATAGGCCTGTTTTTTATATTTATCCATTAAAGACTATTAGGACTACTGAAATAAGAAGTCTATTAATGAACATGTTTCCGAAAAAAGTGCTTGAGATTAAGGAGGATATTGCCAGAAATGCGCTTTTAATCAGTGGGAAGCTGGCCAAAGTGAAGCAAGCGGTAGAGGTTGCAAAGTTGTTAGACAGAGCCCCTATGTCAGGTTTGTACAACCGAGTGTTTCAACCGAAGATCAAT
>CBFHTO010000189.1:0-2527 GCA_965658765.1 Glaciecola sp. | reverse complement strand
GTCAATGCCGAAGTTGATAAACGCTGAGCAAGCTTCTTCAAGCCTACGAGGTGAAGGTTTGAATTGCTCCGCTTGGTCTTTCCACCACTCGCAGATTTCACCACCTTTTACTTTGCCAAACTGTCGTTTGAAGTAAGTTTTAGAAGGCGCATCAGGAAGGAAGCGAATGACTTGGAACCTATCAAGCTGGGCTGGGTCAATAGCCTCAACATCATAGTCGTATTCATCTGAATCCTCGTCCTTTGGAGGGTTGATAGCCGCAGCGATAACCTCAAGATTAGGGAACTTGTTTCCGTTGATCGACTTGAACTGAACTAGCTCCATGATAGCATTACGAACCTTGTCAGGAGCACGATTATATTCATCGATAAAAATTGCTTTTACAGAAGGCCCCATATTTTTAGGGCGAACGTAGGTAATGAACTCTTCACCATCGTCAGTTTCTTTTGACTTTGGAATTCCGACAATGTCAGTCCAAGGGTCAAGGTTTGAAGCTGAGAAGTAAACCCAATCTACGTTTTGCTCTCCGTATTTTTCTTCGAAGACCTGTTTAATTACAGATGTTTTACCTACACCGTGATTACCCACCAACATAAAGTTAAGCTTGGCATCACACCATTTGTTAACGTCTGTTTTCTTGAGCGCTTTTTTTGCGAATTGTGTCTTTTTTAAGTCCATGTTTTTATCAATTTTATTGTTCTTGTTGTGTTCTCGTCACAGAAGAATGATTTGCTGTTGTCTTTCATTATTTTCAAAAGAGCTTGTTGGTAATCAATGCCTTCTCTTTCAACGTCAGAGGCATTAAAGCATACTAAGAAGTATTTGTCAACTAAGTTTTGAGACTTTTTTACCATTTTCTCGAAATCTTCCTCAAACTCTTGCTGACTGCCAGTTGAAATGAAGAGGCTATCTTGACCTTGGTAGGAAAACTTAGTTTTTTGAACGTCAAGAAATACTTCTGTTTTATTTGTTTTGTATTTTGAAGCCCTGCCTTCGTAATCAATAAAGTCGTGATAAATAGAATAAATATCCATTTTATCTAAAGAGCGCTTAAAAGCTTTTGATGTGATTTTTATTTCTTTGTAATTTAAACAACTTTTTAAAAACCCAGCCTTGCCTAATTTTCTATCTAGTCCAAAGGAAAAATTACTTGAACTTACAACATAATCGCAAAGAGAAAGGCAATCGTCAAACTTCATGAATTCCATGCTGAACAAATAGCGATTAACGTCCTTATGTTTCCATTCTCCTAGGTCAGCAAAAAATGCCTTTTTGTATCTAGAGTGTAAAAGGTCTCTTGCCTCTTTAGTTGATTTTACAAATCCATCTGATTCATAATGAGCGCACTCGTCTTCAAGGTCACTAATATCTATTAGGCTATTATGATTAATTGAGTCTAGGTTTCTTACAGCGCAAATCTCTTTGAGCACTTCGGATCTTGTTTTTCTTGCCCTATTATTGAGTTTGCCAAAAATACGATTTGCCAGCAAACTTTTGTTAACTTCTCCTTTGTAAACGGTTAGAATTTTTTTTCTGTCTATATATTCAGACAGGAACATTCTAATTTCCTCGTTGTGAACGCCAGCTTTTATTACAACTCGAAAGTCTTCAAGATTGTTTAAAACAAAGCTAGATAAATTTTCCCCAATGTATTTTGCGGCCAGCTTAATAAAAAACGGATCATCAAATTTGGAGACTTTAAAGCCTATTAATTTCATATAGTCGATCATACTCTAAAATTACAGCAAGTCAACAAAAAAACCCCTCGGAATTAACCGAGAGGTTTTTTAGAAAAAATCGGAATATTAACCAAATTTATACTCTTGGCCAGCACACCTCACGCACCGAACGTTGCTTTTTTGCATTTTAAAGTCTTGCTGCTTATTGCGATCATAAACCGTGATGTAATGGTTTGTCTCGTTTGTGATTTGACCATTATATTTCGATCCATTTGTTCTTTCAATGCCGACGATGCGACCTTTGACGATTTCCTTAATTGTGTTTACTTTTTTTCTTTTCATTTAATTTTCATTCCGATTTTCGTTCTCACGTTCACTAGAATTCTCCCTAATAAATTTTGCCCTTCCCACATTTCCTTGTCGTGGACTTCTGGGTCTTCAATGGACATGCCATTGCCCCATACTGGATCAACTGGAGATGCCTCGACTATTTCAAGATTATCAGTTGCATTTAAAAATAATCTGCATTCTTTGTTTTGAGAGAACTTGAGTAAGTTGCCATAAAAAACAATCTTTACTTTATTTTTATCCCAAGTCTCTTGATCGAAGCCTTTGATCTCCCTGCCCAATCTTTTGATTTCAACAGGGGAGTCAGCGGCCAATATTTTCTTTAGAGTTTCTTTATCACCGAATAGGTTTGCCTTGCCAGACATCATCCACCTTTCGGCACAATCAAATGCATACCCATTGTAATAAAACGGCTTGTCCAAAATATGGAATTGGGAGAACGGGCCTCCCCTAAAAGCAATAATACCCTTTTTTGTTTTATATCCAAAGTCTGTATGCAG
>CBFHTO010000188.1:0-2541 GCA_965658765.1 Glaciecola sp. | reverse complement strand
CTGATTACGCACTACTATTTCAGAATAATCATTAACAGAAATGCTAACCTTACCTATCCCTTCTCTAAAAAAATCTTCTTCATCTATGGCTTTAAAGCCTAACTCTCTCAAACTGCGCTTACATAAATCAACACAATATCTTAAGTATGAGTTCGCAACTGCTCGGTTTCGTTGGAATATATCCGCCGGCTTGATTCCATTGGTTTGGCGTGTGGATAACCAAGAATTCCAAAGTCTAGCAACATGACGGTAGTGTTGATCATGTGAAAGAACATTTGTCATATTAAGGGACAGTGGTAATTGTGAACTATGCCGCAGTAGTTGATAAAGCTTTGTATTTTGAAGTGTCCTGATTTTCTTCAGCATCTGCTGTAATACGTGAAGAGTTGTTTCGCTGTTTTTCGCTGTGGCATCTGCTTCTTCTAAGTCAGAGAAGCCTTCGCCCCACATGCTAAAAATACATTGTCTTAGTTCAAAATAAATGTCCGAAGCATCTTGAAAATTTAGTGCTTCGCTAAAAATGTCTTCTAGTCTCTTTACTTCAGCGATCCTTTTTATAAGGTACTTTTCAGTAAGGTCTAAAATTTTCACATAAACTCTATTTTCATAGATATTAAGTTCATCCTCACTTTCAAGAGACAAAATTTGTTTTGGTATAACCCCTGTAAGTGTCTTTGATTGCCAGCATTGTGAATGCGAAGCTAAGTGAGCGTCTGCTGAGCTTGGTATTTTCTTGGCTCTTGAAACTGGAAGTAAATGTTCTTCGTAAATAAGTTCTAAACGAGGGCGTCTAGCAATTTCTTGCAAATGGCCCTTTTTTAAAATATCTAACAGTATTTCTTCAAATTTCGTCAATTGAAAACGGACAAGGAGCTTTTCAGGAATTAGAAAAGCCCCTTTCTTTCCTGTATCTATTGAATGTTGGTATTCAAGAATGGCGTTTTCTAATATATCTAGTTCAGTCTTATCGGTTTCTAGTTCACTTGAAATTTGAAAGGTTGTTGAGAGACCATCCTGGGCTATCTCTTTTGTACCATCATCAAAAAGCAAGTCACCTAGTGCTAAATTAGTATGCCCATTAAAATCAAATGTATCTAAGCTTACAAATTGTCCAGAGCTTATGGATTCAGGTAACTTGCTGACCTTTACTCCTGCAAATCGATCGTACCAATACACCACTAAATATTGCTCTTCTTTTTAAGTTCATTCTCTAATAGTTTCAAAGATGCAGTAGGGGGAGTTTCAAAGTTTTGCTCACTCCATAATTCATATAACGAGTCAATCAGGTTAGAGATGCCAGATTGTTCTGTGTCATAACGCCCGGTAACTTTGCCCGCTCTAAATACCTTAGTGGCTAACATATGATCTAAGGCAAACCCCAAACTGCTTCCAGCTTCAAGCATAACTGGGACAAATCTAGTGAGGTGACGCTCTAATCTATTTCCCCAACTTACATTGAAATCTTCCTCAAGATATTGCGCTAACATTGATTTATCTAATGCCGCAATAAGTTTTTGAACTTTGGTGCGATGCTTGTCCTCAGCCAGCTCAAAAGCGTCCTCTAAGGAAGAATAACTGTAAGTCACTTGCTCCAGGTTTTTATCAACTTCGAATCGAGTGCTATGTCTAGGCAATTCCATAACATGCGCTCGATCATAGGTTTTATCTGCAAATTCAAATGTTGTTTCATCATGGTTCGCAGTACCAATGAACCAGATGTTTTTGGGGATTTTAATCTTACGGCCATCGATGAGTAATTCAGGACTATTGCCTGTTGATGTAGTCATCAAGTCTAAAATTCGATCATTTGGATCCATTTCTAAAGCAGATAAAAATTGTGCGAAGTATTGTTCAGGTCTCGAAAGGTTCATTTCATCAAGTAAAATGACATAAGGCCTGTCTTCATAAAATGGGCATTGTGCTTCGTATAAACCCTGTAATGTTTCTAATTCATAAAACTTCTTCTCGAAGGCATTAAAGTGACCAACCAGATCACTCTTGTCTCGCCAACCAGCCTGCACATAAATTGTTTTGCAAGCGCCTCCAACGGCTCTTGCAAAAGCCTTGGCCAAACTTGTTTTACCTGTTCCACTTATTCCTTGCAGTATATGTAATCGGCTCATCGCTAAACCAGCAATAAATAGATGAATATCTTCTATTCGGTAGTAAAGTTCTTTGTTCTCTTTTTCGTCCCATGCAATACGTTGTTGCAGCTCTTTAGCAAATGTTGATAGTGATGGAATATTCTCAGTTGTCGCTCTAGATCTTAACTTACCATCTAGCTCGAGTAATGATGGAAAGGCAGTTTGACTTTGCTGCTTGTTAATAAGTTCGTCTACTTCGTTACTTAACTTATCAACTGCTACCTTTAACAGTTCGTTGTGTTTAGATATTGCTTGTTTCTGTTTTTCAATTTGTTCCAACTCAAGTACAGACATCTGGTTTTTGTAGCGCAGTGCTTTGTTTTCTTGCAGTTCAGCTTGATTATTATTGTAATCTTGTTCTAGAGACTCATATTGTTTCTTAAGGTTTTTATACAAA
>CBFHTO010000187.1:0-2586 GCA_965658765.1 Glaciecola sp. | reverse complement strand
AGTGAATAATGAATAGTATTAAACTTATGGTAGTTGCTTTATTAGCAATCTGTTCGTCAAATATTGCTACGGCTGCGTTAATAAATGTCTCTGAAATTCGTATTTCAAGTGCAGTTGATGATTGGCTACAAGTGTCAGAGTTTGTTGCTTGGAATAACTCTACTAATAGTGATTTGGCGCTATTATCATCTGGTGCAACCGTTAGTGCTAGTGATTTCTACACAGGCAAAAGATCATGCAACGCAAACTCATCCGACGCATCTTGTGCAATAGACGGCGTAGCTTTTGTAGACTATCCGAATATTTTTCACGGTAACAATCCTAATTCGTTCGACACAGTCCTTACAATCATGCTTGCAGCGCCAAGCACAATAGACTGGATTGAGATTTTTGGGCGTAATGGGTGTTGCCAAAAAAGGGACGTATATAATATCTCTTTTTATGATAGTGCTGGAAATAACCTTGCGAATCTATTGAGCGTCAAGGGAGCAACTTCGCAATCATCGAATCGAGTTGATGTATCAGAACCTTCGATTTTAGCTGTATTTTCTGTTGGTCTATTCATGCTCGCATTTAGAAAAAAAGCATAGCTTAGGTTTGTTTCAAAAAAGGGCTATAAAGCCCTTTTTTTGTATCTGAACTTTATGGTCAACGAACATCAACAGAGAAAAGTAGTTTTTAATATCTCGATATAGCCTTATCCTGAGCTCATTTTAATGTTCAATATCTACTTTACTAATGCTATATCGGACCTTACAAATAGCTCTCAAGACAGCACTTGACCTAGCCCCCATAATCCCGAAAATCCCGCCAGCTCCATCAACAATCGTTTCGCAGAGAAACGTAAAATAACCCGAAGGGCCGAGCATTTTTGGCTTCTTCGGTTTTTTTATGCTTATTTATTCGTGATTTTCTATTAGGATTACCTAAAGACAGATATTAATGCGTGCTTCGCAGCGTATTCACATACTTCAGATTTTAAAAGTGACGTTATTAGCTATCACGTTTGATTTCGATATTTTCGAGTAAGGTAAGTATATAAATATGCATAGTAAATTAAAACCGACTCACTCAAAGTAAGTCTTTAAAGGGCTGGGGCATATGAACGCCATAGCCTTGCACATAATCGACACCAATATCACTAAGCATTGCTTGTATTTTGTCATTTTCAACGAACTCAGCCACGGTTTTCATGCCCATAACTTGCCCTATGTCGTTAATGGATTTAACCATGGCGCGGTCTATCGGATCCTCAGCGATATCTTTTACGAAAAGGCCATCTATTTTTAGGTAGTCGACGGCTAAACTTTTTAAATACCCGAATGATGACAAACCACTACCAAAATCATCAAGAGCAAATTTACAGCCTACTTGTTTTAGCGCAGAAACAAATTTGCCTGCATCGGCCAAATTAGAAATGGTTGCTGTCTCTGTAATTTCAAAACATATCTTATTACTTAAGTTTCCTAACAATTTAAGTTGTTCTAAAACAAAGTACTTAAATCTCTCGTCTGTAATTGATTGGCCTGATGGATTAATGGAAATAAACTCGACCTTTTCTAAAAATGCAAGATTACTTGAAAGCAAATGTATTGCTTCACGTATTACCCAACGATCTAATTTACGCATCAAATTGTAGCGTTCTGCCGAGGGTAAAAATGCGCCTGGAGGAATGAGTTTTCCGTCCTTGGCGATCATTCTAACCAGAAGTTCATAATGAATATCATCTGGCTTGTTAAGCGATTTTATGGCTTGAGCGAATAAACAAAAACTGTCTTCTTCGAGTGCTTTATGAATTGACGCTGCCCATTCAAGCTCCCCTTGACGCAGCGCAAATTCCGTATCTTCAGCATGATGGACATGAATGCAATTGCGTCCTTTGTCTTTTGCCATGTAGCAAGCGCCATCAGCATTTCTCAGCAAGTCATTAAAATCAACTGTACGGTCTGAAATCGCAACAAGCCCCATGCTTGCGCCCACTCGAAAACTTTTGTCTTGCCATACAAACTGAAATTCTTGAATTGTATTCAAAAGGCTTAATGCGATTTGATAAGCCTCGTCAAGCGAACTGTTTTTCATCAAAATGCCAAATTCATCGCCGCCCAAACGAGCGAGAGTATGTGACATTCCTATATTATCGCAAAAAAGTACGCCTAATTGTCTCAGTAATTCATCACCTGCTGCATGTCCACATGTATCATTTACAAGCTTAAATTGATCTAAATCTATATAGCACAGTGCATGAGATGTTTTCTTTTGCTCGTATTCTGACAAAAGGGCTTCCGCTCTGCGCTTAAATTCCCGTCTGTTTAGCAAGCCTGTTAGAGAATCGTGAGATGAATAATATTTGAGCTCTAGCTCATGTTTTTTTCGTTCACTGATGTCGATATGCGTGCCAACGAGTCTTGTTGTATTCCCTTCATCGCTTTCAATAGCAAAAGCTTGCGATAATATATGAATAAAGTGACCATCTTTGTGACGCATTCTGAACTCTGCAGTATACTTTTCTGTTCGCTTGCCCAAAAAGTCTTCTAAATGCTTTTTAGCGCCATCCAAATCATCTGGATGAACTAATAATTCCCAAGC
>CBFHTO010000186.1:0-2593 GCA_965658765.1 Glaciecola sp. | reverse complement strand
ACCGTTAAATAGTGAACCGGCTAAAACGGGTAGAAAAATACCAACACTTGCCTTACCAGCTAAACCCGGTGCTGCAAAATGCCAATAATCACCGGCCTTCTCACCATCACAAAACGCTTGGAACTCAACTCTTAATCGCTCAATAAGCTCAGACTCCACTGGTGCAGTTGACCAGAGGTGTTCCGACCTCCCCAGCTCAGGATTACACTCCTGTAAATAAATAGCGCCGAATTCTGCCTCCAAACCTGAAGCCATACACGACACAGCAGACTGAATAGCCTGGTTTTCCTCACCCGAAGAACAAGCCAGCAACTGCCCGGCGATACGGTTCAACAGCTTACTTAAATCACCCTGCTGTAAACCGGAGCCTATAGCGGAATCTTGAGATAAATCTTTTGGCATTATCAGCCTACTCATTTCTTAATATTATTTTTTACCTGAACCGCGGTTAAAAGATCAGGGGGCCTATTGGCTTTATCAGGAACTATGTCTCCCACGTACAGCATAGCCGAAACTCTCAGACGATGACGACATTCTATAACACCGGTATACCGGCGCACATTAGTTTTTCACCCTCTATATTTCGTTTTTTTTAATCTATGCGCCATACCACCCCCTACCTATTGCAGACCAACCCCGCACCACCAGAAACTAGTTTTCCGGCTTCACCTTTTGTTCTTGTGGAACAAATACTTCGCTTTTAAACTAATAAGCCTAATGCAAATAATCATTATATCTATGGAGAGTAGCGTGGAAAAATACATCGTCACAAAAAAGGAAATTAATAACTATGAAGGTATCAAGAAAACACATTTTCTGAATGACAACGCCCAGCGAACAAACAAATCATTAGGCGATTTAACCGGGCTAACTGGCTTTGGTTTTCACCTCATTGAAATTCAGCCAGGGTTTGAATCTACCGAATTGCATATGCACTACCACGAAGATGAGTGTGTTTACATTCTTGAAGGGCAAGCAGAAGCAAGCATTGGGGAGGAAAAGTTCAAGGTAACACCCGGTGACTTTATCGGTTATCGCGCAGGCGGCAAAGCTCACAAACTTTTTAACGATGGACAAATACCACTAAAGTGCATTGTTGTAGGCCAACGTTTGCCCCATGACGTTGGAGACTATCCCAATTTAGGTAAACGTATATATCGACAAAAAGATATGCCCTGGAACCTGGTTGATATTAAAAATATAAAAGAACCTATTACTGGTAAAAAGGCATGACTCAAAAAAGGCTATCATTCTGGATAGCCTTTTAGATTGAACGCTAAAAGTTTTTATGAAGGCCGCTGAAAAAATATTAGGTCTAATGTTTGATCAGTATCAAGACATCAGCACTCGGGTTAGCCAGCTGTCTATTTACCCATTTTCGCCAAAACCTAGTTTTTACCAAACCTGTTTTTTGTTTTTCTTCTGGCTGAGCGAATACTACGCCTTTGAAAATTGCCAATACCTGTAGGTATGACGCCACCAATCAAGCAATAAACATAACCCGTGTAAGTAGCGAACAACAATCTCGTTTTTACTCTAACTCCTAAACTCACAGCCCTAAGCCATCAGCAGCACTTAAGCGTTATAACGCCCTACAAAAGTTACTTCCTCCCAGCCTTTATTCCCAGTAATGGCAGTAAAGCAGATGCAAACAACCAAAAGCCGGCAGGAAGAGGGACTTCGCTCACCGCAATACTTCCAAAGCCCTTCGCCCTGATAAATGTAGTGTCATCACCATCCAGATCTTCAAAATTTAATGTTAAAACCGTTACGGATAAATCCCCCGCGTTTAAAGATTCAAGTAAATCAGTCGAAGCTAAAGGATCTGAAGCATCATTGTTGAAGTCCCAGCTAGAAAAGGCTTGGATATATAGTGACGAAAGCTCCCAACCATCGACAACTACGCCTGACGCGGGTGTTAAAAAAGTTATAACATCATATCGTGACCCGGAATTAGTAACGTTATCTTCAATTTTAATTGAGGCATCTAGATCAATGCTCAGATCAAATACACCATTAACCGATAAAGTACCGGTTAAACCTTGGTATATCGTTGATTCTCCACCGGAGGGAAGGCTGGTACTTTCGCCCACTGTATCAGAATCAATAGTGAAGTATGCAAACCAGTTTTGATGATCCGAAAGAGAAACAAGTTCAGGAGAGGATGGCAAATACGGATAATCGGGTGGGTTTATTTTTCCTGATATTTGATAATTAATTTGTGCTGAGAATGCATTACTTGCAAGAAGCAATAGGCTGATCAAAATAATGCTTATATTTGACTTCGACATTAGGTTTCCCTTTATTTATTTTATAACATCTAACAATGTAAATTATCCTGAGCACTTATCCGTTAGTCAAACCGGCTTTGTAAAATTTTCCGACAAAACGGAGGCTTTTGCACAATATTTACATTAATCAAGGTAAACATTAGTCATATTGCAAAAACTAAAAGTCCTTATTATTGCTACGAATTCAAGGGAGAAGAAAACATTCATTGAAGAATCTGGAGGCCCAACTGCACTACGCTCAGAACAACCATTACGGGCGCACCACTTTAAAAAAGTCACGCCTAACAAATACGGTGAGGTCG
>CBFHTO010000185.1:0-2723 GCA_965658765.1 Glaciecola sp. | reverse complement strand
ACCTCGTGTAATTAACGGAGATCATATTTTGTGACGAGACGTCATGGTTTGGAACGTGTGCTTTGGCGGACGCTTTCCATTGAAGCTAAATAGCCAAACATATCAAGCGCTTCGTTCCATGAGCTATCTTTCAGCAATTGCATTCCTAATTCATTGATAGTTCTTCCAATAAAACGTGTATAGCCTTTAACTTCATAGGATTTTTGAAAGTTTTTGTAAAAATCTTCTTTTCCATTAGTCTTGTAAAATCCATACGCATAGTTTATTTCAAGAGGTTGTATGTCCTCATAACTGCCCGTTTTTATAAACGAGTGGATTCTTCCAGAGATATATTCTGCCACTAATTTATCGGTATTTGCCAAAACGATAATTTCAAAACCATCAACTAAATTGATTTCTACAGCAGCACTCACACCAGCTCCGCCACCAAATGCCATCCAATGCTCTCCGGACATATTGAATGCTTCATTTACGATTGGATTAGACCTATCTAAAAGCGAGCTTCCATAAAATAGCTCTCGATAAAATTTATGAACATCTTTAACTGTTGATTCAATACCACCATCCGGAGATGGATGCTCAGTCACACCAACTTCGAACAGAGAGCCGTCATATAAATAGCTATATCTAGATGATTGGTACTCTGCTGTGTTATCTACTTTAAAAGATGTGTTTTTTAGCTCTAAGCGTTCAAAAATATTCTTTTTTAAAACATCTTCAAAAGATTGCTTCGTTATTCTCTCTAAAATGACGCCTAAAACTATATAGCCATAATTGGAGTAGCGATAATCGGTGTCAGGTTGGAAAAGAAGTGGCTCACCTAGCAGTAACTTTAGCTTTTTGTCTAGGGTATCGAATGCTAATTGGTTTTCTCTATACTCTGCTGTGAATATGTCTGAGAATCCTGAGCGGTGATTGATCAAGTCTTTAATGGTTACTTTTGATGAAATTTCTGTTGGAAACCCTAATTCATATTTGTCAATCGTATCATCTAAGCTTAGCTTGCCGAGTTCTAACTGCTGAAGAATAAGTACTTTAGTGTAATTCTTCGCTATTGAACCCAGTGCAAATTTTGTATTTATTGAATTATGCCGCTTTTTATTTTTGTCTTCATAGCCGTATGAGGCATCAAAAAAAACTTGCCCATCTTTTGCTAGCAACAAACTCCCTGAAAACCGTCCCATTTGATGATATTTGGATGCGATTTTTTTAGCAGTAATGGCTATTTGGGAAAGTGATTTCTTCGAATTGTTTGAATGGGCTGTAGCGAGTGATGGAATGGTACCGACAATAAGTAAAATTGCAGTGATTAAAAAACGATTATTCACTCTAAGATTATCCCTTTATCAAATTAAGTCTAAATTGAGCTGTATGGATGACATCCATCAACTTTAAAGTAAACATGAATGTCTTGGCTTCTGCAAGAATAGCAGACAATACTTTGTCTGTAGCCAAAATTTAAATCGTCTATGTCGGCTGTTGGAACTGCCACCGGCGCGCAAGGAGATTCAGTAGACTAACAGCCGAAAGTAGATCAAGTGTCACTTAGACAACGTTCACTTTGCTTATTGGATATTAGGATTGCAAAAATACGCTTGCCAATGACGATTTATAGTAATCAAATTGCTTTGTAATTTAAGTTGTAAAACGTTTCTAGCTATTGATATTATGGCCAGAAAATTAAGAGGCTCGGTATTTGTGCAATCTATAATTTATCTCGTTCTGGGCTGCTCAGCTATACTCGCTGTGATTTTTATCACCATGCATATTGTTAAATTATCAAAACAGCGCAAGGCCGCAAAAGCTAAATTTCAGCCGATAGATTACGATGAAGACGATTTCATATGTTTCCATAAAACTGATGGTTCAACTATTACCATCAGTAAAGGCTTTGTCGTAGAAGTGAAAAAACGGAAGTGAAGCAGGATGGTTTCTCGCTCATTTGCAACGATTAAATTATGACTCATTCTTGCAAAAACATAAGATCTTGCAATCGCTAAAGACTCAGTTCCGATGCTCTCAGCATCTGCAAACACTTCTGTTTTCACTTCACCTTTAAAAAAACTAGTAAGAAGCACAACTACTTTAAATCCAAGGTCTTAAATTCAGTAGCTTTGCATTCACCGGCCATTACATCTATATCAACCCACTCATACTGAATATTTAGTAAGGCGCATACTAATTGAATTTTATAACAATTTCCTGAACGTTTATCTCCATAAATTTTCATTGCTCTTCCTATGAATTTGTTTTTGTAAATAACTAAGAAATTGCTTAGTTCGTCAATACCAACTAAGGGTCTGTTTTTGAGAATATATTTATGCGTTGGCTACCATTTCTCGTGAGTCGTTTAAATCTGATGTTGTTAAAAACCAACGCATATTTGCAACATGATCAGGAAGCTGCTCAGAATATCTGCGCTTGTCATTATGGCAATCAAGCAACACTTCTCTACCTGCCTCGAGGTACTTATTGTATTCAATTGTTACAGCATTCGGTACCTGATTTGAGACGAGATTGAAATCTAGCTCATTCAGAGCAGAGTTAAACCTAGGAACCTGCTCCTGGAAACGCCAGATACCTGACTTTTCATCCAATTTATAATATGGCAGTAACTTATATCCGTATTCTGATACTAATTTGATCGCCTGCAAAATATAATCGAGCTCATTGCTGGAAATAAAGTAATTGAGATTAAAGCGCACCCACCCAGGTTTCATGCA
>CBFHTO010000184.1:0-2787 GCA_965658765.1 Glaciecola sp. | reverse complement strand
GGCTAGCTTGCTCTCACAATCGATATCGATAGCGATGAACACTACCGCATTTGGTTTGATTTCAGCAATTCCGCTTTTAGGCTTTCACGCGCTTTTACAAACCAAAACCACAGAGATCATCGACAGCATGGAAATGGCCGGCGTGAAGTGTTTAAACACCTTAATTGCTCTGCAAAACTTAACTCCTAAAACACGCTCTAGCGACGAGTAGGCGTTATAACAATGATTGCTAACCGACGCAAACGCATCCCCAAGGGCGACGCCGAGCTTGATATCACTTCATTTATGAATTTGATGATAGTGCTCGTACCGGTGCTACTGATGATGATGGTGTTTTCGCGCATTACTGTGGTAGAGCTAAGCTTACCGGGCCTTGCAGACCTATCGGAAGATGAGCCAATTGAGGCGCAAGTGCTAGAAGTAAGAGAAAGCCAAAACTCACTTGAGGTATATTTTCCGCAGGGGTACTTGGTGACTGAAGTACCTAAAATCGTTCACGAAGATGTACCTGAACCACAGCATGATTATGTCGCCTTACAAAACACTTTAAAACAAATTAAACAAACACTGCTGAGTCAAGGCGTCGATAAAAAAGACATTACCTTGCTCATGCGCAGCAGCACCGACTATCAAACCATCGTTAGCTTAATTGACGCAACACGCTCATACAAAGACGTGGTATTCGCTTCTGAAGTAGACGCAGAGCTCTTTCCCGAAGTATCTTTAGGGGATGCTCCGGTGTATCGCTCTGCAGTAAAGTTGGAAGATGCGCAAAGATGAAACAGTCAGTAAGAGCAAAACGCATGTATCGTCATCACAAGCGCAATCAAAAGACCTCAAAGTTGAGTTTAGTGTCGCTGATGGATATTTTCACTATTTTGGTGTTTTTCTTGATGCTAAATGCCTCTGATGTGCAAGTGCTACAATCGAGCGACCGTGTCACTTTACCTGAATCTAGCGCGGACACTCCTGCCCAAGAAACCTTGCTAATTATGGTGACGAAGGATCAGGTGTTACTACAAGGAAAAAGATTAGCATCGACTGCATCACTTGTCAGTCAGGAAGACGATGCCACATTAGCCTTGAAAGCAGAGCTTGATTATCATAGTCAGCGACGCGAAGATTTGAGCGATGAAGAAAAACTCGTGCAATCTATTACCATCATGGGTGACGCCAGCACGCCGTATGTAGTGCTTAAGCAGGTGATGCAGGCTTGCTCTTCGCAAGGGTACACCAATATCGCTTTGGCCGTGGAGAATAAAGAAAATAACGGCAGTGCGCTTACCGCAGGAGGAGCCAGTAATGACAACGGCTAATCCTATCATAAATAACACGGTTCCTTATTTTCAGTCACAATTGCCGTGGAGTTCAAGCAAGCTTGAAAATGCGCGCTTCGTTAGGATTTGTATAGCGATACTTGTCATCACCCTGTTGATGGCTTTTTGGGTTTCTATCAGAGATGTACCCGAGATCCCTAGAGAGCATAAAGAAAAGCTCCCGCCGCAGCTAGCGCAAATTATAGAGGCCAAAATACCACCTCGGCCTCCAGTGCCCATTGAACCTGAGCCGATACCTGAGCCTCCTGAGTCTATTGAGCAAGCGGTAGAAGAAACGCCCCCCGTGACTGTACCCGAAAAAGAGCCAGAGGTGATTTCTGAACAAGAGAAAATTGTAAAAGCCCGTGAAACCGCCAAGAGTAAAGGTGTTTTAGCGTTTCAAGATCAGCTCGCCAGTATGCGCGACCAAGCGAATCTGCAAAACCTTGCGAATACCAATTTAAGCCGAGGAGCGGGGCAGTCAGACCTCACTAAAAGAGACATCATTGCGTCGCAAAACCTTACTACAAGTGGGGGGATACAGGTAGCTGAGTTATCGAGTGACCTTGGTGCCGCGGGAGAGTTAGAGGGCCGGCGCAATACTGAATTTGTAGCGGCAAGCCAGGGTGAAGTAGCCTTAGCGACCAAGCGCATAGAAACCGAATCACAGGTGGTGGGCAACCGAGACCTTGATCAAATACGGCAAATCTTAGATGCCAATAAAGGCGCTGTTTATTCGCTTTACCGCCGCGCTCTAAGAGAAGATCCTACGATTGAAGGGAAGCTTACAGTAAAACTGATTATTGCGCCTGATGGGAGTTTATCTTCCGTTTCCCTTATTGATTCAGACTTAGATGCACCAGAATTGGTAGAGCGTTTGTTAACGCGCATCAGACTGATAAATTTTGGTAATCAGAACGTGTCTCAAACCGAATTGGAGTACGCGTTTAACTTCTTACCATTTTAAAAAGCTTGAAAAGCTTCTATGAAGGTCATAGATGCTTGTTTCTTTTACTTAAGACCTAGTCTCGGAAAACCTTATTATCCCTCTGAGCCCTTTCAAGTCTTTTCGCTTTTTTTAGTCGACATCAGCGTAAAGAAAATGCATTTTTGAATAAATATTCAGCACTATTGGCAACGATTTTCGGTGGTATGCTGACCTGACAGCTATTGTTCGCGCCAATAATATTTATCAAATTACCTAGTGAGATTACTCTTAACTCTTAGGCTGTATAAAAGTCACAAATGTAATTGCAGATCGACAAGATTGAGAAAGCATAGACAACAACCGCAAGGGTAAATAAGCTCACGTTCGAGCTAATTACAAATGAGTGGGGATAGCTTTTTAATATTGCCGAATAAATCGGCACGTTAGCAGTATCATTATTAAGTAAAATCAATTACTTTATAGACATTCTCTGTGTTAACAGAAGGTCTACAGTGTTTTGGATTAAATATAATCACTTACTAT
>CBFHTO010000183.1:0-2822 GCA_965658765.1 Glaciecola sp. | reverse complement strand
GACTAACTCAACCAGAGGGCTAATGCACAAGGCAATGGACGGGGTAATAACCCTTGCACCGGTAATGCACCAACTCTCAAGATATAAAACATGCGACAATATTCTAAGATGGCTAATAAAAAATGACATAACTGGTCACAATTTAGCAGATTTTGTTAAGGTTAAGCATGAAAACTCAATCATGAGCTTGGTAAAGTTTATCGTTAAAAACCAGACCAAGGCAAAAGAAGAAAAGTCAATCATAATTGGTAAGGACTGGGTTTGATAGTGTTTGCCTATTAAGTTTAATTGCTGATAGCTTTTTTCTATTTATACAGGGAGAACCATGAGACACATACTGAAAATTATTGTTCACTGTTCAGATAGTGACTATTTGCATCATGATAACGTAGAAACGATAAAGAAGTGGCACGTTGAAGAAAATGGATGGTCAGATATTGGCTATCATTACATTATCACCAAAAACGGTGCTGTTCATAAAGGCAGGCCAGAAGAAGAGGACGGGGCGCATGCAAGGGGTCATAATAAGGGTTCCATAGCAATATGCCTCACAGGTTCGAGAAAGTTCTCTATCAAGCAATTTGAAAGCCTTAGAATGCTTATTATGAGTGACCTTATACCAAGATTTAAGCTTAACACTAGCAAGGTTTTCAACCACTCTGATATTGACAGAAAAAAAAGCTGCCCAAATTTTAACGTGCATCAAGTTTTGATGTGGGAAAACTAAACAACTTTCAGTGTAAGTAATTGGTTTACCTATTAATACAATATTGTAAAAATTATAATATGTGGAACGTTATAAAGTCGATTTTCTCATCAAGTAGCCTTATTGAAACCGGCATGAAAGGCATAGATAAGGCAATATTTACAGACCAAGAGAAAAAAGAGCTCCACCTGAAAATGCTTCCTCACTATCAGGCGTTTAAGTTGGCTCAAAGGCTCCTGGCGTTGATTTTTGTTTCCTCTTATATAATTTGCTTATTTTTATACCTAATTCTTTTGATGATGGACTCTGCTCACGCATACCAAGTGCTAGATGGGGTTCACCAATTCAACTTACACATGATTGTTATAACTATAGTTGGCTTCTATTTTGCGGGGGGCGTCGTAGACAGTTTGAAGAGGAAAAAAGATGAATAGCGAAAAATCAATATTTGAAGAACATGTAGGCAAGATTTTAGCGACACTCCTAGCTACTTTTATAATCGGAACAATTAGCATGATTTACAGTTCTGATAAAAGTAGCGCAATCCTCGCCTTGAAAATAGAAACACTAAGCAAGGGCATGGAAGAACTCAAGGGTAAGTTTTCGGCAGCGACATTAAACAGATGGACCAGAATAGATCAAGCGTCCTACAGCACCAGTATGCACGAAAGACTAAAGAGGCTTGAAAAGAGAATAGAAAAACTAGAAGACCGATAACCAAGGATGGAAGATGGGTAAGAATGTAAATTATACGCCTGAGCAAAAGCAGGTGATTATAGACATGCGCCAGGAGGGATATACTTTTGCAGAAATATCCAAGCATTTTTGGGAAGAATTCGAAGTTGAAAAAAGTGCTCAGAACCTATCAGCAATCCATAGATATATAATCAAAGACTCACCAGACAGGGAAACGGCAAAAAGTTTTATTGAGTCGAGGAGAAAACAAAAACAAAATACAGAGCTTAGGCGCAAGCAGCGCATCTTAATGGATGAACAAATAGTTTACGAGGAAGTTCTAAAAGAGATAAAAAAAGGGCTTTCAAGGCTTGAGATCCCGCCAATCCCACCTAACCCAGTATGCACTAAAAAAAGCGAAGTAGATCACGCAACACTGGTCTTATCAGATTTTCACGTTGGGTTATTAACCAGGATACACAACAGCGATATCGCTGAGAAAAAACTCTCCAAGATCATTAATCATTTTATAAAGAAGTGCAGAAGATTAAAACCTAAAAAGATTGTCTTGGCCTGCATTGGTGATTTTATTGAAAACACAGGCATGCACAAAGGGCAAGAATACAGCACCGATCTAATGTTAGGCGAACAGGTTAGCGAGTGCATTAGACTGTTTTGGCATTATGTCTATAAGCCTTTAATTGAATTAAAAATACCCACAACAACCATTGTCATTGCCGGAAATCACGACAGACCAACCAAAGACAAGCAGTGCAACGACATAGGGAAAGCATACCTCACAAGACCAATATTTGAAGCCATGATAATGCTATGTGAAAACTATAATCACATGAAATTTCACTTAGAAGATGGTGTTTATTGTGTCGTTGATGGCTGTTTATACGAACATGGAGACTATGCAAAGGGATTGCTTAGCATAAAAGGCAGCTTAGCTCACATGGCACGAAGGCAAGGGCAATGCGGAGTAAAAATAACAAGGTTTATTCATGGTCACTTGCACACAGAGGCAATTTTCAACAATGGCGACATAATAAGTAATGGAACACTTGGAGCTGGAAACGCTTTCGGGGAGGCCATAGGCTTCAATACTCAAAGGAGCTCACAAGCCTACAGGTTTGAATATGACAATGGACACGTCGAAGCGGGGTTTTTTACAGCATGAAAAAGGAAACTCAAGTAAATATTTACGGCTGGATAGTGCCAGTAAAACACATAAAAGGATTCACTGAAAAAACTGGAAACTACGGAGAATACCATTACAAAAAAAAAGTTATCTTGCTAGATGCAGATCTCACAGGGCTTGATTATTACGTTTCTTTGATTCATGAAATGGGTCATGCCAAATGCCATAGATTAAACATTACTGGAGAGCTCCTAGAGGTCATAGAAGAATTAATGATGGACTGGAACGCTACAATTG
>CBFHTO010000182.1:0-2915 GCA_965658765.1 Glaciecola sp. | reverse complement strand
CACCGTGGGCATGCTTAATGTCGATCATGTCCCCTGTATTTTTGAGCAGGTGGTCACGCATTTTTTTGCGCATGTCTACGACTTCTTTTTTTAAGTGTTTTTTATCGCGAGGCAGTTGCAATATCTCGCGCCTTATTTGAGTAAATGCAGAATGCAAATCAATAGGGGCCAGCACAGGGCGGCTCCTAACAAGAGCTTGATGTTCCCATGTCCATGCTTTGGTTTTTTGATATTCAACAAATGAATCGATATGGCTCACCAACAAACCCGAATTACCAGAGGGGCGCAGGCGAAGGTCAATATCATATAGTATGCCATTATAGGTTTTGGTCGTGCATAAGTGACAAAATTTTTGTACCAGTTTGATATAAAACTCTTGATTTGAAATTTGTTTACGCGAGCCACTTCCATCGGTATTCAAGGAGAGGTTTGCGTTGTGTAAAAAAACAATATCAAGATCTGAACCATAGCTAAGTTCAAGCCCGCCAAATTTTCCGTAAGCAATGATAGCGAGGTGCTTGTCATTAAATGACTCGCCTAAGCGAGTGTTTGATTCAGCAAAACTTTGATAGAGGCTATTATTAGCTGAGTCAAGCTCGATACTTTGAGGAGTATTCATGTCGACTGAGTCATCACTTACTAAGGTAATAATGTCATCTGCTCTAACGTGCTCATTGTTGTGAGTGTCACTAAGCGGTGAACCAAATAATTCTGTGGTGAGCTTCCAGGCATAATCGAGGACTTGCTCTAGTATTACTTCGGAAAGTATGGTGAGCTTGTCTGATACTTGATTAATGGCAAGCGTGCCAGATATGTCTGCCGCGGCAATTCTTAGCTGATTAGTCAATTTAAATTCCCTGAGCCTATCCATTGTTGCTTCAACATCATCTGGCTCTATTCTAAGCAACAATTCCCGAAGCTCAGCGGCTTTTTCTGAACGCCAATCTTCAAGCGAGAGTGCGTCGCCCTCTAGATAAAGAGGATACAGTAATTCATCTAATAGTATTGGATGCTGAGCAATCTGTTCGCTGATCCATGGGCTTTTTTGGCACAATAAAAGTAAGCGCCCACGTACCTGTGGACTCTCTAAAAGTAGGTCAATATAGGTGACTCTGCCGCATATAGTATGCAGTATATTAAAAAGCCCGCCGACCTGTGCTTTGAACTCCTCATTTACCATGGGGTTACTAGAGGCATTAAAACGTTCTGATATTTCATTTAGTAGATGAGGCATTAAGCGGTCTATTGATTGACTCGCCCGAGCGCTTACGCCTTTTCGCTGTGCTTTTTTCTGAAATTCGACTAGATGCTCGAGTAAAACATCGGCACTGCTTGTCGAACTTCTTTCCCTTAATTGGTCAATAATATCGGTAAAGTTCGAATACTCGCTTTTTGTGCCAGATTCTGATTGATTTTCTGCAGCAACGGTACTTATGTTTACAGTTACGTTTTCATTATTTTTTAAATCCTCTGCAAACTGCCAGACTTCTTCAAAAAAATGCAAAGCGTTCTTATGTCCCGTATCTGACGAAGGTTCACACTGATAATCAGAATTGCTCTGAGTTTGTTCATTGGTGTTTGCGTCGTCTACGACCATCGAAAAAATAGCATTGATTCTGCTCATGCTAGTGTTAACGAACCTGTTTATTGAAGCTTTGGCATCGCAACTTTCAGTATTTGCGTTATCAATCTCGGAAGCGTTATCTGTGCTTCTAATAAACCCCGATAAGGTAAGCAGGTTGAACAGGCGTGCTTGATTAATTTCATCACCTGGGAGCGTTTGTGTTTGCTCATCGTTGAATATCTGTAAGTAGTGCTCAATTTTTCGAAGTCTCAGATATTCGCGTTTTAACTCAGCTACAAGTTCTGTGGATAAAATGTCAGCCGCTACTAAGCTCGTCATTGCTTTTAAGATGGAAGGGTGTTGGCATTCGATGTTACGGCCGGCATGAATCAATTGATGACTTTGCACAAAGAACTCAGCTTCTCTAATGCCGCCCTTGCCAAGTTTAATATTGCCTGATAATTGCCGTCGTTTAACGTCAGTTTCGATGAGTTGGTTCATTTCCCTTATCGATTCGATGGTCGTAAAGTCGATGTATTTTCGATACACAAAAGGGCGAATGATTGAAAGCAGCTCTTCTTTTGTTGAGGCGGGATGATGCTCACTATTCACAATTCGCATTTTTTGCATTGCAAAGCGTTCCCACTGTCGACCTTGCTCTTGATAGTAGGCTTCCAGAGCACTAAAAGGCAATACAAGTGGACCACTTTGCCCGAGTGGTCGAAGTCGCATGTCAACTCTAAAAACTCGGCCATCCTGAGTGACATTATCCAGCATATGAATAAGCTTTTGAGCGATTTTAGTAAAATATACTTGGTGCTCAACGTTTTTACGGCCGCCACTAGTTTCGCCAGTACTCGGGTAGGTAAATATTAAATCGATGTCTGAGCTAAAGTTAAGTTCGTTACCACCGAGTTTGCCCATGCCTAATATCACAAGCTTTTGATCGTCGCATGCATTACCAAAGCGAGGTACAAAGCTATTGTGAACGTACTTGTAGCTAAGATTAATTAGTACGTTTGCAAGTTTAGAGCATGCTCGTAACGAGGTTTCGATGGATTGGCATTGAAATACGTCATACCAAGCGATTTCAAGCATTTTAATGTGGCGAAATCTGCGAACAATCGAAAATGCATCTTGTTCGTTAACTTCTTTGTCATTGTTTTTATCTTCGTCAAAAAGACATTCTCGAAGCTCTTCAGCAATACCTTCATAATGCGATGTATCAATTTCAGTTTTACTTTCTGAATTCGTCAAGTTCGATAAATCAATAGATAAGTGATTTTCTGCGTCATCTTCGTCGATGTGGATGCATTTTGATAGGTGTTTAACTGATTCAGGTGATAATAGT
>CBFHTO010000181.1:0-2953 GCA_965658765.1 Glaciecola sp. | reverse complement strand
ACATTGCCCTTCATTCAGCTTAGAAGCGGATCAAAGAATGTGAAAAAACTTGGGTGTTTGATGCGGCAATACTACCGCGGAGCGGTTTAGTCCAACTGCCCAAACCCGTCTGTCACTCATTAGATTTTTAATATTAAAAGGCCAGGTTAATTTGAGCCAAGAGCCGTACCCGCTATGTCGGCTTGCTAGGCTCGGAACGGCCTGTCAGGTTGCAAAAATTAAGCCTAACTGCTGATGTCATTGCGACAAAGTCGCTCGGTAATTAGACCGGGAGTTTCCCTTGGTAATTACACTAATACATTTAAGTTGAAAACTACGATGAGACAAACCACCTCAAACGAGCTCATTGCTATCGCATAATAGTCATCCGCGCACGTCGTTTTTACCATCCTGTTTGTTACTCAACACAATACGCAAAATTATGTAAAAAATACTGACGCTATTTTTGGGATGATTTTTCAAGTGTTGAAAATTTTTACAAATCCGCATGCCTCAGTCCGCTTTTTATTATAAAAACAACCAAAAAGTTGGCGCGTATTTTGTAATAAGCGAATAAGTAAACAGTAAACATCGAGAATAAAGAATCGATCGCAGTAGCTTCATCATGCAGTTAACGGATTAGTAGTAATGGGTCGAGACCTTAAAAAATACGTGCTAATGAACTAGCTGCACCCCGTGAAGCGCTAGGGTACGTTTAGAATTTCGGACGTTGTAAAAACATATTGGATATAGAAGTAATAGGGCGCGCTTTCAAACAACATGCAAGCAGAAATTGATGATTACATACTTCACATTCTGCATATGTTTCCAAGCCCCGCTTAGACAAGACAAGGAGAGTTATCAATGTACCAAGAGATTATTTTAAAGAAAGTTGACCGGTCTAGTCTAAAGATAGACCCAAGTTTAGAGAGAATTACCGTGCTTGCTATGAGACATCGTTCTCTCTTGAACACAACGTTTGCAAGAACTATCACGACAGTTCAGTTTGAAATTCCGAGCGTTTACGAAACTCAGGCCGGGGATTACTTGGTCTTTGCGAACTTTCTCTGCTTAATTAATCACGTTGAAGATAACAACAGCAATGAAATCCTCGTGCTTGTTTATCAGAACAAACCTGCTAACTTAAATGATGTCGCTATATCTTATCTAGTTTACATTCTGCGAGTATGCTTATCGCGTGACTACGCCGTTTGTTTCGCTAAATCAGTTTTTGAGCTCAACGCACAGACAACAACAAAATTGCTGGGGAATGAGGTCACTGGGTCTCAAAGGAGTTTATCTAAAGTACTCAATTTGAGTCTACAAACAGTTAAAACTCTATTAAAAAAAGAAAGAGGGCAGGTCTGATGGAAGGCTTACTAAAAACGCTTTCTACTTTCCGGCGTTCAAATAATAAGTTTGCTCAAAAGCATAGATTCAAAAATGAACAATATTTGCTTTCTAATAAGCAAGCACTGGCTGAGGGCACTATCTATGAACTCTATGACCACTGCATCGCGAGGTTAGCTCTTGATAAGCCGGCCGCTTATATTTTGATAATGCTTTTTTCGGCGAGAAACTTAGCTGATGTTGTTGCAAATCTTTATTTATACGAAGAAAGAAATGATGACCACATAGCTAAACAATTGAGATTAAAAACGGAATGGGAGCACCCTAAGAGTACCCTTAGATCCAGCGTAATAGAGATAGCACCAGAGAAAGACAGTCATTGTTTTGTGAGCTTACCCTCCTACTTGATTGATTACGTTGATATTGGCCATCGTACTGAATACGAAATTCAACTGTTAGAGGCACAAATTAAAGAATTTTTAAAAGGTATCAAAAATTATTTACCAAAACAGCGTTGCACACTCGCTAAGCTTGCGTGCTGTATAAAGCAATACAGAACGTTCTTTCAAATTTCTCACTACGAACTTTGTTTTATCAGTAATCTAGAAATAGACAAAGAGGCAATGTTGTATTACGGCCATTCAAATCGAGTTTCAATACAAAAAAAGTTTGATACTTTTATTGATGCTATCAAAAACAAATCTCTCGCTCACAAAAAAACGCATACCGTTCCGGATAGCATTGCAATTATTGGTAGCAATTACGTTGTAACCTCTGATGCAATTGTCGAAATATACGATAGCTTGATAAAAGAGCTCGTAATCGATTGCTTATCGCTGCGAGACCTAATGAATAACTACAATGTTTATACTCAACTAGTAGTTTTTTATCTTCAGTTAATAACGCTTCATCGTCCAATAAAAAAAGTATTTCGCACAATTAATAGCTTCGATCTAATCTCAGGACAGGTAAATATCTTGGATAAAGGCGAGGACTCACTTCGCACCCGGCCACTGCCTATCCGAGCTCAGCGGGAACTTACCAAATACATCGAATATTTGAATGACCTCGTGAAAAAATTGAAGGTTGTAAATCCTGACTTGTCCAGTGAGTTACAAAAATCGGTCACCGGGAAAGAAACACTCTTTAGAAGAGTTAATTCTCGCTTTTCGTTAGTTGACTTTCAAATGTTCGATGCAAAAGTAGTTGATGTACCACCAAACTTTGCACGTCACTATGCTTCTAGTTATTTAGATTTGAGAGGTGTATGTCGTGATAAAATACACAATTTTATGGGCCACAAAATTTCGAGCTCCCCCACCCACGAGTTTAGTAGCGCACACGAACTCTTCTTCGTTGAAATCGCTGAAATGCTTGAAAACCATTTTCTAGACCTAAAAATCTTTCTTAGGACGCCTTTGATATGAGTACTACCATAAAGATTAAAGAGCCCAATTTTAAGGTGGCAGAACACATATTCAATTTAGTGTCGCACATGACTGAAGGCTATCATGAGATGGTGTTGGAGCAATTTCCGATTTCATTGGGAATACAAGGTTCAAGTGATTTCAAGACTGCGTGCCGAAAAGCAAGTAAGGAAAATTTTCAAAAGATTCAAAAAAAT
>CBFHTO010000180.1:0-2977 GCA_965658765.1 Glaciecola sp. | reverse complement strand
TCACACGTAAAAAACGAGCTGGGCGCTCTGCGGGAGATGTTTGTGCTGGATCTCTCAAGTTTTCTATTCCTGTTGGGCTTACATCTTCACCATCAAAATCGTAAACACTCTGAATATGCATAACTCCGTATCCAGCGTCGATAAGTGTCTGATTTGTTCGAACCACGCTAGTTTCTGGGTTTGCTGGAAAAGGCCTTGCTTCCATAGCGACTATTTCACTGACTGCAAAGTCAGCTTGTGGAATATTTAACGGGAGCTGAGTTTGTTCGGGCGCTTGGTCGTCTTCAGATAGCGCAGGGTCAAACATCCATAAACCGTAAACCGGCGGTGCCAATTCAAATTCAGAACTATCGATATTCTCTTCAGAGCAAGGCGCAATGGTGCGAACCGTGCTTTCTGCATCAGGGTCGACTCTATCCGGCAAGGGTTGGAACAAGCGACACTGCGACCAACTAAACAAGATGCGGCCACTACCATCCCAAAGTGGATACAAGGCATTGATATATCCCCCACGAGACACTTCATCAACCAAGCTAATAGTATCAAACAACACAGCTTCTTGAGCTGGGCCGCTTAAACTAGACATGCTATTGATGGGTCGCATGTTATCAACAAAACCGTCAATATCGATGCTTATGTAATTTGTACTAAATAAAGGTTCTGAAAAAGAATTGATTCCGAGTAAAACTTTGCCTTCAGGGGTAACGCTAGTATTTGCATACTGCACATCGCTTAAACCTTCGACGGAATCGTGACTGTGCCTGCCATACATAAGGGTTAAGTCACTACCATCTGCATTTATTTGGTATAGGTTTATACCCTTATTGCCGTCTACTTGATCCCAACGGCTAAACAGAACTTTTGAATTAGGCAATACTATAGGGTCGAGGTCGTGGCTTTGATTAAACGAGATTTGAGTAATATCGCTGCCATCACTGTCCATTATGTGCAGTACTGATGCAGCTGTGTCCAATCCCTCTTCAAGACCAGCATATTGGGGTTTACCTTCGTCTAGCAAACGCGCTTGATTACCGCGTTGGCGAGTGGAGCTAAATAAGATTCGTCCATCGGCTAGATATACTGGACCGGTGTCATCGCCAGTTTCAGCAACCGTGTTTGAAGCGATTACCCTACGCAACTCATCAATTGTGCGGTCGTACTCGTAAATATTCCAAGTAGGTTCTTCGTCCATGCCGTCAAGCTCAGGCAAACGAGCTGCAAAGATAAGTCGTTCACCCGTATAATCGTTTTCTAAATCTTTTATATCAATCGCAATGGCGTTTCCATCGACATCAGTTTGTGGCGCTTGTTCAGGTAGCATGAGTGCCAGCAATCGAGGGGTAAGGTCTGTCTCAGGTGCAGAGGCATTGGCGCGGCGTTTTATAATAAGTGATGCGCCTGGGATAAATTCAGCGGGGCGACTTAGGTCCCTTAAAGGCTCGCCTTCGCTAATCAGCAAGTCTCTTTGAATATAGGCGATAGGAACGTCGACCACGACAGGATCTAGTTCTTGCTCTTCATTGCTAACGATAGATCCGCCGCAGGCATACAAAAAACAACTTAGCATTAGCAGAACTGCTGAGTGTTTCATTGTGTGAGTAAAACTGCGTAAATTTATCATGAATGACCTATGTTAAAATCGCATACAGCTAAATAGCCGGCATTTCAAAGAATAGACACTCTCGCTATGCCTGACTAGTGTCGCTATTCAACGACGAGAGTCTATGCGACTGCTTCTCATGCCCCTATGCAATCTATGTATAATCAATAATGCATGTGCTAATTCACTATTTTCTAGCCGTATCTAGCTTGCCGACAAAAGTAAGAATAGACAATTAGATAGATTATATTTGGGCATGAGAATGTATAACTTATCAATACAGAGAAAATGGCTGGGCCTTTTCTAAACATTAAAAAAGAAATAAAAAAAATTCATTTAGATGAACACTCTTCTAGCGTGGCACTAATAACTTTTTATCTTAAGAATAATGTAATGCATTGTTTTATATAGAAAATATAAATTAATACTTTATGCCTATTCGGTTTCAAAAATCAATACTGTCGATTATTTGCGACGCCTGTTGCTTGTCTGGATGTATATCAGTCAAAAAAACTTATTTTTATGAAATTTTACAAAGGTTTATATTAAAAACATGATTCTTGTGACGCATTTTTCTGATGTGCACGAAGTGATGTCCAAGCTTTGTGAAATCCTCTTTTTTATTGTAAAAACAAGATGATGCCAAACACTAACAATACTCAGGGATAGTTTCTTCACACAGCTTATTGTTTCACACACCATATTTAGGAAAGGTATAACCAACACAAGACCAATTAAAGGTATAACGAGGATTGAGAGTTGCGCATGCAGCGAATTTTCTTATTTCTCGCGCACAGGAGTAGCAAACTTTGACGTCATTTACATCTAAGCGTTTATCGCGAGTATCAGATTCAAGGCCGGTACTTAAAATTTTCATAGCCACATTGAAGAGTGTTATGAGGGTGTGGTTTATCTCACTGGCAAGTTTAAGTTTACTTTCTTCTTTTGCTCATGCAGACAGCCTGTCTCAAGCTAAGCGCATGCACGACCGATTAGCGGGCATCCCGGGCGACCAAGCAACACTTAACGAAATGGCTGCGCTAATAGAGCAAGGCCAATCTATCGACGCCGCTTATATAGTGATGCAATCTCCAGCGTTTTATAATGTCACGCTAAAAAACTGGGTAACGCCATGGACCAACGAAGAGGCCGATATTTTCGCTCCTCTTAACGATTATAGTGCCACTGTTATCGGTATGGTCAGAGATGACGTCGATTTTAGAGGTATTTTGAGTGCCGATATTATTTATACCGCAAACACAATGAGTTCGATTCCTGCTTACAGTACAAATAATAACAATCATTACCACGCACTCGAAGACAACGGGGTCGACTTATCCACTGCTCTTACACAATCAAGTCAATCGGCAATCACTG
>CBFHTO010000179.1:0-2988 GCA_965658765.1 Glaciecola sp. | reverse complement strand
ATTAGACGTAAACATTGCAAGAGGTGGATGCTGGGTCATTCGACTTCCTTTAATTAACAAATAAAACAAACTTTTATGTTTAAATATTTTACAGAAAAAGACATTGTTATCCTACTTAAAGTCTTAGTTTTCTATGGAAGATTTAGTTTTATGTTCTTCAAATGATTCCATCATGAATTGAGCCATTTCTTGAGCTTGCTTCAATTCTTCATCTGTTAAAGGGGCAATACCATCGGATTCGTATCGTCCAAGAGTGACGAGTTGCTTTGAAAACATATCCGTCAGTGTAGCCAACTTTTGTTGAACAAATTCTAATTCTTGCTGCAATTTATGCTTTTCTTTCTTTATTTTTTTTAACTTAAAGTTAGTAACAAAACCTGTAAGCATCGTTTTATCTTTCATTGCCGCTTTGGTTTTAGCAGCCATATCTCTTTCTGCTTTCTTATTAGCTAGCAGCTCCTTATGCTCGTTATTCAGGAGAGAAGACACAACATCACTGACTGATGATAACCCTGTTTCTTCAGCTAACGATCTCATCTTGTTTTTGTCTGAGTCAGTTAACTTAACATTAGTGTAATTTCCCGAGTTTCTCTTAAGAGAGTTTTTATAATAGCTGCGCCAAGCTTCTTTAGTTCTTCTTATAATGCCTCTAGCGTCTAATTGATTTTCTAGTAACAGTCTGCCAAACAAATTACGAACAGAGTTTTGTTTATCAATACTCCAATCTGCTTGAATTTGTTGAGCGACTTCCACCGGCCAATTAGCTCGGATATATCCAAGGACATAGATCCACTTATCTTCATTATTTTCACATAACCAAGTTTCATCCCACTTGGTTAATTGGTTATTACTTTTGGTCACATAAATCTCCGATAATCAATCTGCGTACAAATACGCAAAGTGATGCGCAATATAAATTAACTATAGTTTATTTGTGTTTTAAGAGCTAGTGCTTCATTATATTGCCAGGAATATCGAATATTATCTGCAGGAAAGTGAATATGAACAAAGGCATTTTAGGTGCGAAGCCTCAGCTCTTTTTAAGGAAACTATTAGCACATTATCCAGATCTTACTTTCTCTGTTCCTCACAAAGCAATTGCTGACAACTTTGCGATGCCACCATCTACGGTTAGCAAATACTTAAAGTTGTTAGTTGAGTCTGGTTTAGTTATCAAGGAAAAAATTGACGATATTTTTAAGGATAAGGGTGTAGCGAAATATCGATATCAAATATCTGAAGCTGGCGTTAAATTAGTAAGTTCATTCGCACCAGCCAACTCAGCCCATCAAGAATTAATAGCTCAAATTCAAAACGACGATTTTAAAACAAATTTAAAAGAGCTATACGAAACGCATACATTGCCTGAAGAAGATAAGCGATATGCTGTTAATACAGATGACTGTGTATTACTGTTAGAGGTATTGCTAAGTCAAGCCAACCAATATGGAATGGTATTAGGGTTAACTAGAAGTAACTTATCAAATATTGTTGGGTTTAAAGTTGCTAAAATAAAGCGCATAACAAAGGTTTTGCGATCTTTGGGGTTAATAATCCAAGTTGTTCCTGGGCTATCTGGTTTCTTTGGGGTTCAATCTAGCATTTATCAATTATCTTTAAATCATTCTTTATACGCTATACAACAAAGACCTGTTGTTAATGTAGAGCTCAGATATGCAGAGCGACATAAGCTACCTGCCAACCACATAATCGGAAATATTCTACATTTGAAGAGCGTCAATATTGATGCTGATATAGGCCCTGTGGATTTAAAGGCTTCTGATGAAAAAGGCCAGAAAATATTAGAAGCTTTAAATAAATTAAAAATACATTTAGCTGGTTCTGAATACCAAATGATCACTTATTGTAATAGTTTGATGACTATCTTCGCGAGTCAGATAATTTGCCAGCACAGTGATTTAGCAGGACTTATTCAGTTACTAACCCGTGGCTCTTCTGATGAAGTAAACGATACAAGAATTAAAATGTTTAATGACCTTAAAGAGTTTCTTAGGCACTCATTTTTATCCGGTACCAAAAAAATAAGTGAGGTTGATCATATTATCTCTGCACTTTTGCCGTTCTTCTTAGATAATGTGTTGCATATTGCTTTGCTCTTGAATGAGGTGGAAAAGCTTGGATACAGAACGTTGGCTTCGATTAACACTTCGATTGGATCTCTACATCCACCTGAATTAAAAATATTTTTAGCTTTTGAATCAAAAGCATCAACTGAAGGAATAGAGTGTTCAAATTACAATGGAAGGCTTCATCGCGATAGGCAAAATCAACAGTTGAAGGTAAACCTGGAGCCTGACCTTAAAGGGCTAGTATAAGTTGTCTAGTAACCACTAAACATTATTTTTATAGAATAATATGCATTTAAAAATACTTGGTTGCTATTGTTCAAATTAAAGGAAACAGAGATGTTTCTGTTTCCTTTGAGCTTACTTACCTTTAGGTGGATTATTCCCCCTACCAGGTCCTGAAGGATTTCCTGTACGGCTTGGCCAGTTTGGATTTTGTCCCATTTCTACATATTTAGTTAAGTTCATTTTATTCTCCTAAGTAATCATCGTTGTTTGGGTTATGACCGTCAGCCCAGTCGTCCATATCAGCATCATTGTTTGGGTTGTTAATGTCAGACCAAAGGTCTAGTTCGTCGTTAGACATGTCATGAGTATTTGGCATGTTAAATTCCTCTTTAATTGGAATTAAAAATTCCGGATTAATTATTCAAATAGTTGAGCTATTTGCCGGTCCCATTTGACCTATCGATTTTCTCGATAAGTGGAATAATAGAAGCTGAGGTAGTCGTAAAACATGAAACTAATTGTCCCCCCTCTTTTTTAATTGTTATTGGGGGAGGGACAAGATGTTTCATGGTAGAGTTAATTTCTTAAAGGAATAATTGGGAAAAATTAACAAGTAAGGAAGCTTATGAACACCATCCCATCAATTGAATCAATTTTATTACAAGTACATCAA
>CBFHTO010000178.1:0-3097 GCA_965658765.1 Glaciecola sp. | reverse complement strand
AAAATTTTTGTGAGATAACAATCGCTAATTCAAAACCATTATCATCCGGCTGAATTCCACACCACCCGGCCAATACCCCATCTATATAAACTGCCCGGATACGGCAGCCCTGTATCGCATCCACTTTAATTTTATCCTCCATCCACGACTGGAGGCTAATGGCACCAAAATATGGATGATCAATTAAATGTGTCCTCACAGAATCTTCATTGACTATGCCCATGAAATTTTCCGGGCTCACTTGGTTAAAACTCAGGAATTCAATTTCACTCATATCTCGATACTTCTAACGCCTGCATCAAAGGAGACCGAAAAATTATAGGACAGGCACTCCAAAATTGATAGCAACTAACTTCAAACAAAAACCTGTAACTAAAACCAAGAAAAACCTCGACCTTATTGTTAGTTAGCTGTCTCAACAAATAGAGTATAGGAAGTAACTCTTCCAGAAAATCCGGTATTCGGAATTACAGAGACAACATTAAATCCATCTCGATTCAGTTCTTCTATTTTCTGATTAAGACTGCGAATATTGGGCTGGCTAGTCCAAAAACTTACCTCTTTGAATTCGACAACTTTCTGCATAAATGACTCCTCCCTGTTTGATGCTAATTTTATAAAACTCAATTATACGATTAACTTCTGTGCGTTTTTTAGCTATAACGTTTGCGTTTGTGGTTAGTTGGCGCGAAGCAGAAACTAATCCACAACACGCTTTTGTTAAGTGGGTTAGACTGACATCGCATATCGCAATTCAACTAGACCAGTCTTAGGGTGAATGGTTTTACCATTATCTGGTTTCATACCACACCGTTTATAGAACTCCGCGCCCAGCTTATTCTTTTCAAGTACCCACAAAACAATTTTATTAAACCCTGCTTCTACCAGAGATACTTTTGCCTTTTGAAATAAGCTATAACCTAAACCAGTGCCAATTACCTCTGGGCGAATGTATATAGATGTTATTTCACCAACACTACCAAAGGAGGCTAAGTCATCCCCTCGATACGCTGAAATATGAATAAACCCTTTAACTTCACCTTCGATGGACTCAGCTACAAACATAGGGAGAGAGTTGTCTTGCAGTACTAGCTTCCAATTTTCGCTCCGTTTATTGTAATCGAGGGAATCTAGAATTTGGTCTTCAATAATGCCTTTATAAGCAAATCTCCATGAATCGATATGGACCTTGGCAATTGCCATAGCGTCTTCTGAGTTTGCTTCGCGTATTACCATTGTTCCTAACCTAATCACACTTAACGAGGCTGTAGATTAACCCAACAAAAACAAAAATCTAAGAAATGCATAAAGTCGGTAATGCGGATCCTTGCTCTTGTTTTAAGGACTAAAAACAACCTTCCTTTTTATTTAATGGGTTAATAATGCCCTAACAGGCGCTTTTTGGCTATCTATCAAGCCAACTCGCCGTACCGTTGTATTTTCTCAACATTATGCACCATGCAATACATCAGCCATTGCGCATTGACCTTGGGTTTACCACGTAAACTGAAACGATTTAATCTCTTGTTGGTATTAATATTGCCAAATACGGGCTCAACCGTACCTAGCCGTTGGCTGTAAACATGCCTGCCTTTATCGCTGTCTATTTTGATCTTCATCCGATCAATAACATTAAGCACATCTGTTTTTTTGTTATTACGTTTTATTGAAACTTGTCTGCCATAGACTTTTGGTGGTTTACGCATGCATTGTTGCTGCAACGGACAATGCTTACAATCATTCAGGTAGCCTGTAAAATTCTGGTAATCATTTCCATTGATGGTTCGTTTGCCGCTGCTCCACATTGGCTTATCGGCTGGGCATCGGCAGCTATTGGCTACACTATCGTATTCAAAGTCGCTGGCGACAAACCATTTGGCCTTTCTTTCCTTTGGCTGGTAACGATCTCTGTCCGCAAAACGAGGGTCGCGTTTTCGATAATTGCCATCAGCAACATAAGCATCTATCTTATTCTCGAAACAGTCTTCAAGCGCGGTTTTTGAATGAAAGCCTGAGTCAGCTGTTACCTTAGTGGTGCGGGTATATCTTTTGCCCAGGTTATTAGCCACATTGTCGATCATAGGTTTGAGAAGATTGTTCTCTGGCCCTTGCCCAAAAGCTTCGGCACCCACAATAATTTGATGCTTGCTGTCTACCGCGGCAACACCGTTATAGCCTTGTATAGTACCGTGAGACGTTTTCATCTTAGCACTGTCGTTATCGGTAATATTGCCTTTCACTATTTTACCGCTCAGGCCTAGTCGCTCCTCAGAGCTCTTTAAGTGCTTTTTTATCTTGCGCGACGCCTTTCTTAATTCTTCAATATTTTTTTCTTCCGCGGCACGACGAGTGTGATCATTCTCTTGCGGTGATTGATCTTCTTCTCGATGTTTACTGAGCATGCGCCTAACGGCACGGTCAATTTTCTTTTGCTTTTTGGTCATTTCAGCGTGAGTGCCAGAGTGTTCTTTGGAGGCATTGGACGGCATTTTGCAACCATCAATGGCAAACATATCTTTACCAATTAAACCCTGCTGATCACAAACCATTAGGATTTCAGTAAATAAAGGCTGGATAACACCATCCATTTGAGCGATGAATTTTGCGATGGTGGTGTAGTGTGGCTGGGTATCGGCGGACAAGGCCATAAAGACAACATTTTCTCGACAGAGCTTCTCTATATCACGACTGGACGAAAAACCCCGCGCGTATGCAGCAAGAATAATTTTGAGTAATAGCGAGGGGTCATAAGCAGGCCGGCCACCCTCATCATTGGAATAACGCTCATCAAAGATAGACATATCCAAGTGTTCATCAACCAATATATTTATTGTGTACTCAAACGAACCGCGAGTAATTTGATCGGAAAAAACAACAGGAATTAATTTACTTTGGTTTAAATCGTAATTTTTATAGCGAGCCATCTTGAAAACCAGTAATGGGATAGTAGCGCTATTTTATAATATTGAAGGGCGTAATTCTCGAAGAAAAGTGATATTTACGAGGTTTTTCTACAGCCTCAACGCCGTGCACATGGGCCGCAGTGTAGGCGCGAAGCGCCGGAGCGGAGGTCCAGGCGGCTTCGCCGCCGAACATG
>CBFHTO010000177.1:0-3126 GCA_965658765.1 Glaciecola sp. | reverse complement strand
CTGGTTAAAAATACCAGCTACAGTCTTTGCCATACCAGGACTTGGGTCTGTTTTTGTTGATACTGGATTTGTTGCTAAACTCAGACAAAACGTCATTCTATTTCTGTACCGCTTTGCTACAGTTGGTTGTAATAGAATATTTATCTTTCAAAATAATGATGATAAGAAAAGGTTGTGCGCCTCTCTCAAAATTAACGATGCTGAAACTGAGTTAATCAGCGGTTCAGGCGTTAATTTGCAAATAATACAAGCGACAACTCTCCCACCGACCCCGATTCAGGTAGTTTTAGCGTCTAGACTTTTAAAAGAAAAGGGCGTACTAGAGTACGTAGAGGCGGCGCGAAGAATTAAATCTACATATCCTATGGTCACTTTTAAGCTTGTTGGAGAGCCGGATTATGGTAACCCGAGCGCCATATCTTTGGCACAGATTGAGCAATGGAAGAAAGAGGGTATTGTTGATGTAATCGGTTTCAGTGCAGATGTACCAGGTATTTTTAAACGTTGCCACATAGTTGTATTCCCATCATATTATGGTGAGGGGGTGCCCAAAGTGCTTATAGAGGCCGCCGCCTGTGGCCGACCTGTAGTTACTACTGATATGCCAGGTTGTCGTGACGCTATAATAAAAGACAAAACTGGCTTTATTGTTCCTCCTAGGGACGTCGATGCTTTGGTGGAGAGGCTTGCTTATCTTATTGAACATCCACAACTGCTTGAAGACATTGGAAGAAGTGCAAGAGTTATGGCTGAAAATAAATTTAACATCGAACAAGTCGTAGAAAGCCATTTAGCTATTTATCGTAGGTTACTTTACTGATGGGCATTAGCGGTAATATTAACATCAGCAAAGATTCACGACTATCATCAAGTCGTTATTGTGACAATAGACCGTTAATCACAGTCGGAATAACCTGCTACAATGCACAGGACAGTATTCAAAGGGCCGTCGAAAGTGCACTCAATCAAGATTGGTCTGCATTTGAAGTCATTGTTGTAGATGATGGGTCATCAGATTTCAGCGTAGATATCTTATCTAAAATGGCATTATCGGAAGATAAGTTAACCGTTATTGTTCATGATAAAAATCAGGGGTGTGCGCATGCTAGAAATACACTTGTAAATGAGGCAAAAGGAGAGTTTATTGCTTTTTTTGATGATGACGACGTCAGCCAACCCGACCGGTTAAGTTTGCAAGTTAATAAGATTCTGTCGGTTGAAAAGCAGGTTAAAAGTGCAATTATTGCCTGTTATTGTTCAGGCAAACGAATTTATCCAAACGGTTATGTTATGCCATTTTCGGCTATTGGGTCCTCCATGCTTATGCCGCATGGAGAAGATGTAGCCAATTATCTACTCTTTAATCAACGTAAAAAAGACTTAGTTTACGGGGCGGGCACGCCCACCTGTTCACTGATGACTAGGACGAAGAATATCAAAGATATGGGGGGGTTTGATGTGAGTTTACGACGACAAGAAGATATTGACTTGGCACTTAGGTTTGCATTTAAAAATGGTTACTTTATCGGTATTGAAAATCCCGTGCTGACTCAATATGCAACAAGCGGCTCTGAAAAAAGTGCTTACTCTGAATTTCAAAGTACCCTAACCTTACTTGAAAAATATAAAAGTTACTTACAAAAATCCGATAGTTTTGAATATATGAAACTCTGGACTGAATTGAGATATAAGCATTTTTCGGGAAAAGATAGCCTAGCGTTGATAGTGCTGCTTAAGCTTCTGATGTTATATCCACTGCGTACAAGCCGTCATTTTTTATCCTCTGCGTTTAAGCGCTTTTTTCATGAGCTTAGGATGAAGGCTTAATACAAAATGAACGAATCAAATCAAATATCAATACTTTTTGTATGCAGAAACTTTCATCAAATGGCGGGTGGTATTGAGCGTATGGCCTCTTTGCTCATGAATCAGATGGTAGATAAAGGATACAGAGTGGGCCTTATAACATGGGATCCTGAAGATGCCGAGTCTCATTATCCTTTGAATGCGTCAATTAAATGGATGAAGTTGAATCTTGGTTCTCCTTTTGAGCGCGCCAATTTGAAAACAAGACTTTTGCGTTTAAAGAAAATCAGAACCTTTACGAAGGTCTTTGATGCAGATGTGGCAATTTGTTTTCAAGTAGGCTCATATATTACGGCAAAGGTGGCAATGCTTGGTTTGGGCATACCAACAATCGCAGCTGAAAGAAATTCTCCAGACCTTTTTAATTTTGTGCAATCAGGTAATAAGCTTCGCAAACGAGCTGAATTTGCATTAAAAACAGCTGATTGCATTACGCTGCAGTTTGAAAGCTACCGTGAAAAATACGGTGAAGCACTACAAAATAAATTCATTGTTATTCCTAATCCAGTCATTCCCATTGAAAATCCGCCATTTCCAAATGAAAGCCCTATATCTCCAACGCGTTTATTACACGTAGGGCGATTGTCATATCAAAAAAATCAAAGTTTTCTGCTTCGAGCATTTGCAAAAATCGCACAGGCAAATCCTACGTGGGTATTGACACTGGTTGGTGATGGAGAACAAAGACAGGAAGTTGAGGATTTAATCTCAAAATTGGGTCTGGAAAAACGCGTTGAGTTAATAGGCGCAGTCACTGATTTAGAAAATTGGTATTCTCAAAGTGCATGTTTGGTTTTTCCATCGTTATGGGAAGGGTTTCCAAATGCTGTAGTAGAGGCAATGAGCTATGGTTTACCTGTTATTGGCTTAACAACTACCTCTGGCGTTAATGAACTAGTAAAAAATAAGGTTAATGGATTATTGAGCGACAATAATGAAAAAGCTTTTGCCAATACTATTCAGCAAATTATTGATGATGATACGTTTAGACAGCAAGCAGGCAGAGAGGCAAGGAAGTCTGTTTTGCAGTATCGACCAGGCGTAATATTCGACAAATGGTCAGTACTTTTTACTAAATTGGCATCTAGGAAAAACCGGTGAAACTTGTATATGTCATAAAACATCTGAATGGGGCTGTTGGCGGAGCGGAAAAAGTTTTATGTATGATATGTTCCAAGCTCGCCGAAAGAGGGCATGACATTTCGATTATTACTTTTGTTACTGAGGGTGGCACTCCCTTTTACCATTTAGATAAAAGGG
>CBFHTO010000176.1:0-3127 GCA_965658765.1 Glaciecola sp. | reverse complement strand
GTTAAAGCGACAAGCTCAGCTTCTATTCTTGGTATGAGGTCTAATTGAGATTGCAAATAAGAAAGCTGTTCATTTAACCCTTCTTTTCGGGTATTGATAGCTTGCTTCTCTGATTCAAGCGTTGCGATTCTAACTGACAATGATTGGATAGCTGTATTTTCGCCATCCACAGACTGTGTAATTCCACCTTTTTCTGCTTGAGCCAAGATGAGTTCTTGTTCTTTATTGCGCTTACCTTCAAGAAATTCTATATTTTGAACAATCTCAATGATGTTTGGGTGCTCATCAGTATATTTTATTCGCAATTGATCAAGAAAAGTTTTTAAACTATTTAGTCTTGCGTCGTACTTGGTGCCGACGGTAAATGGGGCTTCGTCTCCATCTTGTTTAGTATTTATCGATTTGAATCGCATTTTCAAAGACGCGATTTCTGCATCCTTCTCCCGCAAATCAAAGTTAAGATCTTTAATTGCTTTTTTAAGATTGGCGACATTTTGATAATAGTTATTCCCACGACTAGGGAGTAAATCTTGATTGTCACGTTTAAAGTCAGCTAGTCTTTCTTCAGAGTTAACAAGCCTCACTTTCAATGCCTCTATTTGCTCTGAAAGAAAGTCTGTTGCTGAATTATTCTCTTTTCTTGCTTGCCCTGCTATAGAATCCGTAAATTTCTGGAGAGTTGCTTCAACAATCTTTTTTGCCATCTCCGGATCTTTGTGTTTGTAAGAGATGGCGTATACTTTTGAACGATTACCTCTTATTTCGATATCTTTCGCAAGACGTTTTAGCATCGCCTCGTATTCAAACGTTGTAGGATATTGAAGATGCATGTCTGTTTGACGTGCAATAGCCTCAAGGTTAGGTCTGCTCAAAAGTGTCTTTGATATTACCGCCAACTCTTCATCAGTATTCCCCTGTACAGCTAAGCCATTGAGGAGTGGCTTCAAGATGTTTTTGGTGTCCGCATGTACTTTGGTGCTTGATTTGTATTGGTTTGGCATCGTGGAAACGCCTAGCCACCCAACAAAGCAAACTATCCACATTGAAAGTATAATGTAACGCTTGTTATTCCATATGCCAGATGCATATATAGAAAGCAACGTAATCTTTGCTTGAAGGTCTTTCATAATAAATCCTTTTATTAGTAGAGCATGCTCTATCATCCATGAATGAATCAGAAGCCATAAATGAGAATGCCTACTGATAAGAATCTATCTTACCATAAATAAAAACATAATCTCAATACATATAAAATAGTATTTATATTTTTATTCAATAAATTCTGTTCTCTTTATTATTTATTTGATACTATTCAAAACATCAAAGGATTGATTAATTATTTAAAAAGGAATTTAAATGTCTTATCGCCCCAAGAAAAAGCGAATACCGCTTAGCTTAATGTTTTTTGATGCATTGGCAATAACTTTATTGTTGTCGTTGTGCATATTTAACAACTTCCCATTAGCCATTATTTTAGTTGTTGGCTCATCAATACTGTCAGTCAACCTTTCGGTAGGCATGTACGACCTGAAAATTAGGCAAAACACGCGAGGAGTGCTACGTCGTTCCTTTATTAGTGTAAGTTTATCTTCGCTCATGCTGGGTGTTCTGTTTCAATTGTTACCATCAAAATTTTCTACACATATACTAGGAGAGCAATACACCAGTGCTTCTTTTGAGAATGTGTTGGGCGCAGCCGTATTAATTATAGTATTACAATCACTGATTCAAACCTTAGTTCGCTATTTAATTGTGCATAAGTCAAACGGAAATAAGCGAAAAGTTTTGTTTGTAGGTGCAGGTGAAAGGGCTTTATTTATAGCCGAGCGATTTAGACGGCGTGTTGATAGAAAAAACTTTAAATTTTTAGGGTTTTATAGCTTTAAAGAGCAGGGTGAGGGATCTTGTAATGGGAAGCTTAAAAAAGAAGAGGATGTTAAAACATTTATTAATTTTCAGTTTTTTTGTAATGAAATTAGGAAAGCAGAGCCTGATATAATTATATTAGCGAACGATAAAGATGATGTCGTACCTGAACAGATGCTTTTGCATATGAAAATGTCGGGTGTTGAGGTTGTTGAACTTGAAGACTTCATAGAGTCTGAGTTGGGTCAAATTGCTGTTGAAAAAATGGATCCGAAATGGATGTTGACAAGCGATGGCTTTAATTTCAGTCGCCAGGGGTTTGGTTTATTCAATTACTTTTTTAATGCTTTTCTTGCAGTTTTTGTTCTTGCATTAACATGGCCATTGATGCTGGTTGCGGCTGTTGCTATTTATTTTGATGATGGAAGAAGAGATAGAGCCCCACTTTTATATCGTCAAACAAGAGTGGGTATAAACGGCAATCTGTTTGAGATAGTAAAATTCAGAAGTATGGGGAAAAATGCTGAAAAAGATGGCGCTCAATGGGCTAGCAAAAATGATGTTAGAGTTACTAAAGTCGGCAACTATTTAAGAAAATACCGTATAGATGAGCTTCCTCAGCTTATTAACGTTTTCCGTGGCGAAATGTCATTTGTTGGCCCGAGACCTGAGAGGCCTGAATTTGTAGATGAACTCGCCAAGAAGATTCCTTTTTTTGAATTTAGGCATTATGTGAAGCCAGGATTAACCGGCTGGGCACAAATTAAATATCCCTATGGCGCAAGTGAGAAAGACAGCTTTGAGAAGTTAAAGTTTGACTTGTATTACATAAAGCACAAAAGCTTCTTGTTGGATATTTTGGTGTTGCTGAGAACTGTCGAGACAGTGTTATTTGGACAAGGAAGATAGTAGAAATGGATTTCAAGCAAAAAAAATTAGCAATGTCTGTGGATGTTGAAGATTATTATCAAGTTGCTGCCTTTGATAGTGTTATATCAACTGAACAATGGGGCAGTTTTGAATCCCGTGTTGCCAAAAGCACCGGTCGAGTGTTGGAAATATTTGAAAGGCGAGGTGTCAAAGCCACTTTCTTCACTTTAGGCTGTGTTGCAAAAGAAAATCCTCAAATCGTTCATGATATTGTTTCTGCAGGGCATGAATTGGCAAGTCATGGGTTTGCCCACCAAAAAGCAGACCGCCAAACTGAAAGTGAGTTCTTTGATGATATAGTTCGTGCTAAAGAACTTCTTGAAGATTTGTC
>CBFHTO010000175.1:0-3138 GCA_965658765.1 Glaciecola sp. | reverse complement strand
TAAATTCAGCTTATGCGATTTACGGCCAAATTAGACATGATAAGCGAAGCCTGCGAGGCTTACATTCATTCAGTAGAAAAGAGGTGATTATGGCGCAACAACGAGCAGTATTAGCCGGTGGCTGTTTTTGGGGTATGCAAGACTTAATACGCAAAATGGACGGTGTTATTTCAACTCGAGTGGGTTATACAGGTGGTGACGTGCCTAACGCAACATATCAAAATCATGGCGACCATGCCGAAGGCATCGAAATTGTTTTTGACGATTCGGTGCTTACTTATCGGAAAATATTGGAATTCTTTTTTCAAATACACGATCCCAGTACAGTTGACCGCCAAGGTAATGATCGTGGTAGATCGTATCGGTCAGCCATTTATTATGTTAACGAACAACAGAAAGCAGAGGCATTGCGCACCATTAAAGATGTGAATGCATCGGGTTTATGGCCAGGTAAAGTGGTTACCGAAGTTGAACCAGTGACTGATTTTTGGGAAGCAGAACCCGAACATCAAGACTATTTGCAGCGACTTCCAAACGGTTATACGTGCCATTTTGTGCGACCTGATTGGGTCTTACCCAGAACAGAATGATTAATTTAGGCCTTATGGTAGCAGTTTTCTTATAATCGCCTTGAGTGCTCGTACTTAACCTTATCGTTAAAACTCCAAGCTGTCTGCGCCCCATTATTTTTTAGGATACTGATGCTTATGAAAATGTTATGCAACTTAGCGGCTTTAACGTTAATTGTAGTGTTCCATAATTTTAGCTTTGCAAACACACCAGATACCTCTGCACTCAATAAAACACTCTCCGAACTCATTCCAGCGCAAGAGCCCGGATGCTCCATAGGCGTTTACGAGAAAGGAAATCCTCTTATCAAAAAGGGCTTTGGGCTGGCTAATGCCGAACTAAATGTGCCCATGTCAGATAACAACGTCCACCGAATGGCTTCAGTATCAAAGCAATTTGTCGCGATGGCGGTGCATCTATTGGCAGACCAAGGCAAAATAGATTTAAAAGACGATATCAAAGCTTATGTGCCTGATTTACCTGATTATGGCAAACGCGTATCTATAGAGAGCATAATAGGACACGTAGCAGGTATGGGTGACTACGATATGATTTCAAGCTTTGGCGTGCCTGAAGACTATGTTGTGCCGAAAGGTGCGCTGGATCTTAAAGCGGTATCTGGTCACCCATTTAGAATAGGTAACGAAGACTATTTAAGCGTTGCTGAGTTTCATGCCTTAGTGAAGACTCTGCCATTGGCACTAGAGCCCAATACAAAATGGCGATATAGCAACATGGGTTATGTCATGCTCGCCATTTTGGTCGAAGAAGTGAGTGGCCTAACGCTGCGTAAGTTTGCTGAAAAACATATCTTTAAGCCCTTAGGTATGAGCGATACTTTCTTTGCAGATCACCCTACAGAGATAGTCAAAAATAGAGCTTATGGTTATGCAAAAAACAATGACGGAGAGTATGAAAACAATATGACCAATCTGTTTTGGGTAGGAGATGGCGGATTGCATACCACTATAGGCGACATGCAGAAATGGGACGCTCAGTTTTATAGTCCAAAACTGGGTAGTAAGCCAAAAGCACTCATACAAAAATTTATGCTGGCGAATAGTCCTCTTACGATGAACCCAGATGAAGGTGCAGACATGTTTTATGCAAACGGCCAAGTGATTTCTAACACAGACTACGGAGTTCAAGCTGCCCACTCAGGAGGGTGGTTAGGTGCTTACATAATGTATCGTAGATATCCTGAAAAGCAGTTTATGAATCTTGTTATGTGCAGCAATGTGTCAATCGACAGTGCTCAAATCGCAGATGCAATTGATAAATGGTATTTTGAGCCTTAATACCGCTGGTGCAGAGCCTCGTCGATAGTGTTAATTTGTCTTATACTGATTTAGGCAAGGCACTTTTTAAGTACTACAGTAGCGACGAGCGTAAGTGCCAATTGCTAGCAGTAATATTAAGACTGAAGCAATCAACGGTTTTATATATATGTTAATCCCAATTTATGTACTTCGGTCATGCTAATATCAATTTTTTTTCTAGATAGCGTCAATACAACCCTCTGTTAATCGCGAAAGTTATATTTACAGGCGCAAGCTAAAGTGACAGTTTAGTGCAGATAAACTCTTTCAAATCATGTAGAAAGGTTTGCTGTCGTAAAGCTGACGCCGAAATGTCGTGGCTGTGACACTGAAAATAGTTCAAATTGCGTAAAGTTTTTAACAAGCGGACAAAGCGATGAAGCAAAATCAGTCTAGAGGATTACGTAAAAAAACGCGTATTATAATGAGTGGGCTATTCCTGCTAGGGTTTACATTGTCAGTCGGTGCTTCAATTAGCAATTACACAGCGGCCGCTGCGATTGGACTCTCATTGGCTATTGCGATGTTTAAGTACAATCAAAAAGAGGAAGTAGATGAAAATTGATTCGGAACAAGTTGTTCAACTTAGACGCGACCATGGATGGTCGCAAGAAGAATTAGCAATATCTTCGGGACTCAATTTGAGAACCATTCAACGAATAGAAAAAGAAGGTGTTGTATCACTGCAGTCAAAAAAAGCGCTCGCAGCGACTTTTTCGATTGATTTGTCTAGCTTGGATTATATTGAGCCGACTATTTCAGTAAACTACGAATACAAGACCGTTGTTCTAAAAAGCGATGTGTCGTGGATTTCGGGTTGGGGCAAAAAAGACAAATATGATAAAGAATTCCAGCTCGATAAAATGCTTAATGAATATGCTGCAGACGGCTGGAAAGTTCACACGGTTAACCACGGTAGTAGCGTGCATGGAGGAGCTGGGCAGGTCATGGTGTTATTGGAGCGAGAAACAACAGCTTCAAATTAATCTGCACCGTGAGTACCTAGCTTAATATTATCGTATACAACGCGTATCTCACCTCTCCAAAAATAATAGCCTCTTTTGATTATAAATTCGACTGAATCAGAATTGTTGCTTATTGACATAGCTAACGTATACAAGCGTATTTGGAAAATTATTCTATAAATAATAGTAAGCACATCACTATTTGATGTGTACAAATGAATGAAATTTGCTGGAAACCGAGTGTAATTTAGTTTGTTCATTCGGCTGTTTTTGCTGACTGACAG
>CBFHTO010000174.1:2946-3185 GCA_965658765.1 Glaciecola sp. | reverse complement strand
CATATTTTGATGAAACGATAAAAGAGATTGAATTAAGTGAAAAAGACTTTTTAAAGCGCGACAATAAAGAACTAGCAGAACTAATTTTTAACCAATAAACCACCATGCAAACAGAAATTACCACAATCAATTTTGATGACGGACGAACTTTTTATGTTTTTACCGCTAATCACTCACAATACAAACGGCTACTATCTTTAATTAACAACATGAAAAAACAAGGGCTTGTTTTCACAGCT
>CBFHTO010000174.1:0-2936 GCA_965658765.1 Glaciecola sp. | reverse complement strand
ACCACTATGAAAATCACAAAAGACGGCTTCGTATGGCTTTTAATCTCAAAAGAGCAAGCCATTGCTCAATGGAGCATAGAAAATGGCTTAGAACTCTTTTTATTATACGATGATGAAACCGAGGGAGAACCAAACTCAATTGAAGATATTGAAGCTCATAAAGGCGAGTTTGGCATTGAAGTGGGATATTTGGCCACACAAGACGAGCTCGACACGCTTAAAGACGAGAATAAGAACTTTGCTAATTTTTTAAAGCAAAGAGGGCTTGCAAACGATCAAGTCGACGCTATTGCCAAAGGATTTCTTTCTCAATAAACTAAAATGAAAACTTACTTTATATGGCAAACGGCACACCCTCATGAAACACAAAAACAATTTATAGACTATCCTAAAAAATCCGCTGTTTGGCTTTATTTACAAGAATTTAAGCATTTAACGGCAAGCGAATTAACTATAAGTAAAAACCCTTATTTAAACTTTTAAAATAATGAAAATCTACAATTACAACGGTGACAATTACCGGAAATTTTTAAACGCTCTAGCACCAGAAGCCAAACTACTGTTTGACGTGTTCATGCAAAAATACGATGAAAATGACGCTTGGGAAAACCAAGAACTAATCTTATGGCAATCAATATTTGCACCCTACGGCATAGCTTTTGACTACGGTTTAGACTTAGAGCCCTACGATATTACCTTAACTATTAAATAAAATGAATAAAAAAATAACCGCCTATTACTGGTACGACTTAGGTGTAATGCACATAACCTTTGCAACAAAAAAAGAGGTTTTAGATTGGTGCAAAAATTGGAATTCTCAAGAAAATAAACCTTTTCGATTAGATTTTGAAGAGTTTGAATATGGCGAGATACCACTACCTTTTTAAATTAAATATGGCCACAAACTACCAGGACAGACAGAAAATACCTTTTGAATTAAGCAAGCGCAAAAAATTAAGCGAAAGCGATAAAAAAGAAATTCGAAAAACTTATAAAACTTCAAACACCAGCTACAACGAACTTGCTAGGCTTTGGGGAGTGAGCAAGCGCACAATAATATTCGCCGTAAACCCTGAAAAGTACGAAATAGCTAAAAAACAAAGGCGTGAACGGTGGGCCGAGGGGCGTTATCGCGACTTATACGACAAAGAAACACATCGAAAAGCAATGGCAGACCTAAGAGCCAGAAAATCTTTATTACCTAAACAACCTAAAAAATGAATACTACAGATCAAGCCTATTTAAAACTGGCCCGTACAAGCCCTGAAAAATGCCAAGAGGTATCAGACTACTACCGCAAGTGTTTGCGGCTCGCACGACACAAGCAAGAGGCGGATAATCACTACCGCTATATGTTAGCGAGTCTTAAAAAGATTAAAGACAAGCACGACACGCAATATAATTTAATTTAAAACCATGAAACCAAGACTAGCAAAACCAGTACGGCTCGATAATTTAACTATATTTTACAAAAACAAGACAGGAGAGGTTGTCGAAACAGAGGCAAAATTCTACGTTCGCACCTTGTATAGTTCGGCCTTTATTTGTGAGGCGGGTTTTTATGACGCTAGAGATATAAACATTGTCGATATAAACAAGGTGGCAGTGAGTTACAGGGATTATTTCACGAAATATGTTTTGCGTTCGCAACCAGATGCTAATTCATAGAAAAACACTTGCAAAAACTATCTAAATAACTATAATGAAATTATGAAAATCACAGAATCGGACTTCGATATTATTTTTGACGGGATTTTAGCTAAAAACCGTTTAGCGGTGTTCGCTGCTAATCACTTCAAAGAAGGCATTATGTTTTCTTATGGCGATGAACTCAAGATAATTGGTGCGGCTTGCGATGTAATGAAAACGCCAACAGACCTATCTTACTTGATGCTCTGCGCAATCAATAGGGGAGACATGCCTAGCTTAGTCGAATTTTGCCAGCAGTTTGAATCCATTGTCGAATTAAGACTAACCGACTCAGAGTACCGTGACAATCGACCTAGTTTCTTAGATACATTTTTTAACCCATCAACACTATGAACCGACTAAACAATACGGCTGTCGAAGAAGCAGACCAAATCGCCAAAGATTTACCAACACTTCCAACCAATTTTTTTGACACTATTTCTAATTCTTTAAACCAAATTAACCATGAAACGTATCAACTACACTTCAATGCGAATCTTAGAAGAAAGCTTTGATAGCTTGGACGAGCTAACCCCAGAGGAAATCGAAGACAGAATGATGGAAAGACTCGACCGAGAGATGCTCGCTACAAAAAACGGAGATTATGATTGATTTTTCTATCAAAATTAATATCATTAGACAAGTATTTACTAACCAACACATAATATGACACGAGAAACCGAAATTGTGACAGTACGGAAAGGGGCACGAACCCGTTACCGAGACTATTGTGACCGACACGGCTACAAAATGCTCAACGGCCTTGATAAAATCATGGACGAGATTGAGAAAGCGGAAGGAATTACGGCTTAATAATTTACATAAATAAAATGACAAATTTTCAAATCATGCAAGGCAAGACCGCTTTGCAACAAACGACTGACGGATTTATTACGGCTATTTATGCCGAGTCTGGGGCTGGTAAGACTCGCTTATCCGTAACAGCGGCCCGCAAGGGAAAGACTCTTTACATTGATTCAGAGTTGGCGGCCGGTAAACTAATCTCCCAATTAAAACCAGATGATGAGTTCATTAATAACTTTCATCGACCAGCATTTTTTACTGAGACTGGTGACGAGCGACCCATTTCTATGAAGGAGGTGCGTGAGATCATTCGAGACAAAGAACTCATTTCTCAGTATGACGTAATCGTGATTGATTCTTTAACTCATGTTTTGAGTCAAGAAGTAAAAAACGAGAAACAAGCTAGAGGTAAGAATGTCGACCTCAAGTTCTGGGGTGAAATG
>CBFHTO010000173.1:0-3185 GCA_965658765.1 Glaciecola sp. | reverse complement strand
ATAAAATCAAAAAATACGGGCTTGAAAATAAAGGCTTTCGTATTCTCAACGATAAAATAGAAACGCCAGGCGATGGCGTTATAATCTTCCAGGGTATGCAAGATCACACAGCGGAGTCTATCAAGTCATTAGAAGGATTTGGTATTGCGTGGTGTGAAGAAGCGCAAACATTAAGCAAGCGTTCGCTTGAGCTTTTGCGGCCAACAATTCGTGATAGTGGGATAAAAGAGTTTAGTGCGGAAATTTGGTTCTCGTGGAACCCAACAAGAAAGACTGACGCGGTAGACACGTTATTTCGTGGCCCACAAGGCGCGCCAAAAAATTCAGTTGTTGTCGAGGCGAATTATAATAATAATCCATGGTTCCCAGAAGTTTTAGAGAATGAGCGATTAGATGACTTTAACCAGCGACCCGACTCTTACGAACATATTTGGGAAGGCGGTTATGTTAAGACGGCTGACGGCGCCTATTGGGCGAAAAACTTAGCGCAAGCACGAAAAGAAAAAAGAATTGGTTTTGTTCCTCGTGACCCACTTATGCACACCTATGCTTTTTGGGATATTGGCGGGACGGGCGCAAAGGCTGATTTGTGCTCTATTTGGTTTGTACAGTTTGTTGGGATGGAGATTAGAGTAATAAATCATTATGAAGCCCAAGGCCAAGAGCTAAAGGATCATGTTTACTGGATGGAAGAAAACGATTTTACCGGATCAAATACAAAAATGTACTTGCCGCATGACGGCGTAAAGCATGACGCTGTTAACCGCGTGACGTATGAAAGCGAACTGAAGAAGGCTGGCTATAAAGTTGAGATAATGCCGAACGCTGGCACGGGCGCGGCGATGCAACGAGTTGAGGCGGTAAGAGCGGTTTTTTATCGAGTATTTATTGATAAAACAAATTGCGAGTCTGGGATTGAAGCACTTGGCTGGTATCACGAGAAGAAACACTCACAAACGGGCGTTGGCTTGGGGCCTGAACATGACTGGGCATCGCATAGTGCGGATTCGTTCGGAGCGATGGCGCTAGAAGCTCAAAAACTATCTAAACAAAAACTAAATAAGAAAAAACCAAAGGCGGCAAGACCTGCTACAGGCGGCTGGATGGGTGGTTGATTATATTTTGCTCAAAAATAAATAATTACGTATAGTAAACGAAAATAAACTTAAAAAGGGCGCGGTTATGTCTGCTAGAAATTTCGGTCAAATTAGAAGTGTTACACCTGCTGACGATGTGAAAATCAAAGAGTTTAATTATCTACAGGTCGGGACGAGTGGAACGGTTGCAATTAAATATCAGGGCGGCGAAGTATTTAATATTACGGGCAACCTTTTGGATCGCGTGGATATATTGCCGATCGGTTTGGCTGATGAAATTCTTGCAACAGGAACAACGGCAACAGATGTTTACGTCTGGTAATAGCTAAAGCATACAAAGGCCGGAATATGAAAAAAGAAAATAAGAAATCAAGAAAGATCGATCAGCTCTACGAGAAGCCAGCGCAGCGCGTGACAGGTAAAGAGGTGGATGATTCCGCGGTGATGCAAGAGGCTTTGCAGCGCTCGCGTGATGCAAGCACTTATTGGTCAGATAATTGGGAAGCTGCCGAGGATGACCTTAAATTTTTGTCTGGTGATCAATGGCCGGAAGGTGTGCGAACTGAGCGAGAAAACGAAGGTCGACCCTGCCTTGTTAATAATGTTTTGCCCACATTTGTTGATCAGGTGTTAGGGGATCAGCGACAAAACCGCCCAGCTATCAAAGTTAGTGCAACGGAAGTGACAAGAGTTGAGACTAGCGAAGGAAAGCAAGAAACACTGAAAATCCCAAGCACATCAAACAATAAGGATTATGAGCTAGCCGAGGTATTCACCGGTTTAATTAAAAACATCGAATACAACTGCGATGCTGAAACTAGCTACGATATAGCGTTTCAGGCTGCAGTTGAATCTGGTATGGGTTATTTGCGAGTGCGTTATGACTTCGCAACAGATGAAGGCTTCGAGCAAGAGTTAATCATTGATCACATTGAAAACCAATTCAGCGTGCGGCTTGATCCGTTTGCAAAAGAGCTCGATTACTCTGATATGAATTACGCATTTATTGACGAGAAAGTGGAAAAATCAGCATTCGAAAAACAATACCCAAATGCAAGCACTGACCCGTTGCCGAACAATTCAGACACCCAGGAATGGTACACAGAAAAAGCGGTCCAGGTGTCAGAATATTTCGAGCGCGAGCCAGTAACAAAGGAAATGGCGTTGTTGAGCGATGGCCGAAGTGTTTATTTAGATGAAATAGATCCGATAGTAGACGAGCTTTTAAAGTCTGGCGTGCGAATTGTAAGAACACGAAAAGTTAAAACGCACAAAGTAATCTGGCGTAAAATAACAGGGCGTGAAGTATTAGAGGGGCCGATTGAATTGCCATGCTCCACAATTCCAGTTGTTCCGGTATGGGGTAAATACCTGACAATCAAAGATAAGCGCATGTTTCGTTCAATAATTCGTCACAGCAAAGATGCCCAGCGCATGGCTAACTATTGGGATAGTCAGGCCACAGAGTCAGTAGCACTAGCGCCAAAAGCGCCGTTTATTGGTACAGACGAGCAGATCGAAGGTTATGAAGCTGACTGGGAAACGGCGAACACCAAAAACCATGCAATATTAAAATACAACCCACAGTATCAAGGTGATCGCGGGCCAATGCGCTCACAACCTGCAGCAGTGCCGGCGGCAGAGATTACGCTTGGCATGAACTCAACGGACAAAATCAAATCAACGCTAGGCATGTATGACGCCTCGTTAGGTGCCGCAGGCCAAGAAACTTCAGGCAAAGCAATTATTGCAAGACAAAGGCAAGGTGATCGCGGTTCGTTTGCGTTTATCGATAACTTATCAAAATCTATTCGCCGCGTTGGTAAGTTGTTGGTTGAAATGATTCCTGTAGTTATGGACACCGAGCAAGTAGTTAGACTGAAATTCACTGACGAAACAGAGGATTTTGTAAAACTCAATGAAATGGTTTTAGATGAGCAAACAAACACTTATGTAAAAATCAATGACTTGAGCGTGTCTAAGTATGACGTTGTTGTAACAACTGGACCAGCGTACGCAACGCAGAGAATCGAAGCAGCCGAGGCAATGATCCAGTTCGCACAAGCTGTACCGTCCGCCGCGGCAGTG
>CBFHTO010000172.1:0-3237 GCA_965658765.1 Glaciecola sp. | reverse complement strand
GCCGTCATACACCATTCTTCAAAGGTTATCGTCCACAGTTTTACTTCCGTACAACTGACGTAACAGGTGCGGTAGAGTTACCAGAAGGCGTAGAAATGGTTATGCCTGGTGACAACCTTAAGTTTGAAGTAGAGCTTATTGCACCAATCGCGATGGACGAAGGTTTACGTTTTGCAATCCGTGAAGGTGGCCGTACTGTAGGCGCTGGCGTTGTAGCGAAAATCTTAGACTAATAAAGTCCAGAAGCTAAATAAGAAGAAACCGCCGAAAGGCGGTTTTTTTATGTCGAAATTATAAATGCGAATTTAACAGATTACTTAAATTGTCAATCCCGATAAATCTTATTTTCTACTGAGTTCGCTATGTCCATGGCGACCCACAACAATATTTTACGACATACCATACTCACGTTAACCAATAATACTTTAGCACAAGGTGGATTTGCGCCGTTTTATTTAAACTTATATTTATCATGTGCTTACTATGCATTCTAATCGTCTCTTAAATTAGATTGCACAGCCCAATCTCTTAATCGTTGTCTATTGCTTATCTCAGTCGATACGTTTATCTCCTCAACCATATTTATCATTGTTAAGTGAGAGCCGAAAATATGCATATTCGTTATTGATATTTTTTGTGACTGCGCAGAGTGCATTAAACCAAACTCAAAGAAAAGCGCACACATTTCACTAAGTCAGGTAAGCAAATGTCATTATTTTCATCATTTCTCAATCGCACGCTCATAAGTGTTTCCATATTGCTTGTAGCTTTTGCAACTCAAGCTGAACTGAATCGTATCCACGAGACCATTCGTTTTGCCGAACCAATCTTGTCACCTCAATTAAATTACGACGCTTCGAAAGGCACTGCGACCTTTACTGCCGGGATTAATGGAAGAACCGTCATTTTTAAATTAGAGGAAAATCGTAAGCTGACTTCAGAGGCTACTAAACTTGCCACAGAGATGGTGATCTTTAAAGGTAAAATTGATGGTCAGGATCGTTCATGGGCTAGATTAAACTACGCTAATGGCGTGGTTACAGGTGCTTACTCAAATGGCCTACAATTATTTTTAGTAGAAAAAGCCGAGAAAGTTGCCCCGATGTTAAGCTCTCAAAATTACTCGTTGCGTACTCTACCAAAAAATACAACTTTTTCTGTAAATGCTGATGACATCGAGCACGACGGTACTTGTGCTTTGCATAATCATGGTAATACAGCACTAAGTGCCGGTGGTTATTCTGGTTTTGTAAATAATCTAAGCCAAATGGTACAGACAAATGCAAGTAAAGAAATCAAGATAACCCTTGTTGGTGATACTGAGTTTGTATCTGCAAGCTCAGATGCAAACGCCGAAATGCTAGGTCATTTGAACGTGGCTGACGGAATATTTAAAGAACAATTAGATATTCAATTAACACTAAGCGAACTTGTACCACTAAGTGATAACGGTACTTTGACATCAACAGACGCTAATAGCCTAATTACCGCTTTTAGACTCAAGAATATTACAAACCCAGGTTTAAGACACCTCTTCTCCGGTAAAAATCTGAATGGCAGCACTGTTGGAATTGCTTATGTTGGTTCCCTTTGCCGAAGCTCTTCTGTAGGTGTCACTCAGCGTTACGGTACATCAACTCCTTTGATTTTTACCCACGAGTTGGGACACAACTTTGGCGCTCCTCATGACAATCAATCGGGCACTGCTTGTTCTTCAACACCAAATGGTTTTATTATGAATCCGCAAGTAAATGGCTCAACGCGTTTTTCTGAGTGCAGCATTGCTCAGATGCAACCTTACATTGACCAAGCTGCACAGGGTCCATTCGCTTGTATTTCTGAGCTTGCCGTACAAGCGCCAGAGATTACCTCAAGTCCTAATTTAGCAGCTAAAGTCGGTGAAGCTTACTTGTATGATAGCGATTCACGACTTGATGTTGATGCTCTAGACGCGGTAACGTTTGCACTAGATATTGCGCCTGAAGGCATGCTTGTTGACGAAAATGGAACAATTACATGGACGCCTACCGCAGACCAAGTCGGTGTAGTACCGGTGCAAATTTCAGTATTCAACGCTCAAGGTCAAGACGTGCAGTTCTACGAAATTCAAGTGGCTGCTGCGGATCCAGTTCCAGAACCTCCTGTTCAGCAAAACTACATCAATTTTAATGAAACAAGTATAAACTCATACGGAGGCTCTCAAGACGCAGGTGGCACTGCAGTGGTTGGCGAAACTCAGTTCCAGCTAGTAATGGAAGGCAATACTTGGAAAAGCATCGATTTTGATTACACAGTAACCATGAATACTGTGGTTGAGTTTGAATTTTCGAGCGACGCTCAGGGTGAAATTCAAGGTATTGCTTTCGACAATGATAACAATATCAATAGAAACCGAAGTTTCTCTGTCTATGGCACGCAAGGCTGGGGATATACCACTTATTCATATGACCCTTCAAAAGGTACACAGCGCATTGCCATACCTGTTGGCTTATTCTATCAAGGAGTATTCGACCGCTTAGTGTTTATCTCCGATGATGACAGACGAACCGCCTCTGCTAAAGCCGTCTTTTCGAATGTGAGAGTGTATGAGAAGGAAGTTGAACCAGAGCCAGAAGATAATACCCCTGCACCTGCCGATGCAATTAATTGGTATGATAAAGAATTCTTATCTCACTTGTCTTCACAGGATAAGTTAGGGACTGTCGAATTGTTTAACAACGGCTTAGGTGTAAAGATGGAAGGGAACCGTTGGAAAAAAGTGATTTTTGCGAATACGCCAATTACCCCAAATACCGTACTTGAGTTTGAGTTTAAGAGTACAAGCGAAGGGGAAATTCATGGAATCGGTTTTCTGCCTGGTAATGCATTAGACAGTAAACGCTCATTCCAGGTGCATGGTAGCCAAAATTGGGGTATTAACGATTTTAAATACACTCAATTAGGAGAGTATCAAAAATTCTCAATACCGGTCGGTAACTACTTCACTGCTGAACAAATCGAAATGGTGTTTATCATGGATCATGACGTAAGTGCCCCAACCGGTAACAGTAGCTTTAAAAATATCGTGATTAAAAACTAGAGCAAGACCTTTGTTTGGCTGAGCTTAGTAAATTACTAGTCACTTTAGATTGCCCTCTTATTTATTATATAGAGGGCATTTTATTTTGATTGGTTTATGTTCCATTTTTATGCGCTTTCTGAGATGCTAGCAATCTACAAATTTGCAAAACGCTGACG
>CBFHTO010000171.1:0-3287 GCA_965658765.1 Glaciecola sp. | reverse complement strand
CCCCTGCATCGAATTTAAAAGTTCAATACCTGGAGGTATTACTTCAAAGTTTACGAGTATGCCGATTAAAGCTATTGCCGATAAAGCAGTGAGCGGAAGGATCGAGGTATATTTCATATAATAGTACTAAACAAATAGGTAGTTTCTTATAAAATACTCTATGCTTAAAACAACAGTTTACAATTAAATTCTTACTTATTTTTAATCAAATCCGTTAGAACCCCTCGTTCTTCCGATATTTAAGGAATTTTATGCCACATTACGGAGCTAAAATAAATTAAAATGAGCTCAAATCCGGCGTTTCAAAACTGAGTAGCGGTCTATCTAATTACAATTTGTTAGTAGTTTTGCGAATAGGTTTATAGACAAAGGTATGAAAAGGTGAAAGAGACGATTCTCTACAAATTAGTTTTAAGAGGAAATTAGTGTGTATCGACCAAAAACCACGTTAGAGCAATGGCGTATTCTGCAAGCGGTGGTAGACCATGGGGGATATGCACAAGCCGCACAAGCTTTGAATAAAAGCCAGTCTTCATTAAATCATGCAGTTGCCAAGCTGCAAACCATGCTTGACGTCCAATTACTAGAAGTGATTGGACGAAAGGCTGTATTAACGCAAGCCGGCGAGGTGATGTTAAGGCGCTCGCGAGAACTGACTCAAAATGTTCAGTCCTTAGAAGAACTTGCCAACAATATTCATCAAGATTGGGAGCCTGAAATTGTTCTTGCTCTTGACTTAGCATACCCAAGAGACGCGCTGCTTCCGGCTATGAGACAGTTCCTTCCAAACAGTCGTGGTAGTCGCTTAACGCTCATAGATACGGTTATTACAGGTAGCGAAGAGGCGATAACAAAGAACTTAGCAAACCTAGTCATCAGCCCCTCAATTCCCAAAGGTTATCTGGGTGAACCGCTATGCGAGGTGAAATTTGTATTAGTATGCCATCCTGAGCACGTTTTATCTGCCGAGCCAAAACCTCTATCACCATCAAGCTTGGCACAACATTTACAAATCGTTATTAAAGACACGTCCAGTAATCCATCGGAAAGAACTGGCTGGTTAAAGTCTGAAAACCGATGGACCGTAAGCCAGTTTGATACTGCCATCGATCTTTTACTGCAAAATGTTGGGTTCTGTTGGATCCCAATACATAAAGTTGCTCATTTAATTGAATCCGGAAAACTAAATAGGCTAGAAGTCACAGGCAGTTCATTTAAACTCGTGACAACATACCTTGTTTGCCCACAACCCGACAAATCGGGACCAGGTACGCGTTTATTAAGCGAACTTATTTTACAACAGAGGCAAATTACTCTACCTTCGTAATAAACCAAGAAGGTAACGGGAAATATGGACAATTTAGAGTTGTTAAAATTAATGTCTGATACAGCTGATGATGCCATAAGAATTGCGAAGGAAGAATTCGACATCGAGCTAGATTTCAGTGCGCAAAGCATCTCAAAGGTAGATCTTAGCCTCCAATCATTTGTAAACATATACAAGGATCAGGCCCTAGAGGATAAAGCAGTATTTACAATATGTAATTTATTCGGTGCATATGTTGGAGAGACATTTCGGCGTATACATGGCGGTGCTTGGATTTATGACGATGCAGACAAAGATGCTCCAAACGTATTTTTAAGTTTGGGCAATTCTACCTTTGCTTTCGCTGGAATATGCTATGAATGCCTAGTTAATAGTAGTGAAGTGAGTGTAGAGGATTACTATAACAACGCGATAAAACAGAGCAAAACTCACTAAATACCTCAATGACACATTGATTTGAGAGATTAAGGCGCTCTCCAATCCTTAGCTGCGAAGCTCAGATAGCGGCTTCGAGACACATAGAATATCCCTATTATGCAAATGATGATAGAAAGGCCATGGGCCATCGAGAACATAAAGTCTATTCTCCACAACATGTACATCTGTATCGTTAGGTCGCTTAACAATGCAAGATACATCAGCGAGCGCAGCATACGAAATAAGTAATGGCGTTCAGCCGCCCAAATAGTATTTCGGTAACTTACCAAGCTCATCGCTAAAAAGGCGGGTAAGACGGGAATCAAAGCTAAATAAAAATGATACGGTTCAGGGTAAAAAAGACGCAGTAGGCGTTCGCTGTCTTCTCTAAAAGAGAGCGAAATGATCAAAATCAGTAATGCCCGGCAAACAAACAGCATAAAAAAATAAAAACGACGTGGAGGTCTAAGCCGCCCTCCCTCGTCGTATTTATGCAGTGGGTATTTTAAGCTCACTAGTTAATCTGTTTTAAAATAGCTTGAGGATTAGTGAAAATGAACGTCGGCACCCTCCTTTTTGAAAACTAGAGTCATTCGGTCACTTTCACCGATTTCCATCATTGCCTGTCGTTTAGCCTCGTCTTCACCGCTTCCGCTGTACGTAGGAGGTAAACGCCAGACTGACTCTGATTCTGCGGGTTTGTCTTTCGGGTTACTGTGCAATTCTGACGACGCTAGTAACTCAAACCCAGCCATCTCGAAGGCATCAATCACTGCACTTTGCTTTAAATATCCCTTACTACCATCAGCCCATGAGTCATCACTAGCTTCATCCGCTCGATGTTGCACTACTCCCACTAAACCATCGTCTTTCAGTAATTTATGAGCTGTTTGTAACGCTTGTGACAAGGTCTTTGCTTGCTCTTCAAAACGACTAAGATTGTGTAAAGCACGAATGAACAATACTCTGTCTAGAGTACCATTGAGTTCTTCTGGCGCAGTAGCAAATGTGAAACCATCACTTTCGATTGCTTGCTCAGTAAATTCAGAAACCATGGAAGGAAAGGCCTCAGTCCTATCACGCATGGCTTTCATTCGCTCCTCTGTAAAAAAACCAAACAAAGGCCACATGTCATCATTGTAATTAACGCCGTACAAGGCTCCTTCACTTCCAAGATATGGTGCGATAATTTGAGAATACCAACCACCACCTGGTAAAGCTTCCGCGACACGCATGCCTGACTCGATGTGAAAAAAAGATAAGGTTTGAACAGGTTTGCGATATTTATCTCGTGCTCGCTGCTCAGCGTCCCTGTCTAGGACTATACCTGCTAGCTTTTGGTTTCCATCGTGTGCCTGAATTGGGCCCATCGCTCCAGCAAGGAACAATAAAATACCCAACACTAAGTATTTATCGCCATTTTTTAGGCAGATACACATATTCGTTACTTCCTGTTATTTTTATAAATTGAAGGACTTATTCAGCTCAAGTGTAGTCGATGTGGATATTACTGCAATACGTTCTCATCAATCGCAGAAAAAGT
>CBFHTO010000170.1:0-3305 GCA_965658765.1 Glaciecola sp. | reverse complement strand
GGATGCAAACGGTTCGCCGGTTAGCCTGACACTTGAGTTAATTGATTGGGTCAACGCCCAAGAGCGAGACGGTGTCGACATCTACATCTACGAAAACTGGCCTGATATGGCAGGCTATGTTGCCGGTGAATCATTTCCCCCGAATGATGATGAATTTGCAGCCTACAACGCTTACACGTTGGGTGCGTTCAGTGACTGGTGGGCAGAATATTTCGCGGAGCTATCGTCAGCGCGACCAAACGTAAATATTGCCTCGATCCCGGTAGGTCCGACAATCGCAAAGCTGTTGACGGAAACAACCCTCCTATCAGAAATCCCCGTAACGGATTTGTACATCGACAACGCTCCCCATGGCCAACCAACAATCTATTTTCTTGCCAGTTTGATTACCTACGCGGGAATTTATGACAAAATGCCACCTGAGAATTTTGATGTGCCGGCGCTCGTACATCCTATTGTGAAGCAAAACTACAAGGATATTGTTCGGTTTGTTGCAGCAGAGTTAGACGTACAATAGTCAGGCTGTTCGGCATGGGTCTGTGACCGCCCAAGGTGCAGATGTTGTGGTAAACGGTAGTTGTGGGTGCACATGGGATCGCCTTGCTAAGAAGCAAGTTAGCTGTATTTGTCCGGATGGCCTGTGCAGGACCGACAGGCCTGCTGATTTAAGATGTGTTATGCGGCTTTGTACAAGACAGCCCCTACTGCAACTGACATTAATTAAGCTACGGGCGAAATCCTCAGTTTTAGTAGACCGGCCTAGGCAATGTGGAAGTCAGGTTTTGGCTCTATCTCTGCACGCCATTATCGGTAGGTTCCCGGACTCTGGCGGCATATGAACCTGCGGATTTCTAGTCAATGATTGCCAGCAGTGCAGAGTGCTCACATCACATCAATAATGGAACGCTCAATTTGCTACATTCATCGGACAATATGATGAGTAGACTTGGAAACTGAGGACGACCAAACCTCCGTAGGAAACTTGAGAAAGAAGGGCGCGGTTATGACTGTTGACAGCAACAAAAGGCTGAAGATTGCATATCTGTGCGATTTCGATCCTCGAGATCCGACGCTGTATTCGGGCGGCAACGCTCAGATGCTTGAGGCGCTTCAAACACATGCAGGCGACGTAACGGTCTTGCCACAAGACTGGGGTTTGGCCGAACCGCTGCGTCGTGCAGTACTTGCCATGCCCGAGGCTATAAGCATAAGGGCTCGGTTCCGTTTTCACCTGATTGCCTCTCGGATCATTGCGTTGCGGGTCCGCAAGGCGCTTGCGCAAGATCAATTCGATGTCTTGTTCGGGGCTTATTCCTTCCATTCATTGCATCGCGTGCGTCCCCCTTATACTCTGGTGACGGCTTTTAGTTCTGACGCCACGCCGACAACTTACCGCAACTCCGAAATTGGACAGAGTTTTGGCTCTTGGCTCAAAGTTTCGAGGTTGTTTGATCCGCTGATCGAACGGGCCGAGGCGCGGGTATTTCGTAATCTGGATCTCGCACTATGGCCATCGGACTGGCTGACCGGCGCAATTGCAGATCGATACGGGCTGTCTTCTGACCGGTCGCTGACGTTGCCTTGGGGTGCCAATGTGCCCGACCCTGGGCCGGTGACCCACCCAGAGTCGCTGCGTCCAGATCGTCCGGTGAACATACTGCTAGTTGGCCGGGACTGGACGGCAAAGGGTGGATGGGTGACGGCAGCTACGGTTACTGCCCTACGAGAGCAGGGTATAGAGGCGCGCCTAACCGTAATCGGATGCACGCCACCTTCCGAAATCAAGACCGACGCGCTGACGGTTTACCCACATTTGGACAAGACGATTCCCGAGGATCTGGCGATATTCCAAGACTGTTTCAGGCGCGCACACTTTCTTCTGATGCCATCTATGGAATCCTATGGCTTTGCCTTCTGCGAAGCCTCTGCCTTTGGACTGCCTTCGTTGTGTCTTGATGTAGGAGGGGTGCCGGTCTGGAACGGCCTGAATGGTCACGCGCTCCCACCCGGCTCAGGGCCAGATCAATTCGCTGAGGTTATTAAAGGCTATTCTAAACAACCGGAAACCCATGCTGCCCTGCGCGTCAGTGCAAGGCAGGTCTATGAGGAGCAGTTGAACTGGGATGCATGGGGCCGCAAAGTGGCGCAACTACTGCAGGTTGAAGTAGATGCAATCAAGGATCCAACCATCAAAGAACATCCCTGAAGCTGCAATGCTGAATAAAAAATCACTGTGATGATTTTTCTTTTCCAAGTTGCCCAGAGGTGCGCTTGACCTGCTTGTCAAAGTCTAGTTGTCCCGACCGTCTACCACGGCCAAGTATCTGTCCGCCTCTCTGACAATGGAAATGTGATGCATTCCCGCTGCATTCCAACCATTACCGGAAGGCGCAAGCTTGGGGTCTTCGTCAACCAGAACTTCGGAATAGCTTGCGGTTGTTAGATCGGTGATCTCGAACGTCCGCAACTGAAGCCCGTATTCTGGATCATCGTCCTGTGCAAAGCGAATTGGTCGTCCCTCATGGATTATGATGCCGCCACCTGGCCTTGCGATGTTGGCATTATTTCGGATCACCGGATTCATAGGATGCGGTGTCCAGCCGGTTTCAAGTTGCTCTGAGAAATGCACATTCAGCAAATCGTTTCGGGGTGTGGTGGAAAACATCCACCACATATCGTCAAAATAGACGACGGTGGGATCAACAAAAAGATGGCCGACCAACAGGTCGCTTACATGCTCCCACCTCAATGGAAACTCCATTGCCTTATACAGACGCACTGAAGAATCCTCATGGGTCTCCGGAATCATGTAGTGCTCGCCATCCCACTTGAACACATGGGGGTAAGATAAGTGAAAATCCTCATCTAGTACGACGCGCTCATAGTGCCAATTCAGCCCATCAGGACTGGTTGCAAGCCCGATGTCACCCTGATTGTTTGCGCGATTCAGGACTTCAAAAAACATGTAGTAACTATCGTTTTCCTTAAGAAGGAACGGGTCAGCGACGAATACTGCATCAATGTCAGTGACGTCCTCTTCTGTTAGAACAGGGTTCGTGACTCTATCTACCGGACCAAGGTCATAGAGGTCGGTCCCCGCATATATTCCGATGGCCCAAGGGCCTGTGTATTGAGGCGAGGCATCTGTGCCGGTGACCAAGTGCCAGGCCGCGTCTAGGGCAAAATAAGGGAAAACCTTAAATTTTACGACAGCGATGCCGTAGCCGGTTCCGAACAGGAATGTGAAGATCGCGAGAATGAAACTTGTTCTATTCGACAAAATAAGTTTCCTTTTGAAAGCACTT
>CBFHTO010000169.1:0-3396 GCA_965658765.1 Glaciecola sp. | reverse complement strand
GTAACGCATCATAAAACAGATAGCTTTTACAAACTGTAAATTTTAGAGCCAGCCTAATAGGTTGGCTTTATTCTACCATGTCACAGCATTAGAGCCGTGCCAATATTACCTTGCCATAAATCTTAGTTATGGCCAAGCGTATTTCAGACGAGGAAATGAGACTAACCGTTATCATCAATGGTGACTCAGCGCAAAAGGAATTATACGAAATTGAAAAAGCTAATAAAGAGATTGTTCAATCTCAGAAAGCCTTGCGTATAGAAAAAGCGAAACTCGTTAAACAGGGAAAGCAGAACACTGCCGAATACAAAAATCTTACTGCAGAGATTACTTCCAACAATAAAAAGCTTAAAGAGAATAAGTCTCGTATGAAGCTTTTACAAGACCAAATAGGTGTGACCTCACTATCTATGAGGCAATTGAGAAGTCGCGCTTCACAATTAAGGTTGCAGTTAGATAATATGGTTCCTGGTTCTGCTAAGTATAAGCGTTTGGAGGCAGATTTTAAAGCCATCAATGCACAGATATCAAAGATTAGGGGCAACGCAAGACTCGCAGAAGGAGGTCTCTCCAGATTGGCCAATGGTTTTAACAAGTACGCAGCGTTAGGAGCCTCAGTTATCGCTACGGGCACCGGCATGGTATTGTCCTTACAGAAGATGATAGATTACAATGGTAAACTGTCAGATGCGCAAAGTGATGTCATGAAGACTACCGGAATGCAAAAAAAAGAAGTCGATGAGCTCACTAAGTCTTTTGGGATGTTCCAGACCAGAACCTCTAGAATAGATCTGCTTAAAATAGCAGAAGAAGGCGGAAGAATAGGCATCGTTAAGGAAGAGATAGGCGAATTTGTACAAGTCATGGATAAAGCAGTTGTGGCGCTAGGCGATTCGTTTCCTGGTGGTGTTGAGGAAGTAGCGTCTAAGCTTGGTAAATTAAAATTTCTATTTAAAGAGACCAAAGATCTAAATGTAGACCTTGCCTTTAATGCCATCGGATCCAGTATTAACGAATTGGGCGCAAATGGTAATGCAACTGAACTTAACATAGCCAACTTTACACAACGTGTCGGTGCTATGCCAGACGCATTAAAACCTTCTATTGCAGATACACTTGCCCTTGGTGCAGCGTTTGAGGAATCTGGCGTCGAGGCTGAGATTTCAGCACGAGCGTACGGCATATTTCTGCAACAGGCAACTACCAACACAGATAAGTTCGCCAAGGTAATGGGCGTGTCCGAAAAGCAGGTTAAGAACCTTATCAATTCAGATCCTTTAGAATTCTTTTTGCAATTTACCGAAGGCCTTCAAGGCATGGATGCCACGGATATCGGTGAGACCTTAAAATTTCTCGGTGTAAACGCCACCGGTGCTACTAAGGCTATTGGGGCCGCCGCTAACAACCAGGCGCGCTTTAGGGAGTTGATGGAGTTATCAAACAAAGCATTGGTAGACGCCTCATCGCTCACAGCAGAGTTTGATATTAAAAACAACAATTTAGCGGCTGTTTTAGAGAAGGTTCAAAAAAAGTTATTGAAACTCTGGTCCTCACAAGAAATCTCAGATGGTTTATTCAATTTAGTGGTTTGGATAGGGAAATTCATTGGTGCTTCAGATGATGCGGATGGCTCGGTCACCAAATTTAGAAATCGTTTAATAGCACTTTTAAAAGCAGTTTTAATTATTACGGTTGCCATTGTGTCTTATAATACGGCCGTAAAGTTGGCGGCCCTGTTTACGGGAACTCTCGATAAAACGACCAGGCTCTATATTATTACCCAAAAAGTGGCCACGGCTACAACGACAGTGCTGCGCGCGGCAACATTATTGTTAAAAGCGACCTACTTTTTACTGACCGGCAATATAACACGGGCCCGTGCGGCGATGGTACTATTTAACAGGTCCATGTTGCTCAGTCCTATAGGTTTGCTCGTAGCGGTTATTGGCGCCGCGGTAACAGCTTATTATTTATTTAGTGATGCATCAGAAAAAGCGGCGACATCCCAAAGTTTATTGAATTCTGCTATGGCAGAAGCAAAAAAGAGTACAGCAGAGACCATTAAGGCCAAGCAATTGCTCTTAGAGGTTGCCAGGGACGAAACGCTCTCGCTTAAGCAAAGGCAAGAAGCCATCGATGAGCTTAACAGAACAGTTCCGGAATACAACGGCAACCTTACCTTAGAATCTGCCAATACGCTCGAGGCAAAGGTGGCTTTAGATAAACATATCGAATCCTTAAAGCAATCTGCTATCGCGTATGTGTTGCAAGAACGTATCAAGAAAAAAGCCGTTGAGCTTGCAGATCTTGAGTCTACGTCCTTAGAGGATAATATTGCGTGGTACGAACAGCTCTGGGCGGTCGTTAAAAATGGCGGTAACGCTTACGGTTCTACCATGAGTGCCATAGAAATGAGCACCAAAAACAAATACGAAGCCGTAGATGCCACCAAAGCAGAGATTAAGATATTAGAGGAGCTTTATAAGACCCAACTAAAAAACAACCCAGATCAATCCGTTGCTGGTGATACTGGCCCAAAAGAAGGCGATGAGAAAACCGTTAACGGCAAAACCTTTATTTTTAGCAACGGACAATGGAAGGTAAAGAATCCTTTTAAACCTACCAGTGGTGATAGCGATAGCGCTAGTCCAGCGGTAGACCAAGCCAAAAAAGAAGCCGATGCCTTGCTGAAGCTTCAGCGCGAAACCGAAGACCAACGCCTGGCATTGATACAAAATGCTTTTTTAAGGGAAATGCAGATCAATGACGAAAATCAAAGACGCCTAGTATCAGACCTTACAGATAAAGCTTCAGAAACATTACAGGCATACGATAAGGCCACTGCTGAAGGTAATACCGATCTGGCCGCGCCTCTTCTCGATCAGTACAATCTATTATTGGACCAGATAGATATTGCTGAAGAAACGCACCAGGACAAACGTAACGAAATCCTAAACACCGGTGTAGAAAATCACATCAACAGTTTAGAAAATCAGTACAAACAAGAAGAGATCCTTAGGCAGACAGCCCATAATAACGAATTGGCCGCACTAGGTAACGACGAGCTTGCCAAACAAGCACTGGAGGATCAGTTTCAAAAAGATAAGTTAGATCGCCAAAAAGCGAATCAAGAGCTTTTGGAAGAGGAGCTTCAAAAAATACTAGATTCGGCAAGCTTTAAAGGTTTTAACTTAGAATTACTTTCTGATGAAGAGTTGCAAGCTATTCAGCAACGTTTACAACAATTAGGTTTATCGATTTCTGAAATCAATGCGCTATTAGCTAAAATGCAAGGTGGCGATAAGGCAGGCGATGAATTAGCCGGTATTGGCATAGATGCAGGTGGTAGTGTCGATATTCTGGGAATGAACGATGAGCAATGGGCTAAGATTTTCG
>CBFHTO010000168.1:308-3452 GCA_965658765.1 Glaciecola sp. | reverse complement strand
TGCACTGAAAAAAGAAAAGGTGATATAATTAAATTAACCTTGCCAGATCGTGGCGGGTAGAGTATAAGGGGGGCATCAAGTTTTTGCAGGCTGATAAATAGTGTAACTCAAGATTTCACCTCACCTTTGACGGGTCAGCCTGCAAGCAAATTTTAACTGTCAAGGGTGGGGTAATTTATTAAAAATCATGAAGGATAACACACCAAAGCCAACAATGGCGGAAATCATAGCTCAGAATGAAAAGCTGAAGTTAGAGATTGAAAAAATGCTATCTCAAAACGTGGCTTTATATGCGGAAAACAAAGAGCTTAGAAAGAGGGCTAAATAATGAATTACTATCAGCACCACATCGGCGACTTTAACAATGCGACTCGACATTTAACACGTGTTGAACGGAGCGTATACAGGGAGGCAATAGAACTGTATTACGATAGGGAAAAGCCTTTATCACTGGATATTGCTAGACTAGAAAAGCGGTTATTGTGCGGTAATGACGAAGAAAAAGAGGCATTAAAAGACATTTTAGAGGAGTATTTCATCGAAACAGATGAAGGATTTTTCCATAGCAGATGCGATGCTGAAATAGAGAAATTCCAAGCAAACATAACGTCTAAAGCTAAAGCTGGACGAGCTAGTGCAGAGGCTCGAAAAAAGAAAGCCTTATCAAAATTAACAAAAACCAACACCTGTTCAACACCTGTTCAACAGAGCGTCAACGAAATTCAACTAACCAAGAACCAAGAACCAATAACCACTAACCAAGAACCATCAACCAATAACCATTTACCCCCTAACCCCCAATGGGGATGGGATGATGTTTATCCTCAAGGTTGCTTTAGAAAATCCAAAACAGAACAGAAGCAAATTAAGGTGCTGAAGAATAATGAGAAAATGATATACATCGGAAAATGGTTTGGCAGAAGCGAATCAACCCTTTGGAATGTCAAAGAGGCAAAGATACTTCAAAATCTTAACCCCTCAAGAGAAGAGGTCTTGCTCATGGGAAAATACTATACACATGACAAAGCCAACAAGCCATTGCGGAAGAGTCTAGAAGTTTTACTAAATAACTGGAGTAGTGAAATTGACAGAGCTAATACGCACATTAAAGAAAAACCCACCACCAACCAAACATACACAGAGCTAAACGCTAAAGCCAAGTCTGACCAGCTAGCCAAAAACCTACAAAACCCTCTATTTTGATGACTGAGCAAGAAGCCAGAAATAATACTAACTCCAAAATAGAGAGACTTTACCAAATGGCAGAGGACAAACTAAACGAAGACACTACCGAACAGGACATTGATATAGCAAGAAGAATGCTAATAGCAGGACTAGACATCGCCACCTCAGCAACACGTAACGCAATCGAAAGAGCCAAAAGAGAAAATGAATTTTACTAGCACAATATCAGAAGACTACCTACTCGGATCAATACTTATAGATCCTGAGAATAGCATCATGAAGCTAAGAGGAGAAGGAGTGACTTCCGCAACCTTTACAACTTCAGAAAACAAGAGAGTTTGGAATTATGCTAAACAGCTATATGACAGCGACAAGGTAGGCAGTATTGAGCTTATGGAGTTTGAGCCTGAGATCATAGGCAACAATGACAATGATTCGCTAGCATTAAAAGTGAGTCAATTAAGGAAAAACACGCTAGGAACCACCTATATTGACCAGCATATATCAACTTTAAAGCGATTTGAAGCAACTAGGATGACTTACGGCGCATCGCAAGAGGCAATCGCCATGATTGAGTCAGGAGACGATCCAGAGGTCGTTATCAGTAAAATACAGGCTAAATTGATAGATGCCACTGCTACGATGACATCAGCCAAGCCATGGAAAACGGCAAAAGAGGTAGCTAGTGAAATGGTCGAAATAGTCAGAGTATCGCAAAATCCAGACTTGCGACAAGGATTTGCAACAGGTTTAGAGCATATTGATTACCATACCGGAGGCATGGAAAAAGAGCAATTATGGGTAGTAGCTGCTCCGTCATCATGTGGCAAGACTCTGTTAATGCTCCAGATCGTGAACGCATATCTCAAGGCATCAAAGCACGTCTTGGCTTTCTCATTTGAAACTGGAGCCGGCAAGTTGAGCCTTCGCAATATGTCTAACAACATGCAAATATCATCAAACGCTTTAAGCGGTAAGCAAGGCGAGAAGATGACATTAAACGATAACAAGAGATTCAAGCGAGGAGTTGACGATATGATAGAAAAAGATAATTTAACAGTTTGCGATGATTACGATATGTCACTCGAAAAAATGCAAGCCATAGCCAGCATGAGGAAAAAGATGGGATTTGAGATAGATTTGATTATGGTTGATTACATCCAGCTTGTAACGCTTTCAGACGCTCAAGGAAAAAATAGAGAGCAACAAGTGGCGGAAATATCAAGGACATTGAAGAAAATGGCAAAGCAACATAACTGCCCAGTCATCACAGCCTCACAGCTCAATGATGATGGTAAAACCAGAGAGTCGAGGGCAATCTTGCAAGACTCCGATGTATTGCTTAACATCGACCCTAAAAGCGAATGTATTTATCTGGCTAAAAATAGGGATGGTGAACGCGGTGAGGCTTTGCCTTATGTCATGGATGGCAAGTATCAAAGATTCGTGGATAAGAACAAAGTAATTTAACTAAACAAAAACCAACAACAATAAAATAAATCTTTCTCTCATGCTTAAATTATAACAGAATGACATCAGGATTATGAAACAACAAACGAAAACAGACACGCAACGGGCTAGGGATTGGCTGCGTCGCCTTGTTATGTAAAAAAAAATCATTTTTCGTTAAAAAAATGTTGACGTTATTCATGCTTGAGCTATTATACACACATCGAGAGCGAGAAAAGCTCACTCTCACTAACTAAAAAATAGAAAAAAATTATGAAAAAACTTACAAGAGAAATAATAAGCAAAGCTGAAAACCCTTACATTTGCTTATCAAACAAGATAAAAGAACTAAGCGAATCTATTATAGTTAATGAAGAAGGTGAGCTATTATCAAATCTTCAAGATGAGTTCTTTAAGAACTCTTTTAATACACAAATAATAAAAGCGAAGCATCATCTAATTGAACTTGCGGACGCTTTGAAAGATCATAGTGAAAAAGGTGAGGGTAAA
>CBFHTO010000168.1:0-298 GCA_965658765.1 Glaciecola sp. | reverse complement strand
GAGTATTCATTATCTTCATTAAAAGTTGTGGGCTTTGGATTTGCTAAAGGAAAATGGGATGGAGTAAGTCAAGAATTTATGATCGGCTGCACTAATTAAAAAAATAGAAAATAATTATTATGAACATTGCAAAAAAAAGAAAAGTAATCATCAAAATCATTAAAAAAAATACAGATGAAAATGAAGTAAATATAAATAAGTGTCTTCTAGACTTACATAAAAAAGGCATCAATATTGCTGCGGGAGAGGGCGCAGTTCAGCGCATATTCAACGATCAAATTTCAGTCGCGAAAGGTGA
>CBFHTO010000167.1:0-3471 GCA_965658765.1 Glaciecola sp. | reverse complement strand
GGCAGTATTAGGGACAGCAGTACTTCACTCTTCAGGTGCATATATTGCAACCACAGGAGCAGGCACATATATGGCTGGAACTTTAGGTACAGCGACAGCAACCTTAGCTGGTACTGCCGGGGGCTCAACCGTGGGTGCGTTAATCGGTGGCATAGCTGGTACATCTGGAGGAATAGCTTCCTATTTAGGCCTTGCAGCAACTGCACCAGCATGGGCTGTGCCAGTTGCAATTGGAGGTGCATCGATGTTGGCAGGGGGAGGGGTCTATTTAATATATGACAATATGAGGATGCATAACGCAACAAAAATACTCCCGGTTGTAGTAATAAATGAAAATGATTCAACTTGGGTCAAATTTCAAACAGTACTGGGTGGTACTATATATGAAATGACAATAGACAATAACAAGACTGAAGTACTGCCTATTGTTCCCGTAAAAGAAAAAGATTCAAATTGGGATAAATTTCAAACAACTTTAGGTGGTACCTTGTATGAAGTATTCAATTAAATGGCGATTTGCAACTCAGTATTTTCCAGTAAGGACACTTTTTGTACTTACTAATTAACCCAGTCTGGCTTGGCGAAGCTCCTGTTCTTATTGCGAGTAAGGAGTTTTGAGTAGTTTACTTGTTGAATGCATATGTGGCTCAGACAACTATGCGAATTAACAGGCTCGCTCAAACTTTTTGATGTGCTTGCAGGTTTTGCTGTTATTACTATTTTTTACGACTGATATGGCGTGCTTCTCACGCCTAAATGTTTCTCTCCTTCGGCATTTAGCTAAATTCATTTAGCGCAATATAGGAGTTTATACCTCCGGCAGTTTCCTTGTCGAAAGCTTCTATCTCTTTCTTATTCATTGGCCTTAAGTCATCCAAACAAATGGGCGGAAAATATTTATACAAAAAGAACGCTTAAAATCGATACACGCGAGATCTTGTATTTGAAAAAGACAAGTCTCCCTAAATCCATATTTGGTTGCGGTGGTATGGTTACTTAAAGTATCTTTAAGCTACGAACGATCATAAATCTCCTGCAAGTAAACTAAAGGAATAGATATGCTACAGTTTAATTCAATATCAACTATGATCGATGAGTGCTTTGAACGCGATTCGAGTCGAGAAAATAATTGGTATGAAGGTTACAAAGCAACACATGAGAAAGTCATGGTATCACCGGGATCAGACGAGTCATTAGAACTGCTTTGGTTCGTCCGAGACAACTCAGTATCAAGTCTTATGCAAGGCAATACATCTAAAAAAGAGTTTGAAGTCGCTAAAGCAAAATTACGCTCTATTACTGTTCAAATTGCAGACTCACCTACACCAGAAATTTATGACTTTTCTGCTAAAGAGCTAGAAAAGTTAAAAATTCAGGGAACATTCAGATATTTTTACGGTGCATTACTTAACCGAGTATTTGCTGCAATTGCGCCGGATAAAGTGACGTCAACTGTTAAAGAGCCTGCCTTTGCACAAGCAGCTAAATTCATTAATGATTATTTCAAGCTTGGACTGAGCTTGACTGGCAATTGGTTTCAAAATAACGTCGAACTAAAAAGTACGCTTCGGCAAAAACTTCCAGATGACTATGATGATTTTAAAATTAATATCGCAATTTGGAATATTTATGAACTTTTAGAGGAAGAGAAAAGACGTAGTGTCCCTCAAGTCGAAGGGGCGGGTATAGGAGCAAAAAGTCACTTCATTCTTCAAGGGAATCCCGAACAATTCAATATAGATAAATATTTATCAAACAATATCGATATTTTTTGGACTGCGTCTCGTTACGCGAGTGACATGTCTTTGGGCGATATTGTAACTATTTGGCGCTCAGGTCAAGATGCCGGAGCGGTGGCGCGAGGTACGATAAATGTATTACCTCAAACGATAAAGCATCTTAAGGAATCTGAGTATTTAGGTGAAGATTTATGGCGTGATTATAATGAGCCGGAAGAGACGAGAAAGGTCGGGGTTCAATTAGATGCTGTCAGGTTGAGTTCGGGTGAAGGAATGCTAAGCCGCCAAGAATTAAAGCAAGATGCAACATTAGGAAATGCTTTGATAATTAAATCGCCGCAGGGGACAGTTTTTAAACTGACAAAAAGTGAAGCCACTCGGATCAATGAATTATGGAATGCTAAACAAACACTTGAAGACAAATTTTCAGAGACTCAAATAAAACTATCATCTTTGAAGCAGATTGATTTGACTGTAGACCAATATAAAGAAGCACTGCAAGCTGAAACTGTTTTAAATGACAATAGCGTTTTACTACTGTCCGCACTTTATCATTCGCCATATTCAGAAGCGACGGCACCACAACTAGCAGCCATGCTTGGAGAGAAGCATTTTTCAGGGGTGAATGCCACCATCGGCAAATTAGGTAAACGCATTGCCCATTACTTTAAGATAAACGAACAAGTCAATAATGATGAAAGAGTTCGTTGGTGGCCAATGGTAGCTAATGGCAGAAATACTGCACTGGGTTTTATGTGGCAACTCAAAGACAATTTAAAAACAGCATTAATTGAGCTTAATATGATCCAAGCAATAGAAGATACAAAGGTAAAAGAAAAAGAACAGGCTTACTCAAGTAATGTTCCGCTCAATCAAATCTTTTACGGGCCTCCGGGAACAGGAAAAACTTATAGAACCATTGCAGCCGCGGTAATCGCTGCAGAACCAACATTTACCTATGAAACCCGAAGTGAATTAAAAATGAAATACGACGAATTGGTTTCCCAAAAACGAATACAGTTTGTCACGTTTCATCAAAGCTATGGTTATGAAGAATTCGTAGAGGGGCTAAGTGCAAAAACTGAAGGCGATCAAGTTAGTTACTATGAGAAAGATGGCATATTCAAAACAATTTGCAAGCATGCTGCTATAGGCTTAGCGCCACCTGACAACCCAATAGAAGAAGCACTTCGTCGCTTCAAAGATGATATTGAATCCCAAGATACTATTGCGCTCAAAACAGCAAAGGGTAAAAAATTTAATGTTGCGTATTATGGTAACACAACATTTCGAGTGTTCCCTGAAGAGACCGTGCAAACTGACCTTGGTAAGGGATACCCAGTATCAATAGATAATATCAAGCGTCTTTTCCATAGCGGTGAAGAGGCTGATATGTATAATATTTCTTATGTCAGAGCGATACTTAAGCATATCGTCAAACAATATAAAGTGCCGAATATTGATCAAATTAAGCCCAATCAACCGGCTAATTTTGTGCTTATTATTGATGAAATTAACCGCGGTAACATTTCAAAGGTGTTCGGTGAATTAATTACATTAATAGAGTCATCGAAGCGTTCTGGTAATGATGAGGCCATTGAAGTTGTGCTGCCGCATTCGGGAGAGCGTTTTTCAGTGCCTCAAAACCTATATATTATTGGCACAATGAATACGGCCGATCGGTCCCTCGCGATGATGGACACAGCTCTCAGGCGACGTTTCGATTTCATTG
>CBFHTO010000166.1:3346-3586 GCA_965658765.1 Glaciecola sp. | reverse complement strand
TTTCCAGCGCATCAGAAATAATGAGAAGGATATACATAACATAAATATCAATACACTGAAAAAGAACCATGACCATTCTTTATCAGTCAATGAAGCATAATTAATTGAGTATATGTCAAAAACAATAGAACCAAATATATTCAACCCTAAAAAAAGCATCAATGGCGAACTGAACAACTTAAGTGGTTTAACATGGTTCAATATCTGCTCAATACACCAAACTGAAAAGAGCATCTCAAC
>CBFHTO010000166.1:0-3336 GCA_965658765.1 Glaciecola sp. | reverse complement strand
TGATATTTAACTGCTTCCCCTGGCATTTCTAAAATTTTAAATGAGATAATTAATGTAGCAAAGGCGTAAGTCAAAAACCTACTTACTTTATCAAGTCCACCTTCTGAGATATTTATTTGTTGATAAAGTGATGGGAGTTGCCATTTTGTGACCCCCAAAATTATCGATGCGAAAATGAAAGGCATTATACCTATTGAAAGATAATGATAGTCATGTAAGTTAAAGCCACTAATCCAGCCCAGCCCAATTGACATGCTTCCTTGCGTGGAAATCTGATTAGCAGACAACAGGGGAACGAAAAATTGCCCGTAGTAAACAGCTACGAGCAAAAAAATCATTTTAAATCGGTGGCTTAAAGGCACTTTTTAACCTTTGTAATCGAACGCTGAATAATCAGCAAACTTATACAGGTCTACAGATGGCACAAATGTCGTCGATAGAATACGGTGATGCCTATTCATGTATGCACTAAACTTCCTTTCATCACGAGAGACCTGGCCTTCTCGACCATTAGCATAAGCATAAGCGACTTTTTGCCACACAATCGCATGTCTTTGCTGAACGTTCAAAGGCAAGCCTTCTAGCATTGAGATAGCTCTATCATAAACTTTAATGGCTTTTTTAAGGTCATCTTTTTCTTCCTGATCACCTTGCCAAATTAATGCCTTAACCGAAAATTCGTTTGCCGAATGTTTCCCGTGGTTTACCGCTTGTTGCATCAATGCACTTGGTATAAATCCATCTTTTAATTTATATGTTTCTGTTAAAACGCCTAGACGGTATGCAGCTTCTGCCTTCTCATTATGAGTTGCAATTGAGCTATTTAACACCTCCAAATACATTTCCCGCGCTTCAAGAGCCCTTGCACCTTCTTCTTTGTCAACAGAAGAGTGGCCTGCTTCTACATTTCTAGCCATGGTGATTATTGCTGAAGGAACTCCCGCGCTTGCTGGCTTCTTGAGCCACTTGTTTGCTTCTTCTTTGTCTTGAGGAAGCCAGTATCCTTGTTGATAAATTTCACCAATAACATGGGAGGCAGAAACGCTTTCCTTGTCAGCTAATATTTTTAACTTGGAAACACCTAAAGGTACGTTTCTTGGTACACCTAACCCTAAAACATTCATCATCGCTGATATGTAAGTGGCGCGATCATCACCTTGTTCAGATGCGCCCTGATAGTAGTAATATGCTTGGCGCAAATTGCTTTCAGCAGAAGGTTCTTCGCTTGCTTTTTTACATGAGCTCTGATCCGAAGTGTCGAACCAAACACAGTTATCTCCACGATAGAAGTCTGCAAGGTAAAGTCTTGCGAAAAGATCCGCTTCTGTGTCGCCACGAGGTTCAGCATAGTATTTTAGGAACTCTACTACATATTCTCTATTTTCAAATGAGCCTTGATTGTTTCTTATCAAATGCTTTGCGTTCTCTACGGCCGCCGGGTGTTCAAACTCAGCAGCTTTTAGGAACCATCGCATAGCGCTAGCATAATCACCTGATTGATAAGCCTTATCGCCTTGATATATCATGACGTTAGGGCTCTCCATTGCTGAATTAAACACATCTTTGTAAGAAAAAGGGAGTGCGTTTTCCTCATTTGCAATCGACATCGCAGATAGTGAAAGCAGAGAGATTGTTATTGCTGTTGATAGAAATGATTTTGATTTCATCTATTCGTCCTTGAAAATGTTTATGTAATTCCGTTTACACTATATTATCACAATATAATTGAAGCTTAATATTTTGAATAATAAATTATTACATCTTATATTCGTCGCACTTTGAATTGTTAAAAAGTATACTTGATTCTTGTTCAGAATGGTCGCCAAAAACCAATGCACCGCTCAATCGACTGTCCATACCTTTTGAAAACTTAATACGATCGGATTCATTTAAGATGCATTGATATTGCCATATCCCATAATTAAAAACGGTGACTCTGCACCCGCTTTTTGCGGGTGTTATTTTGACAGAGTATTCCCTTTTTATTAATGGGCTCTTAAACGAAAGCTCATTGGGTTCACACAACTTTATCGACTCAGACATCTTCTTTAAGGTACTAGAAGATTCGCTTACCACTTTTGCTGGCAATCTGACCGTCATGTCGGAAACTACATAGTTCTTGTATTCATCCGCAATGGCATGAATACTAAAAAAAAACATAAGTAATGTAAGTCTCAACATAATCTATTTCGCCTCTGGATAAATGACGGTCATAAACGAAAGAAGATTATTTGCGTCTGTTTTACTCAAGTTTTCAATTGATACTTCACTATCTTTTTGTTTATCAAAAGATAGTGCACTTAGACCCAACTCTCTATTTTGCCCTGAATAAGTGGCTCGGTATGACTTCAATAAATCGCTTAACTTTCCTATTTTGGCTGATTTTATTTTATTCTCTATTTTTTCAATTAACGCTTTAGACAGTTTTATATCAAAATCAGTATGATCATCGTAACCCATACCTATAGCTGCGAACAAACGTCGAAGAGCTGAATTTTCAGCATCTATAAATATACCATCAGTACTAACTCTGGACAGGTCACCCATACCTAAACGGGAAAACCAAGGCTCTTCACCTTTCTCTGTCAATACCATTAAGGTCTTTTGGCAAATTGGATCTTCATCTGAATATCCTGTTACGAAAGTCGTCTGTACTGTCAGTGTCATAAACCCAAAATATTTATCAAAAAGCTGACGACATTTTTTTAAACTTACAAATTCAAAACCTGAATCTGTAATCATGTCAGGAGGTGTTGATTCATATTCTTCAATCATCGACTTCATAGATTTTGTAAAATCATCACTTAACAAGACATCTGATATGGTTTTTGTAAAAGCTGGGCGGAATTGACTCCAACCATCTGCACCTACCGTTGCTGAATTTAATACAGAAGCATTCATTTAAATTTCCTCCTGATCAATTATGTAGTACTGAAAAAGTTTTTCTAGTTCATCTAACATAAGACCGTTAATCGTTAATCTACTGCCTTTATCAAGCGCTCGAACATTCGTTCCCAAAACTTGTTTAATAAATTCAGTTACAGTCAAGCCTTTTCCTCGACCACTTTTCATAGACTCTCTTAGCGAATTTTTTAAAGTTGCTTTATAGGTTGTTTTATCTTTATCAGGCCAGCCATCAGAGGTTCTGTCAACCTCTTTTAACTTCTTAATAGTGACATTCTGTTTAGCACCCTGCTTTTGAACTGGCGCTTTTTTTAAGGCTTTGTTTTTAACAGCTTCTTTCGGCTTTTTTGAAGACTTACTTTCAACTGTTTTTCTTTCTTCAACTTGATTTTCCTTAACAACCTTTTCGGCGCCCGGTATGTCGTCAATATG
>CBFHTO010000165.1:0-3615 GCA_965658765.1 Glaciecola sp. | reverse complement strand
TAAAACTGCTCACCATTATTTCTGGGAGTATTACCGTTAAAAAAATAGAAGACTACTTAGCCAATGCAAAAACACTTTGCAAAGCCCAAAAAAGATCTCTAACGCTTATGGACATTATCGATCAATTTGTACCGCCCAATGGAAGGTTTAAAGACGCCGTTTTTTCGCCAGAAAAAGAGCAAGACCGTGAGAGTATTGCGCACAGAATCGCAGGTGAAATCGTCCTTAGACATAGCTTTTCGCCAGTTTGCACCCACTACTTTGCCAGCATCGACCATCTTATATATTACGGAGATGACGATTTACTCAAACCTAAAAATTATCGTGCATTAGAGAGAAAAACAATGAGCATGTTATCGGGGCGCGCAGCCGAAGCGATTTTGCGAGGTAGCGATACGCTTAGTGCACTTTTAAATGATGCTCAAGAAGAAGAACTCGTGCGATACGCTAGCAAGGCCACGAATACTGTAATGTTAAGCATGCAAACATTAAATGATGAGCTTGTGCAAAACTCGCAACCTTACAAGTTGGAAATGATGTTTATCCACAAAATGTATGCGTCGGTGCATGCTACTTTGGAGAGAAATTGGACGCAGGTGACGTCAATTGCAAATACATTGCTGGAGAAAGGTTATTTATTTAACACTGATATTCAACGGCACTTTCAAAAGGCACCTATGAAAACTGAGTTTCATTAAGCGAAACGGGCAAGAGCACGTTTAATTTTAAGGCTCATAAACTCCTTGTTGATTGAAAAGCCTCCAATTTTCTTAGTAATATTGATATTACTTTGTAGGCGATTACTTTGATAAGTTATGCGCTCGTTTTTATTCAATTAGTTAAAATAAGGACAGCAACGCAGCCATGTAAGAAAAACAGATTGGAGGGGTCTTAATATGCTTATTTCTCGCAACTACTTGGAACAAAAAAGGTCCCAGTGTAGTGAGCCAGTGCCATTTGTTTGCAGCTTAAGAGTCGTAAAAGGTGCAGAGTTTGATGTTGAGTTTAAGATTGAAATAGAGGGATACCCACGTCGCACTTGGACGTATGAGCTAAGGGCTGCGTTCTACTAGTGGACAGAGTATGGCCGCTGTATAAGAAGCGGCTATGACTCCATAGAAATTCTGTGAAGCCATATTTTAGTGATAAAATACTAATCACCAAAAACCCATTAAGTCATTAATATTTCTTAATATTTGTGATACCCGTTCGAAGTAGTATAAAGATATTGATACAGTTTCAGTACTTCGTCCCATAACGTCTTGTGTATTGAAGTGGCATAGTAATTTTGGCCACATAAAAAGTTATGCTAGCAGCATAGCGAGATTAGGTGCCAAAAATGGTTAAAAAATAGTTATTTATACTAGATTTGAATTATTAATAAGTGAGATTTAACTTTTTATTTTAAGGGTTTTTGCCGTTTATTGTCGAAGCTGAAATTTGTTATCTAGGTTTGGTACTTGATAATCGTAAAGAAATAACACACCCACACCTAATCGCGTTAGATCATATTCTATTTTTTTGTAATCGTATTCATCAACATATCCTAAACTCTCGAGTATTGCCTCGTCGGCTAGCGTGTTTAATTTAAATGTAAGGCCTTGGGTTTTGTTAATAGTTGATACAGTATTAATAAATAGGCTTTCGGTAAGCACCAAAGAACTATCATTTAATTCGCTATTTAAGTCGACGAACTTTTCTTTATGATTTACGCCAAGGGTTGACTTTAGTCTGGTACTGAAATCCATGAGGTATACAGTGCTCTTAGCAAAACCAAAATATAAGTCATCACTTGCTTTTTGAAGGTAGTCGTTCTTCAACAGGTCATGAATACAAAAATGTAAATACGCCAAATCAGCGCGAATGAATCCCGCATATTTTTTCTCTAATAAAAGATATTTGTCATATTGGTCTGTGCATTTTATAAAACCAAAACCTTGTGGATTGAAACCGGTGCAAATACCGACTGACTGGTTTTCTTTTTCGCCTTCTATAACTCGGTAAAACTCATGAGACGTGGGAAGAAGAATTGCCGCAGCTTTCGGTGGAGAGTTTAGGAGTGAAAAGCATGCTAGCAGAGACTCTAAAAAACCCTCTTGTGAATTCAACTTCACTATTTCGTCCGTAGTGATTATGAATGAATTTTCATCAATAGTCACAATACAGGCGAAACTCTGTGAAGGAAAATGACAAGCAATTGAAATGCACGGCGAGTGAATAGCACCAAAAAGTTCTTTTTTCACCGCGACAGGGTAAATTAATAACGAACTCTCCGCGGAATTAACTTTGTCCTCTAATTTCGTTATTGAATTAAAGAGCTCATAAGGAGTGATTTGCTCTAAAAATTGTGATAAAGGTTCAGCAGATAGTCTAAAAAAATGGGGTTTCGTATCATTTGCAATTCTGAGATTAACTGAAGAATCAATATAGTGATCGGGTGATAAAGGAACTAGCTGGTTATCTCTTAATTTCATAAAATAATACTCGGGGAAGCGCCCCACGTATAAGATTTGAGCAAAGAGTTCCGCTTCAAATTTGTTTGAAGCATATGAACAAATAAATACACAAAATTCGTCTTTAGTGTGTTTAAAAATTTGCTGAATTTCTTTGCTACTTTTTACAGGAGATGCGCCAACAATAGTTATGTGTTCGTGCGTGTTTGACGATGTCGGATCGAGTTTTAAGCGTAATATTTGGACGCTTTGCTCAATGTTCTCGCTAGAGTTTAATGTGATGAAGCTTTCTTCAAATTCGAGTTCCGGTGAACATTTGAAACCATGGCTCATTAAGAATTTGCTTAAAGACTCAATTAATCTGGTTTGTTTCAGCTGCGCATTACTCGCTTTTGCTAGCTCAATGAGACTGGGATGCGTTAATATTTTTCGCAAAAGCTCTATATGCAACGCTCTATTATGCCTTGAATATAAACTCTCATAATCAAGCCTGTAGAGATGGGAAAGCAGTTGCGCCAACTGTTCAGAAAACAAACTCGATTTTTGAGCAAGAACACTAATACAGTCATTGATATTAGCGTCATTAAAGCTTGCATTTAGCAGAAAAAGTAAGCACTTTTTGCACATATAAACTTTGTGCAGATAAATTGTATGTCTAATTACTGAAACTAGTGGATAGTTCTCTGAAAATAGGAGAGGAAGAAATGCTTTTATCGACTGAGAGGAATGGCAAAATTCACAAGTTTGCTCACTTGAGTTTTGACTATAAATAGCAACTTTAGCGAGGGAAGCTTTGCATTCTAAATCCAGATCCTCTAGCGTTTCTAAATTATTTTCTTGAATTTTATTTTTTTGCTCTTCAATAAAGTCGCGCATTTTTACAGAATCGGGATTCCACGAAAGACCTTTTACGTTTTTAGTGTTTGCTGCTTTGCTTTTATCTAAGCGCATTTTGAGAGCAAGGGAAAATAGTTGTCTTACGGTTCGTGAGTAGTGACTGAAATCTGTTGGTGTAAGCATTGTTTGTCGGCTTAAAAACCAGTACAGCTGCCTTATTACCGAAGACTTAATAGTTTTAGAGCTATCACCTTTATTATATTCACTGAAATATTTGCTTAGTTCAGATTCGCTTAATTTAAACCTTTCGGCAACTGTCTTTGAA
>CBFHTO010000164.1:0-3636 GCA_965658765.1 Glaciecola sp. | reverse complement strand
GTAGTTGCGGTGAGTCTGCTAATTGATTTGTTTTACTTTCGTTCGATTGTTGAGTGGATGTTGGCGTGTCAACAACAGCAGTATTTGGCGTATCATTATCAGAACATGAGAATAAAGAAGCAGACATACAAAAGGAGCATACAGTTATTATGCGCCTATTAGAAAAATCAATTAAATCAAACATATGCCTAATTTGAAGGTATATTCTCAACTCTAATTTTCAGTTTTTGTCCAGGCCTAAATGTTACTACTCGCCTGGCTTTAATTGGAATATCTTCACCAGTTTTAGGATTTCTACCAGGCCTTTCATTTTTAGTACGTAAATCGAAATTACCAAAGCCAGACAACTTAACCTGTTCACCAGATTCTAAACACTTTTTAATTTCTTCAAAAAACAATTCTACTAGGTCTTTTGCATCTTTCTTATTAACACCAAGCTTTTCGAATAAATGCTCAGCCATGTCTGCTTTGGTTAATGCCATAAATTTAATCTCTCAATGCTGCACTAAAGTTATCTCGCAAATGTGTAACTACCTTATCGACAGTATCTTGAATTTCTTGATCTTCAAGTGTTTTATCAACACTTTGAAGCCAAATAGACAGAGCGAGACTTTTTTCCCCATCTCCTATACCCTCTCCAGTGTATAGGTCAAACAAGTTTAAGCTAACAAGATTAGTTATTCCAATTTTTTCGATGCTTTTTAGTAATTTACCTGTATTTATTTGATCTGAAACAATGACTGCTAGGTCTCGGCGAATCGCTGGAAACTTAGAAATGGGTTGAATTTCCGGTATATTTCGAGTATTCACTTTATCTAGCATTAATTCAAACGCAAATGTTCTTGAGCCTAACCCTAATTTCTTTTCATATTTAGGATGAATGGCGCCAAGTGTCCCTATTACTTCTTCACCAATTAATATGTTCGCACATAATCCTGGATGAAACGCATTATGCTGTGATGCTACAAATTCATATTCAACAACTTGACCACTTAAAGCTAACACTTCCTCTACTATGCCTTTTATATCAAAGAAATCAACAGGTTTGTTTGATATAGACCAATGTTCTGCATGGGTATTGCCTGCAAAAACGCCGCCAAGCATAGGTTTTTGGTTAACTCCATTTTCTGCTTTTTCATCAGCAGTGAAGACAAGACCTGATTCAAAAAACGATAAATTTGATTGTTGACGTTTTTGATTATATGACAGTGTTTGCAACAAGCCAGGAAGTAAACTTACTCTCATCACCGACATGTCTGAACTAATAGGGTGTGGTAATGTTAACGTTGTAGCGTCGGGAAACAATAATGCTTGAGACTTAGGATCCACAAACGAATAAGTCACTGCTTCAAAGCAACCTCTGGCGCACAACAACTTTTTGTATTGATTAAGTGGTATATTACTTTCTTTACTTTGCGTCATTTCTAATCGAGAAAGTGGCGCTGCATTCTTTATATTGTTATACCCATAAACTCTTGCAATCTCTTCAATTAAATCTTCTTCAATGGCAATATCAAATCGATAAGACGGAGGACAAACAAGCCAACCTTTATCCGTTACAGATACCTTCATACCTAAACGATTGAGGATATCGGTGACTCTATGCGCTTCTATTTCCACGCCAAGCAGTCGATTCAGGCGCTTACTTCTCAATTCTATATTAGATCTTACCGGCAAGTCAGTTTTGCTAACCGCTTCAATAATTCGGCCAGCATTACCGCCAACAATGTCCAGTAATAGCTGTGTAGCCCTTTCCATTGCTTTGATTTGCAGTTGGGGATCGACACCTCTTTCGTAACGATGAGATGCATCTGTGTGCAGTCCATATTGACGCGCAACGCCTAATATTGCATCAGGTGAGAAATATGCAGATTCCAAGAAAATAGTTTTTGTTGAAGATTTTACGCCAGTATCCAAACCACCGAATATACCCGCCATAGCCAAACTTTTTTCTTCATCAGCAATGACTAGCGTATTTTCATGAAGCGTTATTTCATTTTCGTCCAATAACACTAAAGTCTCATCTTTTTTCGCCTGTCTTACCACAACTGCACCTGATAGTTTGTCATTATCAAATGCATGCATGGGATGCCCTAACTCTAGTAAAACATAGTTTGTTACATCAACTACCGGGTCGATTGCACGAATACCACTTCGTCTTAGCTTTTCTTTAAGCCAAAGTGGCGACGCTTTTGTCATGTCAACGTTTTCGATAATTCGTCCAAGATATCTAGGACATGCTTTTGGATTTTCGAGTTTAATTTCGCGAATTGCTTTACTAGTAACCTCTGCAGCTTTTATAGAAAACGCGTTTACATCTTTCTGATTAAGTACTCCTACTTCACGTGCCACGCCTTTAATGCCTAAACAATCAGCACGATTAGGCGTTAAATCAATCTCAATGATGTTATCATCTAATGCTAAATACTCACGAATATCAGTGCCTATTGGAGCGTCTTGTGGTAATTCAATAATACCTGAGTGATCCTCGCCCATGCCTAATTCTGAAAAGCTACATAACATGCCATGTGACGGTTGGCCGCGTAATTTGGCTTTCTTTATTTTAAAGTCACCCGGTAAAACTGCGCCTACTACAGCCACAGCAACTTTCAAACCAGCTCTGCAATTAGGAGCGCCACACACTATATCCAACAGGCTTTCACCGCCTATGTGAACTTTTGTGACTTGTAGTTTATCAGCATCAGGATGTCTACCACATTCTACTACTTCACCAACCAGTACGCCTTTAAAATCTGCAGCGCAACGTTCTACGCCATCAACCTCTAATCCAGCCATACTTAGCTGTTCGCACAACTCATCTGTGCTGTTTTGTGGGTTTACCCACTCTCTTAACCATGATTCACTAAATTTCATGCTTTACTCTAATTATCTAAACTGTTTCAAAAAACGCACATCATTTTCAAAAAATGCTCTGAGATCGTTTACACCATATCTCAACATCGTCAAACGCTCTACTCCCATACCAAAAGCAAAGCCTGTATATTTTTCAGGATTAATATTAACCGCTTTTAACACGTTTGGATGAACCATACCGCAACCCAACACTTCTAACCATTTACCATTTTTCCCCATCACATCGACCTCAGCAGATGGTTCAGTAAAAGGAAAATAAGAAGGTCTAAAACGTACTTTTAGGTCTTCTTCAAAGAAGTGATGTAAGAAGTCATGCAAGATACCTTTTAACTCAGAGAAACTAACGTCGGTATCGACCATTAAACCCTCGACCTGATGAAACATTGGTGTGTGAGTTTGGTCATAATCGTTTCTATAAACACGCCCAGGTGAAATAATTCTTAATGGTGGCTGTTGCTTTTCCATTGTTCTTATTTGAACACCAGACGTTTGCGTTCTAAGCATAAGATTAGGATTAAAATAGAAGGTATCATGATCAGCTCGTGCTGGATGATTTTTTGGAATATTTAAGGCATCAAAATTATGAAAACCATCTTCAATCTCGGGACCTTGTTTTACCTCAAAACCAAGGTCGCCAAAAAAACCTTCAATACGTTCAATTGTACGACTAACAGGATGTATATTCCCTAGTTGAGTCGATCTGCCAGGCAAAGTGACATCAACTGCTTCGCTACTCAATTTTTGATTAAGTTCTTCATCTTT
>CBFHTO010000163.1:0-3743 GCA_965658765.1 Glaciecola sp. | reverse complement strand
GAAGTGATAATAATAAATACTTTTTTCATGAAATTTCCTTAAGAATAAAGAATGTCTAATATGAATGAGCCCTGCACTTTATCCTTGCGACTCGTATTTTTCGTTTTATGCGTCATGCGGTTGCTCAGGATGTTTTTTTGCATGCAAAATGGCAATCCATGCCCTCACGATAGCAGCTGTTGGCAGTCCAATGACGGTAGTCATGAATGCAATAGAAAACTGAGAAGTTAAAATCGAGATGACTCTGTTTATATTGTCAGGCGAAAGGCTTTCTTGTGCCAATGCACCAATACCTAAACTGATGCCAAACAAGGTATATGTTAATGCTAGCGTCGAAATTCCGTTTGCTGCTTGCATACCTGCTTCTAAGTAGACCTTGTAACTATTTGACATCTTCCTAACTTTTGCTTTGGATAGATGTTCGCGCTTTTCCCCCTTGAACAACGAACTTTCATTCATTGTTTCAGGTCCACTTGTAGTCACTATCCAGTTTGCCACGCTTGTCGCATTAAGCTGGTATATGCAATAACCACTGATTGAGAGTAATACAAAATACAAAACGGTAAAGCTTGCGCTAAAATATTCTGCCAACCAATCTAGTATGGCAAGTAAGTTCATATTTGTGACAAAGCTAATCAGCGCAAACACAATGGTGCACGACCCCAGAAACCAGCCCATATAAGTAAGCAAGTGAGATTTATCTCCTTGCAAACGTGTATCAGACGTTTCCTTCGTAAAGCGACCTGACACGTTTGTTGAATGCTCTATCTCAAATAGACTCATTTTCTAAATCCGATCTCAGTATTAAAAATTGAATCATTCGAAAACTTAATCAACGATAACCATTGCTCATTTGCTTTTCTTTTATGTTCTGCCCCTGCATGGACCAAAAATGTAGACTCATAATCACTAAACGCTCTTTCGACCAAGGGGCTTTTCGAAGCCAACAACCGCTCATCTCTCATAACCATTCTTTCCATATCTGTAAGATGGCGTTGGCTCCTTGCCAACTTATTTCTGCGTTCATCAAAACTCATTCCTGGGTCTAACATGATGGCGACAAGCGCGGCCCTTTCTCGTTCAAGGTTTTTTAAAGATAATATTTTATCTTTTGCAAAACTTTGAATTGGCGTGCTAAGCAATAATGAAAAAGTGCCAAGCAAAACCACAGTTCTTAATTTATTCATGATATTTACCTTTTCCAAATTATGTTCAAAGAAATAGTTCAACTGAGGATGCTGGTGTAGTTACAGGCACAGCCGTCAAAGACGACTCCTCTTGCAATTCTGAAATAGTGAATTCCAATGACTGTGCATCTAATGCCACAATTTTAGCCATATAACTCAACATCAAACTCTCTTGGTCGAGCAGAGATTGCTCAGTAGACGCGGTCATTAACAATTGACGAATATACTCTTGCGTACTTACCACTTCTCCGTCGATGGTTGCTGACAAATTAGCTTTGTGCTGCGATATCGTTTGTTTTAGCTGTTCAATTTTTTGTAAGTTACTAGCAAACTCTTTCGCATATGGACTTTGCTCAAGCATATCGCTTCCAAGAAGCGCATCATCGACTTGTTGCATGACTTTTTCCATTCGTGCTCTAGCTGCTTGTTGGCTTATTTTTAACTCATAGGCAGAACTGCTTTGCTCTCCATCAGCCTGCTGGTAAAGCTTTTCTAACACCTCTTGATAAAGCTCAGTCTTGCTATCTAATTGCTCTTGCCTAAGCGCTTGGGCTGCTTGCAATGAGTCTAAAAATGATGATTTCATTTGCACTAAGTCAACGCGCTCGTCGATCATCTCGTTACTTTCAGCATCATGCAAAAGCTCTTGGATGGCTTTTATACTTTGGCTTTGTTGGTTAATATCTTTCTCTAATTGCAAGACTTCCTCAGCCAAAGGTGACATTCGAAAATCTTGTTGTATTCTTTTTTCTATTAAATTAGCAGGTAACTTGACCAAGCTGTCTGCCGATACGCTACTCCACTGTGAAGCCGAAGCTTGATAAGCCCCTAGAGACAAAAGTACTGACAGTGAAATGATTTTTATGGAACGCATAAAGAACTCCTTAGTCCTAATTCATTTGCCATTGTTGTTGACGCTTAAGCTGTGCTCGCAAATCATTATTGATGTTCAGTTTTGCAAGTTTTTTTCTGTCCATTTCATCTTGGAACAACAACACCGATGATGTGTCGACAAAAGAGCTGTAATCTTCGAACAATAAATCTTGTTGTGGGAACCATTCTCTAAATTCATGAAACGCTCTTCGTGCATTTTCCATATCACCAGCTTTAATGAAGTTGACGACCGCTAGAGCTTTAAACTGCATTCCAGCCTTCAAATCTGGGTGTTCTGGAAAAAACGTGACATCACTGACACAAAACTCAGCAGTATTAGCAAGGGATAAATATTGGCTGGGCGTTGCGGTTTCTAAGGCAAGGCCTTGTTTTTGAATTTGTTGAGCGCAATTATTGTTTATACGAGTGATGCTCTCACCTGTAGACATTAACTCACCCGTATCAAATACAGGAGCAGGCGTCTGTTTACAGCCCGCTATAAGCAAGGTAAGTAACACACATAAAGTCAGTTTTCTTAAGTTTTGTTTCATAACCATTTCCATAGAGAGTTCTTCTATAAAAAGCTATGAAACGATTTGGAGAAATTTTTTATATGGAAATTTTTTTCTTAAATAAGATTCAAAAATTTAAATGGCGATTTAAATTTCAAAGGAACTCATGCAAGCTTGTCTTAGTAAATTGTAATATCCACTTTTTGGCTTATCGCTGCCAAATAAGAGCTCTAGTAATTTAATAGGAGATTTTGCTTTAGTATGTAGACTGTCAAATCGTTTTTGGCCAATTCTTCTCTAAAGTTTAATAGCTCCGACTCTGTGTAGGTAGATTTTGAGTCCAATGGCTTGAAATTCTCTTGTCTTTTCGAAGGCGCCCCTAAAACCATTTGTTCAAATAACTGTTTGCTAGATAAATCCAGTTCTTCAGTAAACAGAAAAAACAATATATCGTTTGATCTATTTAATGCTGGAAGACCCAATGAGGACAATTGAGTTTTCCACGTCCGAGATTTATTTTTATTCACTGCATCGATTGTTTTTAACTCACCTTGACTATCCAAAACAAAGACTTCGTTAATCAAATTTGAACTATGAATGGTGACAGCGCACACATGCTTTTGATTAACTTGGGGCAGTCCAACGAAAGCATTAATCTGTCCGCGATAAATACTTTGGTCATCTGCAAACTGACACTGAGCCCGATTCTCTGAGATAGAGGCAGTGACGTGAATTTCGTTTGCAAATAACTCTTCTAAGTCATGAGACCGCCAAAACATAAAGCTAATAATTAAAAACGAGCAAGCCACAATTGCAAAGACCCAAACCTTAGTTAGGAGCCGCTTTAGAAAAAGTACAAGTCCATTAGTATATTTGGCAGAGCTACATTTCGAAGAAACGTCATTAGAGCCTGAATTGTCATCAATATGCTTTACACCTGTTGTATTAAATGACTTTTTAGGTTTTTCGTGACTTTGGGTATTAGAGTGATTCGCTGGAATGAATTCATGCTCTAGTTCGAGCTTTGATGCGTCATTATTAGTTATATTCGTGTCATTTGGCACCGCGTCAACTATATCAAGCACTGTTTTTAAAAAATTATCCAAATTACTTATATGTGAAATAGGCGTTAAGGGAATACTTACATCAGGTAACGGTTCTCTCGCATTTT
>CBFHTO010000162.1:0-3753 GCA_965658765.1 Glaciecola sp. | reverse complement strand
GCTGTTATTGTGGGTCTGGCTTATTCTCACTTCGGTAGCCTGATCAAATGCGTTCTTATCTACACTGACAACACCAACACCCGCCATATGATTAAGTGTTGACACGCAGCCACCAAGCCAAAGCGCGAAAATTGCTATTAATACCCTTTTCATAATTATTCCTTTTTATCGAATGTAGCTAACACCTTTTTCAACTACCATGCCTTTGATTTTATTAATTCCGCTAATTAGCTCTAACTTGCCAGGCCAATTAGGATTAAAATAAAATCATTGTTTCGAGGTGTCATTTTTGGGTCAATCAAAATGCGATCGCCTTTCGTAAAATCGGGGTTCATATTATCTGAAATAACTTCAAGCCAAAAGCAAAAATCACTTACGTCCAGTGTAGTTTGCTTGAACTCCTTGTGCTTTGTTTCCTTACTCATACTGCTATGACTCCATGTTTTGACTTCATCCCACTCAATCAATGGGAACTCTTTTATATTGTCACTAATTGGATACAGATCAAAGCTGTTTTTTTTATTTATATCCACTTTAGTTGAATTTTTACCTGTCATTAACCACTGAAAATCAGCATTCAAAACATTTGCAATATGTATACCTTGGTCTACTGCTGGCATCTTTTTCCCTTTTGTATAGTTACTAATCATCGGGCCACTTACACCAAACATTTTTCCGAGCTCAACATTGCTCTTACCCGACAGCCCAGCGTTTTTTATTGAGAGCTTCAAGCGCTCTGCAAACTCCATTTTTATATTCATAGTTGTTACCTAGTTAATTTTGTAAATATTAATTCATAATTAATGTAACTATCGGTTATTGACTTTTGGTAACTTTCGGTTATCATTAGAATTCACAACGGAGTAGGTATGAACAAACTTAAATTTTACAGAGAAAAAACAGACCTTAACCAAACCCAATTGGCTAAGTTGGTCGGCGTATCTGCACCTTTCATAAGCCAAATTGAACAAGGTAAAAAATCCCCTTTGCTCAAAACAGCCCAACGAATTAGGTTTGCTTTGAATGCTCAGGGTGTGAACTGCTCGGTGGATGATGTTTTCCCACTTGAGCCTATGAAGATAGCCAGTTAAGCAGTCGGCACAATCGAAAGGAAAACGATTATGTACGCGAACAGAGAACACGTAAGAGACATCATCACAAAGGTAAGGACAAATACCGTTATTGATGAAAAAGCAAGAGTTGTGGCAAACCATATCGGTAAGCAAAAAGCGACTTTGTACCATGATGTTTTAGCTCAAATTATTGATGAAGAATATGAGCTAATTATGCAGCAGAAAGGCCAACTAAAAAGGGGCTGATTAGTGGCAAAGTTTGAAGAGTTGACGAAAGAGCAGCAAACAAAAGTAAAGGTTATAGCCAAGTATAACGGCCTTACTGTGACTGAGTATATGACCCAGTTGCATCGTGAGGCCATGATTAAGCTAAACACTAAATAGGCTTTTAAGGGCCTCAAAAGGACACGAAATGAATCAACGCAACAGAAGTACAGACGGTTTTAAAACTTGGGCAACAGAACACCAAGGCGTATTAGTTCCCGCATTAATTGCAGCGGTAACGATACTTTTGATTTTGGGTGCGGCGGCTTAATTAGCAATAAAAAACCCGCCATACGTGCGCTAACACAGGCGGGTTAATTAATAACAGTAGAGGTAAGTATGCAACAAAATAAAAAAGTAATCAACATTGACCAAGGCAAGCAAAAAATGCCAAGTAAAAACGGCTATGTTATGGCATGGCGTGATATTAAAAAACAGCCTTGGTATGGAAACCCAGAGGCTTTAGCTGTGTTTACTCACATTATGCTGAGTGCTACGTCAAAACCGCTTACGTTTGATATGAAGGGCGTAGAATGCGACCTTTCACCTGGTCAATATGTCACAACATATCCGCAATTAGCGAAAGTGTTTGACCTATCAAAAAGCAAGGTTCGCAGCATTTTAAAGACCTTTGCTAAAAACGGTCAAATTGTTACCACTCAAATCAAGCAAGGCCGCATAAATAAAGGTCTGGTAATCACTTTAACAGGCTGGTCTAAGTGGCAGAAAAACACCGATTTGTTGATCACACCCCCGAACACACCCCATGACACACGTGGGGTCACGTATTTAAAGGGCTGTGATACCCCCTTGAACACACCCCCTAACACACCCCTTAGCACAGTATTAAACAATAATGTATTAAACAATAATAATAAAAGCATGCTTGTTTCTGACGAAAAAAGCGAGCGTGTTTGTCACTTAGAAATTCGCGAGAAAGCATTCGAACATTTTTGGCAAACGTGGAGCAAATGCAAAAAGCTAGTTGGCAAAATTAACACAGCACCAAAGTCTACAACCAAAACTAAATTTCTTTCCATGTTAAACGACAAGCATGTAGAAAAAATCGGTGTTGATGGATTTCGCAAAGAACTTGGTTTGATGTGTGAACTTGCCATAGGCGCACACACCGACATTGCTGAAAATAAAGATTCAAGCTTTCGTGCTTATCAAAACATGTACCCCGCTAAATTCTTGACCAATAAACAATGGCGCGATTGTGCTGAGTACAGGGAGTTGTCGAAATGATTCATTATCACGGCACACCAATAGGCGGCTCAAAGATTGACGCCGCGAAGTTTTTAGTAGGTAGACATGCACTAGTATCATTTGCGTATCAAGGCCAACTACCAGAAGTGATGGAGTATTGCCAAAGCTTTATCTTAGATAATGGCGCATTTACCGCTTGGAAGGGCGGCGGCAGAATCAATATTATGGAGTATGCAAATTGGGTGAACGGTGTTTACAGACACCCTAACTTTGATTGGTGCATTATCCCCGATATTATCGACGGCACTGAGCAAGAAAACTTAGACTTGGTTGAATGGTGGCAAGAGAATTGTAGTCATATAAAGTCATCTCCAGTTTGGCACCTTCACGAATCGCTAGATTATCTCAATTTTTTAACATCAAAATTTGACGTAGTTTGTTTGGGTTCAAGCGGCAATTGGTCAACCCCAAACACTAAAGATTGGTGGCAACGAATAACGCAAGTTATGAACCACATTTGCGATTATGACGGCAGACCACCTTGCAAGCTTCACGGACTAAGAATGCTTGATCCCGATGTATTTACTAGATTACCCCTTTCAAGCGCTGACTCAACAAACGCCGCTGTAAACCAAGGCAGCTTGTCAAGATTTGGGTCGTATATCCCACCAAATGCACACCAACGAGCATCTGTTATAGCTGACCGAATTGAGCAGCATAATTGTGCCGCGTCTTGGTCTGGTCAAAAGCAAGCAGATTTATTTGGAGGTGACGCAGCATGAGCCAACTTCACACCCCACCAATCAACGAAAACGCCGAACAATCAGTACTAGGCGCAATCCTAAACAACAACGAATTGTTTGACGATGTTGCGGAAATAATCACGGCTGAGGACTTCTTTAATCGCCAGCATAGAATGATATTCAATCACATTGCGGAAGAGTTGAAACAAAGCCGAATAGTTGACGCGGTGACACTTAGCAAGCGAACCGATTTAGATTTAGCCTACTGCGCTAGACTTGTTAAAAATTGCCCTGCATCGAAAAACGCGCCAGTTTACGCTAAAGCGGTCAAGCTTAAATCAATTCAGCGGCAACTAATCGGCGCATGTAACGAAACGATTGAGCAAGCGTTTGGCATGGTTGATAACGAGGTGCAATTACTTGGTGAGGCAGAGCGAAGGCTATCCGAGGTATCCGAAAAACTC
>CBFHTO010000161.1:0-3779 GCA_965658765.1 Glaciecola sp. | reverse complement strand
CAACATTCGATAATTGTTTACAGAGTTACTATGACGTCCCAGATTGATTAGATTATACACCTCAGAATGTGTACTCAAAAACCTCTGAGCCTACCCTAGTGATTTAAACTTTCGCATACACCTTTCTCGGACTCTAGTAGGTTGATACGAGAGTTCAGCTTTATTGTTAGGGTATTGCGAGGTGTCATGAATAACATCTGGTATGAACTCCCTGTGAGCCACGCGATAACTGCACAATTTGTCAGTTACGCTTTTCCGGGGCTTCGTCTGGCTAGTCTTTAATAATCGTTGGAAGAACCGCTTAGCTGCTTTACCAACGCGCCTTTCAAGAAAAAAGACATCAATTACACCGCCATCTTGGTCCACTGCTCGCCAGATATAATGCTGGACTCAGTTGATCTTCATAAACACTTCATCGATGTAGAATGTACCACCAAAAACGTTACGCTTTCTCTTCAGTCATTTGGTGAACTCTGAGCCGAACTTGTTACATCACCATCTGATGACTTCGTCGCTGACTTCAATACCGCGTTCTGACAGTAAGTCTTCGATATCTCGATGACTTAGATTGAATCGGTGATAGGTACATTATTAACTTTCTGGCCCGCGCCACTTGAAGGTATCATTCTACAAACGAAGGCGTTTAGCGCTTGTGAACAGAGTACATTGGCCTCTTAATTTGCTTCCACCAATGCATCAACGACTTCTATTCCCAAATACCAAAATTACTTCCTCATTTTGTATAAGCAAGTAATAATTAGCAAGTAAGCAAGTTTTTGTTCTTTTCGTAAATAATAGAGAACTTTATTCGCCTCAAAGCAGTCATTTCTAAGCCAAGATTGATTTATGCAATGCTGTCTTTATCGACCGCACCAATACCTTTAAACAATGCAACTATCAAAGATAACCGAGAAAGTGAAGCAGTTCCTCAAATACATTTTAGTATTTTTCATGCGCTAATTATCTCACAAGCAATGGAATTGTGATAAGTTGACAGTACCCTGTCGACGATAGCCATGATTGCCAAAAAAATCGTTTTCAAGCTTATCTTCGCTGAATATGGTAGTCATCTAGGCATCAATATAAAACCGTATTGCGCTAAGCTAACTTGGCTCACTTTGCTTACTTGGCTCACTTGGGTCACTTGGGTCACTTACTAAGCGGACTGCATAAGTTGTTTTTCCGACGGCTGTTGGTCCGGTAAGAAGATAATTTTCGTTTAGGTCTTTTCAATATCTTTTACATTTACACATTATACTTTCATAATACTTGATCACTCAAGCATTATGAAAGTATAATGATTCCCGATTAAAAGTATTAAGAAACCACTTGTAAAAGTCACTAAGGAAAATAACACTATGGACATCAACGAACACCGAGTAAGTCTGTTGTTATCAATTAATACAGCAAACTCAATGCTATCTAAAAAGCTAGACGGCACCCTTGGAGCAATACACGGAATTGGTCTAACCGAGTATATGGTGCTCAATGACTTATCGAATGCACACGAATATACCGTGAGAAGAATTGATCTTGCTGATTCGTCAGGTAAATCAGCGTCAGGTATCACTAGAATTCTTCTTCCAATGGAAAAATCTGGCTTAATTGTTAAACAGAGTAATCTCAAAGATGCCAGAGTCAGTTTGGTAAAAATAACTGACTCTGGTATGGAGATTTTCAACAATGCACATCGAACAGTATCGCAAAAATGTGACCAAGTTTTTGCACATTGGAGCGAAGACGAATTAGTGTCGGTTTTAAAGCTTTTGAATATGCTTTCTTTGAGGTAATGACGAAAAAGGTCAGCAATCAGGCCAGGCCGTTTAAAAAACTAGTTTATTAGCCTGATTTCCGAGTATAGTCTTGGCGGCGTAATCAGAACCGCTAGTTTTCTAAAGCGACCTTAAATGGGGTGTGAATAAAAGGGCTTAGAAACGAATGGGCTGTCTGTGGTTAGTTAGCTCATTTCTGCCAATCGTTGCTCAATTTTCTTTAGCAAGGGGGCAAACTTGTTTTTGGCAGCGCGTTTATTTAAGAAGTACACACCCACAACCAGCAAACCAACACAAGCATAATACCAATACATGCCCGACGATATTTGAGGAATACCTTGTTCGTTCACCTTTGCCCCCAAGGTGATGAGTAAAATTGCAACCGTCAGCGGCGCTATATACCACCATACAACCGACTCCAACATCTGTTTTTGTTGCTGAATCTTTTGTTTTTCTTGGACTAAAAAGTCCTTAACGCTGCCGCTTTTCTTGGGGTCTACTTTTTTCGCAGATATCAGTCGATATGGTATATATATGCAAGCGACAATCGCAATGATTAAACCTATGCTTTGCATCGTGCTTGCCGAATTGAATAAACCCCATATCCAAACCGGGATAAGAAATACTGCGATTCCAATTTCGAGAAAATCGCGACGTTTAATCTCTTTATCAATCTTAGTGGTTTGTTGCTCAATCATGTCTATCACCTCAGTTAAATTATCAGGAGTTGATTCAGTTTCAATGGCTTGTTGCCAGTCTTGCTTCAAATCATCTAGCTTCACATCAATCTCCTATATAGTTGGTTTCAAATTCATTTTTAATGCGCTTAATGCGCGACCTAACGGCATTGGAACTAATACCAAGTACTTTTGCGCTGTCATCCGAAGAAAGCCCATCTAAGTACATCATCAGCAAGCTCGCATCTATGTCACTTAGTCCATCCATAAAGCGGTTAAGAATGTCTGCTTGGCAGCTTTCCTGCGTAGGCTGAAGCTCTTGCATTGATTGGTGTAATGGAGACTGTTTAATCTCTTTTTGCCTCACTGCTGAGCGTACAAATGTGCAGGCCGTATTCAATGCTACTTTATAAACCCAAGTTTCTTGTTTCGACTCGCCACTGAACGACTCGAAACTTCTCCAAAGTTGCAGTAATATTTCCTGATACATGTCGTCAAATTCGCCGTCATGACTATATCGGGACGCGATGTAACGTATGCGCCCTTGGTTGTTGATAATCATTTGTTCGAATTGTTTACGCATCTGTATTTGCATATTGCCAATTGGTTAGATATTTAATTAGTCGGTGATAAAACACGATTGTGTCACAGTGGATAAAATCTTTTTTAGGGAAAACACTGCTTAAATAACTAATCCTTATTAAAGATTAATTACTTGGATATTCTAACCGCAGCGAATTCCACCCTCCCCTTGTTCCAAAAAAAGAAGGCAACGCAAGATGCCACCAAGGCAAGAACTATCCCAAATTCATCAACGAAGAATACAGACACTTCTTTTTCAACGGTCATTGGATTAAAAACTTTCTGGATAAAAATGTTTGAACTTGCGTGGTACGTAACAGCAGTCCATACGCTGTTCGTTTTTAAACGTATATACGCCATGATTGTACCCGTCGAGATAATAAACAAGGTAAAACAAAACAACTGATAATAAATTGACGTCGTTTGATTTCCATACATGCCATAGAAAATAAGCGGCCAATGAAACATCGACCAAATCACCCCGCTCACCAACACAACGCCTGTAAACGACATAGACTTTGATAATTCTGGCACTAGCAACCCTCGCCAGCCCATTTCTTCTCCTAAAATCGACGGAAAGGAAATCACAAAACTGACCACTGCCATTAGGGTGAAATGAAATATGAAGATACTAAAATCATTCCAATCACTCAGGTTGTAGCTTTCCCTTTTATCCGCTAGGAAATCAGCATTATATAAATCGCCAAAACCAAAAATCCAGATAATGCCGTACGCACAAAACACGATG
>CBFHTO010000160.1:0-3844 GCA_965658765.1 Glaciecola sp. | reverse complement strand
GGCGTTTTCCGGCTCAACAGACTCTGGAACAGGCGATTGTATTGTTTCATCACCTGAACCACAGCCAGACAACATAAACGCGATAATTGATACTTTAACTAACTGAGTTACTTTCCACATATGATTACCTTTTTGGTTTCGTTTTGACCTAACAGATGATGCATGAACGATAAGACAAAATTTGTCTGCAAATACAAAAAACTATAAATTCTTGAAATAATTTCATGCGGAACAATTCTTCAAAGTCGCCGATACCTTGAGCGCGGTATCGGCATTGCCACAACATGAAAGGTGCCCCTGGTAAGTTAAAAAACGAAAATAAGGTGACGTCAAAAACGTTTATCCGATGATTTGTTTGGTGAAATGGGTAGCACCTAAAAGCTATAGAGAGGCACTTGCCGAGATATATCAATGCTTACTGTAGGTATTTCCTAAAAGCGCCGTAACGCCTCTGCTGATACTCGCCGAAAAGAAACAAATTGGCGTCTTTACATATCAATGCAACTTCGTCTAACCAAGTTACATAACTCATAACGCGCTCATGACACCAGTCACGGGGAATAGACGCAACATTCGAGCAAATGTCCGCTAACTTTATGCATTTACTATCATGCTTAGCAAATCGCAATTTATTTAAAACAACCTTGCGACGCTCCTCTAACGCTAGCTCCTTGTCATCTGTCAGGTTAATAATAAGCTGTCGCACATGTGCATTAAACTCTTGCTCCACAACTTGTGCCGATAAGTTAGTGTCTTCTAACGCATCATGAAGTATCGCTGCGCAAAGAGTATCCGCAGATGTTATGCCCCCTACATCTATTAATAGCGACATCACTTCAACGAGATGATTTATGTAGGGAGAACCATCATACTTTCTGCGTTGCTCGGCATGATAGTAAGAAGCCATTAATAAGGCTTTGGATACTTGTTCTAGTGTGGGCAGCAAAATATGTTTCATAGGTTGAAGCGTCTCCAATAGTGATTTACCACGCAAATACTAACCATTGGAACCGACAAACTATGTCAAGAGGACGATATATAAAACCTAGCTAATCAATTTCATCTCTCCTTCTAAACGTTTAAAAATACTCATCAATGGTTGTTGCCGACAATTTATGTCAGACCTATTCGATATGATGCTCACTCGTCTTAATTCGGAGTAGTACATATGCCCTCTCATAAAAATAATGAATTTAAAAACCCAGACATACAATCTAAGCGCCTTGCTTCAAAAATAAGCCTGTGGCGCAATAGTGATTTAGAGAACGAACTAGATGATTTTCTGGAAGAGCCAATGGCTTTTAAAGGGGCCGATTCAGTTAAAGGTCCCACTCAACAAAGTATTGGGATTCAAGATATTGACAAGCACTTCAGAACGTTATACGACAAAACCCCAGTGTATCAGGTTTTTAAAACGATAGTGGCCTATGCATTAACCGTGCAAAAACTTAATAAAACTTACTTTAGGCGGAAAAAAGAGGAGACGATAGAAATTACCGAGACAGATGTCGTTGCCTCTCTAATACATTATCCGATATTGCAACAAAAGTTATTTGACCTTACTCCGGAACAAACAAGATTCTTAAAATTTCCCGCAGCTGTATTGGCTCACTGCAAGGAAACTTACTCCGCGTTTCTATCAAAACGTACCTACCAAATAGATGGCTTCTGCCAAGATGATTATAGCCATTTACATGAACTAGAGCGACACATTAGTATTTTTGTCACTGTTGCTGCTTCGGAACTGTTAAATTTGATGTTTGCATGCGATAAAAAGAGTGGTGAATTGCAAATAAGCCAATTATTTAAGTGTTTTGTGAACAATGAAGCATCGTTATCCAGTTTATATATGCATTCTAGTTTCACCAAAGATACAAAGGACTTTCTAAATCAATTTTGTAATTCAAACATGTCTGATGTTGAACGGTTTAAGCGTCGGAAATATTGTCAACAATTCGTCGCAAACAAGAGCGTAGTGTTTGAGCGTTTATCTCCTGGTATTGCTTCGATCCTGAGGGGGACATCATCTAAAAACACGAACGTGGCGGGCGTCCTTACAATATTGGGTGAAAAAGAGTCTGGTAAAACACACTCAGCAAGACTCATTTGTAAAGCCATTAATCAATACATGCCCAACCGTTATGAAGTGTTGAAGTACGATTTGGAAAACTATCATGACTCTAAGAATCTTATGAAATTAATGGGATCTGGGTCGCAATATACAGATTCATCTCTTGGTGAAATTACAAGAGCGATAGAGGTTTATCCCTATAGAATCTTTGTTTTTGAGAATGCAGATAGTGCGGCGCGAGAGATCCAATCATTTATCAATGATATTATCACTAGTGGGCGGTGCACCGATTTTACCACCAGCCGCCAAAGCAGTGCTCATCAATGCTTTTTTATATTTACTCAATCCGTCACTAAACGCATGCTCAATGGCGTTGAGCTTGAGAATGCTGATCCAACTGACTTATTAAATTTAAAAGAAATGGGATTGGATGAACGGTTGGCGGCAACACTAACTAACGCGCCCGTAGTCACCCTACCTAAACTAAATAGCATCCAAATCAATCACATTGTACGCAACCAAATTGAGGTATAAAAGGCATGAAAAATACTATGAAGTTTGACCCACGAGTTTCTTATATTCTGCAATTGGCCTGTGGCAAAGACGCAGGTGCAAATAAAGTGATAAACATCACCAATCAGTTCAAGCGCGAGTTTGAAGAACTCGCCTTTGAAGTTGCGACTGAAAATGACCTTGATACCCCTCCGAACATTGTTGTTGGTGAAAAGAATATCTTTCCTGAAATCTTAGTAATATCTATGGAAAATAAATCAATCGGTTCGCAAGCTTTTCAATCATTGGGGCATAGACACATTGACCTAAGCAGTGTGAGAAGGCATATCGATATGATTAAGTTTTCACGGAACATCATTTGCGTGGCTAATAGTAACAGCGATTTAGAGATTATCTCAGCCTTGCCTTTATCTCGCTCAATAAACAAAGTTTTGGTAGTGAATGACATTGGGAGAGCACACAAAGCGCATGCTCAATTTGATAGCGTTGTCAGCAGCAAAGAAGCTAATTGGGGCTTGATAGCTGTGGAAAAAATAGTGGAGGGCTTCGCCACGAGAGAGCTCGATTACTTTAAAGATCAACAAGTAAGTACTACCCTTAGTTATTCTTATAAATATGAACTCAGTGGACACCTCTTACATATTGTTTTTGACAAGATAAAAGAGCATCGCCCCATTCCAATTGAGGCAAAATCTCATCCGGCCATTAGAGATATACTCGAGCCTGGGCAAGACAGTCTGAGAAATATTTTTGGCTATCAGCGAGAAACAGACAAAATAAAAAGTCTGGTAGAGAGACTGAAAGAGTCCACCGCTACTCGGCAAACCTTCACCGATGGGGTTATACTTACGGGAAAACCCGGCACAGGAAAGACAAACCTAGCGACTACCATCGCTTTGGAGTCGGGCATGAGAACTGTTGTATGTGATACAGCAGCAATGCTTCAAGGTGAGCCTGTAGAATTGATGCAATCCTTCATAGATGCGCTACATGCAATTGGCCCAGCCATTGTGATCATGGAAGAAGGCGAAGCATTGCTAAAGCATCGAGAGAAATTGAGTCAGGCCGTGCAGGTTGCGTCAAATATTTTACTGAGTCATTTAGATGGTCCTATTGAAGACAAGGTGCCCAGACTTTGGATAGTCACGACCAATTTTGGAGACGCTATAGATAGCGCATACCAACGCGCAGGACGCTTTTCACATCAAATAGAGATCCCTCTCCCATGCGCTGAGGCCAGACAGGAAGCCTTAAAGTATT
>CBFHTO010000159.1:0-3867 GCA_965658765.1 Glaciecola sp. | reverse complement strand
GGTTAGCTCAGTTAAAACCTCCAAAATTTGAGCAAGAACGTTTACCTTCACAGGGGACCGTCTTTAAAATACCTTCACGAAAATCAACTCATTTGTATGTTGCAGGAGAGTCTCTTCAAAAGCTGATTTATGAAAATAATCTTTCAGGGGCAACCTTCACGTTAATGTAGCTATCATTTGCAATCTTTTGTTACACAATCAATGCATGCATAGCCGAGCAAGGTAAGTGTTTACCTTGTTGTGATAATGTTTCTTTGAACTCAGGGTAATTCCGCTCGACCAGTTGATACAGCAAAGTGTTTTCTGGTCGGTGTCGCTTGTATTGGGCCGTTTGCTTTATTGCCAGCAACGGTATCATCCTTGAGTGCGCCATTTTGATAGTAGGATGGCAAACATTCATATTAGATTGAGTAGCTTGGAGTTTAAGTTTAAGACAAGATCAAACGTCACATAAAACAATTGAAAAAAACAGTTTTCAACACCAAAGGTTTATATAATACTAAGAGCGTTACAAATAGAATAATAAAAGAAGTCGTAAAGCGGACAAGATTATTTTGATTAAAATATTAGTAGTAGATGATCATGACCTCGTTCGAACAGGCATTGTTCGAATTCTCACCGACGTTAAGGATTTTGATGTAGTAGCTGAGTTGGGTTCAGGCGAAGAAGCGGTAGATTATTGTCGCAAGCATATCCCAGATATTGTTCTTATGGATGTTTCTATGCCTGGTATTGGCGGACTTGAAGCGACCAGAAAAGTCATGCATGTGTGTGACGGTGCAAAAATTATTTGTGTTTCTATGCACAAAGAGAATCCTATTCCCGCTAAAATCATGCAGGCCGGTGCGCAAGGCTTTCTGAGCAAAGACGCTGAACCGCTCGAGATGATAAATGCCATATACAAAGTTAACTCCGGACAAAAATATATCTCGCCTGATATCGCTCAGCAAATTGCGATAGGGCAGTTAGACAAAAGTCGTGACAACCCCTTTGGTGATTTGTCTGAAAGGGAATTAGAAATCACAATGATGCTAACGCGTGGTGTGAAAGTACCTGAAATCGCAAGGCGTCTGAACATTTCCACAAAGACAGTAAATACATATCGATATAGGATTTTCGAAAAACTTGACGTTGGTGGCGACGTCGGCCTTACGCACTTGGCTCTCAGACATAAAATCATACAAACGAGCGCATAGCGAAAGGTGCAATAGTGTCGGAAGCTGAAGGGCAAGACTTTAATTCTGAAGCTTTTTTAAAACATCTGAGCAATCAGCCAGGTGTTTATCGTATGTATAATGAGAATAAAGAAGTCATATACGTTGGAAAGGCAAAAAACCTCAAAAAGCGTGTCGCCAGTTATTTTCGTAAAAATATAGAAGATACAAAAACACGATCGTTAGTTCAAAATATCGCAGATATGGACGTAACGCTTGTCAGCAGTGAAACAGAAGCCTTTTTACTTGAAAATAATTATATAAAGAAATACCGCCCAAGATATAACGTGGTATTGCGCGATGACAAATCCTACCCATTTATTTTTCTGTCAGAACATACACATCCACGATTAAGTTTTCATAGAGGACCTAAAAAAGCAAAAGGCGAATATTTCGGGCCCTACCCAAGCGCTTGGTCTGTTAGAGAAAGCCTCCGCTCTATGCAAAAAATATTTCCTATTCGACAATGCGATGATAGTTACTATCGCGCTCGATCAAGACCGTGCTTGCAATATCAAATGCAGCGTTGCAGTGCACCGTGTGTAGATGGTTACGTCAGTGATGAAGACTACCAAGAGCAAGTAAACCTCGCTAAGATGTTCTTGAAAGGTAAAAATATACAAGTAATTAATCGGCTTGTAGAAAAAATGGAGTTCGCTAGCGAAAAGCTAAATTTTGAGGCAGCAGCGCGATATCGTGACCAAATAAGTGCATTGAGAAAAGTACAAGAACAACAATTTGTTGCCGGCACTCAGCAAGAACTTGATGTGTTTGGTTTTTCGTTCAGAAACGGCATTGCTTGTATTTTTGGTATTTTTATCCGAGACAAACAAATACTCGGTAGCAAATCCTATTTTCCAAAAGTCCCTAAAAATAGTACCGAGGAAGAGGTATTCGAAAGCTTCTTGCTACAATTTTACTTAGCGGGCAATAAACTCATACCAAAGCAGATCGTCTTGCCGTTAAAACTGTCTGAAAGCGAAAGTATTCAGACGGTGCTTTCTGAAGAAGCAAATCGACAAATTAGATTTTTCGAAGGGACGCGAGACGAAAAACGAAAGTACCTGCAAATTGCGAATAACAATGCAGAGAACGCATTGGAAACCCAACAAAATCAACAACGTTCAATATTTGCAAGATTTACCGAGTTAGAACGGTTTTTGGAGCTAGATACTCCTATTAAACGCATGGAGTGTTTTGATATTTCACATACTTCGGGACAGCAGACCGTTGCATCGTGTGTTGTGTTTGATCGCAATGGACCGTTAAAAAGTGATTATCGTTTATTTAATATAGAAGGAATTACACCTGGCGATGATTATGCGGCCATGGCTCAGGCACTCAAACGTCGTTATAAAAAAGCAAATAATGATGCAAAATTACCAGATTTGTTGCTGATTGATGGGGGTAAAGGTCAATTGTCTCAAGCAGAGTCTCACTTTAAAGACTGGCCGCAGGAGTTTAAGCCTTTGATCGTAGGTGTCGCTAAAGGCACTACACGTAAAGCTGGCTTAGAGACCCTTATATACGCATATTCGCACGAGACACTTGCTATCCCTTCAGATTCACCGGGGCTACATCTTATCCAACATATTCGCGACGAGTCGCATCGGTTTGCGATTACTGGCCATCGAAACCGACGGCAAAAAGTAAAAAATAGTTCACCATTACAAGACATTCCCGGGGTTGGAGCAAAACGCCGTCAAGCCTTGTTGAAATATACGGGAGGGCTGCATGGTTTAAAGAAAGCGAGTAAAGTTGAAATTGCGAAAGTGCCTGGTATTAGCGGTGAACTTGCGGAGCTTATTTATGATTATTTACATTCTTAAAAAGGTAAGTTCTGTTATGATCAGCCGTGAGTTTTCAAAAAGAGTAAAAGCATTCCTGTGATTTGGACCATCCCTAACGTAGTCACCATGTTTAGAGTGATATTAATACCTGTCTTTGTATCAGTGTATTTTTTGGATTGGAAGTGGGCGCAACAAGCGGCTGCATTCGTATTTTGGTTGGCAGCCATAACCGACTGGTTTGACGGGTACTTGGCTCGTAAACTTAAGCAATCAAGTCGATTTGGGGCTTTTCTGGATCCTGTCGCGGACAAGCTTATTGTTGGTGCAGCTTTATTGATGATTACTCATGAATACGCGAGCGCGTATATCACCATTCCAGCGATCATCCTTATGATCCGGGAAATTTATATCTCAGCACTTAGAGAGTGGATGTCTGAATTAGGGGCTTCTGATTTGGTCAAAGTAAATTTTACCGGTAAAGCGAAAACACTTACACAGATGCTAGCGCTAATTGGTTTATTGTCTGGGCTTGAGAGTTTCATGGGCTTTCCAATTTACTGGGTAACTTTGGGTACTATACTACTCTACATTGCAGCAATCCTGTCGTTATGGTCGATGGTTGAGTACACGAGTGCAGCTTGGAAAACTCTGTTAAGTGATGTCGAATAACTAGGGACAAGCTATTATTTGAGCGTATTGCTCAATTTTTGATTGAACGGTTGTTTTCTTACAGATTTAATATTGACACCTTGAATATTGCATGTAGAATTCACCCCACATTTCAGAGCGGGAATAGCTCAGTTGGTAGAGCACGACCTTGCCAAGGTCGGGGTCGCGAGTTCGAATCTCGTTTCCCGCTCCAA
>CBFHTO010000158.1:0-3886 GCA_965658765.1 Glaciecola sp. | reverse complement strand
TCGCAGGTGAGCAAAAAAACTGTGTTGGCTGTCATACTAGAGATAGCGAAGCACCTCATGGTCGTATTGACGCTCAGGCCCCGTCAATCAATCTTGGTGCACCCAATACTGGAGTGCCTTTTCCAAACACTAATCCTAGTTTGTTTGCTGACTTAGCTGAGACGATGGCGCAAACGCTTACGCGCATTAATGGCATTGCCTTTTTGAATCCTGATATCGTGTTTGAAGATATTTGGACCAATCCCGATCAGCAAACCCCAGCGGCTTCTTTTCAATATGCATATGCTGATTTAGACACTGCACTGCCAATCACTGCTGCGTGCGCTCAAAATTGGACAGCAATCTGCCGAGCAGTCATTAACTTCCCAGAGCATATTGCGCCAATTTTTAACTTACCGAGGTTAGTGGAAGATGAGTTCGGTTTGCTTATGAGTGATAACACCTGCAGCTCTTGCCATTCGCCTAGCGGTGCAGACGGTATGGCAAAAGTGCCTCTTGGGCAACTCGATTTAAGTGCTGTTCCATCTAATGAAAATCCAGACATTTTGACCAGTTATCAAGAGCTGATGTTTAACGATAACGAGCAAGAACTAATAGAGGGAGCTCTGGTTGACCGTCTTATTCCTGTGCTTGACCAAAATGGCAATCCTGTTTTCGAGCGTGATGAACAAGGCGAATTAATTTTAGATGCAGAAGGCAATCCGATTTCTGTACTAACAACCGTTGGTGTTGGGGCAAGTATGCGCACCGGAGGCGCTTTGGCGAGTAGAAGATTCTTTGACGCCATAAATTCACCTTCGCATCAAGGTTTGCTTTCAGACGCTGAACTAAAACTCATATCAGAATGGCTAGATCTCGGCGGACAATATTACAATAACCCTTTTGATGCCCCCGAGGACTAGATATTGATGCTAAAACAAGTATTGAATAAGGGAATTATTATTGAGGCATTTCATTCATCAATGCGATGTGTGTTCATGTCAAAAACGGATCCAGTAGCATCTTTGCAGCCTGCATTCAAAGTCGCTACTGCATTGTGCTTGCTTGGACTTATGATGTGCAATCAGGCACTAGCACAAGATAAGGAAGAAGCTCGATTTTTTGTGGCCAGTGCATTTGTAAATGTGCATACAGGGCCGGCTGATGAGTATCCTATTTTCCATGTGATAGGCAGAGGCGAGTCACTGGTCGTACTAAAATCGCAAACCAGTTGGTATAAGGTACAGCATGAAATTGCCGGTGGACGGATTATTGAAGGCTGGGTGCATGAAGATAGTTTGACGCAGACGGCGCTCGAAGACGGTACGATGATTATTGCCTCAAGCGGTTCATTTGCTGATTACCAAACTCGCGGCTGGGAGTTCACACTCATGGGCGGCGTTTTGGACAATATTTCGGCAATGACCGCAAGCGGAACTTGGGTGTGGACAAAAAACCTTAGTGTTGACGCAAGCTATACGCAAGCTTTGGGTGATTTTTCTGAAAATAAAATATGGTCAGTACGGATGCGCCACACGATTTTTCCTCAGTGGCGAATCAGTCCTTATTTGACTTTAGGGACGGGCGAGATTAGGACTCAGCCAAGAGCAAATTTGGTACAAAGCGGTGATGATATTAGAAAGTCGAGTCATTATGAGGTAGGCATTGGCGTTCGATATTATCTGGCGCGTAGCGTGCTAATTAGAGCCGAGTACCATTCGCTGCTAGCCCTAACTGACCGTGATGAACAAGAGCGTTTAGACCAGTGGATGCTTGGTGCCAGCGTATTTTTTTAGTTGTTAAATGAAAAAGGAATGTCCTCATGTTTGAGCACACACAATTAGGTGAAGTAAGAATCACGTTGGCAAGCGCACTTACCCTCGCTGTGCTGTTAACTGGTTTGGCGAGACCCGCGCTGGCTCAGCAAGGCCCCGAAATAGATCCAAATATTGAACGCAGAGACATCAGCGAATTTGATATTGATTCAGAAAACGTCGAACTAGGGGCCTACGTCGGCGTTATTAGCATTGAGGATTTTGAGTCAAACGTGGTGTATGGATCGCGCGTGGCTTATCACGTAAATGAGCACTTATTTATTGAGGGTACCTACGGAGTATCTGAGGCAGGTGATACCAGCTTCGAAGTACTTTCTGGTGGAGCTCGCTTTTTAACTGAAGACGAGCGCGACTACACCTATTACGATGTTTCTGCTGGCTATAACATGAACGGTGAGCTTTTCGTTACAAAAAACCTAGTATTCAATACTGATTTTTATCTCACCTTGGGTGCCGGCAGTACAGAGTTTGGAGGTGATGAACGTTTTACTGTTTCAGCTGGGGCCGGCTATCGTGTTTTGTTCACCGACTTTTTTGCTCTGCGCCTAGACGTCAAAGATCATGTGTTCAAAAGCGATATCATTGGCGAGGAAAAAAACGTTAACAATTTAACTTACACGCTATCTACCAGTTTTTTCTTTTGAGTGAATAGGCATTAAATAAAGAGAATTATTATGACATTAGCAGTATTGCCAAGTAAACGAACAGTCCTCGTTACAGTTCATCTAAGATGGATTGCATCGGCTCGCAAAGCCTTCATTATCGCGTGTACCATATTCACTACTTTAATGTTGAGTTTTTCAACACAAGCGCAAGCCAATGCACCTGATTTTACGCTGAAAAGCAAAGACAGCAGCAATATTCGTTTATCAGAATTACGCGGCAATATCGTATTAGTTAATTTTTGGGCCTCATGGTGCGGCCCTTGCCGAGAAGAACTTCCCGAAATGGAAACACTTTATAAAAACTACCGCGATTTAGGCTTTGAGATACTCGCCATAAATGTTGATGACCACCCCGACAAAGCCAAGGTCCTGCTCGACGATATTGAAGTAAGTTTTCCCGTGTTGTACGACACAAAAGGAGAAGTAAGTGAACTCTATGGTGTAAATGCTATGCCCACTACGGTGATTATTGATCGCAATGGAAAGCAGCGCCTACTGCATATGGGCTATCGTAAGGGTGACGAAGTCAAATATGAAAAAGCGATCAAGCTACTCATTCGTGAGTAAAGTAAGAGGATAAAATCATGTTGATAAGTGAACACAAGCTAAACAAAAATACAATTGTTAAACGTTTAGCGGTTTTGAGTTTAGTTTTATCATTGGGAGGCTGTGTGTCGACCTTTGAAGATATGGGAGCGGGCTGGGAACTTGCGAATATCGAGCCTTGGGTAAAACCTTATGAGCGTAGTAATTTGGCTGACCCAATAATGAGCATGAATCGCAACCCAATTGCAATGTCCTATGCTAAACACGTAAATGAGTCACGTGAGGGCGCAAGAGGTGCCGATGGCGGTGCTGGCGGCGGTTGCGGGTGTAATTAATGTTCAAAACGTATATCAGCATGCTCAGATGCGCCAAACGACCCGATTCATTGTCATTGAAGCTTATTGCTTTTTTAGTGTTAAGCTTATCTTTGCCCTCGGTAATTATCACCAGTGCCAATGCTGCGGTGTTACCGCAAGATAGAAGCGACGTGATGTATCACCGTTATGAAGGCGATGGCGTAACTATTGATGGCCCGTCTGTTTTGTTGCGCAAAAAAGTCACCAACAATGTGTCTTTGTCTGCCAATTATTATGTAGATACGGTTTCTGGCGCTTCAATTGATGTGCGTGCAACCGCTTCTGCCTACGAAGAGACTCGCAAAGAAACAACCGTAGGCAGTGATTTTCTGCATGACAAAACGATTCTTAGTGTCAGTTATACGAATTCAAGTGAGAATGACTTCGAAGCAAACTCTGTATACCTTGGCATTAGCCAAGATTTCTTCGGTGATCTATCGACGGTTTCGCTTTCTTATTCGAAAGGCTGGGATGAAGTAGGCCGTCGCGGTGATGAGAACTTTTT
>CBFHTO010000157.1:0-3909 GCA_965658765.1 Glaciecola sp. | reverse complement strand
TAAATCCCCGTTCTTCCTGATCCAAAAATTATTGCCGTTGCTTCGTGTGGCAGGGAATAAAATCGATCCCGCACGAATAGTTAATATTGCTTCTATTAATGGTATTACTAACCCAAAAACAAATAACTACTCTTATTCTGCAAGTAAAGCGGCGATTATTCATATGACGCGCCATTTGTCTGCTGATTTGGTTGCGGAACATATTAATGTAAATGCCATTGCTCCAGGTTTGTTTCCCAGTAAGATGACATCTCATTTCGTTGTAGGGAAAGAGGATACAGTCGGAGCTACAATACCTCGGGGGCGTGTAGGTCATGCTGAAGATGCAGCGGGAACAGCAATTTATCTTTGCTCACAGGCTTCTTCTTGGGTGGTTGGCCAGACAGTAGTTTTAGATGGGGGAGGGGTGGCTTGTGCAGGTTGATTATCGATTGCTCGGGTTTTAGAGGTTTTACCAAATAACTCCTTACTCACTAAGTGAGTAAGGAGTTATCGCTCCCCGACATAAACAATTAGGCGTTGTAGGTAGGAGGGTAGTAATTATGAGGAATATGGATGTATCTATGTTTCATATAGAAATTTCAATTCTTATAGTAGTGCTTTTGGCTTCTAATTTTGCAATGGCTGAAAATAGTATCCGTGTTTCGGTTAATGCAGTGGGTAAGCCTTATCATTATATTGATCGCAGAGGTGTTACCGAGGGTTTATTGGTAGATATATTTAAAGTCGTGTTAGAGGAGATGGACCAAGAAGCTGAGTTTTCAAGCAACTCCTATACACGCGGTGTGACTTTAATGAATCATGGGGATATAGATTTGTTGACCGTTGCAACAATTCCGAATGAGCCAATTGAATTACCTAATAAAGCTTTTGTTACACCAGAGCCAATATCAAAAGTACCTATGGTTATCTATGCTTTGGTTGATAGTAATATAGAAATAAAAAACTGGGATCAGATAAAGCAGTATAAGTTTGGTATTCTTCGTTACAATCATCGGCCAACTGGAGACGAAAAAGATAAATTTATTTATCCCCGTAATGAATATTTACTTAAAGCGTTGGCCGATGGTGATATTGATATTGCCTTGACTGCACCTGGGTTCTCAGATTATTGGGGTGATCGTTTCGGTGTTCGCTTTGAGGCTGTATTACCGGTAACAGTAATGAATTCATACCTTGCCGTTTCAACGCAGCGGCTAGGGGCTGATGCTAAAGAAATTTGCAGCCAATATTTTCTTGCCTATCAGAGGCTGACGTTAAATGGAGGGTTGGAAAAGGTATTTGACAGACATAAACTTGATAAATTGAAGTCATTTTTTATTCTAAAACCTGGTTCGTTACCTGTAAAGAAGGCTTGCATACCTATTGAGAGTTTGAGTGCAGGTGGGGCTATTTAAGATTAAGAAAGTGAGTTTCAATGTGGTAGCCCTGTATATCTAACTTTACAGGGCATTAATTTTATTAGTCGCTTACTTATTCTTATCGGAGTGTGGTTTTTATTTCAGAATTGGTGAATTTTTTTATTAGTTTTTATAAGGTTAGCAGAATTGGTTGGATAAGAGGCTTGGTTTTTATAGTAAGTTAGCTTTTATCAAGGAATTTTTCTGATGCTTATAAAGATGATTAAGAAGCTTCGAGTTATGGTGAGGGTTTCTTTACTTATTAAATCGCTTCCATGTTTTTCTAGCGGCATGTTTAGTGGTTCTGATGGTTTTTTTTGAAACTTTCACTCTCTTAATTATTTCCTGCCGTTGTTGCAATTGCAGAAAACTTATTCATGGCTGGTGGTGATAGGGCTGGCTAAATATCTGGGGTGGAGATAACGGTTGCAAGTAACGTAGTTAAGGTATTAGGAGTGTTAAAATGAGCGTATATAACGATATGGTAGATGGTGCTAGTAGGTTAGACCGAGTCTTTCTTCGGCAGCGGCAGGCGTCACGTCAACAGCCAGCCACTGACCTTGCTATACGGCTAGAAAATCTAGAGAAATTAGAAGTGGTATTGCGAGATAATCAAGTGGCAATTGCTGAGGCAATTAATACGGATTTTGGAAACCGTGCACCACAGGAAACTCGTATGCTTGAATTATTTGGCTTGTTGGGGGGGATTCAGCACGCACGTAAACGGCTAAAAAAATGGATGAAACCGCAAAAACGTCATGTTGGGCTTGCATACTTTGGAGCAAGGAATATATTAGTTCCGCAGCCTAAGGGGGTAGTGGGTGTGATCGCTCCTTGGAATTACCCCTTGTTTTTAGCGCTGAGTCCTTGCATTAGTGCTCTGGCTGCAGGTAATCGCTGTATAGTGAAAATGGCTTCAAATTCTCAGAATTTGTGCCGATTGATGGATACGCTTATCAGTAATTCTTTTGATGACGATACCCTAGTGATTGCTCCTGGTGTTGCTGCTGAAGATTTCACTAATCGTCCTTGGGATCACCTAGTTTTTACTGGCTCCCCTTCAGTTGGAAAAACAGTTATGGCAACCGCCGCAAAGCACCTCACACCAGTGACGCTTGAATTGGGTGGTAAGTCGCCGACAATTATAGCTGATGATTACGATTTAAGAGCGGCTGCCGAGCGATTGTTGTTTACTAAGTTTCTCAATGCAGGACAAACTTGTGTCGCCCCTGATTATTGTTTTATTCCTCGCAACAAGGTGGACGAATTTACTACGCTGGCCATGGAAATTGTCTTTTCTCGGTATAACTCGGCGGCCAGTAAAGATTTTACTTCGATCATTGATAATAAAGCCTTTACTCGTTTAACACTCACTATGGATGATGCTATAGCCAAAGGTGCAACTTCAATTAAGTTGATTGCTGATAGTGATTGCAAAATAGATTCTAATAGTAGAGTAAGTAGCCGAAAAATATCACCCCATTTGCTTTTGAATGTAAGCGATGAGATGCTGGTGATGCAGGAAGAAATTTTTGGTCCACTGCTACCGGTCATACCTTATGATAATTTAGATGATGTGATTGATTACATTAATAATCGAGAGCGTCCGCTGGCACTGTATATCTTTAGCGATGACAGAAAAGTTCAGGATAAGATAATATATAATACCCTCTCTGGAGGGGTTTGTCTTAATGATAGTATGTTTCATGTTGCCCAACACGATATGCCTTTTGGTGGTATAGGTAATAGTGGCATGGGACACTACCATGGTAGGGAGGGGTTTTTAGAGTTTTCTAAATTGCGTCCGATTTTTAAGCAGGCAAAAAAGTCCGGTCCACTAGCATTGGCACCGCCGTATGGTGATGCTGTTGAGAAAGTGGCGGCATTTATTATGAAGTGGAAAATTTATTAGTCGCGTAAAAAACCTAGGGTGGTAGTGGTTTCTATTCGCTTTTAGGTTTATTGCGGTAAAATAAGGCTTGCTCGACCGCAAGCGACTGAGCTGTAACACCATAAGCTGTAGTAGTGTGATTAAGATACGACAAAGTCGCTTGGTGTTAACACCACAAGCTGTAGTAGCTCAGACTTGATTTGACGTTACCCTTTTTTATCCGGTGCCTGTCAGTTTAGATTTGAGCTAAACTTTTCTCAGTGCAAATCGATTTACCATCAAGTAACGTTTCCATTGGCGTTCTGCCGCAGGACATCTTGCCTTGATGAGCTCGATCATTGTTATATTATTCCATCCAATCGTCCAGATATTTTTGTATTTCTTCTATTGTCGAGTACAGCTTTTTTCGAAAAGTAATCTGATAAAACTCATTCAGAATGGTTTATGGAAGCGCTTGCAGATACCGTTGGTTTGTGGTGTTCTGGCCTAATTGAACTGGACGCTTCAATAAAAGACAATACTGTTAATTATTGGAGTTAGTATGAATCAAAAACGAGTTTACAAAAGCTATTCGCAGTCCTTTAAAGAAGAGGCTGTTGCGCTGGTAACTGACCAGCA
>CBFHTO010000156.1:0-4035 GCA_965658765.1 Glaciecola sp. | reverse complement strand
TAGGCTTTTAGTATCTATTTTCTTCATTGTAACGTACTCTTTTTATTACTTATAATAGTAATATATACTGATTCTTAGCAATGTCAACAAATATTTTACAGATCAGAGAAAGTAAGTAACAAGCAAAGCAATATGCAAAACCGTGGTGTACAGTCCTCTATGCAAAGCGCAAAAAACAAGTTGCATTTCAGCTTCGTAAATCCGGTTATCAAAGTGCAAAAGTGTTACCACTCAATCTATATTAATCCGGAGCATGACAGCAAGGCTTTATGAGCCATCATTTTTGACGTATCATCCGATACAGGGTACTTGTTCTCTTCTCTTTCTCTTATCTGGGTAGTTTACGCTATAGACGCCTAACTACCAAAACCTTACAGAATATTTTCCTTGGTAAGAAGAAGTGCCGTTTCTTCTGATAGTTCAATTTCTGTTTGAATATTTAGTGCTAGCAACTCGTCTTGTAGCTTACGCTTCGCGCGCTTATAGTCAGCAACGGTGCGCTTAAACCCTTCTACTTGAGCTTCTGTGAAAATTGAAGTAGATACGTCACGACGGCTGTAGCCATAGCCTTCGTCCTTTGCTTCTGCATTTTTCTTAACTTGACCATTAAGAACTCGCATGGATGTTTGTACACCAGCACTTACGAGAACGTTATTATAGCCAATTACCTTTTCAGAATACGCGACGTTTGCCAACATATCATTAATACCGGCGTCTGCATTTGCCCGAGCAACCTTAGCTCGGATTTCATATAAAGCAGTAACAAGCGCATCTCGAGTTTTAGTATTTGCAAAAAAGCGATCGACGACTACGTTTATTTGCTCAGCAACATCCTCAAATTCATTAAGAGTTACATTGGTCTCGATATTAATTGCCTTAAGAGCTTCATTAATGCTAGCTTGGACAGCATTTGCTTTGCGTAATGTTAGTTTCATACTAAATTTCCTTATCCATCATTGTTCTGGTTGTTGGTCAATTCATTCATGCTACCCTGAAAGTCGATGTCGGGAATAAGCGATTGTGGACGAAATACTGTGCGATAGTGAAACTCTGAAGCATTTACAGAGCCGAGTTGTTCTGTCAAGATGTACACATTATCAGACTTATCAAGAAAGTTCTTGATGTACTGATTAGGGCCAGTCTTACATGTGATAGAAACTCGGCTAGCACGGTCGTTGTTACCTAGGCTGCAATATCCCTCCATAACCATAGAGATGTTATCAGTAATACCATTAACAACTGAAATGCGCCGTGGTACTTCAAAATTATCTGCGGCGGTCGATAGGTTCCGTGAAGCAACATTGGCCGCTGGTTCACAAGAGCTCGCAGCAGTTAACATTGCAATAGCAGACGCTAGTAGTACGTGGGATACCTTAATTTTCATTATGTAGTTCCTTTATTGATCTAGTTCAGTTGATGTACTAATGATATAGCCCATTTCCTCAGCGGCATCAAGTGTAAGAAGAATCGAGCACGCAAGAAACGCCGTTTTTAAAAGCATGTTATACCAATTTTCTTTTGTCCAGATAACAAACATAAACATCATGAATGCTGCGCTAATAATTTCAATCATTATATAATTCCTTTATTCGTCACACATTCCAGTTGCAGCAGCGGTAAAACCGCCATTACCTAGAATAAGAGTTTTAGAGCCACATTTACTCCAGGTAAAAGTGAATGCACAAATTGTTATAATAATCCATACTGCGATTACTGTATAGATCCATCTTGGTAGCATTTCAATTTCCTTATTACTATAATTATATATTATACTGATTCGGAGTAAATGTCAACCAACTTGTGCGTCGATAATACCAACAAGATCTTCTACAAAAACATCTTCTACGATTTTATCTACGATAGTCTTTGCTTTGCGCAAACGAGAAAACTCTACAATGTAAAGATCTTTACCTTCATCGAGAGTAACTTTGACAGTACCTTTCCAACGGACTGATCCGGATGTTTTGAAAGACAGCCCATTACCAGTGTTTGCAAGATTTTTAGCTCCCCAGGCTCCAAATGCCCAGAAGTCAATCGCTTTGATTTGATCGCGAATGATTGTAGCAACGTTCACAGTAGTATCTCCTCATGTTTATATAATTAATATATACCCATGAGGAGTAAATGTCAACTGTTTTTTATAAAATAATTCAAATATTCTTGGAATACTTCTGGATGATTTTCTATAAGATCGGTCGGGCTCGTGAACAAATAGTCATTCTGTTGTTCAGTTCCTCTTACAACTATAGATGGGCCATATGCTGATGGCTCAAGGGTAATCGTATTTGGATTCGGCGATTTAAAGTTCTCAAAATCTACAATGTCCCCGCCTTTACTGCTCATAGGTATCAATCCATTCACAAATGTAAATGTCGTATAATTTTCATAATCACCAGTATTCACTACATATTCCTTCAAGTATTGTTTAAAGCGAAGCATGCTTTTATTTTCATTCATTCTAGCACCCGGTGGATTTTCTTTCAATACTTTATTAATAGTATATTCATCAACTATTTCTACTTCGTGAGCTTTAAATATTAGCATCTGAGAGTTTGGTGTAAATACACACCATTCTGGAGATCTAATACCATCACCACCAAGTCCCATGGCCTTATAATCTTTATTTTTCTCACCCAAAGCCGCGTCCATCTCAAATATGTAGCCTTTAGTTCCAACTCTGCGGCCAAAACCAGCATCGCCCACGTATTGCTGAGATTTATCTATATTTGTTGCTCCGTAAATGCCATCACCAAGCATGCGGCCTACAACTGAAGAATCGCCAGATTTAATAACTGCAAAACCGTATCTTAAAATCATTGCCGCGGCTACTGAACCAGTACCGTGATACATCGGATTAATAATTTGCTGAGTAGGATCTTTTTCAATCCACTCTTTATGAGCTGCAACCTGCATAGGTATAGCAACTTTAAAGGATCTTTTGAATACTAGACTCTGTCTTCCGTGTTTGTTACTTCTTTTTGTTCTGTGCATATCAGCTGTCAATTGCGCCATTTCCTTGCTAGTAGATTTTACTTCTTCTACTTTCAAGTCTTCAATAGCCTTTACATCTTTGTTAATTCTTACGTATGCATCCATTGCTGCAAAATCGCGTATATGCTTATCAGGTATTCTAGTCTCTTCCGATACTACGTTGTTATATTTCAATATTTGCTTTATTCTTGCATCGGTCAATTTTTCAAATGGCGCAATTGCGCCCGTTTGTATTGCACTGATGGCACTTAACCCGGCAAATTCTTTATTGGACATATAAGCACTTGCCATGCGCTTTTTCATAGAAGGAGTCATCGTCAAATACAACTTTTCAGCGGCAGCTTTATCAAAATTTGCGTATGTTATAAACGCCGGTTGTGCTGACGACATAAATTCCTTATATTCGTTTTTAAGTTTACTTATGTTCTTATCCATGTAGGATAATGATTTCTCAAGCAATACAGCATCTTTACTGTTGAAATTATCGCCTTGCAAATCATTTACCATAGAAGTAACATAATAAGAGCTGTCGCTGTCCACATTATTTAAAAATTTATTCACGTAGTCTGATATTTCTACACCGCTAACATGTTTTGATTTAGATACTGCTGTCAATATTCTGCGTGCGCCAGTCATATCACCGCGCCGAGTAAGATTGTTGAAAATTCTATCAATCGTTTCCTTTGATTCTGGTAAAGCTAAAATTTTATCCATGTATTGAGTTGTATCAAAATTTAATGGGATAAGTGCTTCTACGGAACCGATGTCTCTAACAAAATCTTTTGGTTCTATATCATTCAATAGATTTTTATCGGCGATTGGTCTAAATCTTGTAAAGAACCCGTTTTTAATATATCCGAGTACTTTCTTTTTATTTTGAGGAGACATATTTGAATAAAAAGAAATTGGGCCTGCAACATATCTATCTTTGCCCATAGATTCATCTATAATATACGAGTCTAAATCATCCTGTTGTGCTTTAGAAAGATAAGTAGAAAGATTGTTGTCGTTGTTTGGTATCGGATCATCAAATGGATATCTTAT
>CBFHTO010000155.1:0-4040 GCA_965658765.1 Glaciecola sp. | reverse complement strand
AACAACTTTTGCGACAATCCTTTTTTGGTTTTCAAAACTTGGTGTCACACATAAAAGTATGCACTATCCGATGGCATTTACTTGTAAATTCAATGATAAGTATGGACCCGTTGAGCTTGAACTTATCTTTAGAGTTTGCAAGAATCAAGATGACTTAGAAATCATTAAGTCATTAGAAATATATGACGCATGGATAAATGAAATTACGAACATCTTTTCACAGCAGCTTATTTTTGACTTGCAAAGTCGCTGCTGTCGATTTCCCTCTCTCAATATTATCGACTGGTCTATTTATAATGTGCGAGTAGTTGATAAGTTTAGCGATAATATTGACGCGCTAGATGTTGAGATAAGCATTGATACTGATCGTTCACTATTCATGTATCAATATAAATCATTTAATGAGCAATTAGTGACAGGTGATAAAGACTTAAGCTTAATCAAACAAGCGCTTGATATTAAGTTATTTATAGAGATGTACAATAGTGATGATATAAAAGATACTGTGAGAGATAAGATACTACAGCTAGTCATATTCGATCCAGTCATTCGTATTGATACAAATCCAACATCAGAATCACACTTTTTCTATCGCTTGTTTGAGATTGTTAAGCCATACAATTGGCAATTATTTAAACAGCCGCCTGCTGTTATTCGTGTCAAGAAGACCGGCGATATTAGAGAACAGTATGAGTTAAACAAAAGTGCGGATAACTACGAACATTTGAGTGCCGGTTATTACACAGGCCTTATTCCAGGCCGCACACACGAATGGATTAACGTGTATTTGTGCGGAAACTATGGGTCAATCGGTAAAGGCAAGCCCGTTTACTCTTCATTTTCTCGCGACTTACATGTGGCTAAAGAAAGGCTATATAATAAGAATATGCCGCTTTATTTATCATTTGATGGCGGATTAACGCCTGCTTGTGTCATTATGCAAGTGCATGATAATGGTAATATGGATGTTGTAGGATGTTGCCAAGCATTAGACAAAGGTGATGACTATCGCACAGGAATGATTGGATTTATTAGTAGTCAACTTACGCCTTACCTTAATCGAAATTTTCCTGGCTGCGAAATAGCAAGTTCAGTATACGATCCGTCTATGGTTACTCGTGATGACAACAATTTTGTATCAACAGTGTCTGTTCTAGAGAGTAACGACTTACTGCCCATTGATCCTAAAAAATTAAAAGAGACGGTTGTAAACGATATACCATTACGCATTAACGCAGTAACAAAAGCTTTAACAACAGTGCAAGATGGGCGTCCACTTGTGATGTTCTCACCTATTTGCTCGTCATTAATTGATGGACTGGCCGGTAAATATTACTACTCAACAAAACAGGAATATGGTGTCTTATCTGAAAAGCCACATAAGAACGAATATTCTCATGCTCAAGATGCATTACAATATAACATTATGAATCATATATTGACGCCGCAAGTTAAAAATGGTATTACATTAAAACCAGTCATTTTATATTAGGGAAAGCCTAAATTATGCCAAAAAATATCAGTGAAGCATCATTTGATGACAATAAACAAGAAAAAGAGTTGGATTTAGATGATTTTGATAAAAAAACCTCAACAAAAAAAAACAAAAGTAAGAAGAAAACAGAAAAAGGGCAATCTCTCAATGATGTGTTATCAGATTACAATATAGACCCTTATTTATTTGAACAGTCATTTAAGGATACGGGCATTTTAAGCATGGCGACTAAGATATTTCTTTACAAGCGTATTGGCTATAATCACCGAGTATATTTTAAGTTCTTTAATGACGGCGATGAAAGCTTAACTCGTGAGCAGTTTAATGATGTGATTAGCAAATCGAGAGTAAACTGATGGCAAAATATCCAAGCTTGAAGTCGATTAATGATAATCACGAGAAATGGAGAAAAGCGACTGAGTCGTCACGTCGAAGAATCGATGATTTTGCCACATTTCTTTACAAGCAGGAAATGTGGGGGAGTGACGTAAAGTGTCAGCGGAAAGAGAATAACGCTATTTCCCATCAGTACAATTTTTTAAGGAAATATCCAGCAGCGATGCTTGGCCAGTCCAAGAACATTGACTTAAGTCTTAGTATGCAGCCGCTTAGTGCACAAGAAAATACAGACGGTGATGATGAGGAGATAGCGGCTAAGAAAATCATTGAGTCAATGCTTATCAACCAAAATTCGAGAAACATTTTTTATGATGGGCTTGCTGCAATGCTCAAAAACGGTCAGGCAGTCTTCTTTGTTAGTGAAACATATGAAGACAGCAATAGCTGTAATAAAATTCCTACAATTACTAAGCTATCAGAGAGCACCGAATACTCTTTTGACTTGAATGCTAAGCTTAAGTCATTCAACGATGGCGAGTACATGACGCTAAAAATACCTGTGAGCAGTAAGCTTATTCGAGAGAATTACGGCAGCAAGTTTAGCGACTACACTCACAAAGACAGCAATATTATTACTGAGCATTTTTATAAGTTACCTAAAAAAATTAAATGCTTCTTTCACAAAGAGACACGACAGTATGTTGCTGGCAACAAAATAAAAGATTCAGAATGGGGAGATTATGACACTGAGCGTACTAAGTTTCGCATATTTAAAAAAGTACATGTAGTAAAGTATCTCAATGATTTTGACGAACCCCTTGTCAAAGGATTGCCGTATTTCACTGAAGACCTTTTACCTGGCGTTTATTGTTACGCGCTAACCGAAAGGATACGCAGTATATCAGAAGATAATAGCTCAAGTTGCCCATATACTGTTGAGCAATTTCCTTTTGGCTGGGAACTAAAAGATGCGCAAGAGTTGCACAACTTTGTGGGTTCACAAATGGCGACGCAGGCTAAGCAATCGATCGGAAGACTATTTCTGATTGGCTCATCAAATTTGAAAGATGAAAAAAGCGCAAAGAATCTAGAAGATATACATAAGCGTTATGGCCCTTTGCAGGTCGACAATGTCGAAGATGTAAAGGTAGTTGATGCGCCACAGATTACAGCGACACTATTACAAACATTTACATTACTACGTGAAGAAATGGACGCGCTAGCTGCCGTATTTGTCGATACTGATGCAAAACAAGCAAAAGATATGCCTGGCGTTACGCTTCGTCAAATTGTTAATCAAAATAATATTGTGAGCAATCCAATTTTTGAAGCCCATATTGATGTGATTAATCAAGTCGGAAAAGTTGTCCTAGCTGCATTACCGAACATTGTTGTAGAAGAGCGGGTATATAATCTGGGTGATTCTAACGACGCTAATCGTATAGTAAAAGTTAACGAGTATGTAAACGGTTCTATTCATAATGATATCAACGATATTTGTAATAAGTTTAAGTTTAAAATTGAAGCTTCTCCGAGCGATGAAATTGACAAAGCTAATACAATTACAATTATCACTGACTTGATGAAAATTATACAAAGCGATCCAAGTTTGCAAGGAAAGTCATCGATACTATTAGACATGATACCTAAGCTTATTTCATCGAATTATTCTGGTGAGTTATTGAAAAGAATATCGTTAGTTCAAGACCAGAATTTTATCAAGTATATAAACGGTGAATTAACGCTTGATGAGTATAATAAGATAATTGCTCAGCAAAAAGCAGAAGCCCAAGCAAATCAGCAGGCTATGCAGCAGCAGGCCATGCAATTTAAAGAGCAAGAGTTGCAGATACAAAAAGAAAAGGCAGATACGGATAGATTCTCTGCAATGTCTGATGCATCAACTAAAAAAATGGACTCTCAGACTAAGCGTTTTGAAAGTGAGATGAATGTTAATTTAGAGCATCAGAAGCAGTCGGTAAATCAATACGAGCAAGTCAGTAAGAATTATCGTGAAGAAATGGCAAGCAAAGCTGAGATAGTCAAGGCGTCGCATGAAGACAACTAATGTAAATATTACAGCAGGCATATCAAAATCGATCGAGCCGCTTACGCTTAATGCTTTTATTCAGAACCTGTATGTGACGAATGGCAGTAAGCATTTACATAGATTTCCAAAGCTGAAAGAGAGGCTATCGCGACAAGA
>CBFHTO010000154.1:0-4124 GCA_965658765.1 Glaciecola sp. | reverse complement strand
ACACAAATAAAATATTTAGTGGACTGACCAGTCATTGACTATAAATGTTAATAGGTTTATTATTGCACATGAGCGCCTACACCGTGTGTAGGCTGGATGAAAATTAACGCAGGGTTGTACCATGCCAATTACAAGTGAACAGTTTGAAGAGTTGCCTGATTTTGTTAAATCGGATTATGTGAAGTCTGGAGAAGGCTACGACCACAAGGATGCTGGTAAAGTAGATTCGTTAAAATCAAGCTTAGATGCTTTAGATGCTAAGTTTAAAAACTCTGAGAAGGCAAGAAACGAAGAGCTGGAAGCTATACGAGAAGAAGAGCGTGAAAAAGCGCTAGCAGATGCCAAAAAAGCTAATAATATCGATGAGATATTAAGAATTGAGCGAGAGCAGGCAGAAGACGCAAGAATCCGAGCAATTGAAGAAGCAAAAGGCGAATGGCAGCGTGAAATGAGCGAGAAAGAAGCAGCTCAACGTGCCAAAAACCTAGCTAAAGAAATAGCATTCTCTGTTGCAGTCGATGAAGATGCGGCAGAGCTAATAGAGCAATCAATACTATCGAGAATAAAATCCGATGTTGATTTGCAAAAAGATGTATTTAGTGACAGGTCAGGCAGTGCCTTATCTGTTGATAAAGACGGGTTTATTGAAGCTATCAAAAAAGAGCGTCAATTTTCACGTTTAGTTAAGTCCGACGTTAGCACCTCTGGTACTGGCGGGGCGAATGGCAATAGCGGTGGTAGTGCCTCCAAAAAGCCGAATGAATATACTGAACAAGAACGAGTAGATTTGTTCAGGACTAATCCAACACTGTTTAATGAACTATTCCCTAAGAGGACTTAAAAAATGGCTTTATCACAACTATCAGATGTAATCATTCCAGAGGTATATCAAACCTATACCGCTGTAAATTCACCTGAAAAAACAGCATTCTATCAAGCGGGTGTTGTTACGCAAAACGCTGGCTTAAACGCCAAGGCTAACGAAGGTGGCGAGACTCTAAACGTTCCATTTTGGAAAGATTTAGATTCTACCGTTGCGCCTAATCTATCAAATGATACGACTAGCACAGCGACCCCGCAAAAAGTAACCGCTGGCAAGCAGATTGCACGAGTTGCTTATGTTAACCAAGGTTATTCAAGCGCTGATTTAACTGGCGAAATTGCAGGTTCAGACCCTATCCAGCAAGTACGTAACCGCTTTGGTACATATTGGATGCGTCAATGGCAGCGTAGATTAATTGCAGCCACTAACGGCATTCTAGCCGATAACGTAGCTAACGACTCTAGCGACATGGTTGTAGATGTTGCTGCCGAAGCAACTGGCTCGCAAAGTGCAAGCACACTGTTTAACCGCGATGTATTCACAGAAGCCGCCTATACAATGGGTGATATGGCTACTGATTTGACAGCAATGTCTGTACACTCTGCTGTTATGCAGCAAATGGTTAAAAACGATGACATCGTTTATATTCCTGATTCACAGGGCAATCTAACCATCCCAACTTACATGGGTTTACGTGTAATTGTTGATGACGGCATGACTGTTACCGCTGGTTCAACATCTGGCTTTAAATATACATCTGTATTATTTGGCGCTGGTGCGTTCGGTTACGGTGAAGGCTCTGCTAAAATGCCTGTAGAGCTTGAGCGTGAAGCTGCACAAGGTAACGGTGGTGGTGTCGAAACATTGTGGGAGCGTAAAACTTGGCTTTTACATCCGTTTGGGTTTGCTGCCGGCACTGCACCTAGCGGGGTTTCTTATACGCTTGCTGAGTTGGCTGCTGCTGCATCATGGGATCGCGTTGTTGAGCGCAAAAACGTTCCACTTGCATACCTAATTACTAACTAATATTAAGCGCCCTTAATTGGGCGCTATTTTATTGAGGGAAATACAATGACAGCACCAAAGAAAGAAACAAAAACAAAGTTAAATAAAGACGGCTTAGAAGCTGGCGCACCAGTAGATTTTGAAACTATCAAAAGAATACAGGCGGAACAACGCAATGCAAAAGCAAAACCCCAAAAAGATGAGTCCGTTTGATTTAATTCTCTATATGCAGAGGATTAAAAAACAACGAGCTAAACGCAAAGAAGCCGAATCAGTATGAGCTTTACTATACCTGATTTCGGCCCCTCTGATTTATTAACCAGCGCAGTCGAGAATGAAAGACGGATAAAAGTCGAACAATCACGCACAGGATTAATAGCTGGCAAGCAATTCAGAATGATACGCAAAATAACATCACCCATTGCATTTAAGTTTGTTTCACCCGTTCCATTCATATTGCTTGGGCAAAACCTATCAATCACAAATGGTGAGTTTGAATACTATGCTTATCGGTCTGCAAACGTTGTCGAGTCCACTGCGTTTGATGATGAAGTTTATGTGATCAGAAAGAATGCGCTAAACTTAGATTACACAATGCAAGCGACCATTTATAGCGGCGGAACATTTACGCTCGTTGATGACGAAGATTATGTTGACTATATATCGCTTAAAACATCGTCTGCATCTGGGCATAGGGAGTCTTTAAGCGCTGGGGGAGATGGCGAGAGAATATTACCTGCTGGTACTTATTATCTTAGATTCACAGGAACAGCTACAGGCTCAATCTCGTTGGAGTGGGAAGAAATAGCGTAAAACATAACTGGTCAGGCCACATAAAGCCCAAATATGATATATAGTCAGTTTGGGCTTTTTTATTGGATTAAATAAAATGATAACAACTTTAATGATATTATTTGTCGTGATTGGAATAGTTAACGCGATATTGAATTTAAAATACGGAGATGAAGATGAGTGAAGAGCAACCGATGCTAGGAAAGATAACAAAGGGCGATGATTGCAAGTGGCGATTCTGGCAGGAGGATAGTTTTATTGAGTTTGATGAGGTGTGGGGTGATGAAGTTGGAGCCGAATTAATAGAGGTTATTGGTGACCATTATTACGAAAAAGCAACAATAAAAGGCTCATCAGCTAAAGAATTTTTACGGTGTTTTGAAATAGTTAAGGGGGAGTTATGAACAAAACAGAAATGATAGATAAGGCAATTGATGATTTGGGTGGGGATAAAGTTTGGAGTGGAAACACGTTGTTTATAGGAGGCGAGGGAAGCTATTACTGCGGTGGATCCTTGCCTAGAGGGGCTGAATTGATATACGTATGCACCCGACAAGAATTTGAAAACAGAAAAAAGGAGCGCGAGATGAAAGAGTTTAAACCGAAAGCTGGCGAATTGTGCGAACTAAGCTGGGGAACTTGCCTAGAGTGGTTTGAGTGTGTAGTGAGTGAAAATTTAATTCTATGGAAAGATGACAAATCATGGTCTGAATACAAATCATGGTCTGAATACAAATATAAAGATAAGCCAATTTTCCGCCCAATAAAATCAGAGCGTGAAATCGTGGCTCGTGAGGCCTACAAAATGACAGACTTTTCAATCTCATGGCTAGAGTCTCTAGGTAGGCTATACGATGCAGGAATGTTAACCCTACCAAAATAATCAAATCTAATTTATAATGCCACTATAATTCCAATACAGGAAAAATAGTGGCAGATTTAATCCAATCCAGTCTAGAAAAAGTCAAAGGCGCAACCGATTTAGTTATCAATAGTCTTGATGACAATGAGACATTTGCTTACAAGCAAGACGCTGAGCAAGTTATGATTATTCATAACACTAGCGCATCAACTATCACGCCCATTCTAAAAGGCACTGACGCAAGCGCAGCATTTAAAATATACGGCTATGGCACAAAAGACTTAACTGGCGGCTATGAAATCGGTGATATTTTAGCCGGTGAATCTGTTACAATTCCTTTAGAAACTATTAGACACTGGATAGCCGGTATTTCATCAATCGAAAACGGCACTGGTGCAACATGTATTATTACAACTGAAGGCAATCTTTCATTATACGATTACATTTGGTTGCAGGGCGGTCGAATTGTGGGCGGCGGCAAACTTACACAAAATTCACGGTTATGGGGCTAAAAATATGGCTATTGGAACTTTAAAAGCTGGCGCGAACTCACAAGATGTAACGGCTAGTACTGGGTTAGATGTTGCTGATACGGTTAATTCTATTTTTCCGCCTGCTGTTATCTCACCCATAAAAAACAGC
>CBFHTO010000153.1:0-4142 GCA_965658765.1 Glaciecola sp. | reverse complement strand
TCCACCCTGCTTGTTTAATCATATTCGCCCAAAGGCTTGGCATACGTTTTTGTAAAAACGCTAAAATAATACCCATTAAGCAGCAGTCCCAACGAACGTGTGTTTCAGCTAAGGAACCAAACCATCCAAGTGCTCGAAAAACAGACGGACTGATCAACAACAGCAATAATATCGCGAGTTCTAATTTAGGTCTTTGTAATCGAGTTAAAAATAGTATTATCGGTGCTATTATTAGATAAAATTGCTCTTCTAGCGCTAGGGACCAACTTATTGAAAAGAAGGGCAAAGGTAAGTGATAGTTTTGAGTAAAGGTTAAAAATGGGATGATATTTGGCAGACTGCCCTTGCCAAGATATATTTGTGTAAGTGTAAACGCCAGAACGGCAAAGTAGGCTGGCATCGTTCGCATCCAGCGTCGCACCCAAAAGCGCGGTATGTCGATGTCGCCATATTTTGCTCGCTCTGCGAAAAGTTGCGACCCAATCAGCCAGCCAGATAATAAAAAGAACAAATCAACGCCAGTGCCACCAAAGCCAAGAGGTGCAGCCCAAGTGTTGCTGCCAAAACTACCTACTGTATGCCCCGTAAACACCAACATGATCGCCAGTGCACGCAATAGGTCAAGGTAATAAATACGTCCTTCAGCTTGCATCCATATACCTCTGCCACCACATTTCGAACATCAACATCGACCACAATACGGCACTGTGGTCTTGTTTGTTGCTTTGATGTTCATTCCACATGCTTGTTACCGCGTCGATATTAAAAATTTCTCTTAAGCCTTTAACGTCATCAATCAGATAACGTTGAGCGATTTCTTTTATTTCCTCTCTAAACCATTGTGCGAGAGGGACCGAGAACCCCATTTTTTTGCGATACAAAATGTCGTCGCTCAAGAGTGGTTTAAAGGCTTCTTTTAAGGCGTATTTCTTTTCTTTGTCTCTGAACTTCATAGATGAGGGCAGGGTGGCTGCGAATTCGAGCATTTCTTTGTCGAGTATAGGGGCGCGAACTTCGAGTGAATTTGCCATGCTCATTCTATCGACTTTTACTAATATGCCTCCGGTCAGGTAGGTTTTCATATCGGTATATAAAATTTTACTGAGGTGGTCTTTTCCGTCGGCCTCTTGATAGAAATCGCGAGTCATTTTAGATGGGTGATAGCTACCGAGCTGCGTTTTTACCTCAGCTTTAACCAGTCGACTCCATTGCTCGTCGTTAATTTGCGAATTAGTGATATAAAAGCCTTGGGCTGGGTCAACACTTAAGCTGGTTAATAAACTTTTTGCGCGTTTAAACGCGTTTATGTGCAAGGTATTGGCAATAAAACCAGAAATTGAGGCTGCAAATGGGAATATATATTTGCGTACAGCGCTTGGGAATTTTTCGCGCAGTTGGTTTTCAACATAGTCGTTGGTGTATTTTTCGTAACCTGCAAATACTTCGTCGCCGCCGTCGCCTGCAATCGCCACCGTCACTTCTTTTCTGGCGAGTTCTGAAACAAAAAAGGTGGGTACAGAAGAGGGGTCAGCAAAGGGTTCGTCAAAATACGCGACAATGTCTTCTAAAGTATCCGCCACATTTTGATGAACTAAAAACTCATGATGTTCGGTCTTATATTGCTCGGCCACCGACTTTGCAAATTCGGCTTCGTTAAACTTCTCGTTGTCAAAAGCAATGGTACAGGTTTTTACGGGCTTGTTGCTCAAGCCTGACATGGTTGCTACCACACCACTGGAGTCTACGCCTCCACTTAAAAATGCCCCCAAAGGTACGTCACTTATCATGCGACGCTGAGTACAGGCTTTAATGGTGTCTTGAAGTTTTGATATCGCTTGTTTTTCTCTTTGGCTTTCTTTTTCTCTATCTCTATCTCTATCCCTCAAGCTTGCCTGTTCAGTATTTTTTGTATCATCAAGCGGGTTAGCGTTAGCAAAGCTAATAGTCCAATATTTTTGGATGTCTATTTTAGGCGCTTTATCTTTTGTTTCAAAGCCGCTAATCAACATATAATGCGCAGGTGGCAGCTTTTGAATATGAGTAAAAATGCTCTTGGGATCAGGCACATACTGGTAGGCAAAAAAATCATAGGCGGCGTCTAACCTAAGTTCCCGTTTTATATTCGGTAAGGTCAACATGGCTTTTATCTCTGAACCAAAGGCGAACTGTTCAGGATGCTCTGCGTCTTGATAATAATACAAAGGTTTTTTGCCAAGTCGATCGCGCGCTATGAACAAAATAGGGTGGGCTTGGTCGCGATTATCGTATAGCGCAAAAGCGAACATACCGTTTAGATCTTCTAAGCAGTCCACGCCTTTTTGTTCGTAGAGTTTGATGATGACTTCGGTGTCGGTGCCGCTTTTAAAAGAAACACCCTGCTGCATCAATTCTTGTTTGATATCTAAAAAATTATAGATTTCCCCATTAAATACGATAGTGATTTTACCGTTGTCGGAGAACATGGGTTGATTGCCAGCTTCTGAAAGATCAAGAATGCTCAGTCTGCGGTGACACAAACCCACTTTGGCGTCAAGAAATTCGCCGTGGGCATCAGGCCCTCTATGAGCAATCGCATTGCCCATATTGACCAAATCTTGTGTGCTTAAATTTTCAGTATGTGAGCTAAGAAACCCTGCAATCCCGCACATATCTTTCCTATAAACTAATGAATTTTCTGACTTTAGGCCCGATAAACGTGGTAAGGCCAAGTGGCATTTTCTGCCAGGTGCTTTCCACTAAGGCCCTGGCTTTTGAGTGTTCTGATGTTTCTACGTGTGTAAGTTCTTGGCCGTTTAATTCAAACCAATCCAAAGGTAAGGGGTGCGCGCCCCACTGCTTTTTAAAGCGAAAAGTACCTTCGTTGTAACCGGAGCGACCAAAATCAAATTCGCTCATGCCGCGTCTAATGACTTCACTGAGTACTTCCCAGTACATCAGCATATTTGGCGCCAACTTATTATAGTCTCGTAGTGTGCTCGCCCATGGGATCGCTGCGCGCTGGTCGGTGTGCAATACTATAGCGCCACCAACGCATTTATCTTCAAAAAAAGCCCGTACCATAAATGCTCGGTTTTCATACTCGCTGAAAATAGACTTAAACCAAGCGAGTGAATGAACGGGGGAGCCAAGGTCGCGCATATTGGTCGAAAATACGCCATAAAAATTGGCCCAGTCCGTTTTGTTGGGCAGCGCTATTGTTCTAGCAGTTATGCCGTTTTTTGCCGCTTTTTTTATCTGGCTTCTCAGTTTTGGTTTAAAGCTAGCCAGCTGCTTGTCTACATCATCTTCAAGTTCAAACAGCATCCTTACTTTTTGCCCTTGAATAAGTGCAGTTTGCTCAGTTTCTACTTTTGCTGCCTTTTTGGACTTACTCTCAGTATCTAGCCCAGAATCTAACCCAATATCTAACCCAGTATCTAGCCCAATATCTAACCCTGTATCGAAGTCAGTGTCTGATCCAGCGTTCGTGCTGGAGGCTGTGTATTTATTTGGCCTAGCGCTTTCCCTATATTCAAATAGCCACTGCTTTTTAATTGCGTATTGCTTTACCTGCTCAAGTAGTGTGTTTGCAGTCGCGTCATCATTCGCTAAAACCCCACCTAGATCACAATATGGTAGGGAACAAAGCAGGTGTTTTTGTTTAGGTGTACGCATTTTTACGCAGGGGATCACCGCTTCTATGCCATTTTCACCTTCAAGCACAAAAAACATCGGGGTGAAGCCATAACTTTTTTGAACCGCTAGAGCCCAAGAGCAACAATGGTATGGGCTTGCATCATCGTGCGCGCGCACAAAGCGTTTATATCGCGCTTGGTCTTCTAAACTATTTAAGACATCTAATTGTTTAAATTGCCAATCCTTTGGACTCATGATGCAATTTGTTCCTGATTATTCTGTAAATGCACTTTGTATTCGCTGGGCGTTAAAAAGACGATTTCATAATTTTTTTGAAGGTGCTCAATAACATTCGTAATGCGCCTACAAATTAACTCATATGGCCTATCTGACTTCAAAAAGCCCGTACCGTCGTTAATTAAATTCGAACTGTGAAAATACATATGCAAACAAGTCTGTCCGTTTTCTATTGCAGCTTCGGCTAAGGTGATCATGTCGGAGCTTTTTGAGACTTCCGGGCTAAAGTA
>CBFHTO010000152.1:0-4237 GCA_965658765.1 Glaciecola sp. | reverse complement strand
CTTGATGTTTACTTGCTAGCTGCAAATCAAACATTCTAAATGTCCTATGTTGCGCTTCCTTGTTAAGGATGGGCTCATGTTCTGGTATTTGCAGCTTACCCCGTTCTAAAGCATGCTCTTTTAAGGGGTTCCCTTTTAGGGCATTCTCTTCTGAGGCATCCTTCTCGAGAGCCCCCCTCTCAAGATCATCCTTTTCTAGAGCACTTTTTTCTAGACCATCACCTTCTGAACTATCTTTTTCTGAGTCCTTTTCTTCTGAGCCATCTTCTTCTAAACAGTCGCGTAATAAAACCGAGAGGCATGAAACAAAAAAATCGTTTAAGGCTATCGATTTTTCTCTAATTTGCGAAATACTTACGTCTTTAAACACATCTAACGCGGCGTCTAAAACACTCATCGATACAATCGAGGGTGTACCACACAAGAACTGCTCGATGCCGGCAGACTTTTCATAATCAGGAGAAAAATCAAAGGGGTTTTTATGTCCCATCCACCCTGATAATGGTTGTTGAATATTCGCGAGGTGCCGAGGTGCACAATACACGAAGCCTGGCGAACCTGGACCACCATTTAGATACTTATAAGTGCACCCAACAGCAAAGTCGACTTCGCATCGCTCTAACTCCAGGGGTAAAACTCCTGCACTGTGCGCTAGATCCCATACCACGAGTCCGCCATTTTGATGTACTAAACGCGTAAGCTTTGCCATGTCATGTATATCGCCGTTGCGAAAATTCACATGGGTTAGCATGACCATGCACAGTTCATCAGAGCAGCGCTCAATGGCATGTTCTAATTCCGAGGGCTCTACCATTTTTAATTCGCATTGGTGCTCACCAAGCATGCTTTGTAAACCCTGAACCATATACAGGTCAGTAGGGAAATTATCAATTTGAGTTAACACTATCCGCCTTTGCGAAACGGTGTTAGGAGCGACATTCTCACCATTATCTTTGGGCTGATTATGTTTGAATGTTTGCAGCTGTAAACCTGCTGACAGTACCTTAAACAAATTTACTGAAATTGAATCACAACAAATAACAGAATCGTTTTCTGCGCCAATTAAAGCCGCAATTTTATCGCCTACTTTCTTAGGTAAATTAATCCAATCGTGTTCGTTCCAGCTCGCAATAAGAGAGTCGCCCCATTGCTTCTCAACCACATCAAGCGCTCGCTTTTTTGCGTCTTTGCTCAAGGGACCTAGAGAGTTTCCATCTAAATAAACCAAACCCTCAGGAATAAGAAATTCGTCTTTTATTCCACTTAATTGGTCGCTTTGGTCTAGTTTACGTGCTTTCGCTACTAATTCATTCATCTTTGGATTGTTCTTTCAAATACGTCAACAGCTCTTTAAACGCATCTGACTCAGGATGGATCCAATCAAAATGTCCAGCTTTTTGCACCAGCGTATATTCAGCATTTGGGTGCTGAGCCAATCTGGCTGGAACAATCTTATCCTCTCCGCCAGCAAACGAAACAGCAGAGCTTAATTGACTCAAAGAGCGTGTGAGTGGGTTAGCTTCTGCGTATGCATTTGGTACGTCTTTTGGGGAACCATTAAAGAAAGGAATACTGGCTTTTTGGCAACTATCCTCGCCATTGCCGTATGCTATTACATCCATTATCGGGGCTAGGCCGACAAAATGAACGGCGTCAAACAAAGGTACTGCATATTCAGACAATAAACTCGCCAAATGACCACCGGCGCTATGCCCTACAATAAAGAGTTTTTCTATTTCAGGTGACTGAGTTTTGAGCTTTTGTAATCCCTTCTCTAAGTCTCGCAAAGCAACAGGCCACTCACCGCCGTTGCCTGTTCTTCGATACTCTATCGAATAGACATCAAAACCCTGTGTCGCGAGTACACTGGTCATGGCATAACTGTGCTTTATATCAAACTGTCGTAACCAACAACCACCATGCACATATAAAATTGCTGTATTAGTCGATGTAAAAGCTGAATCAGAGACGGCAGGCCAAAATTGATAGTATTGGTCTTGATTTTGGCCATACATTATCTTTTTATCCGCATTGTCATAAGGCACTTTAAGTACTTCTGAATACGGCACATTATTTAAACTTACAACACTATTTGGCCCTGGCGAAACTGAAGGTGTCGCAACAGAGGTATTGATTGCGCCGTTCACCAACAACACGCAAAACGTCGCACATGCACTAAATATTTTCATTGGAATTAAGTACTCTTCTTTTATTATCATTATTATTGTTGGCGCTATTATTATCGCTTTGACAACGATAATATACCGCCTAAAAGACGAGCGCTAGTTTCTCAAATTCTCAAGTGTTTCAATAATTTCATTTGTGTCAAATGGCTTTAAAATAAGTTGATTTTTCTTAAAACCTTCATCTTTTAAGCCCGCTAACTCGTTATATCCAGTAACGAAAATAAACGGTATGTTTTTTCTCGAACAAAGCTTAGCGATATCAAAACTGTTACTGCCGCCCAAATTTACATCTAAGACTGCGTAGTGTATTGGCTTAGAGTTGAGTAATTGCTCAGCTTCTAAAGTGTTAGAGGCAACGTACACATGCTTATATTTGGCATCAATAAGCGCTTCTTCTAAATCAAGCGCAATGATCATGTTGTCTTCTAAAACTAAGACACTGGCTTGCTTTGTTGGTAACAATACATTTTCACCGCTTTGCTCAACATCCATTGGTATTTGCGCAACTTCTTCCTCGGGTTTTTCGATAAATTTATTCGGTATAGTGTATCGAACATGCAAACCACTCGCGTGTTGTTCAACATTAGCTGTGCCATTTAAGTCAAACGGCACTGAACGGCCTATGATAACAGAGCCAAAGCCTTTTCTTGTTATTGCCTCTGTCTCGTAACCATTCTCATACCAATCTATTTCGAGTTGTTTCTCGTCATTGATTTTCCAAGTGATTTGCAAGCTTGTGTCTTTATATTTTAAAGCACCATGTTTGACCGCATTAGTGAACAACTCATGGATAACCAAGGTAAGGGTTGTGTAAGCCTTTGGTAACAAGTTTAACTCAGGACCCTTAATGTTTATCGCACAATTTTTATTTGCATAAGCATCCAGTTCAGTTTTAATCAATGTATGTAGGGGAGCGCTCGACCAGTTTCGTTGAGTCAGGTGATTTTGAGCAACTGCAATGGCTTCAATTCTCCCACCGAGAACATGACGAAACTCACTGACATCAGCAGCGCCAGCGGCTGTTTTTGAAATAATCGAACTAATCAAACCTAATATATTTCTCACTCGGTGATTTAGCTCGTGAATAAGCATATCTTGCTGTTGCTGTGCTTCTCGAGTAATGCGTTCGCGTTCATCAATATTACGAACCACAATTTCTAATAACATTTGTTTGAATAATTGGGCTAAACCAATTTCTTTTTGTAGCCAAGGTTTACTATAGCCTTTTCTCAACTCCTGCCATGCAGCAAAACTCTTCCTTGGGGTCAACCTTGATCCATTAGGACCATATTCTACTGGCTTATCAGGGTTACCCGCCCACACAATTGACTGCGTTTCCTCTTTACGGAGGAAAATAAGATAATCTCTTGGCAATCGAGATATGGGGATTGCCATCATCCCACTAAAACGCTCCGAGACTGTAAGGCCTTTTGGCAAAAATGATCGGAGGTTATCTGTGCATATAATGTCGTTTGGCGGATACTCATTTAAAGCACCAATTAATAGGTGGCAATCTTCATCGCTAATTTTTTGTCCTACCTTAGCGAGCTTTTTGTCAATCCATAGGACGGCTGAGTCACTTTCTATAAGCTGAAAAATACCGTTTAAATGCGGAGTCAGATTATTATATACCGTCTCCTCATTATTCATGCTCGAAACAATTTTTACCTGTATATCCTTTGCCTTATCGGTATTAACCAAGCTCGCGTTTCTCAAGCGCGAAGACAGCTCTAAAGAAAATACTTCGCCAAACACTTCAATAACCGAACGCGACTCTAAATCAATGTACTTCTTTTGACTATGGTGGCACGCAAATAAACCCCAAAGTTCACCGTCAACAACAATGCTCACAGAAAAACTTGCCGCCACCTTCATATTTTTTAAATACTCAATATGAATGGGTGAAACAGATCTAAGTGTACTTAACGACAAGTCTAGCGGTTGCTTTTCTGTATCGTATAGAGACGCGATTTTTACTGGCTCTGAGTAAACATCTTCAATCAGCCGAGTCGTATTAATAACGTATAACTTTCGCGCTTGTTTTGGAATGT
>CBFHTO010000151.1:0-4250 GCA_965658765.1 Glaciecola sp. | reverse complement strand
CTCCTAATCAGAGGTAAACTGTCGAAAGTAAAACAAGCGGTTGAGGTAGCAAAACTTTTGGATCGTGCCCCAATGTCTGGGCTTTTTAACCGAGTATTTCAACCGAAGATAAATTCAGTCGAGGATTTGACTGCTAGCCTTGAGGAAATTTTAAAAACTGAAGGTTTTTCAATTAGAGATTCGAGTGGAGCTTCAGCGATCAAATTGTTGCCTTTAAGTACTACTGGGCAATTAATTGTTTTTGCAAAGTCGCAAGAAGTCTTAGATTACATTATCGAATGGGCAAAGAAACTTGAGTTTCAACAGAGAGAAGAAATCAAGAACGGCATATTTACTTATCAGGTAAAAAATACACAGGCAGATAGGATTGTGCAGTTGCTATCTGTTCTAGGGATTGCGCAAGGGGACTTCTCTGCAATAAGTGGGGGTAGTAGCTCGACTGCATCGGGCACAAATGTGAATAATCGTCCACAAGATAGCGATGAAAACGATGACAATAGTTTAGCAGGTCGATTTGCGGTAGACGAGCAATTAAACACGATCCTGTTTAGTGGAAGTGGCAAAGGATGGGTACGTGCTTTATCTATGATTGAGCAACTAGATAAGCCCGCGCCATCAGTAATGATAGAAGTTATATTGGCAGAAGTAAGTTTAGAAGAATCAGAAGAATCTGCGATTGAATGGTTATTTAAGGCCGCAGCGGGGCGTTTTGATGTGGTCGGTTCGACCCTCGGAAGCTTAGGCGTCTCAGGCGGTGGTTTAAGTCTCAATTTGTCGAATAGCGGCCAAACGCGCGCGGCTCTCAACTTTTTGTATGACAATAGCAGAAGTACCATTCGTTCTCGCCCAAGATTAATGGTTAAAAGCGGAGAGGAAGCCTCTATTAATGTTGGTGACCGAGTGCCTATCATTACGCAAACATCCACCAGTACTTTAACCGACCAAGCTAATGTTATTCAAAGTGTAAGTTATCAAGAAACAGGCGTAATCTTAGATGTGAAACCTGTGGTGCATGCAAGTGGTATGGTAGACATTGAAATTAGTCAAGAATTGAGCGAAGCCGTAAATACGGATTCCAGTGCGATAAATTCGCCGACAATCCGAACTAGAAGCATAGAAACAACCCTCAGCTTACGAGACGGTGGTTCAGTATTAATTGGTGGTCTTATTCGCTCAAACGACGCTGGTGGCGAAAGAGGAGTGCCAGTGCTAGGTAAATTACCCGTCGTGGGGAATCTTTTTAAGGGGCGCAATAGTGACTTAAGACGCACCGAATTAATGATCATGATTATCCCTTATATTTTGAATTCTCCTGAAGAGTCTGAAAACCTAATAGACGAATTACAACAGGAACGATTGAAAGCGTTAGGAGACTTTGAATAGGAAAGCTACATACCATGGTCAACTATAGACACCAGCAAGGGTTCACATTGCTTGAAGCACTCGTCGCTATCGTTATTTTATCGGGTGTTTTTTCATTTGTTTGGTCTTGGTTCAATACCGCCGTTATCAGTAGTGAAAAAGTAGAAACCGCTGTTGCAATGCCGAGGGTGTTTGATCAGTTTATTGACCGTTTATCACTTGAATCTCTAGAAAATACTCGGTCAGGAGAATACATAATTGACGAATTTAAACTAAGGTGGCAGGCAATACCAAAATTAAACTCCAAAGAAGCCATTAAGGTAAAGCAACCCGCTTGGAATGTGGTTTTATTTGATGTCAGCGTTACGGTGTATGAAAATGAAAATAAAGTGGTTGAATGGCAGACTCAACAAGTCGACTTTTGGCGCGCAGAACTGCCCCCACCCTTGTTTGAAAGATAAACCTTCAAAATATGAAGAATATTACTTATAAACATAAGCGAAATTATGGTTTTACTTTAATTGAAGTCTTAGTCGTTTTGGTGATAACTGCCTTAACCACATCATTGTTAATCACTGGTTTAGATAGCACATGGAAAAATTTCGATAAGTTACTTGCCAAAGAACTTACATCAAATAGCGCAAAGCTCCCAGCTCAATGGTTTGAGGAGAGCATAAAGGGGAGTGTATTATATCACCCCGAAAAGACACATTTTGAAGGGGATGATAAGTCATTTAGGTTAGTGACGAGAAGAGCGCCCAATGCGGAACATAGCGCACCAATATCTGCTGAATGGCGAATTTCACAAGTGGATACGGTTTGGCAACTCAGTATTTCATATGGTGAGGAACAAAGAGCTAAAGTTATATACGAGTTTGCAGTGCCCGCAAGATTTGAATATATGCGCGAGACTCAGTGGCATGACTCTTTTGAAGATCAGGTTGGTACCATGCCCTCAGCCGTGCGCATTATGGTAAATACACAAGCAGACCCTAAAATATGGGCATTCGCTGTAGCAGGGCGACCTGTAAAAGCAGATATGCCACCTGAATTGTTATTGTTTGGCAAATATGAATTCTGAACTAAGTAAGCGTCAAACAGGTGCGGCACTGCTCGCGGTTTTAATTGTGTCAGTAATTTTAACCTTATTGTTGACAGCTACACATAATATAACGAAAAAACGTCTCGAGTTGGCGTTTGAAATGTCCGAAGTCCTTTCAGATAAAGCTGCTGTGCATGCAAAATTACAAGAGCTGGTTTTCATTGCTGCTACAGGTGAGAAAATAAGAGCAGGCATTAAACATGAGCTATTACAAAAGCAGTATCTTAGGGTTGATGGTTATAAATACTCTGACATCATTTATGACAGACAACTTGATTACAGTATTCAAGCTGTAAATGGACTCGTTCCAATAAACGACGCCAGTCAGTTATGGTTAAGCTTTTATCTTGAGAAATTGGGAATTAATAAATTAGAAATACAAGGCTTGCTTGATAGTCTTGCTGATTACGCAGACGAGGATGATTTTATAAGAGCGTCTGGCTCAGAGCGAAGCGCATACCGCAAAAAACGAAGTTTAATGCCCTTACCACCAAATTTTTTACTACAAGATGCTGAAGAAGTTTGGAATATACCTAAGTGGGATACTATTAAAGTCTTACATCCAAACATTCCTCGTGATTTTAGCCTAAGCAGAGGGGCAAAAATAAACATAAACGCCGTACCGATAAGGCTATTGAAGTCACTCTGGCCATCCTATTCGAGCCAAATTGAAACGATGAGAGAAAAAGGGATTTGGATAAATAATTCATCTGATTTGTATTCAGTCATTCCGTTTTTTATTTCTGTTGATGAAAATTACTATACATACTTTTTTGATAGAGAAGTGATACTTAAGAGCGAAACTGAAAGGGTGCGAGAACAAGTTCGTCTTCGTTTAGGGTCTAAGTTATTGCCACCATTTGTAAAATACAAATAAAATAAATAAACAACTTAAACGCTTTTTGTTTAGGTAGTTCTAAGGCTTCAATGAACCATTCGAACATGTAGCATCAAAAAAAATGGGCTTTTGCACGATTTTATACCGCTGGGTATGATTTACATCTTTAAAGTATGAAATTTAAGACATTATTTTTGTTTTAATAGTTGATTTTTTGTCGCAATCGCACTAGTCTTTATCAGTGTTGTAGTTTACACTTTATTTAAGTTTTGTGAGCGACAATCGTTCAACGGGATTATATTGCGCTAAAACAATATGAGTTCCTACAATAATTAGAAGTTGATTGCACTACTCTTGTGGTGTAATTTTAGCTGGTAAGTCCGGTGATTCGTCACAAAGGACAAGGTGATTTTCACCAAGACAATTTTTATTAACTATAGTTACACTCTTGCAGGAGTTTTACATGCTAAACAAAAAAATTATGGCTGCCGCTGTCGCAGCCGCACTTTCGGCTAACGCAGGCTTAGCAGCTGCCGCGGTAGATTTAGAAACGGATACAGGACCAGTCGTATTTGCAACTGAGTTATTCACTGCAGCAGACTTAGAAACAGACGGTACTCTTGATGTTACAAATGCTGTATCTGTTCTTGATGTTACTTTTGACACAGGTTTTACAGTTGCGCAAGGTACCTCTAAGTATGTCAGAGTAGAATTTACTGGAGCTACTTTTAACGGTACGGCAAGTCTTACATCAGACTTAGCTGAGCCGGCTTCTGGTTTTAGTGCCACAACTTCACAAGATGGCGCTACAGGCGATAGTTCAGTAATTTTTGAAATTACTGCCACAGGTGCAGACATCACGGCGCAAACTGAGCTGACGTTAGCAGCAGCTGGTTACTTCATCGACCCAACTGTAACATCATCTGTTTCTATTGCATTATACGAAAC
>CBFHTO010000150.1:0-4418 GCA_965658765.1 Glaciecola sp. | reverse complement strand
GCTACTCCTCGCTTACACAGTTAAATGATTTGCCACTTGATTTCATAAAGCTAGATAGATCATTTGTCCAGCACATCGGTGGTAAAGACCAAGTTGAGAGTGAACGAGCCGTTAAAATGACAAATTTAATATTATCGCTTGCGGATTCCATGAAAATCACCCCCATTGTTGAAGGTATAGAAAACGAAGTACAACTTAAGATAGCTTGCAATGCGGGCGCAGAACTAATACAAGGCTTTTATTTCTCAAAACCACTGCCGATAGATGATGCAATTCAATTTGCTAAATCATTCGAACAAATACAAAGGTATGATTAAAATGTCCAAGCTCTACAGTATCGCTTACATTAGCAAAAATGTGATTCCTGGTACCCATCAAGAAGTAGACTCACAACTTGCAGATATATTAGCGTCAGCACGTAAAAACAATAAAGCACTTAATGTGACTGGAGCACTACTCTACTCTGGGGGATATTTTTGCCAAGTACTCGAAGGCGAGGAAGATACACTTGAAGACTTATTCGAAACTATTCAGATGGATAATCGTCATGGCAATGTCACAGTTCTTCACTTCAATGAGATTGAATCACGGGGTTTCGGGGATTGGGCAATGGCGCTAGCAGGTGTTGAAGATAAGATGCGTTTTGACATCGATGGCATCCTTGATTCTAAAGATGAGCTTAAAATAAAGGAAACTGGACAGCACCTTGTCAATGTTTTAGACCAGATGGTCACACAGCATCAGTCAGTATTAGATAAACAGTCGTAGGGGCTGTTTATCTTTTGAGTGCCTATATCCATATCACCAAAAACTCAGAAGACATAATACTAAAAGGGATTGCCCCGGCTTTCAGTAAATTACTTTGATAATGAGGCGTTTATTTCTGAGAGGACCTCAGATGGATTCGCAGACTGTGTTATCGGACGTCCAATCACCAAATAGTCGACACCAGCGTGAATTGCATCAACGGGGGTCATAATACGTTTTTGATCATCGCTTGCGCTGCCGACGGGTCTTATGCCAGGAGTGACAAGACAAAAGTCTTTTTTAATCTCTTGTCTTAAAAGCTTAGCTTCCTTAGCTGAACAAACCACTCCATCAGCGCCTGCGTCCTGCGCTAATAAAGCAAGTGAACGCACTTGCCTTTCTATATCATCGTGCCCATAAACAGGTCTGAACTGAGCCACATCCATACTAGTTAAAATCGTCACAGCCGTTAACAAAGGAGGACGCTCTGCTTTCTGACAAGCTTCCTTTGCCGCTGCAATCATATTGGGACCACCACTTGCGTGAACATTTACCATCCATACGCCCAACTGTGAAGCGGCCTCAACCGCTTTTGCTACCGTGTTGGGAATATCGTGAAATTTGAGATCTAAAAATACATCGAACCCTCGTCCAACTAAGCTTTTTATCCATTCAGGACCATATAGGGTAAACATTTCTTTTCCCACTTTTAAGCGGCAATGCTGCGGAGATATCTGGCTAATAAACTGCTCAGCTTGTTCTTTTTTTGCAAAATCGAGTGCCACAATTACTTTTGAATTCATTTACTCACCGTCTAAACCTTTTATCGGTTTAATTACTGACCATTTTTTGCAGGAAGGACATAGCCAATATAACTGTCTTCCTGAGAAACCACAGCTGTTGCAACGATACTTAGGGCGTTGGGCAATCTGTTTATCAATTAGTTGGTTCAAGTGCTCGATGCTATCCTGTGTTTTTTCATCTTTTAAATACTTTTGATAAAGTGATAACAGCGATTTAAATCCTCGCATCGTCGGATGACTCTTTAACTGCAGTAACAAAGTATCAATAGCGGGTTCTATATCGCCTTTCTTCGCAAGAATATTTACTTTTGCGATGTATGAAGAAGCACATTTCTGCCAGTATGGTTCCAAAATTTTCTCTAATTCATCCCATGCATCTGCTTTAGCCGCGCTTTTTTCCAAAAGTGGTATCGCCTCACTGAACCAGTCAATGTCCCTTTTCGGGATCTCAGCGAGATACGTCATAGCTTGCTTGTAGTTTTCTTGTTTTACAGAAAGTTTACCTAAGTCCAACCAAGCACGAATCTGTTTTCCCTCAACCATAATTGCTTTTTTTAAAGTAGTTTGAGCAGCGTCTAGGTCATCTTCACTGACTAGCTGATTTGCCTGCTCACAATAAAAGTGAGAGAGTAATAGATAAAGGTGTTCGTCATTCGGTGTAACTTTTAAGCTGCGACTCGCTAATTCAACTGCTTTGTTCCACTCTTTCGTCACTTGATAAATGTTAAATAACTTTTGTTGCGCAACAGCAAAGTGCTTATCGTTTTCCAGCAATTGTAAAAAAACACCCTCTGCCCTCTCTAAAAAACCAGCGAGTAGATAGTCAGTGCCTAATTCGACAAGCGCTAGTGCCTCTTGACGCTTATTTATCTCATCACGACTGATTAGGTTCTGATGCACGCGAATCGCCCTATCGAGTTCACCTCTGTGACGGAAAAAATTACCCATCGCTATATGAGTCTCAACCGTATCATTATTCACGCTGATCATTTTGATTAGCGTATCAACGGCCTTGTCTGGTTCATCAGACAATAGGAAGTTAAGGCCCTTATAGTAATGATTAGATAAAATAGTAGATTGTTTTCGCTGAGCACTTCTAAGACTATTACGTCCCATTACCCAACCATAGGCTGCAGCGACGGGCAGTAATAAAAACAAGAGTTCTAGCATTTAGGAAGGCTTATCAGCTGAGATTTTTTGCAGCTTACGTTTGAGATTTGAATACCGTAAACGTAATGCTAAGTATTTAAGGATGATTGTTGTAATGCCCATTAGAAAACCAAGCACTAAACAGATTACCATGAAGGTAGACACCCGAAGTTCAACCTGAGCAATCAGATAATTGATGTTAACGATATCGGAGTTTCTTGCCCCAACCACTATCGCAAGTAATAACACGGCAATTACGAATACCGTGAGAAGCAGACCTTTCATAGATATCCTAAACAGTTTGTCCCAACTAACATGAAAACGAAGCTTAAAGGTCGACTCGATCTCTCAGTTCTTTACCAGCCTTGAAGTGAGGAACATGTTTGCCAGTTAATTCAACTGTTTCACCTGTTTTTGGGTTTCTACCCACACGAGGTGCTCTGTAATGAAGTGAAAAGCTACCAAACCCGCGAATTTCGATGCGGTCTCCACGTTGTAAAGTTTGTGCCATCTGTTCAAGTAACTCTTTGACAGCGTCTTCTAACTCTTTACCCTGAAGTTGGTTTGTCTTTAATGATAATCGTTCAATTAATTCCGATTTCGTCACGCGTTTGCTCCTAATAGACAAGTCATTCGGCATGCTAGCACAAAGAAAGGAAAAGTGGAGCGACTAAGACAATAGTCGCTCCGATCTAGCAAATTACTCGCCTTTCGCTGCCTTGAATGCTTCCGCCATAGCGTTCGCAAACCCTGCATCTTCAGTTTGGTTATTTACTTTTTCCATGGCTTCTTTTTCATCAGCCTGATCTTTCGCTTTCACCGACAGATTAACCACTCTGTTCTTACGGTCAACACCAGTAAACTTAGCTTCGATAGAATCGCCTACCTTGACCACGTCACCTGCGTCTTCTACGCGCTCGCGAGCTAAATCGCCCACTCTGATGTAACCTTCAACTTCTTCTGCTAGTTGAACCGTTACGCCTTTCGCGTCAGCTTCAATTACCGTACCAACAACAATAGCACCTTTCTTATTATCTGTCAGATACTTATTGAACGGGTCTTCTTCGATTTGTTTAACACCAAGAGAAATACGTTCACGCTCTGGGTCAACTTGCAATACAACGGCGCTAATTTCGTCGCCTTTCTTATAATCGCGAACAGCTTCTTCACCTTGTTTCTGCCAAGAGATGTCAGACAAGTGAACAAGACCATCTATGCCGCCGTCAAGGCCGATAAAGATACCAAAATCAGTGATTGATTTGATCTTACCAGTAACCTTGTCGCCTTTCTCGTGAGACTTAGCAAAAGTTTCCCAAGGGTTGTCTATGCACTGTTTAAGGCCTAGAGAAATACGACGACGTTCTTCGTCGATTTCAAGAACCATAACGTTTACCACATCACCAAGGTTAACTACTTTTGATGGATGGATATTTTTATTAGTCCAATCCATTTCTGAAACGTGAACAAGACCTTCAACGCCATCTTCAATCTCAACGAAACAACCGTAGTCAGTTAAGTTTGTAACAGCACCGCTTAACTTAGCGCCTTCAGGATAACGTTCTGCAATTTCTTGCCACGGATCGCTTCCCATTTGCTTCATACCAAGAGAAACACGAGACTTCTCTTTATCAAACTTAAGTACTTTTACGTTGATCTCATCACCAACATTCACAATTTCACTTGGGTGTTTAACGCGCTTCCAAGCCATATCAGTAATGT
>CBFHTO010000149.1:0-4542 GCA_965658765.1 Glaciecola sp. | reverse complement strand
TGGCCGCAACCACCCCGCTTGAATCAACACCGCCAGATAAAAAGGCGCCTAAGGGCACTTCAGACATCATGCGTTGGCTAACTTTATTTTTAAAATCGGCATACAGTGTTTCTGGGTTACCCCTTTTACTGCTACTGGTTTGCGCAATATCCCAATATTGCTGTTGGCGCAAACTAGCATCGCTCATATCATCGGAAATCGGAAAATGCATAAAATGCGCTGGCTGAAGCTTTTTAACATGCTTAAAAATAGAGCGTGTTTCAGGCACGTAACCAAAGGTGAGATAGTCTTCCACCGCTTGCGGAGACAGCGCTTGGTCAAACTCAGGGTGCGCCTGCAGCACTTTTAATTCTGAGGAAAACAAAAAGTTGTCGTTGATGATGGTGTAAAAGAAGGGTTTTTCGCCCACCCTATCACGCGCCATAAACACTGCATTTTGCGATTTATCATACAGCACAAAAGCAAACATGCCGTTGAAGTGCTCCAAACAATCAGTGCCCCACTCTTGATAGGCTCGAATGATAGTTTCGGTGTCGCTGTGAGTATTAAATACGTGGCCTTTTGCTTCTAGCATGGCGTTTACGTCGAGGAAGTTATAGATTTCGCCGTTAAACACAATTACGATATCTTTGTTGTCGCTGAACATCGGTTGCTGGCCACTCGACACATCAATGATCGACAAACGACGATGCGCCAAACCAATGCCTTGGTCAAAATAGTAGCCCTCAGCATCTGGCCCGCGATGCGCTTGCGTTCTGTTCATTTCTTTGAGTAAAGACTCGTCTATATTGTCCTTACCGGTCAGTGATATGAAGCCGCTAATTCCGCACATGAGCTAATCCTTGTTGATATAAGGCTAAGTACTTGTTGATCATATTGTTTTGACTAAAGCGTTCTTCTACTAATTGCTGCGAGGCTAACTGCATGTCTGAGAATACGGGTCCATATTCGCCTTCAGCTTTGTATTTATAAAACATCAGCAAGAGTCCTTCGCTTAAGGCTTCTACTGATTTAGCCTCCACTAAAATGGCTTGTTCTTTATTAGTTATTTCCGGGATGCCGCCCACACGTGTACTGACAACCGGCAAGCCGCTCGACATTGCTTCAAGCATGGTCATTGGAACACCTTCAGCATCTGATGACATCACGAATACATCAAGCGCTTGATACACTGCCGGCATGTCGTGACGTTCGCCCCACATTGCTATGTTTTGTTGGCATGTTGAGCTTGCTATTTGTTTTTCTAATGCCGCTTGCAACGGTCCCTTCCCTACAATCACCAATTTTGTTTCTACTTTAAATTTCTCGCTTTGCTCGCAGGCTAATGCATAACTTGCAATCAGGTTCTTCTGATTCTTAATGGCTTGCAGTCGGCCTACGTGGCCAAAAACCAATTTACGCGCAGCCGAAGGGGGTGTATTTGCAGCATCCGCGGGAGCTTGTAGGGAGGATTCATGTTGAGCAAATGCAGATGTCGACGGTTTATACTGAGCGGTATCAACACCGTTTAAAATCAAATGACATTTTTTATCCGACAAACCCACCACGTTTATTAACCACTGATGTAAGTCATCACTTACCGACACAATCTTATGCACAAACGGCGCAATAAGCTTGCGCAGCAATTGATATTTTTTATTTGTGCCATCTGGATCATGAACATCTCTTCCATGTTCAGCATGCAATCGAAACGGTACTCTGGCTAGCGCCGCCATGCTTTGAAACTCAAAGCAGGCAAGATTATAAGAATGTAAAATATCAGGCTTTTCTTGTTTCAATACAGAATAAAATTGCGTAAACGTGCCCCAGCTCTGTCCTTGCGGTTTGTTTAAGGCAATCATCTTCACTGGCTTTGCCAGTTGCGCCACAAACTCGTCTGAATAATCGGCAAGCGTCACAATGGTGTGCTCATAATTATCCGGCAAACTGGCAATACAGTTTGCAATAATACGCTCCAGACCACCCACATCGAAGCTGTAGACAAGGTGCATGAGTTTCACTTTCATTAGTACTGAAAACCTTCGATTGCTGCTTCCATCGCCTTGATTTTAGCTTCTCTTGATGGCAATTGGTTATCAATCTGAACAGCGATAAACACACCCGCGCCATGCTCACCTGCTAACTTACTGATGGTTTGATTCACTTTTGTTGGAATGGCGCTTGCGGTGCGCTTACCCTCTACCTCGAACCAGTAGAATAAGGTGATGTTGTTGCCTCGAATGTCGACCAATTCAATCAGATTCACTTGGCCTTTTGAGGTCATTTCTCTGTCAATGGTTTTGCGAGTGAAGTTGTCAATATTGTAATAACGACTTAAGCCACTGACCATCTCGTGCTCGTCGTTATCGAAATAGTACTTAGCAACATATATGGGCGTTTGCCTACCCTTCGCATGATACAGTCCTGACCATTCTTCGTGTGGGTTGGTCATATCAGGCTCCCACGATAGTTTTTGTGGCGTAAAGTCTGCGTGAGCATTGAGCGTATTTGTTAATTGTGCCGAAGGCACCGGCGGTATGGAATTAATATAAACAGCGGTATATACGCCTACCGTCGCCATAACTAGCAGCGACAGTATCACGTTTTTAAGCGGCATAAACTTAACGCTGCCCGTGGGCGCGCCTTCAATTTTCTCACTTTGGGTATTTTCGCGACCAATTTGCCCAATACCAAAAAGTAACAACAACACAAACGCAAAGAAGAACCAACCATACACGAGGTGGTCCGCGCCTGTGGCATGCTTCATATCAGTGAGGTAGCCAATCACAACAATACCAAACGCGCGGATACCATTAGCAATAATCGGCACGATAAGCGACGCAACAACAAACGCGACAATTTTCCAACGGGTTTTATAATTTAAATAAGCAAACAGCGTCCCTAAGGCAAAAGAAGCAATCAGGAAGCGAATACCCGCACACGCTTCCGCCACTAAGAACGTGCCGTTAGGCACATACAAATACAAGCCTTCACGGTAAATGGGAATGCCTACTATTTGTAGCATTTCGACTGTCAAATACGCGGTAATATCTTGCAGTGCTGGCACTAATTCATCACCAAAGGGAATGGTAAAGCCGAGAAAAAACAGCGGAAAAGCGAAGCGATAAACAAATTGATTACCAAAGCAAAGCCAAACAATAAGCACTAAAGACAGGTAGGCACTGGCATGAGTAAATAGATTAATGCCCAACAATTCGCTGAACATATTTATCACTTGCACAGCAAACAGGGCTAACAACGCCCAATAGTTTGGTTGTAGCTGAGTATGTAAAAACTCATTCTTGCGTTCGTAGAATAAATACAGCACTACCGGCACGATGAAGAAGCAATGCTTGTAGGTTTCAGATGAACCCCATACTTCTACCATGCTCACCAGTGTTGAAAAATACAGTACAAACCAGGCAGCTAAAAATACGCCAAACTGCAAAACAATCCTTTTATGTTGCCCCATCAAACTCTTACTCCGTTAAGCAAATTTGAAAATTTGTGCATTTCACTTTTCCATGAAAAGTGTTCAAGCACGAAGGCTCTGTTACTTTCGCTTACCCGCGATTCGCTCGCCAGTAAGTCAGCTATTAATTGCGCCATCACCTCAGCAGAATCCTTAACTTGGTAATCGCTACTAACCGGCTTAGCAATGCCTTCAGCCGCCATACTCGACAACACAATCGGTTTGGCCATTGAGAGTGCCTCTAGAACTTTATTCTGAATACCGCGTGCAATACGAAGCGGTGCAACCGATACTTTGGTTTGGGCTATATAAGGCCTAACGTCTTCAACGCGTCCTGTCACGGTAATATTCTGTTGCCCATGCAAGGCTTGCACTTCTGCGCTGGGCTTCGACCCCACCACGTAAAAATGCGCGCTGCTATCCACCTTCAGGATAAGCGGCCATACGTTTTGCACAAACCACATCACGGCATTCACATTGGCCCAATAATCCATGGCTCCGGTAAAAGCCACGCTATTATCTGCTATGTTATCAAGGGCTTCAAAACTTGCTTGGGGATCAAAATAAGTGGTATCAACGCCATTCCTGACGCCCAATACTTTATCATTAAGCCCTTCAGGTAGCAGTGATGTAAACATGCTGGCTTCATCACCTGAAACAAAAGTACTGAACTTGAAGGCCTTCGCCATGCTAATTTCATAGGCTTGCAGTAAGCGCGCTTCACGATTGTAAAACCACGCCTTAATGCCGCGCTTTTCTACCGCATACTGGCGCCATTTATCCGAATCAACATCAACAAAATCAAGCACGCTATGCTTTATATTGGGTAAATGTGGCTCGACAAATTGAGCCATCGCGGCTGAGAAGATAAGCACACGTTGCACTTGCTGCTCAACAATAGTTTCGTCAACCCAGCGCTGCATCTCATGGCTTTGATAATACGGTAAAGTAATAGGCTTATTGGTCACAAACCCGGCCAAACCTTTTACTTTGCAAAGCACTTTGTTTTGCTGAATACATCGAATACTTTTGCAATACGCGAGTAAATCTTGGTTGAAACCGAGGTCTTCCTCATCATCAATAAAACAAGC
>CBFHTO010000148.1:0-4630 GCA_965658765.1 Glaciecola sp. | reverse complement strand
CTTTCCGATTTATGCAGGTTAGGTGCGAATAAATCATTAGTATGTAAAATCAAATTTAATAATAAATTGATAACGTATGATTATGGTCATTTAAATAACAATGCTTCCATAAAAGTTGCGGAAATTACTATCAAACCGGAAATAGACCGAATGCTTAGGTAACTTTAAGTTTTATTAGTTTCTAACTAAAATGTTAGTTTTTAAAATTAGTATTTTAAAAATTCAACCTAAACCCAATAAACACTCCATATGCAGAGTAGTCGTCGGCGCCTTTGATGCCTTCAACTTCGAATCGGACGAGCGTAGAGTGATGCAGGTAAAAATCGAAACCTCGGCCTAGCACTGCGGCTACTTCGGAGTTACTTGTTTGGCAAATGGATAAGCTATCAGAGACTAATGTCAGAGTTGACTCGTTCTCGCTACAGGGTAAGCCTGCTTTTAAAAAGGTTTGGCTCGAATCAACATTTAGTACACCAATTCGATAATATAACTCACCGTGGCGATTAGAAGCCTTGCCCAGTGCACTGAGTGACAACGCATTTACTTCCACGCTTTGATTATTGAGTGTTAACTCTTGTGGCGAAAGCACGTCTTCGCCCATCGACTGATAGCCAAATTCTAAGCTCCACTGTTTTTCGAGCTCATATCCAACCGCGAGTTTATAACTGAACTTATCTAGTTCAGTATTTGCAAGCTCGTTACTGACAAAACCTGTCGATACAACACCGTAAAGCTCGCCCTCTTTTGCTCTAGCTTGTTGGCTCAAAATCAACATTATGCCTATGGTCGCCAGGGCGATTAAAAATCCACGTAAAGAAGATTTCATACTTTCCTCTATTTTAATTTTACCTTGAACGTCTCGAGCCATAACACATTTCTAATTCAAGGGAAGAAATGCGCCTTTAAACTCGGTAATTGACCGTCAAAAAGTTGTTTGTCTAGAAAAAGTATTCAAGAGTAATGCCAATATGGTCGTCACGACGGATTGTATAGCTAGCATTATTAATCTCGTCTGACGAAAAGAAATAGCCGTTTACTTCCATTCGCCAGTTTTGATTTAAACGCTTTGAGCCCTCTAACACGGCGGAATAGCTTCCCGAATCATCAAGGTCCTGTATAAAACCAAAGAGTATTTCTGACCCAGCGAAGTCGTTAAACTGTAGCCTTGCACCAACCATTAAATCATTTTGACCAAAAATAAAGGCTTGTCCTTCTCGCTCGTCATATTGATGTTCCATAAGCAAGCCGAGGTCATATCCCGAATTAAATGCATCCACCATCGTATATTCGAAGCCGGCAACATATGCTGCAAACTCTTGCTCTAACTCTTCACCTTGTAATGCTTCGAGTTTTAATAAAAGTGAATTGTAAACGTAAAGCGCATCTATACTGTATTGCTTCAGTTGATTATAAATTGGTACAAGTACAGCGGCATCGCGCTCGTCTGTGATCAGCGCCATTTGAGGTAAACGATTTGTCCCATCAAAATACGAAAGGCCAAGCTCAAGATTCCCCAAGGTTTGTTGCCAGCGCACTGCATAATCAAGGTTTGACTCTTCGTCCTCTGATTCAAAAAATGCTCTATCTACGTCAACTGGTAATGGTGCTCTTAAACGGCCATCCATGCCAGGAAAGGTCCGCTCCCGAAAGTATGGTAAAACGTAAAAGCTAATTGCTCCTGTATCTAATAAATAACGAACGTCAAGCATGGGTTGACCCAGCTTATCTTCAAAATCAATAGATTCAACCAAGTCTGTTTGATTAATGATATCCACCAAATGCAAAGATTCAGTTTGCCCCCAAAAGACCTTACCGATGCCAGCTCGCACTTCCCAATTATCAAAATAATGAGCGTACATAAACTCTCTTATGTCTGCGTGAGTTCTTTCGTCGTCACGCTGATCGAGCCGGGCAAAAGGCTTAAACGTTAACATTCCGTCCCCCACGAATGTCTCAAATTCTGGAGACATAGCAATCGAAGCCTGACTGTTTGTTTGTCCAAGGTATAAGGGGTCTTCTAAAAAGTATCGCTGTTCAAATGAAACGCTACCACCGTAGCTGACTTCTGCTTGCACTTGTGTAGACCAACCAAGGTATGAAGTTACAGCAAATAGAATAATTGCCGATCTCTTTGCGAACATATCTCGTCTTGTTGGAACGGTTATATGCACATGATTTTGTTCTAAATTGTGTAATGACAAAGTGGCGCTATAGCGAAGTTTTTGTAGAAAATGAAAGAGTTTCTTTGAAGTCTGAGGTGAGTTTTTCATAATGAATGAGTTTAGTGCCCGAATTTGATAATAACTAATCTACGCTGTATGTTCTTAGCCTAGTGAAATACACTCAAATAAACAAGAGTAAATACGGACCAAATACGAGGTCCGTCAACACCTGATATTCATCCATCACATGTCTTTAGCATTGTATATTGATGCAACGTAAATTACGCGCCTTACATCTTACCGCAGCCTACGCAAGGCATTTTTATCGAAGTCGTCTTCAGTCAAGCCGGTACCAAACTCGATTTCACTGGTGAGCAAAGTAGTGCTTTTGCCCGTTTGCTGATTGTCCATATCCGCACGCAATGCTCTCCAATATTGCTCCTCGTATTGCTCATACTCAGATGGCATCAATATTTTTAACAACGCATTTTTGCGATCGTAAAACTCAATTTGTTGAACTCTGTAATGCGCTTTGTCTACCCACACAATCTGACGCGAGTAGCCCGAATATTTATCAGTTGGGATCTGCTCGACTACAAAGCAGTCTAGGCCATTCATTTCTTCGTCACGAAGGTAAGCAAAGGTAAATTTTTCTATCTCAAATGAGGTCATATCTTCGTATGCGAACTCACTTCCCATAAAGGGGCTAGTTTTATTGCGCGTGGCGATGCGTTTAACCCGTTTTATTGCAGGCAAGTAAATCCACTGATCATCTGGACCTTCAATATTTGAGAAACTCAAAAATGCGGTACCTGCAACATCCCGTGGCTCGTCAAATATAGTGAGTGATTTGTCACCATTGCCGTCAATTTCGAGCGTTTTTACGCGGATTTCTCGCACTGATTCATCACCACTTGGGCTACGCAAAATCATTTGCATATCGGCAAGCGTGTCTGTCCATCCCTTGTCTCGAGCTTTCATTTCTTGAGCAATTTCAAGACCTTTTGCTGCGTCTCGAGCCAATATATCGGTACTCAAAAAGAGTGAACATGCGCCTATCATTAATACTAAGCAATATTTTTTCATCTTAACCCTACTGTCAAAACCTTTTACAAAAGACATTCCACACCTTTCGAATGTCTGCTTATCATATGTATCTGCTGATCGTATGAAATTTTAAACGAAATCGACAAGTGCCAATCAAATTGCCATGTCATTGAGTGTAACATCAAGAAAACTAAATCTCCTGCACACAATTTATACGTGCTTATAAGTCGCTTCTATCAAACAGTCTTAGTGTCTTCTCCTTTACACCCCTCTCAACAAAATGAACAATTTTTAATCACAAAGTTTTGACCTTTGAAATATTTTATGTTTTCATACGCTTCACCAACTGGTCAGATGAGCGGATAAGTTAATTATGAGTATAAGAACTAACCTTAAAAAAGTATTGCCACCAATTTCTGTGACAGAGCAAGAAGCACTAGATGCGGGCGATGTTTGGATTGAATCGTCTATATATCAAGGTAAGCCAGATATGGCTGCCCTTCGTGAGATGCCTCAAGCTAAGCTTAGCGCAGATGAGCAAGCCTTCTTAGACGGCCCAGTTCAGCAGTTACTCGCGATGATTGATGACTTTGAGTTACAAAACTCTAAGCATATCCCAGACGAAGTACTGTCATTTTTGGGTAAAGAAAAGTTTTTCTCGATGATCATTCCAAAGAAATTTGGCGGATTAGAGTTTAGCCCTTACGCAAACTCAACAATTGTTACAACGATCGCGACTAAGAGTGGAGCAATCGCGGTAACCGTTATGGTGCCTAATTCTTTAGGTCCGGGCGAGCTGTTGATGCACTTTGGCACCGAAGACCAACAAAATTATTGGTTACCTAGATTATCAAATGGTACAGACATTCCATGTTTTGCGCTAACCAGTCCTGAAGCTGGCTCGGATGCAGGCTCTATTCCAGATGCTGCAATCGTCACTAAAGGCGAGTACAACGGCGAAGAAGTACTTGGTTTAAGAGTCACATGGGACAAGCGCTACATTACTTTAGCACCAATCGCGACGGTCTTAGGTCTAGCGTTTAAGGTATTTGACCCTGAGCAACTGCTTGGTGACAAATTAGAGCTAGGAATCACTTGTGCGTTATTGCCTAAATCACACCCAGGTGTTGAATTAGGTAATCGTCACGACCCAATGGGTGTGCGTTTCTATAATGGTACAACTCGCGGTAATGATGTTTTCATTCCTATGGACTTTATCATTGGTGGGCAGAAGAACATCGGTAAAGGCTGGCAGATGCTGGTTAGCTGCTTAGGCGCTGGCCGCGGTATATCATTACCAGCGATGGGCGTTGCAACGGCTCAATCAGCGTTTAAATCGACTGCTGAATACTCATTTGTGCGTGAACAATTTGGCATGCCAATTGGTCGTTTTGAAGGTATTCAAGACCAACTAGCTGACA
>CBFHTO010000147.1:0-4771 GCA_965658765.1 Glaciecola sp. | reverse complement strand
CTTTTCTTCTCGCAGTTCACGCGATAAATCATCAAGTTTTAAAGAAGCTTCGTTCAATGAATACTGAATACGATGAAGATACGTCACCAACGCTACACAAAAAGCCAAACTGATGCCCAACAAGATATACAAATTGATATCTAATAAAAAAGCACCTACCACTATCATCAAAATAATAAGAAGTGAAATAATGTTGGTTGGGCTTTTAAGCATGCTCATTAGCTTCTATTCATCCGAATTGCTCGATTTTGGCGCGCACACGTTCAGAAACCATCAAATGTTCATCTAAATCAGACAACAAAGACTCAAACGCATAAGTTGCGCCTGCAGTAAGTTCTTGCAAAAACCTCGGTATGGGTACTTTATCATTAGGAAACGTTGCATTTTCACTAAAGTACTTCTGTCGGCAATGCTGTTCTATAGTATTCATGGTACGTTTGAAGAGCGTTGACTTTTCGGCCCCATAACAATCATAAAAATGGGTTATATCTTCCCGTCCAAATTGTGAAGCAATTCTAGGCGAAAGCATCATGCCACCCATAGTTGAACCTTCGATTACGTACAAAAAGCCTAAGTAAAACTCTGCTGAGAGAGCAAATGAATTTTGCTTTTTAAGCTGATTGAAGGGATTGTGTAATCTATTGTTTGATGATTTGAGCGGTTCACGTAAAGCATATTGAACACCTTGCGCTGATATATTTTTTAAATCTTTTTCTATTAGCGGGGATTTCTTCTCAATATATGAAAAATGTTCTTTTATTATAGCTTGTTGATGCAGAGCTGCCTCAGAGTATTTGTACCAAGTTTTAAGTACAGTGAGAGACTCTGAATATTGCAGCAAGCTTAAGTCACGACGCATCAGACGACTCATAAGCGGATGAGTATCGACCTTTTGATGCAGCTGCCGCGTCTGCGCCTTTAAATAGGTCTGGATCTCATTTATGTTATTCATATTAATCGCTAGCATTGTTGTTTAACGTTTGCACAGTTACTTAGTATACAGAGTATTGAAAACTAGTAAAACTACGTAAGAAATTGCGTATTATTAGCAACTGATCATACGCTATTTATATCGATCCTTACCTACAAGATTTGGATTATTAGCTTATTTTTGTTTGATGCTACTTTCACACCATAACTATAATGGCGCAGTAGAAGCGCAACATCGCTTAAATTTTTTAGCGCTGCCACATGGGCAAGTGTCGTTTCTGCCTATCTTAACTTGTCCCGATCTATCGAGCATTCTGCCCGACACATAACGCCAGACGCCATTTTCCCTCTCGAAAGAACTAAGCTCATGCATCTGATATATTTTTACTCCACCACCGGCACTACTGTACTCAATATACTTAGCAATAAACTCTACTGTCTGCGCTTTTTCGTTACTGTTGATCACCTCTAAACCGAGCCACTTCGTATCCTGCATATCTCTTTCTAGAGCTTGAGCGGAAAGTTTTGGCTTACTAGACTCAGAATAAGTATCGAGTATGTATTGATAATCGCCACATGCATACGCAGAGTAACGAGAACGCATGAGTTCTTCGGGTGTATCTGCGCTAACTTTTAATAAATGCAGTGGCTCACAACATTGTGTATAAGCAAGACCACTGCCACAGTAGCACGCTTTATTTTGCATCATGCTTTCTCGTTTTTCCTCTTTGAGATAAGCTTTACGATAAGCCTAACCATAGCGCTAACATAATCCTTCTTTAGTGCTTTCAATTTAGATTTTGCATTTTGTTTTGTTTTGACCTAGCTTGGCTTGGCTTGGCTTGGCTTGGCTTGGCTTGGCTTGGCTTGGCTTGGCAAAAAGTCTTTGCGAGTGACTTCAAATATAAAACACAAAATCAATGACTTCAAGGTAAAGATTAACGCGCGAAAGACATTCAAAGACTGAATAAATATAATTTTTAATAGTTATTGCATTATTCTCGTTTGGTAGTTAGTAAATTGTCAGAAACTTCGATACAGTAATTAAAAACGTAGATGATGAAAGACACGCCCATGTTAATAAAACACCCTTTAAAAACAGACTGCTCAAACAAGCAAGGCATTATTCAAGTAGCGACTAATCGAATTACACAACTTATTACTATTCTGCTTATCTTTACACTGTTTGCATGCCAGGAACCACAAGAGTCAAACACACAAGAATCAGGGCAGGAAAAGCTATCACAGAGTGAAACTAGCCAAGGCCAAACCACTTCAAATGAAGAGCCCCAACTTGGCTATCAAAGTAATGTTTATGTTAACACCGAATCTGAAAATGTAGGTAAGACTCAACAAGCAGTAGCAATGCCTGATGAATTTGCGGCAGATGTCGCGCTAAGTATTCTGAATCAAGGCGGTAACGCCGTTGACGCGGCAATCGCGGCACAATTTAGTCTAGCAGTTACGCTCCCAGAAGCAGGAAACATTGGCGGTGGTGGTTTTATGTTGATTCATTTTAATGGTCAGTCAAACTTCATAGACTATCGTGAAATGGCACCAGGCGCAGCTCATCGGGATATGTACCTTGACGAAAATGGTGAGGTCAAAACAAATGAGTCTATATACGGGATACTCGCGTCGGGTATTCCAGGAACGGTATCAGGCATGTGGAAGGCGCATGAGAAATATGGGTCGTTAAGTTGGGAGACGCTCGTTGAACCTGCCTATCTACTCGCAAAAAATGGCTTTATTGTGCCCGAGAAATTGGCAAGGAATGTGAGTCGTTATATTGAGCGTCTAGAAAAGCGAAATATAAACGTTAACTTTGCAGATTATTTTGCAAATGTGAAATCTGGTGAACGCTTTGTGCAGAAGGAGCTTGCAGACACTTTATTAAGGATAAAGCGCCAAGGGCTTAAAGGTTTTTATGAAGGTGAAACCGCTCGGTTAATTACTGATTTTATGCAAAAAGAGCAAGGCTTGATAACCTTGGAAGATTTAAAAGCTTATGAAGCGAAATTTCGCAAGCCCATTAGAACTCAATGGAGAGACTATGAGGTACTCAGCGCAGCGCCGCCAAGCTCAGGTGGCATTGCAGTAGCTCAATGGTTAACGATGTATGATTTGGTCAAAGCTAAATATGCATCAGAATCTAACTTTACGCACAACAGTCGCGACTATATCCATATTTTGTCAGAGATAGGCAAAAGAGTGTTTGCTGACCGTGCTGAATATTTAGGAGATCCTGACTTTTATGAAGTGCCTAAGTCGGCGTTACTAGCGCCTAGTTATTTAACTAAACGCGCTCAAGGCATTGCTCTTGATAAAATTTCTGAAACTGAGTTAATTAAGCCTGGTCTTGCTGAAAGTGAACAAACTACTCATTTCTCTATCATGGATAAGGACGGAAATGCGGTTTCTAATACCACCACGATAAACCTAGGCTTTGGCAGCGGAATGGTGGTCGAAGGAGCGGGGTTCTTATTAAATGATGAAATGGATGATTTCAGCGCAAAAGCTGGTGTACCAAATTATTTTGGTGCCATTGGCGGTCAAGCCAATGAGATCCAAGCATATAAACGCATGTTAAGTTCAATGACGCCCTCCATATTGCTAAAAGACAATCATGTCAAAATGGTTACTGGATCGCCTGGTGGCACGACAATAATATCCTCCGTTTATCTCAGTATTTTAAATGCAATTGAATTTAACTTACCAATTCAGGACGTAGTTGACGCACCCCGTTTTCACCACCAGTTACTGCCGAAAAACCAAATCAGATATCACAAAAGCATGCCTTCTTCTGTAATTGAAGAACTAGAGACGATGGGTTATAACACGAGGGAAAGCAGGTTTGGTGATTTACACGTTATTGTTAAGCGAGATGGCATGTTACAAGCGGCCTCCGAATCCAATGGCAGAGGAAAAGCGGTTGTAGAGACGATTAATCAATAAGTCATTATTTAAAACAACACGGAAACCACAATAAAGCCTAAAAACATTATCGACAAGTATGGGATTGGAGATGTCCAGAGCGTAAGCGGCTGACTCGTTTTTCGCTCTTGCATTGCGACTTCTCGCTTGTGAAAGAAATAGCTATACGCGCCAATAGGTAGGCTGATAAGCAACACATAACCCACGCCAAGCCAGCCTGAAGAAAGAAACCCCAAAACGACAATGATGCTATAAATGATGATTGACGGTAAATAGCTTAACAAATTCGACTCCTAAAACGACGGTTTTGCATTTAATTTTGATTGTTGGCGCATTGTGTCATGCGTACTTGTATAAATCTCTACTACTTACGGTGATCTTGAGGCAATGGTCTTGTTTTTCAATTGGAATGGATAAATAAACTTGGCGAGTTTGTATACAAGATCTTGAAACAACAAAATGGAGGAAAGGCCTAGTTTGAAAACTAGTACCAAAACTAATACCAATGCTCAGATGAATAAACTAACGACTTTTGTTTTATTAAGGTTTTGTATTGCTCAGTCTTAACTTTCTATCACTTGATAAAGCTTGAAAGGTAAAAGAAGTTTTAGTTTACGGGATTAGTTGCGGTATAAAAAAACCATCTGCGTGAAAAAGATTTAACAACTTCATTTCACGCAAACGGCCTTATGATGTATCGAACTTACTGTTTTACTGTTTTATCTTACTTCTTAGCTTTTCTAGCAAACATCGCTACTAGACCAAGAATTAACAGGCTTAGGATAGAAGGCGTAGACACTTTATTTGCCGCAAGAAAATCACCTGAAAGAACAAAATTATCGAATCCAGCGTTATTCCCTGAAACAGCCAAGTTACCGAAAGTATTTATTCTTAAGATATATGAGTC
>CBFHTO010000146.1:0-4775 GCA_965658765.1 Glaciecola sp. | reverse complement strand
GCTAAATTGTTTCCCAATTAACTATCACATTATGAGAACCATCAACAAATATTGCGAGTTACAAATAATAAGACGCTTTCTCACAAGAATTTATTAGTTAAAGTATTCATCTTTGTTATAATATTGCAGTCTTATTTTGGATAAGTTGCGGTAGATCGAATGAGCAAACAGCCACGCGTTGGGTTTTGAAGGTTTGAATACAGATTTTAATGTGTACCCGAACGAACACTTATTAGTGTCATATGAGTCTATTGTGGGTATGGCTGTATATAAAAACGACAAGTTGGAGTGGGTGAAGCAAGCCGTTGACAGTGTGCTTACACAAACATACCAAAACTTTTTATGCATTTTAGTGATTGATGGAGATGTACCCGATTCACTTTATGAATATATACTCGCTGTTTTCAATCAAAATCCAGCTAGAATTTTATTGGTAACGAGCCTTAATAATGTTGGTTTGAGTGCTTGTATGAATTTTGCAGTAAACTATGCATTAAATCACTTTCGCACGTCCGAATATTTTTTTCGCATGGATTCGGATGATGTATCTGTAGTAGATCGTTTTGAAAAACAAATTGCTTATTTTAAACACAATCCAGATTTATCTATTGTGGGGTCTTCGCTTGTCGAGATAAATGAAAATGGAAAAATCGTTGGCAAAAGGGTATTACCAAAAAGTCATGATGAAATTAAACGTATTTTTCCTCGACGTTGTGCCATTAATCACCCCACTGTTTGTATAAAAATGAAAGTGTTTCTCGATGGTTTTCGATACAAAGTGGAGCTGAAAAACACTCAAGACTATTTTTTGTGGACAGACTTGTGTTCTGAAGGCTATAAGTTTTCAAATTTACCAGAAGTGTTATTGAAGTTCAGAAGAGTTAATGACTTTTATAAACGACGAGGCTTAAGTAAATCCCTTAATGAGTTCAAAGCTCGGTTTTATGCAATGAAAAAGCTCCGACGCTTTACCTTTTATAACGTCTTTTATGCAATTGCAGTAATATGTTTAAGGTTAATGCCATCAAAAATTGTTAAACTAGCCTATAAATTGGACAGATACATTTTAAATAAGTGAGTATTTTACTTGATTGGTGCGACCATCATTTTATACAAGCCAGATATGCTCGAGACTCAAGTTTTAATTGAGTCAGTGACCGAGCAGGTGGACGTCATCAGTATCATTGATAATTCTCCTAGCCCAAGCTTACAAAATATTGATACTGCAAGTATTCACTATCATCATTTCCCAAACAATATTGGTGTCGCTGCTGCGCATAACATTGGTTTGAGTGACCTAAAGGCCGCGGGCTGTGAATATGGGATGCTTTTAGACCAAGACAGCACAATTCCTGAAGATTTTGCATTTAGGCTGTCGTCATTGTTAGTTGCATCTAAGGTACAAAACAGACCTGTTATTGCTATCGGCCCTCGTATTATTTGTTCGTTTTCGGATAAAACGGTAAAGCCGAGGGTTCAGCGAGAAGTCGCTGTTTATGATCAGCTTGTGTGTGTTACCCAAATTATTTCGTCTGGCATGATGATTGACCTTTCACATTTCGACCGAATTGGTTGGAAAGACGAATCTTTGTTTATTGATGGGGTGGATCATGAATGGTGCTGGCGAGCTAAGGAGCATAATTTTATGGTCGCCATTGCAGATAAAGTCGAGATGGTCCATAGGCTAGGCGACTCCCGAAGCAAGTTCGCAGGTGTGACTTACAAAGTGGGCTCTCCAATTCGCTTGTATTATCAGTTTAGAAACATTTTACTTTTGCTTCGGCGGGCTTATGTACCGAAATATTGGAAGACACGCAATATCTGTGTATTACCAATCCGTTTTTTAGCTAATAGCCTTTTACAACCACGACGCTTAGAGCGTTTAAAGTATATGCTCTGCGGTCTGTGGGATGGTTTACTCGGGAAAAGCGGGGCATTTAAAGACAATTGGTCTTAGCTTTTCAGTATTAAAACTATGCGTTCAGTTTAAAATATATTTTTGCATACCACCGAGCAAGTGTTTCGCCTTGCATCCTTTCTTCTGGGAATTGACTTTCAAAGACACGTTCAGGTTTCACATCAATTGAAGTAAGGTTTAAAAACTCAAATATTGCCGCCAAAGTTTTGTCATGGTCTTGTATCATTTCTTCTTGATGAATTAATAATAGCTGACGTGTGTCCACAAGAGTATTTAAATAAGAGATTTGCTTGTTGTACAATCCTCGGCGCAGATAAGAATAGTCTCTGTATGGATGTTCAAAAGGTGCTACGGGTAAATATTTATCAAACCCTCTCATTCGCCAAGGCTCTAATAAAAACGCCTTAAGAATCCCGCATGGTTCGAGGTTGCGAGAACGAGTCATTTTGTAATGTGATATGGCCCGTTCTACAGGGTCTCTTAAGGCGATTATGAATTTGGCATCTGGATTTGACTCCACGCATTCACGAACAAAGAATGGATGTAGTATTGTTATTGGAGTACTGTCTAGAATGTATTTTTCACCATCATAATGCCTTAGTCGCGATTGATACTTAGATAAAATGAATTGTTGTTTGTCAGCACAACTATACAACGCGGGATCGTCATATACATGAGCTTCTTTTCCCGCGACCGAGCAAATGTCTTTATGTTGGCTTAAAAAATGTGATAATGCAGACGTACCAGCTTTCTGAAAGCCGAGAATATGTAAGTTTGGAATAAGCTTTTCCATCTTTTTATCTCTTGTTTTTAAAGCAATGTATTAACGTTTGGAAACGAATGTACAAGCTTGATAAGAATCATCACTAAGCCTAAGAAGGGTGAATGTAAGGTATTTTTCATGATTATATCATTGAACTCACATTATTTAGTTGTTCAAATTCATAATTTTAAAAGTGGGAACTCGATAATTTAATGCCAAGCATATCTTTTTTTAGACAATATTATGGCTATACGGGCGGGCATCAGAAGGTTAGAGATTATCTTCAACATTTTTTAGATTTAGGATTTGAGGCTAGTTTATACCTTGAAAATAGGGCTTCATTTAAACGAGAGCTTTTTGATGATATTAAAGGGTTGAAGTATCAAACCCATTATAAACCTAATCAATTTGACATTGTTTTTCTAGCTGGTATGGACTGGCAACACTATTTAGCCACTAAAGAACAAGATAAGCCCATTATTAATCTGATACAGCATGTTAGGCATGGTGAAGCTGGTCAGGAACTGTTCAATTTTTTAAAACACGAAGCGATTCGGGTATGCGTTTCTCAAGCGGTAAAAGATGCAATAGAACCCTATGCAAACGGGCCATGCCACGTCATAAGAATGGGGCACGATATTCCAGTTAAACCAAGCCCAATAAAGTCAAATGATGTATATATCCTCGCAAATAAACAACCTAAACTGGGCATACAATTAGAGAAAGAACTTAGTAAAAAAGGCCATAAGACAATTATTCATAGTAGATACGTTGATACAGCAAAGGTTTTAAGCGCAATGGCATCAAGTCGAATTACCATTACTTTACCGCATAAAACAGAAGGGTTTTACTTGCCTGGTATTGAAGCTGCGTACCTGAGTGATGTAGCAATCGTGCCTGATTGCATTGCTAACCGAGAGTATTGCGGTAGATTTTCTAATATTGTGTCTTGCGGTTTGGATGAGCAATCCATTTTAGTTGCATATGAACGTGCACATTCGCTACTGCAATCAAAAAGTTTGGTCTTAAGAAATTGGTATGCAAAACGCATTGTACAATCATACAGTTTAGTCAAAGAGCGAGATGCCCTGAAAAATTTACTGAAGCAGTATATTGTATAAGGTAATTTAGATATGGATCCCAAATTTCGGCTATGACATTAAGTGATTGGTTTATCTTAATAGTGACCAGAAAAACTTTGTCCGTCAAGAGAACGATACCTAGTTTGATTTGGCCTTTCCTTTAATAATCAGGCTCCCTAACAAAGTGAGAGCTGACTATCAAAGTCCGTACAGCCGAGCAATGGAAGTCAATCCTAGAAGACTATCATGAATTTAACGGTTCAACTATTGCCTTTTGTCGCGAGCATAATATCGCACAACAAACCATGTATAACCAGCTAAGAAAGCATCGTTCACTTACGGCTAAAGCGCGCAATCAACAGCTGGTTAAGTCCCAATGCCTAAACAATTTTGTCTAAGCAAAATTGCCCATGCCATCTCAAACATTAGTGTTGCGTACCGAGCATGCTCAATTGAGTTTACCTAGTCAATGCGACCCGATTTGGTTGGCGACTTTATTAAAAGGCCTAGCCGCATGAGAATGTTTGTTGACTCAAAGGCTGTCTATGTATACCCAAAGACAATCGACTTCCGCAAACAGTTTAACGGATTAGCCTTAATTGTTGAGCAAGAGCTTGATGTGCCTTTACTGTCTGGCGCGTTGTTTGTTTTCACTAATCGTACCCGTGACGACTTAAAATATTATATTGGGATAACACCGGTTTAACCATGTGGAGTAAGCGCTTAGAAAAAGAAGTATTCAAGTGGCATAACAGCACAAAGGTGTCAATCAGTTTGACGGAGCAGCAACTCAATAGTCTCCTAGTTGGCTTTGATATACACGGCCATCAGCCCTTATTTTATGCCTCTGCTGGCTTATAACGTCAGATCATAAACAGCGATTATCGTTCACGATTTAGTCTAAGTAAAAACAACACCTTAGCCATGGTTTACGGTAACATGCCTGTGATGAAATTAAGCCTCAAACAGTCAAGTAAGCGAATAGCAATGCTCAAGCAAAAGCTCGATGAGC
>CBFHTO010000145.1:0-4833 GCA_965658765.1 Glaciecola sp. | reverse complement strand
TAGGATCAAAAATAACACTCAATAAATCAGATAAGAAAAACTGACCTGTACCAGTGCGATTAAAAATAAAATAGCCGTCTTGATAAGTAACTGAATTTGAAGGATAAAATGCGGAATCGGTAAGCTGCTGGACTGTGTTTGTGCTCGCATCATAGTAATAGCCCTTAATACCATCAACTAAAACTAACTGCGTGCCATTGTTTGCAATAGATAGCGTGCCGTTTAAATCAACATCGCCAAGCTCAACATACGAACCATTTGCAAAAACCTCATAAAGCTTGGTAGGTGTCACCGCAAAGCCACGGCCTTGCATATTGTAAAGCCCTTTGGTTAATAAGGGGAAAGTAGGTAATTCTAAAAAATAAGCGTGTCCAGGTGTGCCGACATACTTAAACCGATATTTACCAGAACCAGTATCAACCGGATAAACATTAACCAGTAATTCACTGCCTGCAATATCCTGCTCGCGCGTGGTTGTGGCTAATGGTATTTGCTGCTGCATATTATGGTCCCGATGAAATTATATAAGTACCTAATCCGCTTCGCTTGCTTACCGCTCCACGATCTGCCCGCAACGTTAAATCTTTTTTGTTGGCTCGCTTAATTTGCTTTTTGCTGTTCACCGCATTAACTGCAATTGTGCTTGTGACTTCTCGGCCCCATTCGTCAGCTATATCAAGGCATAAATTAAACACTAATGCACGCTCATAACCAGGCGGCAAATCAATCACGTCTACAAGTGAGGCAGTCGGCAAAATTTCAGACAATGGCTGTAATACTTCTAAATGCAAAACATCGTCAGTGTATGGCGCAGAATCAAACAGGATTGTATCAAGCGGCCAACCATCCCGAACATAATAACGAGACGGGCGCGCCTGGGTTGTTTTTCGGCTGATATCAGAATAAAAACGGCCGCCCATTTTTGTTAGCGAGTAGTCTGTTGAATAGGTATCACGAATAAACGCATTTTGTATGATCTGAGGGCGTGCTGTTTCAATGTGATTATCTGGCAAAGGAACAGGCTGTGGGCTAGGATAAATACCTATTGTGTATTGAGACTGACCTTGGATAAGCGTTTTTGTAACAGTATTAACAACAGGGATTAATAGCGATTCATTACTCCAACCATCAAGCATCTGGCGAAAGATTGTCAGAGCGTCCGCACCCTCTCCAGCGTCCAGTGCCTCACCTGCCGCCAAAACGCCAATTTTCCGCATTGAACCGCGTATTAAATCGCCCACTGTTGCCATTATCTATCCCTCAACTTCAATCAATTTATTGGTTTAGCTATCTAGTTAAAATTCAAGCTGTCTGGCTAAGGAATAACCCTCTAACTCCCACAACTTATTTCTCGCTGCTACTTCTGTTTTTTCTTTGCAGTATTTTTCACCTTTTTCTTTGACAAAGTTTCGAGGGTCCACACAAGCCATAATTTCAGTAGCAAGAGTGAAATTACAAACACCACCGTGTTTTAATTTTATTGGCAAATAAGCAGTAACCACGGTTGTAGTCGTACCCTCTACAACGTGTGACTTATAGACGACTTTTTGCATCATAGAATCAATAAAATCTGCTTCTATTTTTGGGTAAACAGCACCACTTTTTTCAAAATCTTTTTGCATTAATTTATCATCAATCACAATTTACTCCCCGCTCTTAGCTTCGTTAATCTTATCGATTAATGTTTTCTCTTTCATGTTTGAGCGTAAACCAAGCTTGTAGATCGTATTGCCTAGCATTACCAACTCGTCAATAGTTAACGACTCTGGCTCTTCATCGAACTGAGCAGAAAGCGCGTCTAAGTCTTCGCTAATGCCTTCGATAATATCCGCTTCTTCAATGCTTGGCGCTGGCTCTTTTAGGCCTCGGCGCTCTGCCTCTGCAATAATGTCAGAATCCGCAAAGTTTTCGATATCGAGTGCAACGTTTGACATTTTAACCGCTTCGGCTTTTAACTGCTCTTGAGTAAGAACAATGAAGCCGTATGACTTCACCAAGCCGACCAATTGTTCTGGTGTGGCATTTTCTGCCTTTTCCATCGGAATGCCGGTGTCGTTATCTTCTGGCAAATCTAAACGAGCGGGTGAGTCTACCCAACCCTTTTCAATCATTGCCTTATATTCTGGCGAATCTTCACCGCCTTTGAATTTAAACATTTCACCCTTTGGGCAATCTGCATGAAATAGATAAATTGCTTTAATCGCTAAATCTTTGCTCATTGTTGTTCTCTGCATTTAGTTTAGAAAGAAGAAAGCCCGACTATTGCCGGGCTATGTTTTGTCAGCTATTAGGACGCTGCACCCCAAAGTCGCAATGCTAATTCTGGGTAGATCATTTTCGCACCCCAGACCGCATCAATACGCGTAATTTCTGTTTGCTCATTAATATCATAAGCTTGAGTCATAGACAAAGAAAGCCCTGTTTCTGGATCACTAGCGCGAGCCTTATGCACTGCAGATCGAGGTAATTCTAAGTCAATCATAGCCAAAGCAATAGCGTCACGGTGGAACAAATAGTTTTGTTCGTAAGTGGCATTTGCTGTACCCATGATATTAATTGGCGCGTTATCCGCTGGCAGCGCTGTTACGTTTTGATACGCAGACAAACTAATAGTGTCACCATCTGCATTGGTGGTAGTCGCAGTACCATCGTTTAATGATGGAGAAAAGGTAATCGTACCCTCACCACTTCCGTTCGTGTCCACTGCCGAAGTTACAACAAACTCCTGCAATAACCCGGTTGTTTCATAACTTTGCGGGTTAACACCGTAAACACCGCCCATTGTGAATACATCACCAACTGCCAAGTAACCAGTTGTAGCAGACGCGGTGCCGCCATCAAATGTCACTGTGTTACCGTTTGTAATTGTACCGTTAACCAATGGCGTGCCGTTGTAATCACCTACAGTATGCTTAGGTAAATTCTGGCTTTCGTAGGTTTTATAGTCCGCAACATCACCCTTGTAGCCTTTCTTATAAGCTGTTTCTACCATCGCTTCTTTGAATAAGCGCGTCACTTCGTCCGATAATGCGGCACAAGTGAACGGATCTAAAACAGCCTTACGCATACCATCATTAGGCACACCATAAGTAGTTTGCTTTGCAGAAGCATTAGCAAAATCAATGTAGGCACCTGGGCGAGTACCTGGCGTACCACTCGAATGGAACGCTTGCTTTAATGTTAGCGCTAACGAGCGATCAATTTTGTTGGCAATCTGAACCATACCCGATTTAAGATAGCGCTCACTAAACTTCATAATATCAAGCGTTAAATCTTTAACGGTGTATTCAAGACCAAAATGTTCTTGATTATCGATTGCAAACGGAATTGTTTGGTCGACCATTGGCTGCTTAACTAATGTACGGCCAGACGCAGTTTTAGTACGGAATGGCAATTCTAGGCGAATAGTATCACCCACTTTACCAAAAGTGTTTTCGTAGTTGCGATAAACACATTTAGCGAATACCAGGTTATTTTTTAACAGGCGTAAAGCTTCTTTTGCAATTACATCATCTGTTAATAATTTATTATCTTGAACAGCCATGACAGGCCTCCTTTAAATTTTTTTAAATGCTTGTTACCAAGCATCACGATTTTGCTCTTGTTTGTTTGCCCACTCTTCATACTCAGCTTGCGACATTTGAGCCGGCGTTTTCTCTACCGATCCATTTGCGCGACCTGGGCTAATAGGGTCGGGCGCGTTTGATATTTTTGGCGGCTTTGGCGGCTTGTAACCCCCTGCCAAATCCATTTTTGCGATCTCTCGCATTTGCTGTGCTGGCGTACCTAGCGCAATTTTACTTGTAAGTTTTGGATCCTTGCCTAATGCGTATAAAACTTCTGTTTTATTGTCGCACTCTGCAATTGCCTCGATCATTTCGCCGGTTATATCCAAATCAGGATTACCAGTTACCGCTTCAAAATCATCTGGCTTTGTCTCGGAATCTTTAACCGCTTCACTAATGACAGCAAAAGCCGTCTTTGTTGAATCAGGTATATCATCGCCTTTCGAATCGTCTTTTTGTTTGCTTTCTTGCGTAGGCTCTTGATTTTGTGCTTTTTCCTGCTCACCTTCGTGACTTTCTAAAGCATCTAAATATTGGTCATACGTGTCAAAATCAGACTCTTTCGGCTCTTTCGATTCCGATACCTTCTTACCTTCAAGCTCTTGAATTTTCTTCTCAAGTGCTTCTTTTTCGCGCTTTATGCTTTCTCGCTCTCGCACAACTTTATCAATTCGTTTTTGAACTCGGTTTTTCTTTTTAGAATCACCTTGTTTTGCGGCTGAATCATTGCCGTGCTCAACGTCTGTTTGATCATCCCCTACATTCTGGCCGTCTTCGCCTTCTGAGTCGGCCTGACTCTTTTCGGCTTCAACTTCACCGCCTTTGCCTTCTGCCTCTACATCATTAGAACCATCTGGCTCTTTTTCTGCTTCTGCTGCTGGCTCGGCCTGCACTTCTGGATAATCACTTTCTGTTGTAACGAAACCCGCTGTTTCGTCTGCTTTTTCAACTGTCATGGCGTTCCCTTTTTGAAACGAATTTTACCCAGTGAAGCCCACTGGTAGGCTGTACACACAATATACAACTTATTATTTAAGTTGTCATATCTGCATTTTGCTGCATTAACTCTGCTAGAGCCGTTGCAACTAAATCTCTAACTTCTTCATAAGCACCTGATTGCTGCGCACCTTGCTCGATCATTTGAAGCTGGCGCTTTGCGTCCTCTGTTTCAAGTTGAGCCTTGAGCGAATCCGCTTGTGCTTCTTCAATGTCCGCAGTTGCTTGCGCCTCTTTTGCTTTCGCCTCGATCTCTCGAACTTCAAGCTCT
>CBFHTO010000144.1:0-4912 GCA_965658765.1 Glaciecola sp. | reverse complement strand
CCAATGACGGCGACAAAAGACCAAGGAACGGTCTTACCTATACCTCTCTCGTCTAGGTGTATTCGCTAGACGCTTACGTTGTTCGTCGTAGACGCTTTTACCGCAATGAGGGCAAGAACGCTTCTCAATGACCTCTTCTATGAATCTGACCTCTTCTCTTATTTGTTTTGCGACGTTTCTGCTTAGTCCTAAGGAAACTCTGAGCTTTTCAAACTCTTCCTCTTCCAGCTCACAAATAATGCCATCTTCTAGCATGGTTTGAAATTGCCGTCTCAAGCTGTCTCTTCTGCGTCTTAGTTGATCTGCTAAACCTGATGCCAAAATGCCCGCGGGTAATGCAGCCATTCCGACACCTAAAATAGTAACAAGACCCCCAAATATTTTGCCCATTGTGGTTATTGGCGTGACATCGCCATAACCAACGGTGGTCAGTGTTACCGTAGACCACCACATAGCTTGAGGGATTGAACCGAAAACCTCGGGTTGAGCTTTGTGCTCAACAAGGTAAATTCCGCAGGCGGCTAACACTAGGATTACTAGCAATATGAATATTGCAGCGAAAATTGTGCTCGACTCCTCTTTAAACACATCAAAAAGCACTTTCATTGCAACTGAGTATCGAGTTAGTTTTAAAACTCGTAATAGCCTTAATACTCTGAGGAACCTCAAATCAATTGCAAAAAACAAAGACAAATAGAAGGGCAGTATTGCCACAAGATCGATGATCGCAAGGGGTGATTTTATGAACTCTAATCTAGTTTTAAGCGCACTCTGATCGGCTTTTAGTTCTACACTGGTCCAAATTCTTAAGACGTATTCTAGGGAGAAGACTATTACTGAAAAGATTTCGAGATAGGTAAATACATCCTCGTATTGAATATAAATATCTTGAACCGTTTCTAATGTGACCGCGACTACGTTAACGCCAATTAAAATCAGTAAAAGTACATTCAAGAACTTTGAGCCAGGAGAAGACGATTCCTGTGGTTCCAATACTTGGAAAAGTGATTGCCTGATGGTTTTTTTATTCGTTTCGTCAACTTGCATATTATGCTATCTCTTCGGCTTAACATGCCGCCGATTAATGTATAAAGACTTATGGAACCATAATTTTATGTTAAGCCGGATACCTGCTTGTTTGTTATCGGAAACTTACCGATAGTCTTAACAGGTTTTGTTATGAGATTTAATTAATTCTGTCTACGTTTAACTGCGCTTTCAATTAGATTTCTTAGTCCGATTGTCCTGTGATCTTCTCTGTTATCTTTGGAGGCAAGTCTATTTGTAGCTGACAGCAGTTCCCAGTGATCGAATTGTTTAATATACCGTTCAACTAATTTTTCTGTCCGTTTTTCGTTCTCAGAGGCTTAACTGAGAGCCCTATTCGTCTCAGTGTAATATAAAATACTTATAAACTTTTTTGCCACAATAACGTCGGTGTTAGCTGATTAATTAGTAACTGACGGCCTTCAAAAATTATATTGCTTTAGTACTTCTGTTTCTGCCATTACTTTTTGAATTATAAAGAGCTTTATCAACCCGTTCAAAAAACTCACTTACATCTTCGCCGGGCTTATAACTCCCAACACCAATACTGACGGTAATATGTTTACCCGAGATGGGTTTTGACGCGATATGTTGACGCAAACGTTCCGATAACTCATAGGCAAATTCAATTTTTGAATTATCTAATAAAATAGCAAATTCTTCACCGGCCCACCTTGTTACATAGTCATCGTCCCTGACCGAATCAACTAATACTTTCGATAGTCCACTTAGAACACGGTCACCTTCTAAATGACCATAGGTGTCATTGATAGATTTAAAATGATCAATATCAATGATTAATAAGCAAAGTGTTTCTTTGTTAACAGATATATCATTCAATTTTAATTGTAAAATTTCATTGAACTTACTTCTATTCCCAAGTCCCGTTAGCTCATCACGTTCAGACTTTTCTATGGCATTCTTGTTTTGCACTTTTAATTGTTCATAGGCTGATGACCTCGCTTTTTCATAAAATGAAAAAAGTATGAGGTGAATAATACAAACCTGACTAACGTTTACGAGAGAAGCATTGCTTGATACTTGCTCCAGAGGATATTTCACTTGCTGAAACACAAGAAATATACATAAAACAAAACAAGCAAAAGCTATAAAGAAACCCCATTTCCTTCCTAATAGAAAGAACGCGATAGGCGGTATAATAGTTACCCAAAAAACCGAAAAGCTATATCCCTCTGCGAGGACTATGAATACTAGAATTAAACTAGTAATAAGAATCGTTGTGGCCCAACTGGTAACTTGAATATTCTTAGATTTTCGAAAGTAGAAAAGTATCATAGTTGCAAATACAGCACCGACCGCGTCTATAAGTGCATAAACAAACCCTCCTAAATAATACATATTGATAAAAAACATGGATGTATATATTAAGATTGCTGCCAACAACAATGAGATGTTGAACTTTGCGCGCCAATAATCATTATCTTGGATTGTTAGGCCAAGGAATTTGATACTTACTAAATTCATATATTCCTCTGACTTTTCTTTAATGTGCAAACAAAGTTCTGTTCCACGGTTATATATCTTTATTCCTAGAGATAAAAAAACAAAGTGAGAACCTTCCACCCTCAGGAGAATGCCAAGAGTTCTTGGGTCTGAACATTATTTATCCATATTAAAGTTATCAACTTGCCTTTCAACTAGACAAAAAGCTAGTTTTTATATTGTTTTCGAGCATTATTTTAAATGTACACGAGGACTAAATTAGATAAAAAATTGACCAACGCGCGTCTTAAATCTCAATCCTTTAAATCAATCATTAGAAAACCAGTGCTGGGTTCGGTTAGCAAACCACACCAAAGACAGCATCACTGGCACTTCTACTAACACACCCACCACCGTCGCCAAAGCGGCTCCAGAATGCAGACCAAACATCGATATGGCCACCGCGACGGCTAGCTCAAAAAAGTTAGAGGTGCCAATCATACAGGCTGGGGCAGCAACATTGTGTGGGAGGTTTATGCGCTTTGCCATCCAATAAGCGAGTGCAAAAATACCATATGTCTGGATAAGCAAAGGGATGGCAATCAGTACGATCGCCTCAGGCTTAGATATTATGGTGTCAGCTTGAAACCCAAACAATAATATAACGGTTGCTAGCAAACCTAAGATTGACCAGGGTTTCATAACCCTTAGAAATGCATCAAGGTGTTTATGACTACCACCACGTTCAAGCTTTTTTCGAGTATACGCACCGGCTAAAAGGGGAACTAACACGTAAAGCACTACCGATAATAACAAAGTGTTCCATGGAACTGTGATATCAGTAACACCAAGCAATAAACCGGCGATGGGCGCAAACGCAAAAATCATTATAATGTCGTTAATTGACACTTGTACTAGTGTGTAGTTGGCATCGCCTTTTGTCATCTGGCTCCAAACAAACACCATTGCTGTGCATGGTGCGACACCAAGTAATATCATGCCTGCGATGTACTCAGTTGCAGTTTGTGGGTCTACCAAATCGGCAAATAGAATTTTAAAAAACAGCCACCCAAGAAAAGCCATAGAAAAGGGTTTTATTAACCAGTTAACAACTAGAGTGAGTATCAAGCCTTTTGGTTTTTTGCCAACATCTTTAATGGATGAAAAATCAATTTGTACCATCATTGGATAGATCATTAGCCAAATGAGAACTGCTACGACAATATTCACATGTGCAAACTCAAGTGTAGAGATTACAGTAAACACATCAGGCATCACTGAACCAGTGATGATCCCAAATACAATCGCAAGGCCTACCCAAGCCGATAAATATCTTTCAAACAGCCCCATTAGTAAACGCCATTCTCAGCTAGCGCTGATTTAAGTGCCCATGCATCTAAGTTCCTTTTTGCAATGCTTTCCAATATTTTTACCCGCTCTGCTATCTCGTCAATGCATTTAACAAAGGCCTGTTCAATTAGTTTTTCATCTCCTACTATCTTTGATGGGTCACTCAAGCCCCAATGAACTTTTAAACTTTTGTCAAAATACATCGGACATGCTTCACCCGCTGCGGAGTCACAAACTGTGATAACAATATCTGGTTCAAAATCTTCAAAGTCGTCCCAAGATTGACTTTTTAAGCCTGCAGTCAAATAAGCTGATTCAGCTAGGTACTTTATTGACAAGGGATGTACCTCACCAGCAGGTTGACTTCCTGCGCTTTTGGCGGTGATGAAATTCCCGGCTAATTGATTTGTGATAGCTTCAGACAAAATGCTTCTGCATCGATTGTGCGTGCAAATATATAGTATTTTCATTGAGATATTCTTAGTTAACAGCAGTTAAGGCTTGACGATTGTGATGTCATAAGTTGATTTAATGAATCACTAATATATGGGGTATTATTGTCGGCAGTTTCCATAATGATATTATGCGCCCATTGTGGGATTTCCGGATGTAACTTATAAAACACCCACTTTCCGCGTCTTTCATCTAATAAAATATGACATTTACGAAGTTGAGCTAGGTGACGGGAGATCTTTGCTTGATCTAGCTGAAGCGCATCCATTAGATCACAAACGCACGCTTCGCCGGTTTTAGAAATCAATAGGAGTGATTTAAGCCTAGTTTCATCGGCCAAACATTTAAAAAAAGTACAAGGATTCATATTTCATATTCGATAAATCATATATGTGAAATGTCACATATATCCTTAACAATGTAAACGTAATTTTGGACTAAAGAACATTGTGGAGTTGCGATGCTTGTATTATGTGTAGGATACTTAGCTTAATAAAAACATGCTAAACCTTCGAAGGGTTTCTAGGACAGTCGTCCAATACTCTGAAATATGATGTATTCACGCAAAAGTCTCTTCGAAAAATTAACACTTATTTAGGCCTTCAATATTGGAAATACT
>CBFHTO010000143.1:0-5047 GCA_965658765.1 Glaciecola sp. | reverse complement strand
TGTTCAGGTTTTAGGCAAACTGTCAGCCTTTCGTGGCATTTGAGCCTCGGTTGTATTTTTCCACATTTATTGCACAAGATTTCTCAATTTAGCTTTATGCTCGAAGTAATGCACACGCACAATAAATGCTCACCAATGTGTTTAATCAGGAGCATCTACAATTTGTGCATATTATGCATCAATATTGTGTGAGCTGTTATCGAACTAGTTCCTTAGCACGACTTAAAATCGAGATTAAATTTTAAGTCGTAAACGATGCCTCCATATTTTTAAAACGGGAAGTGCAACGGCAAACGCAATATAGAAGAAGCTAGCAACCTTGGTCCAAAACACACCTGTTGTTAACAATGCTATGGCCACAGACCCGAGTGGTATCAACGCGTTGATCAACCACAACAGGGTAACTGTATGGGTATCAAATTTTTCGTGTTGTGAGAGACCGATAACATGTGCTTGTCGAAGCGCATGCCAATTAAGTGCCGCTATAATGCCAGAGAGTAGGCTGAAAGCTAGACCAAAAATGACAATCAAACCACTGAAATCCTCAACAGAATTTAAGGCAAATACACCTCTAGAATCATAACCAGGGATAAAATTGAATGCGCCTGCGTAGACTGCTTTCAGCGGATATACAAATATTAATACAACTAAAATAAGAAGGAGTGACAATACCGTTGATGGCCCATCGTCTATGCCAAAACGTCTACTCCATATATGATGCGCGTACCAAAAAAACACAATGTTAGCGAAACACAAAGCGAATGAAGGAACTTGGTATAAAGCAGCTAAAAAATCCTGATAGTTATCAGGAATATTATCACCTCCACCTATAACTAGAAGCGTGACAGCAAAGGCAAAGGCTGCATCAACAAAGGTTTCGAGCCTTGTCATTTCTGCCCCGCGAATTTTAAAACCGTCTTTTGTTCGACCGGTATTCATTCGTTATTATCCTTCCTAATTATTTTTGCACACCCTCAGAAAGAGTATCATTGCTTGCCTTATTACAAGCATCCAAACACTCAATAAGTGCCTTCTAATTTAAAAAGGTGACGGCCTATTGTGAAAATAACTGACACCTTAACTTTGAAAAAAATATCACTTTTCTTGTCACCTAAGTTCTAGATGTTGGCACTTACTTAACAATCACCTATTTACTTGGCTAATTATAGAAAGCCATACCAGTGATTTACCCCTTTCTGACTTGGAGAAAATTAATGAAACAGTGCTTTACTTTATCAATGATTCGAATGCGAACTGCTCAATTGCTAGTGTTGCTTTGCTCAACTTCTCTTTTAGCGTTCTCTAGCGTCTCAGTAGCAGGCTCGGCGATTCCTTTAATTGATGATTTTGACAACAATACCAACAATAGCCTTGGTTTGCCGCGGCAATTTATAAACGACACCATGGTTGGCGGTAGTACACAAACCAAATTAGATGTTGAAAATGGTGTTTTGCGACTAAGTGGCGAAATAGTTCCACCTCGGGGTCAACCTGGTTGGGCGAGTACGGTTTTATTACTTGATGGTGAAGGAAAACCAATCGACGCGAGCAACTATACTGGCATTCGGATGATGGTGAAAATTAACAATGGAAGCATTTCGATGTCGGCAAATAGTATTGAGGTAGATAACTTTGATTATCACTCGTCTGTTGTAATGGCTCCGTCAGACGGCGAATTTCATGAGCTTAAAATACCGTTCGATTCACTTAAGCGCACTTGGTCAGAGCAAACTGAGCTCAATCCCCAAACCATCAATAGCATAAGTATCGTGGCATTTAGTGTACAAAAGTCGACCTTTGATTATGAGATTGACGAAATCAGCTTTTACTAATTGAGTTTTAAATACTAAGCCAAGTTTAGCGAAGGTCAAAGCCATGCCTATAAAAAATGCCCCTCGACTGGAATATCTCGATGCAGTAAGAAGCTTTGCCCTACTTCTGGGCATAGCTTTTCACACTGCATTATCCTTCATGCCCATCTTCATTGGATGGGCGGTTATGGATGTTTCTACTAGTAGCGTAATACCGAGTTTCGTTTTAGTAAGTCATTCATTTCGCATGGCTTTATTTTTTCTCATTGCTGGGTATTTCAGTCATATGAGCCTGCATTCGAAAGGTACTAAAACGTTTATTCAATCTCGCTTATTACGCGTCGGCTTACCATTTCTAATTGCCTGGTTTGTATTGAGACCGCTATTAGTTTCAGGTTGGATAATGGGGGCCGAAAGCATGCGTGGTGACGCAAATATCGTGGGTGCAATAACCGCTGGATTTGCAAGTTTAGGTGAACTACCTAAAGACCTGCTCATAGGAACTCACCTATGGTTTCTTTATTACCTGCTGTTAATTTCTATTTCTGTCATGGCATTACGGTTCTTGATAGGTCTTCATGCGCCAACAAAAAATCGACTGACACATTTTGCCGACCGAACTATAAATTTGATGAGTCGTTCGTCATGGGTAATGTTACCTATGGTCTTAGGTACCGCAATAGCTTTGTGGTTTATGCAGCATTGGGGATTAGACACACCAGATAAATCTCTAATACCACATATCCCTTTGTTTTGTATCTATGGAGGTTTTTTTATGTTTGGTTGGATGCTAAGCAGAAATAAGTCTGCATTAGCGTCGTTTGCTCATGTCTCTTTAGCAAAAGTTTTGATATGTGCTGTTTCTATTGCGGGGGCAATTTACCTTTCGACTTTTCAAAGTAACTTTAGTCATCCGCAATACAGTTTATTAAAAGCGAGTTTTATGCTGAGTTATGCTGTTATGATGTGCTCTCTCATTTCGTTAAGTATTGGTTTTTGTGAAAAGTGGCTTTCTAAGCCAAATAAACTGCTTCGCTATTTTGCCGATGCCTCTTATTGGCTATATCTTATACATTTGCCCATAGTGGTTTGGTTACAGATTGCCTTCGCTGAGCTACCCTTACATTGGTCAGTAAAATTGATAAGCATTTTTGTGATCACTATAAGCATATCAGTTGCGATTTATGATTTGATGGTTAGGTCAACGTTTATTGGCGCTACGCTTAATGGTAAGCGAAAATCAAGAGTACTGTTTACCCTTAACAAAGCCTTCAGTCCTAAACAATAACGGTGGCTTACCTTATGTTACGCTCACCATTTTATTAAAAAATACAGATAAATACTTATGTCAAAATGGAAAAAAATTGTCTTAAAAACGCTCATTGCATTGTCGTTGACGACCGTCAGTATTTATATTTTTGCGCCGTGGAAATATGGCCTTTATTATTTAAAGCCAATTCCTAACAGCATAGATAAAGAACTTAATCAGGCTACCGAGCAATTCTTAGACGGCATAATTGTTTATGTTGACGCAGGAAACAAAGCTCCACAATTATATGCAAGTGGCTGGCACAATAGGAAGCAACAATTGCCTGCATATGGCGATGCTTTATTTAAAATTGCCAGTATAGCTAAATTATACGAGGCTAGCGCTGTAGCCAAACTAACCGCCGCCGAAATATTAGATTTAGATAAAACGCTAGCATACTATTTACCTGAGTTGTCTTCCCGGATTGCCAATGCAGATAAAATCACTTTAAGAATGATGGTGCAACATCGCAGTGGTATTCCAAACTTTACTGACCAAGCTGAATTTGATTGGGCATCAAATTCTTTAGATGTGCTCAGTCTAGTACTAGATAAACCGGCTGATTTTATGCCTGATGAAGACTACGCATATTCAAATACAAATTACCTTTTGCTACAAAAGGTGATGACCACTGCACTAGGATATGACTACCGTGACTATATTCGAGAAAAAATATTAGCCCCCCTAGCTCTACAAGACACCTACTTTTCAATTGACGAAGCTCCGATGAATGAGATCATGAGTGGTTATTATGTCGGTTATGAGGAAGACCTTAAACACCTCGATCAAGGGTATGTCGCCAGTGCTCAAAACGTAGGCGTTTTTCTGCGTGCATTAAATGATGGGACCTTATTTACAGAGCAGGAAAGCCAAATATACCGTAGCATTTATGAATACAACCACACTGGCTGGGTATTGGGCTACAGCAGCATTGCTCGTTATCATGAAGACATCGATACTGTGGTAATTCAATTCACTAATACAACTGGCGAAGATAGGGTGCTACTTACTCAGATTGTATATTCACGTATTTTGAGCATTTTGCGTAATCAATAGCTTTATGCTTGTCTGATACAATGGTAAACAAAAAATAAGTAGCTATTTATAAAAAAGGCATACTCAAACGTATGCCGTTGATTAAAATGCTAAATTGCCTGTTTTTGATTTACTTAATTAATGCAGGAAAATTTGGAGATGTAAGTGCTTTTGTGATCAAGTTTTGAACCGCGGGCATTAAAGCTTGCCCCGTTTGATTACATGCAGTCTCTCCATAAAAACTGGTAGTAAAATCATATTCATCTTCTAAAGAAAATGAAGCTCCGTTGTTTGAATTCAGCGTTAAGCCTAAATTCCATTTCCCACTTGCACTGTTAAAATCGATCTTATCCAAGCTACCAGTAATAATCACCGGTGCACTTGCAGCGTACACTTCTGCTATTTTCATTTCTGAAATTAATGCGCTCCTAACAAAATCCTCAAATGGTTCGCCGTCGGGAGTTTTTATGGGACCCACTCCTCGACACATAATTGAAGATTTACCAGGTTTTGTAGCTGTAAATTCCCCAACAGCAAGCTTATCTTTTACGACTGTTCTAAGTGTACTTACATTGTCAGCGGATATTGAGTATCTGTTGGTAGCATAAGTAGAGCATCCCGAAATAACAACGCAAGACGCGAGGGCTATTAAAGCTAATTTTTTGTTCACTAATATTTTCCTAATTTTGTATTGTATTTTGTCCCTCCTAATCTAAACGAGGAGGTAAATTAACGTGTCCTTTCTGACTTGTAAAACATATCACTCAACAGCCGAGCTTACAATTGAGCGATGCAATTACTTCTAATACAAGTACTTTTTTACATTCAACTTACAACCTTAATAGTTATAATTAGATTGCCACTAACTAACAATCTCATTGATTAAATTAGA
>CBFHTO010000142.1:0-5080 GCA_965658765.1 Glaciecola sp. | reverse complement strand
AGGTCATAACAAGCGCGAGATACATATCTAGGTTCATGTTTAAAAATAGCGCGAGCAGTGGAGATAACAAGAGAAGAGGCACAATATGGATCACCCAGTGGCTGAGTATTTTGACCAGAGCACTCATGTACAAAGGTACGTCACTTAGCATCATTTGTTCTAGGCTACCGTCTAAAAAGTCATCTCGGAACAATCGGTCCAAACCCATTAGCAGCGATAATATTGCTGCGACCCACACTACCGCACCACTGACAAGTTGAAGCGTTTGTGGAGACGGGCCAATAGCTAAAGGGAATAAGGTCACCACCATCATGAAAAACATCAAAGGCTGCATTAGCTCCGCCCTTTGTCGATAAGCTAACGCAAAGTCTCGTTTACAGACCGCCATCAATTTAGACCTCAGACTAGTACTGTTCACCAAGCATACTCCAATTCAAAAACTCGGCTTGTGTGCTGGATATGAGTATTTTGGTGAGAGGTCATTAATACAGCACCACCGCGCTCAAGGAAATCATCTATTTTTTTCGCGAGTTCTTGTACTATCTGCACATCAAGTGCTGTAAACGGTTCGTCTAAAACCCAGATTTTAGCGCTTTTGTTCAGCCATAATCGAGCCAAAGAAACCCGCCTTTGCTGGCCTGCAGATAGATGTTTTATAGGTAGCTCTTCTAAGCCGGTTAATCCGAGAAAATCTAAAACGCTTAATATTTCTTTTTTGGTCACGTCTACGTTGTGCAAAGCGCACCAAAACGCAATGTTTTCTGTTGCATTTAGTAGGCTATTGTTACCGAGCTTATGCCCAATATACATCAGTTGCTTACTTGCTTGGTCAGAGTCTGTTCTTACGTCAAAACCATTCAAGTGAACCGAACCAGCAGTGGGAGCGCTTAAGCCAACTAAGATTCTTATTAAGCTTGTCTTGCCTGCGCCATTCTCGCCTTTTAGGTACACTAATTCGCCGGCCTTAATTTCCAGCTCTAGGTCGTGAAATAAGACTCTGTCTTGTTTTTCACAACTTAAGTTTTGTGCAAGTAAAACGGGCAAAATAGCGCTTCATCTTATTGAAAAGTCGCGAGATATTATCATAAATCCAACTTAAAACTCTACGAAATAAGGCGTATAAGAAGTTCGAAAAAAACGTTTGTTTGATTATCATCAAATTCCGTAGAGTCAATTGGAGACTTTGATTTAAACTGCAAACGCAATAAAAACGGCTATTGCCTTGAGATTTCAGCGTTTTTGCCGATAGAGTGCTATGGAAAAAATTAATCCTACTAACGTAGCTTCTACATCCAAAGTCGTAGGGGCCTCGAGCCGAGAGCATGCTCCAAGTCAGCTTGGCGGGAACGCCTTGCCCCACACTCAATCAAAAGCCCTCAACTTTTCTATCGTGGACGTAAAGCCGAATCAAGTGATTTTGCAGGAACGTTTATCGCAAAAGAAAATCAGTATCGAAAAAACAGAAATTCAAGGCTTAGGTAACCATAAATTAAGAAGTGGTGACCAACTCTTATTAGTCGGAAAACAAAGCTCCCAATTAGAATTTAAACTTGTGCACTCAAATGCAAAGCCTTTAACTCAAGCAAGCGCCCCAATGTTGCAGGCCATTGGGAATCACTGGACTGATAAGAGCGTAAGTCAAATAAAGCACATGGGGATTCATTCTGAAAGTCAAATTAATGCTTCTTTGTCGAGCGCCAAAGGTGCAAAGATGGTTGACGCTGCATCACAGCTACTAATCAACAATCAACAGCCAAAAATTGATATTAGCACTACTGCAAACGTCACTAGAATCAGTGGAAATCAAATACAACTTCAATTTAATGAACTTCAGCCAAAAGCAATGAGCTTTGTGCTAACCATGCCTTCAGAGCTTTCAAAGCAAATAAAACTAGGAGATACCGTTAACTTAGTCTTATCTGCAAATAACAAAAATCAGGCCTTAAGTGCTTTGCAAATAAGCCAAGGCAAGCAAAGTACTATTGATGCCTCTAGCCTTCAAATATCACAGATGAACGAGGTATTAAAAGGGCAAAGTGGGAAGTTACAAGCACTCGTATCAAAACTTTTGTTCGGCCATACAAATCATTCTTCATTGGCGCAACACACTTTGGTTTACAAAAATACGCCGAGTAATCTAAGTACCTTTGGCAATAGCTTAAAAGCCCAACTTACTGGGCATTTGTCTAATATTCAAAATGAAAACTCTCTGTTGCTGGTAAGTGTTCGCCCCAATAATACTCGTACTATTCAGCTTGATTTGTTAAGCCGCCCACTGCTTGTCGTTTTAGACGAGAAAGCGATAGCGGACGCTTTATCTGGAAGCTCAGGGACGAAACAAAGCATGGCATCAAAGCTCGAACAAACGAGTAATCTGCAGGCGCTTAATGAAACTAAAAATGCACATTTGACGAAGCAAAATCTCGGCGCCTCTACCTACGACAACATCAAGTCTCAATCTGCTTCTCAGTTGACAAATCAAGGAGCCTTAAAAGCAAACCCTGACAGTCAAAACCCAAATGGTGGGGAGTCCGGCAAAAACAAGATGAGTGGTGAAGGTCAAAACACTGCAAGTAGTACTGCATATAGCACAGCAAATAGCAGCGCAAAAAACACAGCAAATTCGAGTGCAAATTTACTGCAACCCACACATAAATCCGAGGCCTCACAAGCACACTTGTCAAATTCAGGCTCACGAGCCGCCGGATTGAACACTATAGATCTATATCAAGCCAAAACCGGCGTAGGAAATGCTCAAACATCATCTACTGCAACGGATAACTCGAGTACGAAAATTGGCAATCTTCAATCTAATTCGCCCGAGCAAAGGCTCAAGCAGAAAAGTGGGATCGCTGAATATACAAGTCTATCCAACTCACAAGCAAGTTCAGGCAAATCTGTGCCAAGCAAAGCGCTATTGGCGGAACAATTTTCTTTTTTAAACAATATCGCTTCGCAATATAAGCATGAAGGAAGCCCCAGTGATGCTGTGTTTAAAGAAAGTAGCCAGCTACGAGATAAACTAAATCAATATTTACAAGCTCAAGCTAACAACCTTAACGCTGGAAAAGAAGGCACTGACTCCGCGTCAAATCTTTTAAAAAACTTAGAAGCAAAGCAGCAACACCTCCAACAACAAATCGCACAATATTTAGAACATGCTAGAAGTTCTAGTAGCTCAGATTCACAAAACCTCGAGCGCTTACAAAGCCTGTTAAGAGGCGTTTTTGATAAGGCATCGCCAGAATTGAAAAGTTTATTGTCTATGACTTTATCGATGAATGAAGAAATAGCGATGAAACCCAAAGGTATGAGTGGAAAAAGTGGGAATCCAGGAGATCTCTCTGGTATCGAAAGATTAGCTAATATATTAAATCAAGAGCATAACGAGGCGTCGCTCAAAGCGCAGTTAAGCGCTCCCGATGCAGCCACTTCCTTAAGCTCTATCACAAGCATTGCAAGCATAAGCACACTTGGCGCACAAAACACAATATTGAATGCGATTATTCAATTATTTAAGTTAAATTTGCATGCTCGAGCACAAACTAACGCAAGCTCTACTAATGCTTTATTGCCCTCATTATCTGCAAAGATGGCGGGTATTAAAACAAGTGAGCTAGTTAACTCACAACAAAAAAAAGATGCAGCCTCAAAATCGCAGATGAACCAGAGCAAGGCTTTAAATGAGCTAGCAGGTTTTGAAGCGAATAAAGGAATGATTCAAGAGATAAGTAAAATATTAAATCGTCATAACGCGAATAAACTCATTAGCGCGGATGCTTCTTTAAAGGGACAAGACTGCCTCTTTTACACATTACCTAATATGATTGATAAAACTCTTGAAGATATCGAACTGCTTATAAAGCGAGAAGATAAAAAGGATGAGCAAGAAGCCAATAAGACTGGCACCACGGCTTGGAATTTAACTATGAAAATGAGCATTTCTGAAAATGAAAAGGTGCTTGCGTCAGTAAAACTTTGTGACTTAAACATTGACCTACAATTGACCGCCAACTCAACCCATGCTGCAAATACAGTTAATAAACATTTACCGCAATTAGAGAAACGGCTGCACACACTTGGCTTTTCAATCAGCAGGAAACCATGTGAAATCCGCGAAATACCAAATTCCATACATCACTCAAGTCTTCAAACAGTGCAAACCTATGTCTGATTCAGAACAAAGTAATGCCAAAATTCAAAGTGCTGTTGCTCTAAAATATAAGAGCGATGAAGCTTCAGCTCCAAAAGTCGTTGCCAAGGGCGAAGGTGAAGTTGCAGACGACATAATAAAGCTCGCGGAAGACTTTGGCGTATTGATTCATCAAGACGAAGAACTCAATAAAATACTTGGAATGCTAGATCTAGGGCAAGAAATACCGCCTGAGCTATATACGCTCATCGCGGAGCTCATTTCATTCTCATATTTGTTACAAGGCAAATTTCCAGAACGTTGGAATAACATGCATGAAAAAATTGATTCTCACGAATAAACACGATCATTTCTCTTACTTCAGAAAATGGTAGTACAGACAGACACTGCATCTTGTTAAAGATAATACTTATTAAAGATAGTGATTATTAACGACACGATTTGTTAATAAAACGACTTAATAATATAGGGCATATTTCCGAGGCGATACAGTGCTCAGAAATGACATTGATGAGCCGTGATGTTACTGGGCTATATCGTACTAGCCATAGGCTACCAAGATTAATATGACTGAGTAGGACTGGGTATTGTATCCAGAGGTATCCAGAGTCCATGGATGACTCTAAGATGATATCAATGGCCCGTAATTATACTGGGCCATTACATATCTAATAAAAGAGTAAGCAAAAATTAAGCAAAATGTTCGCTAGAACTAATTTATTGAAACAACGGTTATACTAGCCCGCACTCTCTTCTGTAAGCACTTCTTCAGCTGTATCTGCTTTTTTGAGTAATAGCTCAGCTCTTATCCGTCCTTCGATCTCATTCGCCATTTCAACATGTTCTTTAAGGTACTTAACAACATTAGCCTTACCTTGACCAATTCGATTACCGTTGTAGCTATACCATGCACCGGCCTTCTCGACG
>CBFHTO010000141.1:0-5089 GCA_965658765.1 Glaciecola sp. | reverse complement strand
TTCAGTGCCACTGATTTGATCCAAGTAAGCTAATTTCAATGCGCTTTACTTTTTCCAGAGAACCTTATGAAACTTATTAAACGCTATCCAAATCGTCGTCTATACGATACCGAGATTAAAAAATACATAACGCTAAACACCATTCGTGACTACATCAAAACCTATCAACAGTTTGAAATAGTCGATTCTAAGTCAGGTGGTGACCTTACTCGCAACGTGCTACTGCAGGTGCTCACAGAAGTTGAATCGGAAGGGCATGCTTCCGTTTTAACTAATAAAATGTTGGAAGAGATTGTTCGTTTCTACGACACAAAAATGAGCGGCGTATTGGGTCAATATATGGAACAATCAATTCTTACTTTTATTGATCACCAAAGGCGTTGGCAAGACGAAGCAAAAAAATTCAACGAATTAGACTCTACTAAAGCGTTTAATGAGTTTTTACAAAACATCGCACCTAAATCACCCAGCAAGGAATAACATGCAATGCATTATCCCTAAGATAGCTGCTAAACTATACGCAGATACAACTAGTGACTAAGTCACACAAGTGACAGTTTTTGTAATCGATTAAGACCTATAAAGGCCATATGCCCCACAAAGTTCATCCATTAAAAAGCCAGTGATGAACACTGGCTTAAAAACGATGAACTTGCTCTCACGAGCAACATATTGCCGATTGGTTAAAATCTATAGACCAGCTCAGCACCAAAGGTTCTTGGGGCAATAGTGCGGCCTGTCGCACGGTTACTTTCCTGCTGAGTACGTACTGAATACCCATTAGCGTAACTGACCTCATCTGTTATATTTTTGCCGTAAACCGATATTTCATATTTGTCATCATTATCTTTCCATGATAGCCGTAAATCGGTTTTGTTATAGGAAGGAATAGATTCAATATTGTCATTAAAAATCGTGACGTATTGTCTATCTATACTTGCATAAGTGGCTGAAGCGACTAACGTACCGCGAGTAAATGGCTGCACATAATAAGCGCCCACTGCGAACTTATTTTTAGGTGAACGGTTTAACCGATTACCTTTCACATTGCGGATTAGTGGTTCATCAGAGCCAAATGTTGGGAATGTCTTGTTGTCCCCTACACGATAATCCTCTTTAATTTCTGAGTCATTAAATGAATAGCTCACTAAGAAACTTAACTTATCGGTAGCAGCCCAATTACCTTCAAATTCAAAACCACTAATATCAACTTTTGGCGCATTAGTTAACAACGATGTTGCTAAGCCTGATTCATTCAATACATCTACTTCGACCTGCATATCTTTGTACTGGTATTGGTATACAGCCATGTTTACGGTTAGGGTTTGTAAAAGATTGGCTTTATAACCAACTTCATAAGAAATTAGCGTCTCTTCATCAACAATCGATTCATTGACTTCAGTACTTGGATCATCTTGCATACCCCCTAAACGAAATCCACCTGATTTATAGCCGCTAGAAATAGTGGCGTAGAGTTGGCTGTCATCATTGACACTCCAATTTGCACCAAGGCGCCATGTTACCGCATCCCAAGATGCTTCATGTAAGGCTTCGCTATTAGAAAGCTCTAAGCCAAAACGCGGGTTTGCATCACTTGGGCAAGCATCAGCGAGTGGGTTTCCGCTAGCTACGAAAGCACTATAATCGACAAATGCAAAGGCCGGATTTGTGGTAAAAGGATTACCGACACCCGGCAGTATATTGAATCCACAGCCAAGTGTGTCGTAATGTATTTGCTGAGTCTCCCTGCCAGTTTTTTTGTCTTCGCTATAACGTAATCCTGCAGTAAGTACTAACTTATCACTTGCATCCCAATCTATTTGACCATAAAGCGCTGTTGTTTCGGTTTTTAACTCCCCCAACTGCTCATAGAAACTCGAATCAGGATTAGGACCTCCAACAACACTTCCATCTTGGATAAATGGATTTCCTTCATCCAGAATACTGTATGGCTGACTCACGTCATTTTTATAAAAAAACAAACCTGTTACCCAGTTAATATCACTGTCCCCATTAGACACCAATTGTATTTCGTGCTGCATTGACCAATCGGTCTGGCCTACTTTTTCAAGGAATGACACGGGACTTGAGGTTCCATCGTAATCTTTTGTACTGTTCCAATTTCTTTCTGAATAGCCATTTAGGGCTTTTAATGAAAAGTGGTTAAACTCAACATTTAAGGTAGATTGGTAATTATTATCGCCATTGAGTATTACTTTTCCTTGGACGTCAGAATCAATATCAAAGGGATCACTCACGCTAGGTGATACCGCTAAAGATGAAAACAACTCAGGGTTAACCACAATTGCACCTAACTTCAAAGGGCTGTTATTGAAGTTCTGTCCTAAGACTTGCATCCGTAATGATTCATTTTCATATTTGGTTTTGAAATAGCGCAAATTCCAATTTACGTCGTCACTAAAGTCGACATCTAACTGTGCTTCAACGTATTCCTCATCCAAACCAATGGGATCTGGACCCGAAACATTAGTGTAAAAACTGTCTTGGGTTCTATTACGATAATTGACGAAATACCTAACTGATTCACTAATTGGGCCACTAACTGTGAGTTCCGCCACTAGGTTGTTATAACTGCCAATATTAAGGCGCGCTGTTCCTTCAAACTCATCTGCCGGACCTTTGGCAATAACGGTGATTGCTCCGGCAGTGGTGTTTCTGCCGTACAAAGTGCCCTGAGGGCCTCGTAATATTTCAATACGTGCAACTCGGTCTGGTGATGCCGACAATACACCGGCCTCGCCGGTATAAAAGCCGTTGTCATAAATACCTACGCCTGGCTCAGTTCCTAAAACACTGGTTTCACGGCCTACACCACGCATATATATGCGGTTACCCTCGTTACCACCTGCTTCTTCTTGATAAGACATACTGGGCGTGAAATTACTAATATCTTGTTGCGACACAATACCTAGTTCGTTCATTTTTTCTGAACTTAACGCTGTGATAGCAACCGGTGTGTCTTTAAGAGATTGAATACGCTTTTGCGCCGTAACAACGATTTTTTCCATTAATATGGATTCGTTTGCGTCATTATTTGTGTTTGTTGTTGCTTCTTGGGCTACCGTGAATACAGAGGTCGCATTAAGAACAGCAGCACACAGAAGTGTCATTTTTGTTTTCATTAACTATATCCTTTGTGTGAAATAGAGTGTGTTATGCAAGCAGTATTGAGGTGTTTGCTATTTGTTAAGTTAGCAACAAAATAGCAACATTTTTTTATCACAGTGTCACCTAGGTAACACATGAGGATAATTAATTAGCGCAACAGGGAAAAAAGTTAAAACTATGAATACAAAGGAATATCACGATTGCGATTGTGCCTTTTTCAAAAACTGCGGCGTCAATGCGTATGGTCACTGTTCATTGGTTATGAGTGGTAAGATTGTCGCGCTTGGTTTATTGATCTGCTTTGATTTGCTTTATGATATCGGCATGTTTTTCTTTAGTCAGTGGATAATTTCTAGAAATCAAAATAGTACCAATGAAAAAGAAAAACAAAACTGGCCCACCTAGCATTGCTAAGCTATTGATCACTTCTGGGGTAATTGTTTCGGGTGACGCATTCTTAGGAAATTCAATAATATCCAAAGCGATTCCTGCGAATAATGCCCCTAGGCCAAAGCTTGCTTTTTGCGAAAAAGAACGTGCAGCAAAGAACAAGCCTTCTTCACGATGACCCGTTTTTAATTCATTTTCATCAATTACATCGGTGAGCATCGAATCTAATAAAATCATGTATGCAATAAAGAAGATTTGCGATATACCATTCACAACAAAGATAAAGATGAATCTAGGGCCTATGTCTGCAGGCAATCCCCCAAATAAATACAAGGTAATTGGCATAAAGCCAAATACCGACCCTAAGAACATACAGATACCAAGAGCGGTGCGTTTGTCGTAGCGTTGACCAAATTTTTGGGCAACATATGACGCAAATAATAAGCCGATGATGAACGAACTGGCGAATCCAGCTAAGTGCATAGGTTCAAAATCAAAGACATAGGTGGCAATATACACAAATAAGGTTTGGACCATGCCAACCAATGATGTAAAAATCAAAATGACGGCAAATAAATTTTTGAATGACGTGATTTTAAGGGTTCGGAATACCTCGAAGAAGGACAATAAGATACGTTGTTTGCCTGTAACTGCTGTCGGCTGAATTAAATTTGGAATGCATGACCGAGTACTGAAAATACTCATTAACATAGTGACACTGGCGAGTGTTGCGCAAAATAAGCCAAAAGCTGGATAGCTTGCAGCGTTGAGCAAGCCGTTGGAAAATTCTGGAGAGGACGGAAAGAAAACCGCAAAACCTAATGCACTAGTCACAAATATACCAAAATAGGTGAAAAACACACGATAACCGATGATTGAGGTTCGCTCGTGATAACCTTTAACTAACTCCGCGCCCAGAGATAGATGCGGAACGTAAAAGAGGGTAAGCGCAAAGCGAACCGCTATCCCCATGCCTACCATCCATGCAAACAACTGCCCTTCAGATAATCCTGTGGGAGGTGCAAACAGATAGTACATCGCAATCGCAAACGGGATAACGCCAGCCAGCATGAATGGGTGTCTACGACCAAATTTTGACTTAAAGCGATCTGAGATGTGCCCAACCATAGGATCGGAGACTGCATCTGCAATTAGTGCAAGCAATGCTGCAAAGCCAGCCAAACTCGCTGACAATCCCAGTACTTGGTTGTAGTAAAAGACCAAAAATGTACTAAACGCGGCTTGTTTTACGCCGTCAGACATCTGACCAACGCCATATCCCAACTTTATTGAAAAGCGCATATCCGCTCCGGGTATTTGCATCTGTGCTTGATTGCACGGTAATTTCTATTAAATCGATTTAACTTCTGTAAGCATACTATAAGCATACTAAATGTTACCTTCTACACTGCAACAAGCTCTAGCTTTCAGTTCTAGCCCGCAGTTTTAGGAATGTGAACAGCTTGAGAGCTTGTATACTGAAGTAAACCTTCTTCCCCAAACTCAACACCAACGCCCGATTGTTTTATGCCGCCGAATGGTATGTGCGGCATAACTTGCCCATGACTAT
>CBFHTO010000140.1:0-5098 GCA_965658765.1 Glaciecola sp. | reverse complement strand
TATGCGTCCTGGCGACAACTTGTTCTCTTCTTCACGTGTAGCGATTGATCCAGACGACGGTTCAATAAAATGGCACTTCCAAACTACTCCGCATGATGGATGGGATTACGATGGTGTTAACGAGCTAATTCCTTTCGAATACAAGCAAGGCGGCAAAACAGTTAAAGCAGCTGCTACTGCAGACAGAAACGGTTTCTTCTATGTTCTTAATCGTGAAAACGGTGACTTCATCAGAGGTTTCCCTTTTGTAGACGAAGTAAACTGGGCAACTGGTCTTGATAAAAATGGTCGACCTATTTACGCAGAAGCAAATCGTCCAGGCAACCCTGCTGCGACTTCAGAAAAAGCAGGTAAAACAGTTGTTGCTCGTCCTTCATTCTTAGGCGGTAAAAACTGGATGCCTATGGCGTTCTCACCAGATACAGGTTACTTCTATGTGCCTTCAAACGAGTGGGAAATGGACATTTGGAATGAACCTACTGCATATAAGCAAGGCGCAGCGTACTTAGGTGCTGGTTTTACTATCAAATCAGTACAAGATGACTTCATAGGCGTTCTTCGCGCAATTGACCCTAAAACAGGTGAAGAAGTTTGGAGACACAATAACTTTGCTCCGTTATGGGGTGGTGTAATGACGACTGCTGGTGGACTAGTGTTTACTGGAACACCTGAAGGCTACTTGATGGCGTTTGATGCGAAAAGCGGTGAAGTACTTTATAAGTTTAACACCGGTTCTGGTATCGTCGGTTCTCCAATCACTTGGGAACAAGACGGCGAGCAGTTTATTTCAGTAGTTTCTGGTTGGGGTGGCGCAGTTCCATTATGGGGCGGCGAAGTAGCTAAGCGTGTTAAAAACCTTAACCAAGGTGGCACTGTTTGGACTTTCAAACTTCCAAAACGTTACGAAAGAGAAAACCTAGCTAAGAACTAATTTTGTAATTAGCCTAGTAATAAGTAATTGAATAAACCCCGCTTAACGCGGGGTTTATTGTTATAAAGTAGGAGGTTTACGCTACCTTAGAATAGTTGACCACATGAGCGCTTTTTAATTAAGCTAATGCAATGACTCGCGTCATACATACTCGCTTTTATCTCTCATCGTTTTAGGTCTTATATGTTCACCAATAATTCTGGATATACCAAACTATCGCGAATTATTATTGTGAGCTTTGTGCTAGTTTTCCTTATATTTACTGTGTTCACTTACTTTCTCGTCCAAAGCAATATCAAAGATGAGACCCTAGCCGCAATGAAACAAGCTAAAGCTATGCAGCAAAGCCAAGTATCAATTGAAAGCATGCAGCAAATTCTGTCAAATAGCCCACACTTAAAGATCGAAACTTTCTTTGGGCGCTTGAGCAGCGAATACACAGACTCACTAGAAAATAACCAAACAAATAGTGAGATTATCGACAAAGTTCAAGCGATTGTTATGCCATTATCAGAGAATAGCTACTTGATCATTAGTCCAGACAATGACACCGAATTTGCACAAAATATGACCTTCTTTTATTTAGTCGCTGCACTCTTCCTTGTAACCCTCGCCATGTTACTAGTGATTATTAGGTTAGGTGTTCAGCACCAACTAAGGCCTCTTTCTCAATTGGCCAAAGCATTGCAAGAAACTCTAACCAATAAGCAAATTGCGCTAGATCGCGAAGTTGAACTGCCTCATTCAGATATGCAAGAAATTCAAGATGTCTTTGATGAATTTACTCAACTAAAGCAAAGTCTTATAGAAAAAGAAATCGCACTGGTGAATGCAGACCGAAAAGTGGCTATGCTGCAAGAACAAGAACGCAGTTACCTCGCCAGGGAATTGCACGATAATGTCGGGCAGTTGATTACCTCAACTAAAGCCTACGCGCATATATTAGTGAGCACTGAAGATAAAAAAGTAATTAAGGATTGCAGCACCAAAATTAAGACATTTTGCGCCGAAATCGGTTCGGCTATTCGCGAATTAACTCATCATCTGCATCCGATAATTTTAGACAAAGTGACACTGTGGGAAGCTGTAGAAAAATTAGTTGCCGATCAGAAACAGTTAGCTCCGTCCATAAACTGGGAAATAATTGTAGATTGTAGTGACTTTGTTTCGGACAAAGAAAGAGACATACATTTGTATAGGATTATTCAAGAATCCATTAACAATATTATCAAACACTCTAATGCTGCAAAGGCTAAAGTAAGCGCAATTATGCAAAGTGACACCCTAAGCCTTTGCATAACAGATGACGGTAAAGGGATAGACGAGGCAAATAGCGAACAAGGATTAGGGCTTTCATCGATTAGTACTCGAGCCAGATGTATAGGTGCAGACCTAAACATAAAATCTGACAAAGGGACCGGTACAAAAATAACGCTTAACGTGCGCCTTCACGCTGAGAAAACCTCAAACGTAATAAAATAGTGAGATAAAAAGATCATGAATATTATACTCGTTGACGATCACTCAGTCGTTCGAGAGGGATACAAAGCATTGATAAAGACTCTGATCCCCGATGCCGTTTTATTTGAAGCAGCAAACGGAAAAGAAACCATGGTCATACTAAATGAACACGACGTGCAAATCATGATTTTGGACATAAATTTAGCACACGAGAGCGGCTTAGTTTTAGCTCAGCAATTTTTAAAAACAAAACCGAATTTATCGATTATTTTCTTTAGTATGTTTGAGGACGGCGCCATACTGCAACGAGCAATGGAATCAGGTGCGATGGGTTATATAAGCAAGCAAAGTGACCCCGAAATACTTATTTCTGCCATACAGGTAGTCAGTAAAGGACAAAAGTACATCGAGAAGGACTTGGCGATGAAACTCGCTAAACGATTGCTTAGCGACCAGATTGATATACAAAGTCGGCTCACCGCACGAGAGTTTGAGATTTTTATTGCATTTGCGATGAAAAAAAATCGAGCAGAAACCGCTGAAGAACTCGATATTTCAATAAAGACGATATCAAATACACTAACCACTATTAAGCGGAAACTCGGTGTTGAAGTGAGTGAGTTCTCAGACCTCGCTATCCAACATGGGTACATTGGTTCGACCTAAAATAATATCTAAAAATGTCCTATAAAATCCCCTCCCCTCCTAAAGTAGGAGCTAATTAGACCTATTGAATTATGGCGGATATTGACGAAAGCGACCATCATTTATCCACTCATAAATATGCTGTTGGTTATTCCCACAGTACCTCAAAAAAACGGAAAATAGGTAGAACACATGATCTATGCAAATCCAGGCAGTGAAGGCTCAATCATTACCTTCAAACCAAGATACGAAAACTTCATCGGTGGTAAGTGGGTCGCGCCAGTAAAAGGTGAATATTTCAACGCCACATCACCAGTTGACGGCAGTGTAATCTCTGAAATTCCTGCATCGACAGCAGAAGACGTAGAATTAGCGCTTGACGCAGCACATGCAGCCAAACAGGGTTGGGCTGATACTTCTGTTGCAGAACGTTCAGCAGTTCTTTTAAAAATTGCAGACGCAATGGAACAAAATCTTGAATTGCTTGCAGTAGCGGAAACTTGGGACAATGGTAAAGCAGTGCGCGAAACACTAAACGCTGACATTCCATTATGTATAGATCATTTCCGTTATTATGCTGGTTGTATTCGTGCCCAAGAAGGCACAATGGGTGAGATTGATAAGAATACTGTTGCTTATCACTTCCATGAACCATACGGCGTAGTTGGTCAAATCATACCTTGGAACTTCCCATTACTAATGGCAGCATGGAAACTAGCACCTGCTATCGTTACTGGTAATGTTGTAGTTATGAAGCCTGCAGAGCAAACGCCTGTGTCAATTTTGGTATTATGCGAAATAATCCAAGATCTTCTACCTCCTGGCGTTTTAAACATCGTTAATGGTTTCGGTAAAGACGCAGGTCAAGCACTTGCGACAAGCACTAGAATCGCGAAAATCGCATTTACTGGTTCAACCCCTGTTGGTGGCCATATCTTAAAATGCGCTGCAGAAAACCTTATCCCTTCTACAGTTGAGCTTGGTGGTAAATCACCAAACATTTTCTTTGAAGACGTTATGAATCAAGAACCTGAATACATTGAAAAATGTGCTGAGGGTTTTGTTCTCGCTTACTTCAACCAAGGGGAAGTTTGTACTTGTCCATCAAGAGCTCTTGTCCAAGAGACGATCTATGATGAATTCATGCAAGCTGTATTGAAGAAAATTAATGCAATCAAGCGTGGCAATCCACTTGACACTGAAACAATGGTTGGTGCACAAGCATCTAACGAACAGTTTGAAAAGATCCAAAAATATATCGATATCGGCAGAGAAGAAGGTGCTGAAGTTGTTACAGGTGGTAGCGTTGAGAATGTAGACGGTCTAGAAGGTGGTTTCTATATTCAACCAACGATCCTTAAAGGCAACAATAAGATGCGTGTATTCCAAGAAGAAATTTTTGGACCTGTAGTGTCTGTTCAAACGTTCAAAACTGAAGAAGAAGCTGTTGCCATTGCAAACGACACAGCATTCGGACTAGGCGCCGGTCTATGGACTCGTGACGCGAACAGAATGTTCCGAGTTGGCCGTGCAATAGAAGCTGGTCGAGTTTGGACTAACTGCTATCACTTATATCCTGCACATGCTGCATTCGGTGGATATAAGAAATCTGGTATAGGCCGTGAAACTCACAAGATGATGATGGATCACTATCAGCAAACTAAGAACCTTTTAGTTAGCTACGATACAAATCCTCTTGGTTTCTTCTAAACAGAAGCTAGATACAAAGCGGGCATATTAGTGTGCCCGCTTTTTCTTTTATGAAAAATTTAACTACTCTAATAATAATAATCTGTATCACGCTCAGTAGTTCTTTATTTGCTAAAGAAGACGTTACTGACATACCTGCCGATATCAAAAAAATATTCCCTAGTGCCACTCGAGTTGGAGCACAACACACCGATATTCCGGTAACTCCCGTCTACCAATTACAAAAATTCTTAGGTTACGCTTTTCAATCTATCGACTATGCAAATTTTATCGGATTTTCAGGCAAACCAATAAATATGATGATTGGCATTGATGATAAGGGCCAATTTATTGATGTCGTTGTTCTTGAGC
>CBFHTO010000139.1:0-5141 GCA_965658765.1 Glaciecola sp. | reverse complement strand
ATGTTGGCAGGCTCTTATAAATTCCAGTATCTTATGGGATTTTGAATATGCTTCATTTGATCAATCGCAATTCGTTTTCCTCTTTCACCTACATACAATTCCCATATATCATCAGGTGCTTTCTTACCACGAAATCCTTTTCTATCGGGAGACTCATTTTCGGGCAGTATTTTATTAGGAAAGTTTTTATGAGTTGCTGCTAACCACTCATCGGCTACAAAAGCGCCGACCACAACGCCCCTAACAACTGCTAATATATAATCAGCCCGATTTGCTTTATCTTTAGATATTTTCCAGGACAGCCTTACTTGATTATAAACTTCGTTAATATCACTTCTATTTTCTAATCTATTAATATTAATTAAAACTAGTTTGTGCTTTGGCTCTTCAATAATTTCAGGAAGTGCATATTTGTCTATGATCTCCTTTATATTCATTGGTCCCTTTGCACCACTACCATGACCACCTTGAATATTACTTAAGCCGGGAAATGCATCAATTAATGCAGCCTCAACTTCAAATATAGCCTCGTCTGGAATATCGTGACGATGGATTACATATAACACGGCTAAGTGTGAGCTTTTTATTTCACGTATTCTACTGAGTTTGATAGACAGGTTGTCTTCATCTTTTCCTTTCTTTAACCTATCATCCGCATGGTCAAAAACCCTATTACCTTTTCCTTTTCCTACATAAAAAGTTTCGCCATTACGGGGATCAATTAATCTGTACACGTAATTACCCAACTTCTTAGACACTTCTTCAGAGAATCTTTCATTTGTGTTTGACACGCTATCTTCCTTTATAGAAATTTTTATATCTATGTTTAATTTTGTTTATCTATCGCGGGCTAACATTATCTTCTCTGGTCTTCAGATAATAAGGTTAGAAAACCTGTGAAAGCTTGCTCTATTTGATCTAGAGCACTGTTTAAACGATGGTCACTATCAACAATGTTGAGACTACTCTTAGATTCTCTAGCAAATTTATAGACATTTTCTAATGGAATTACCTCATCTAACCATCCATGCACAATTTGTAGGTGCTCCAATTGAGGTTTATACTCTTGGCGGCTGTAACCATCCATATGTAGCGCGGGAGCGAGAAGAAATAACCCAAGTGGCCTGTAAGTCTCGGCCGCTACGATTGATACATAGCCTCCCATGCTGGAGCCCACTAAAACAAAAGGCTCCGTTTCAAATTCTAAGTATTCACGAAGCTTTATAACCCTCTCGTCAGGATTATTAATTCCAGAATAATTTATACTATCAACTTTAAACCCTAGCGCTTCAGCTGCAATAGCAAGCCGCTTAATTTTACTGCCCCAAGGACCACTTTCTTTGCCATGTGAAAATATGACTTTCATTCGTTCAATGTCTCCCTTTCCTATCCACTATTTTTAAATAATTTTAACTATCATACCACTTATGTCACAGTACAATGTTGCTATCAAATTACCTGTCTTTTACTGATGCAGATTGCTCTCGCGCCATGACAAGGTTACTGTTTTTTCTATGTGAATCAGCAAGAATCGGTGACAAATTACATGTAGCGGGGCAAACAAAGCTATGTCATTCTCATAAACGACTACAGCGCGCTCTTTGAAATTAGTATGTGATTCAAAATGTTGTAGTAGGTCGCATTAAAAAGCGATTAATAACAGTTCATGATAGAACTTTGTGGCTCGAAGCAGTGCGTTTCGCTCTCAGGCTGTGCCAAAATAGTTGTCAGCATCACACCAGAAAAATCTTTCAAAATACGCGTGTTGTAATAATTGAGAATAGTTTTAGTAATCTTCGCGCTATACGCCGTGCAGAAAAATGCAAAATCAAAGAGGTCGTTTGATGACTTAATCTCATTTAAACTTTTCTAAAGCGTTTTTAATTTTTCTGACTTTTTGACAATACGTTATTGATTTCGCGCTTAGTTGCGTTGTGTGAGATAATAGTCAAATCATTTTTAAGTGTTGCATACGAAAATCGCGACTAAAAAAATTTAAACAACCGGTTTGACAAAAATCGTGATTTATCGTGGTTACCAAGTTCGCCCTGATAAATCGTGATTTATCGTGGTTACCAAGTTCGCCCTGAGCCATTGGCTAGGAGGGCAGGTCTATAGTGGGTTTGCAGGATATTATGTTCAAAAATTTTCTCAATAAAATCCCACAAATTACCCATTGGCGTCTCACTAATAACCCATTCGCCTCGCCTTGTAAGACTCCGATATCTGTCATAATCTAGAATAATATTAAATAACTTTAATTAAATTGCAATAATTTTCTTATTTAAATGATTGAATTTAAATATAATTAATTTGCAAATATGTAATAAAAAATTTTAGTATAAAGATTGTAATGAAAAAAAGTATTTTGCATAGATATAAATTACTGATAATTTCAAATTAAGCAAAACACTAATATCCCGGCTTAAGTCTGAAAGGAAATTATCTAAATGGCATCTGTAGAGCCAAGTCGCGCTGGTTTGTTAACACTCTTTGATGCTTGTTCAGAAGAACAAAAATGGCGTGTTGAACAATTATGCTTAATAACTGAAAAGGACGATATTTTTAGGTTTGTCTCTCCCGAGACTTTTGTTGCGACTATGCAGAATTGGTTGACTGAGTCAGTGGTTTATAATGAAGATTTCTTTTTAACCGGGGAGTCTGCTCAGTCGGTAACGAAATTACCACAGTTGTGCCTGGCTTGGCTCGATATCTTTTCCAACGTTGTTTCTTGTGATAACGCCTACGCTATAGACCGACAGTCGGGTGCATCTAAATCTGATTATGAATTCATCCGCGATCTATTTGCTGCACCCGTTTACCCCTTATCAGAGCCAAAAGAAATCATAAGTAAATCGGTCCGCTTACTTTGTTATCTTGCTGTCCGTCATTATTTTCGCACAAGTGACACAAAAAAAATCAAATATAGAGACGCAACACTTCGCATAAAAGCCCTTGCTCAATTAACTCTGGCGTTGGATGAATACTTGTCAAAAGATAAAGCGTTTGCGGAACCCTCAGTATTTAAGCTAGAAGATGCAATCGACTTATCTGAAAAACTTTTAAGACAGAGAATTGATAAGGACTTTTTTGCAAACAACCTTCGTGAAGCTTTTGATGAAGTTGTCTTGCTGCAACCTCGACAAGATCCACCTACTGAGAACAACTCTGCACTCGATGGTGGCGAAGGAGTCGAGTTAGAGACAACACCCGATGCGATGAGTGATTTGTTTGAGGAGTTACATCTAGGCGCAGAAAATGCTGATGAAGACATCGCGAAAGAGCACGACGAGAATGCAAATGTTAAGAAGCTTAGATCGCTCTGTGTTCCTGCTTCCTTAACATCAATAACTTTTTTACACCCATCGTTTCAAGACTACCAGCGTAAACCTGAATATGCGCTTCATGTGGCTAGGTTAAACTATGCGCTTACGCAGCGAGAGAAGCTGCAGTTAGTGGAATTGCTCTTAAATGATCTAAATGTACCCGCATATGAACAACAGGCAATGATTTTGCTGATGCAAATGTTGACATGCTCTTCTTTAGAAAAACTGACTACATTTGTTATTACCAATCGTTTCAATAATCAGTTTATTAACGCAATATGTTTAGATTCAGGATTATGGCGCCGGCATTCGCTTATCTTTGATCGTAGTTTTAAGCCTGAGCAGGCGCAACATGATTGGCTAAATTCACATGATGATTTTCTTCAAATATCATTGCCACCGACAATAATTACAGCCCTAAAAAATCAGACGAATGAATTTACTAATAACAGTCTTGCTTTAGAGCAGGGCGTCGGACTTTATCAGATACTAGCGCTTGATGATCCTAAATGCATCGATTCATTAAACGATTACCTTGTTAAACTTAAAACATACCTTCATTACGGGTTTCGGCAGCTCACCCAAAAATCGGTTCGCTACGCCCTTTATAGTGAGATTGCGCACTCGGCTGATGCGTCTACTGCTTCGCTTCTTTTTGCCAGTTCGGAGTTTAGCAATCCAATCACGCTTTACTATCTGAGCCTGTCTGAGAATGAATTACAAGAGCATTTTAATAGGGCAGCCCACTCATTGGGCTTTCAGATATCGAATACTCATACGTCAAGAGACATCTTAGTCGGCAGCCGCATCTGCGTAGACATGGAAAGATTATCAAACAGAGTTCGCTTTAAGGTGGACACTTTAAAAGGTTTGCTTGGACGGTCAGAATTAAATATCAATTCTGTAATCAGACTTCACAATGATTTTGCTCGCATGGTAACGCTGGCCTTTGCAATATCTGGAGCTGCTCGGGAACAAGCAGAATTCCTATTTGATTATACGACGATAAGTGAATCTCATGATTTTATAACGATTTGCGATAAATTTCACAGAGGCGAAAGTCCGATAAGAATAGTGCCTTTATCTGGTTTACTTAAATCACTGTTACAAGAATATCGGCTTCAATTACGGGTGACTTCGCAAGCTTTGCAGAAAGACTATCCAGATTTGGCGAGGTTGTTATACTCTTTATATCAACCTAAGCGAAACAGCACTGAAGATAACTTGCATACTAGGACAGGAAAGCCTTTACTAGGTATTATTGTTAAGGGAGCTTGGCAGGCTATCTCTTCCAAGTTACTCAGTGCATTCATAGGGGACGATTTTACGTTGCCCCCCAATTTTACTCGCCACCTTACATGCAGTCGGTTGTCTCCCAAATTATTTAAGTATAGACAGCAGATAATGGGGCATCATAATCAGGGCCATCATGCGCTTGATGAAATGACAACATCCTTATCTTGGTTATCAGGAGATGAGGTGACTCAGGGAATTGATTCGTTGCTTAATGATTGCGGCATAACAGAGTTGAGAGCACAATCATTGCGCGGAGCCTATTCACTAGAGCCACTGCCTGCGAACGCATTTTATTACCCAAAGGGGTACCTAGAGCGTCAGAGCCATTCCGATATGGCGTATAACTTCGCCAGTAAGCATTTTCGAGACCTACTCAAAGATGAAAAATCATTAGAAGATATCAGTAGTGCGATAGAAGATTTGCCAAACGATTTAACTGAACCACTAACGAATGTGCGTTTAAATGAGCTTGTAGAAAACTACTACTATTCATGGAACAGAACCCTGCAAAACTCGAAA
>CBFHTO010000138.1:0-5177 GCA_965658765.1 Glaciecola sp. | reverse complement strand
AGGGTACCGTATAGAACAACGATGCGAGAATGTAAAATACACTGTCAATGAACCTATAGTATCATATTACAATGTCCAGTACTCTTTGGATGGCGCCGTGTATCATCAAGAAACGACACGCCGATACGAGCTCGGCCAACGGGTAAAAGTTGCAGTTTCTTTAAACTAACGGTTGACATTACCTAAGAAACAATATATATTTACTATATAAGGTAAATCTAAGGGGATATCCTGGTGGCATACGTTTCTAAAGAAGATAAAGCAAAGCTTGCACCTATCGTGAAAGCAGTACTTAAAAAATACGATATGAAAGGTACAATCTCAGTGCGACATCACAGTTCGTTGGTTGTAAAGTTGACTAAAGGTCCTATTGATTTTGGTTCCGATGTCACAACCGTGAATGAGCATTGGATTGATGAACATTACAAGGGAGAAGCTCGAAAGTTTCTATCTGAATTGGTTGTTGCGATGAAAGGCCCGGATTTCTTTGACCACACCGATTCGCAGAGTGATTACTTTCACCGCAGCCACTACATCGATATTCATATTGGTTACGATAAACCATATGTGCTGACAGCTTAATAAAGGATCTTATCATGCAAGATATTCACATTTCTCGTCTTTCGGTTGGTATGTCTGAAATGGCTCGCACTTATCCTAACGATATGATTGCTAATGCTCTTGCTCGAGTATCGTGGAAACTTGATACCTTGGGAACATCTAAATTTGCTCCCGGTCTTGATGATTTAGACAAGCAAATCATTAAATTTTATCACGCAAATCGCCAGGTTATTTGCTCAAAATGAGCGTGGAACTTTTATGACGGAAAAACAAAGACACGAATCCGAAGAAGAAAAACAACGGCGGTATGATAGAGGCTGAATTAAGGTGTTACTATTATGTAACATAAATCATTATATAATCATATGGAGTTGACATTTGACGCACAAATGATTATATATAACTTGTAGGCGTTGAAACAACGTGGACACATTCTGGACTGGAGTTCGAGCCTCCACAGGTCCACCACGATAACACATACTCGCATACTGGCGGGCCGAGGCAGGCAAGCTAACTACAGGTAGTAGAGTCTAAACTGGATAATGTGTTATCTTGATGGGCCTGAGAATTTGGGAATCGACAGGTGTGAAAATGAAGTGGAGTTTACCGGATGACTGCGTTATTGGTCAATTAAACTAAATGCAAACACAAATGCAAAACCAGAGGTTCGCCTAGCGGCTTAATCTCTTGCGGTATGAGTTCCACCGTATTACCAAACGGGCTCAACATAATTTTTAATTTGATAGGACTTGAAACATGAAAAATATTCTTTTGGCTGCTGCCACAGCACTTGCACTCACGACAACCGCTTCTTTTGCTGAATCGGGCGCAGAAAACTTCGACAACACCGTCGCATCAGTAACTGCAAACCTCGGTCGGTATTCTCTCTCAGTTGAGGGTACTGAAGATGCTGACTTCACTCAGCTTGGTGCTAGCGCGGAAGTTCTTACATATGGTATGGGAAATAATGTAGATAGCACACTTGATGCATATGCTACTTGGTATCATTCTGATGAACAAATTGGCCTTGGTGCTGATTATACTGTAACGTATACAGCAAACGATCTAGCAGTATATGGCGTTGCAAACATTGAATATATTGCAGCTGAAAATGACCTTAATGAAGGAGACTTCTTTACAGCTCCAACACTCGGTGCATCTTATCAGATGAATGATAAGATCGGTGCTTACACTGAAGTGTCATATACTTGGAATGCTTCTAATGACTTTTCCAAAGAAGGTGGTACGGTGGAGCTAGGTACAAACATTGCGCTTGGCGATAATATTGCACTAAATCCTGCACTCGTGCGTTCATTCGATACTGCAGAAGATACTACGCAACTTCACTTGGGTGTTGCTCTTAACTTTTAATTCTTAATGAAGAATATAAATAATATCAGAGAAGAGGGTTTTTTATCCTCTTCTCTCGACACATCACATCACATAAGGAATAAACATAATATGATTAATACAAGAAGAATCCAAACTCCATCTTGGCAATCACAACCTACCGCAAATAAGCAAACTTCAAAGCCATCATTAGCATCAGCATTCAAGCCGAAACGTGCAGGAAAAAACACTTCGCACGTTATTTTTGTGCTCGATGACTCCGGTTCTATGCAGAGTTGTCGTGACGCCACTATTTCTGGATATAATGAATATCTTCAAATGCAAAAGAAAGACGCTGAAGAAACTGGAATTGCAACGTTTATTTCACTTTACAAATTTGACGGCCGCTCTCTCACGTCGGTTTTTAATCGTGTTAACGTTTCAGAAGTTTCAGAACTAAACAGAGATTCATATAATCCGATGGGTGGAACTAATCTTTATGACGCTATCGGTGGGGTTATGATGCAAATCAACTCGGAACTGGCTAAGAATAAAAAGACAGACCGCGATTCTATCATCATTAGTATTCTTACAGACGGCGCTGAAAACGCCTCCAAAACTTTTACCAGTAACGACGTAAAGCAAATGGTCGAAAAGTCTGAAGCCAAAAACTGGGGCTTCATGTTCTTAGGCGCTAATATTGATGCATTTGCCGCTGGTGGTGCTCTCGGGTTTAATACAAACAACACTATGCAGTATGACACGAAGAGCATGGGTAACACTATTCAGGCAGCATCTGCTATGACTTCGCGTATGAAGACTTCATACTCTCGTGGTATTGATACTTCATCTGCGTACTCTACAGTTGGTTTTACCGATCAAGAACGTTCTAGCGCTATTGACAATGACTAAGAACCCGTTTGAAGTCAGGCTTGATGTTCTTAAGATGGCCCAAGAAATGCTTGAAACTGAGTATAGGTCAAAAGAACTAAAATTGAAAGAAGAAGTTGAAACTATGCGTTCTTCTGAACAAGTTCCTGTACAGGATATTTTGAATTACATAGATTCAAATAGTCCGAAACCATACACAGAAAGTGATATTGTGACTCGTTCTTCTGCACTGTATAGTTTTGTCAGCGATAAGAAATAACGGTTGGCCTTCGGGCCAACCGTATAAATATACATACAACTTATATGGGTGAGATTGTATGATAAAAGATTTAATTGCTCTTTCGTTGACTATTGGATTGCTTCTTCTGTTGCTTTTTATAATACTTGGTGATTTTTATATAGCTTTGCAAACAAATAGGCCTATAGACGAAGATATTGTAAACTTAATACAAATGAGCATAACAGGTATTGTAGGAATTATTTCTGGTTATGTTGTTGGTAGAAAATCTAAGGATGATAAAGATGACGAATTATGAACAATCAGCCGGAGCAGAAGCTCATGTTGAAGCTGGTACAGAAGTAACCGATTCAAGTGTTGTTGCAGTGGCAGAAGCTGGAGCAAGTGCTGAAGCTGGTACTAGTGCAACATATGGCAATACAACTGTTGAAGCTGGGGCAAGTGCTGAAGCTCACGCAGAAGCTGGAGCCCAAGCTGGTTTTGAAGATGGTAATGCGTATGTACAAGCCGGCGCAGAAGCTGGTATCAGTGCAGAGGTCAGCACCAGTGTTAGTCAACAAGTTGGCGATGTTACTGTAAAAAATGAAACTACAGCAACGGCAGAAGCAAAAGCTTCTATAGGTGCAGAAGCACAAATTGGAAAAGACGGAGCAAGCGGTTCAGCAGGTGCAGTGGCTGGAGTAAGTGTTGGTGTAGAAAATACATCGAGCGCTTATGATAGCAATGGTAATGGCGGAAGCGCAACTGCTGGAGTTAGTGCTGGAGCTCAAGTAGGTGGCACTGTTGGCGGTGGAGCAACCATGGATAATGGAGTTGCTACAGTTGGTGTAAGCGGTGAAGTTGCTCTTTTAGTTGGAGTTGACGTTGATACAAGTGTTAGCGTTGATACAAAACCTGCTCAAAAATCAGTAGTTGATACCGCAAAACCGGTAGCTAAAGAAACTACTAAAGCTGTTGATAGTGTAAGCAATGCAGGAAAAAGCGCAGGCAATTCTGCTAAAAAAGCTGCTAAAAAAGCAAAATTTTGGTAAAGCCCGAGCATAGTTACTCTAAATAATGGAGAAATAAACATGAATAATCTAAAAGAACTTACTCATCAGCAGCATATGCGAGCTGAAGGAACTGGATTTATTAAGCGTTTGCTTAAAAAACAAATTACAGAATACGAATATTATGTGTTTATGTCTAACCAATTGACTATGTATTATGCACTTGAAGATGATGCTTCTAAATATGGAATATTTGATGGAATTGAAGAGATAAAAAGATCGCTTAAACTTTCAAGAGATCTTTTTGAACTTGAAAGCAATTTTGGATTTGCTCAAATCACGAATTTAAAATCCACTTCAGAGTATGTAAAATATATACAAAGTATTTCAGATCCTGAGCGTTTGCTTGCGCACGTGTATGTAAGGCATATGGGCGATCTATCTGGTGGCCAAATTATCAAACGGTTTGTCCCTGGTTCTGGTAAATTCTACGAGTTCGAGGGTGATATTGATACACTAAAAGAAAAATTCAGAGAAAAGTTGCATGATGGCTTGGCAGACGAAGCAAAAGTTTGTTTTGACATGGTAACAGAATTTATGATAGAATTGGAGTCTAATCTTGGAACTGTGGAAAAAACTGATTGATCTATCAGAAGAAATTGCTCGTGTATTCGACGATAACTTTGAGCAATATCCAATACAAGAAGATATAAATTTCCCAGGTTGGAAAGACACTTATTGGAAATCCGAGTATGTAAGAAAGTGCCATCTCAAGACAATTGATAACAGAGAAACGCAAAAACTTTGGTTGATGCATATAAACATATTTCCGAAAACAGATTTAAACACACCAATACTCGGTTTTGATATCGTTGCTGGCCAGAACAAAATTACAGGTTCATTTTTCGACTATTCACCGGTTGACAAACACGAGTTTATGGATTACTATTATACAAGGGTAAAAGATTTATCTTGGAACAAACCAAGAGAATTACCCGAGTGGGCTCAATCAATTTTTTCTGAAAATATGATAGCAGCTGGAAATATAAGAACTGAAGAAGAAGTAAACCAACTATCAGAAGTTTGCTTAGACCTTATTACGTATTATGCAAAAAATCTAGGCAGATACGAAATTGCCGGCAATTATAAAGATAAACAGAATTATTACT
>CBFHTO010000137.1:0-5197 GCA_965658765.1 Glaciecola sp. | reverse complement strand
AGGCGCTTAAGTGAAGCGCAGCGGCGAACCGGCTCAGTGCTGCTCATCAAGGAAAGACTTGAAGTTGTATATGAAGCAACCAACGAAGTAATACGACCTAGTCTTTTTGGTGTGATGATTATTACCATTGTATATATCCCTATTTTTAGTTTAACAGGGGTAGAAGGGAAGATGTTTCACCCGATGGCGGCCACCGTCATCTTGGCATTACTTGCTGCGATGGTGTTCTCAATCACTATTGTGCCAGCAGCCGTTGCAATGTTTATGTCGGGTAAAGTCAGTGAAAAAGAGAGTCCAATCATAGTAGGGGCGAAATTGGTGTATCGTCCTGTTCTTTTATGGGCGCTGAAACTACGTTGGTTAGTAATAGGCTCAGCGACGTTATTGGTTATTGTGAGCGTTTGGCTTGGCATGCGTCTTGGCTCTGAATTTATACCTCAACTTGATGAGGGTGATATCGCCTTGCACGCCATGAGAGTGCCGGGCACTGGCATTGAGCAAGCCGTGGATATGCAAAAAAGGCTTGAAGACGTCATTATGCAGTACCCACAAGTGAGCACTGTCTTTGCTAAAACCGGCACGGCCGAAGTTGCAACAGATGCGATGCCGCCTAATGTTACCGATACGTTTGTGATGTTGAAACCTATCGACCAATGGCCAGATCCTACTTTATCTAAAGCCGAATTTGTCGAGCAAATGGAGCGTGAGCTGCAAAACGTGCCCGGCAATAATTACGAGTTTACTCAACCTATCCAAATGCGATTTAACGAATTAATTAGTGGCGTTAGAGCTGACTTAGGCATAAAAATATATGGTGACGATTTGAATAAACTGCGTAATTCGGCCAGTTATATATTAGCAGTACTGCAAGATATACCCGGTGCTTCGGATGCACGCGTTGAGCAAGTTGATGAAATTCCTATTTTTACCGTAAATCCCAAACCTTATGCTTTAGCGCGTTACAATTTGGATGTCACTGATTTGCAAACTTGGTTAAGGGCATCAATTGGCGGCAAAGAAGCAGGTTTGATATTCGAGGGTGACAGGCGATTCGAAATAGTCGTTCGCTACTCAGAAGATATTCGCAATAATCTTGATACGCTAGGCAGCATACCTATTATGACAGGGGATGGTAATTATGTGCCCATAGCAGAAGTTGCAACACTTGAATATGCCAGTATACCCAGTCAAATCAGCCGAGAAAACGCCAAGCGCCGTATTGTGGTAACGGCGAATGTAAGAGAGCGCGACCTAGGCTCGTTTGTTACTGAAGCAAAAATGCAAATAGCTGAAAATGTCGTATTACCAAGTGGTTATTGGGTCGATTATGGCGGTACGTTCGAGCAGCTTGAAAGTGCGAGTCAGCGATTGAGCCTTGTTGTCCCAGCGACGCTTTTCTTAATTCTTGCATTGCTAGTCATTGCCTTTGGCTCGGTGAAAGATGCATTGATAATTTTCACCGGTGTGCCTTTAGCATTAACAGGTGGCGTTTTTGCGCTATGGGTGAGAGACATGCCCTTGTCTATATCAGCAGGCGTTGGTTTTATTGCGCTGTCTGGCATTGCTGTGCTTAACGGTTTGGTTATGTTGTCGTTTATCCGTCAAAGGCTGGAAGAGACAGGAGAGTTAATTAACGCTATTGTTGATGGTGCATTAACGCGTTTGCGGCCGGTACTGATGACGGCATTGGTTGCTAGCCTTGGTTTTGTGCCAATGGCGCTGAATGTAGGGACGGGAGCAGAGGTACAGCGTCCGTTAGCGACGGTTGTTATCGGTGGAATAATATCGTCAACACTTTTAACGCTGATAGTTTTACCTGTGTTATATCGACTTGTGCATAGCAGGAAGAGTTAGCCACATTTGGGGCATTAGCCGTTGTTAGTTAATGCCCCAATTTCACTTATTACACTTAAACGTCATCGATATGTGTTGACCCTATATTAAGTATAGACTTTATAATCATATTTTTATGATATGACTAAAAAGGGTAGATATGATTTCGCTGGTGTTGATAAGTGCTTTTATATTGCTTGCAGTAGTCGCTCGAAGCTTTGTGCAATATAAAAGGAATGGGGATTTTGGCATTAGAGCAGCCTCGTTAAGCGCTCCGATGATAGAGATTTTGCCCGGTACTATGTTTGTGATTACATTTTGCCTAGCGTTTGGTGTGATAGTCATTGGGTATTTTGGCAAAGTGCCCCTTTTGTTTGTTGTTCCACTGCCATTTCAGGTTTTAGGTCTTGCGGTTGGGACTTGTGGAATACTTGTCACGCTCTTATCTCAAATCCAAATGGGCGATTCATGGCGAATTGGTGTCGACCAGAAAGAAACGACGACGCTCATTACGCATGGTATTTATGCAAGGTCTCGAAATCCGATTTATTTCGGCATTTATATATTTTGGTTGGGGTTATGTTTCACATTCGCACATCTACTGCTATGGGCTTGCGCCTTAATATGCTGGATTTGCATTGAACTGATTGTTCGGAAAATTGAAGAGCCATATTTAATAGAAGTGCATGGGGATGTGTTTCAAAAATACATGCGGGAGACTAATCGATACATACCTAAGTTATGACGTTCGTTTAATTTTTAAAAATATACGATGTGAGACTTGATTTATAAAAACTGAGCACCAATGTATACTGTATATATTATCAGTAGGGTAAAGGGAGTCACATGGATGTATTAAATGTTGAAAACGAACTTCGCGAAGTTGTAGCCAGAGTAGTGACTCAAGTAGAGCTTGCGAGCAAGCAAGGCCGCTTAGACATAAATTTAGCGATGGAAGATGCTTTTATTCCTATCCTCAAAGAGTTGTTTCACCTACCAAAGCTGCACAATTTGAATGCTAAGCAGAAGAATTATCCTGGAATAGACTTAGGAGATGAATATGATCGGGTCGCATTTCAGGTAACCGCAACTACAGACCTTGAAAAGGTTAAGAAAACACTCTCAATCTTTATTGATAAAGACTACCAGTCAAACTTTGATGAGCTCTTTATTTTGATGCTTGTAGGCAAACAGAAGAGCTATTCTCAACAGGCCATTGATAAAATAACAGGACCGAAATTTAGCTTTAATGCGAAAACGCAGATCATAGATTGCGGTGACATTTTGTCAAAAGTAACAGACTTAAGGGTAACTGCACAACGTCGCATATTGCACGAATTTAAACTCATACTTGGTGAAATTGATGGTTATTTAGCGCTTCGCGAACCCAAAACTGATGTACCAGTTGTATTCACGTCAAATCTAGCGCCCATTAATTTTCCGCCAAAGGTTTTCATCGCTGAAACCACCATAAATAAAAAGGAGGTGCTTTCCCGAGCAAAGAAAGAGCTAGAATACAAGGGCAGGAAGTCAGATATGCTCATGTGCATTCGACTTGCTCTACAACTTGAAGGATCTAGTTTTGCAGGATGGGCCTTTCATGATGGGAAAATATTCACGTTTGATAATTTTGAAGCCAACACTGCGCTTAAGTCTTTAATTGATGTCGGAACAATCGAGGAAGTAGGTAGTGATGAGTTATATAACTCAGAATATGTAGAATATGAAAATGTGTTTAAATCGCTTCTTCAAGGCCAAATACGGGAGCAACTGATACCGCATAATGTAAATTTCGATATGTATGAAAAGCAATTCTATTTCAACAGAGAAAGCGAAAAGCAAACTCATAGAAAAGAAACATGGAAAGGCATGAAAACAGCTCATAGAACAGTTTTTGAGCGTGTTGATAGTAAGAAAGAGCCAGGAAGTCTAGCGCATTACAAGCACTTAAGCTTTCATTTAAGGTTTATTTATACAATGGGTCAGTACCATGCCTTGATTGTGCCAAGTTGGCTTTATACCTATAACTCTTTTCGACGAAGCCGTTTTCACGACAAGCTAGTAACGAAGCAGAAGAAGCTTGAAAATAATCAAGCTGTTCGAAATTTAACTCGGTTCATTGCTTTTTATCTTTCTCAAATGACAGACCAAGAAGTTAAGTTTGGCTCCCTGATTCAGCTTGTTCCAGAAAACATCACTGAAGATGTAGTCGATATCGATGAGGAGGAGTAACGAGTGAAAGTTACCGTAATTGAAGAGCCACTATTGGAATTTGGTAAGGGAACTCATATTTGTCCGCGTAATGGAATAGAACGAATGGGTGTTTATGATACTAAGGATGAACTTAGGCGTTCAGAGCTAAGACTTGGAATAGTAGGCAGGGGAGAGGGAGTAGATAAGCTAGACGTTTGGTTAGACTTATGTCGCAATGGTATTGTCGGCAAAGAAAGTGAATTATCAAACCTGTTTAAAGGATTTGGTGGCGTTTCGGCGGACTATGGTTTTTTCACGCGATTATTATCTTCACCAAGTTTCACTCGCGCAATTCAGAAATCTTCAATTGTGAAAGTGAGTCGTATTAAGACAAGAGAAGAGCGAGTAGTCGCGGCAGTTAACTTGTACTACGAGCAAGTTCAATTTCTCGCAGAAAATCGAGCCATTGATGTCATAATATGCGTGATACCAGAAGAGCTATTTGTGTCATTAACGCAGAAAGATGCTGGCTCAAAAAAAGATACCGGCTCAATAGAGCAATATATGGAGCATGACTTTAGACGCCTATTGAAAGCGAAATGTATGCACCTTGGGATACCGTTACAACTTGTTCTAGAGAGTACATTGTTAACAGGAAAAGCAAATAGAGGCAATCAAGACGATGCTACTCGGGCCTGGAATTTTGCAACGGCTTTGTACTATAAAGGCAACAAGACTGTCCCGTGGAGATTAAAAGAAGAACGATTTAAGCCAAAAAGTTGCTACGTCGGTATTGGGTTCTATAAGAGTCGCGATGGTGAGACTATATCAACTAGTCTAGCGCAAGTATTTGATGAATTTGGTCATGGCGTTATTTTACGCGGAACACCTGTAGTCATTGACAAAAATGACAAGCGACCATTTATGTCAGAAGAACAAGCATACAATTTGTTAAGCTCAGCGTTATCTGAATACGATAAAGCGTTGATGCAAATGCCAGCCAGAATTGTTATACATAAGACTTCAAAATTTCGCGACACAGAAATCAGAGGGTTTTGTCGTGTGCTAGAAGAGAAAAGCGTGCGTTCGAAGGATTTTGTTTCTATCACGAATACGGATATACGATTATTTAGTCAAACAAGCTATCCACCAAAGAGAGGTACATTACTTT
>CBFHTO010000136.1:0-5200 GCA_965658765.1 Glaciecola sp. | reverse complement strand
TACCCGGTACAGCTTTTTTCGGAACATCAAGGACATTACCTCCAAATGCACCCGCCCTTTATAACGATGATGGCAGTTTAAATTGGAAATATTCCACATGGAACAATCCTTTGGCCGTTTTAGAAACCGAATACCGGGCGGTAACACAGGGCTTAATTACCAACACTTTACTGTCCTATAAACCAACACCATCGTTGGAGTTTAAAACCAGTATCGGCTATAGCGATTATCGTTTAGAGTCTTATAACACAATACCATCTACGAGTTTTGATCCGGTTAATTTTGAAAACCTAACGAATAACCAAACTCCTAGTCTGTTTTCTCAAATTAGTAGAAATTATGGCGTTCGTAAATCTTGGATTATAGAACCACAAATAAATTGGCAACAGCATTGGGGTGATGCTAGTTTAAAAATATTGGTTGGGGCTACATTTCAGCAAAATAAGACAAAGCAATTGCGTCTTTTTGGTGAAGGTTTCTCTACTGATGCCCTTATTTATGATGCTGCTTCAGCAGAAACTCAAACTATTTCTCTGGACGATGAAACAGACTATAAATATCAGGGGGTTTTTGGTAGGGTCAACTTTAATTGGCAGGATACATATATTCTAAACCTTACCGGACGTCGTGATGGCTCCTCACGCTTTGGACCCGGAAAACAGTTTGGGCTCTTTGGGGCCGTGGGGGCAGCCTGGTTGTTTTCAAATGAAAGCATTCTGGAAAATAATCGTATGTTGAGCTTTGGTAAGTTACGTGCCAGTTATGGTACTGCAGGCAATGATTCATCACCTAACTATGCCTTTTATGATGCATATAGTAATTCTGGACGTTACAACAATGCGACGGGGTTAGCACCGCTGCGCCTGTTCAATCCTGATTTTTCCTGGGAAGAAACTAAAAAGTTAGAAGTCGCCTTAGAGCTGGGGTTCTGGCAAGACCGTATTTTCCTTACCACAGCATGGTATCAAAACCGATCATCCAACCAATTGGTAAACATTCCATTACCCATCACAACAGGCTTTAATGGTGTTAATGGCAATTTACCAGCCACGGTTCAAAACACAGGGTTTGAAGTTGATCTAAGTACCAAAAATGTGATAGGAGATGCCTTTAGTTGGCGTACCACCTTTAATATTTCGGTTAACAGAAACAAACTGCTGTCATTTCCGGGATTAGAGGGCTCAACCTATGCCAATCAATTGGTCATTGGGGAACCTCTGGGCATTACGCAAAATCATCATTTTATAGGCGTAGATCCAGAGACCGGGATCTATCAATTTAAAGATTACAATAATGACGGTACAATAAACACAGAGGACCGTCCAATTCTTATAGATTTTACGCGCAAGTATTTTGGAGGCCTCGGCAATACCCTAGAGTACAAAAACCTGCAATTCAATGTGTTTTTCCAGTTTGTAAAACAAAATCGCAGAGGTAGTGATATCTCTGGCGGGTTTGGGTCAGGAGGACATCCAGATGGATTGGACCGTTGGCAGCAACCAGGGGATGAGGCGCGGTTTCAACGCTATTCTTTAGGATTATCTCCTTTAGTAACTGTTGCTGGTACTAGGTTTACGGAAAGTGATGGAAATGTGGTGGATGGGTCTTTTATCCGGTTGCGAAATGTATCACTATCGTACAAGGTTCCTAAAAAAGTAACAAATGGGCTTGATTTAAATATTTACCTACAGGGACAAAACTTGTTTGTATTGACGCCTTATAGATATGGAGATCCAGAAGGTCAGTCAACATTACGACAAGTAACACTGGGGTTAAATCTAGGCTTTTAGCAGTAATGAATAAAATGATAAAAATGATAAATATAAACTCATATTCAAACCAGGATCGAACGTTAAAAAATGATCCAGTGGATCATTTTAGTGAAGGGGCCAGCTGGCGTGTAAGCTATTGGGATTCAATAGTAAGTTTTAAAATTTGGAAGCCCTTATATATAACCATGTTAATTGGTTGTTTAACAAGCTGTGATGATTTTGTCGATGTAGAACTCCCAAAAAATCAATTACCTACCGCTGTGGTCTTTGAAGACATTGGTACAGCAACAGCCGCTATAAGAAGTGTTTATGCCAATTTACGTAATGAGAACCTCCCATCTACTTTAAATAGATCTTTGGGGTTTTACGCCGACGAATTGAATCCAACCGATCAATTGGGAGGTCCTGCATTCTTTAATCATGATATAACGCCTTTAAATACTACAGTATCTGGGTGGTGGAGTGCTTATGATCAAATCTATCAGGTCAATGCCCTTATAGAAGGTGTTGAAAGGTCTACAGGTTTGTCCCTGGAACATAAAAATCAGTTGTTGGGCGAAGCCTTTTGTATCAGGGCCTATTTACATATGACATTAACGGAACTTTTTGGGGCCATACCCTATATCACAACAACGGATTATAGAGCAAATACGACGGTACCACGATTACCAGTAGATACGGTATATAACCAGATCATAACCGATATATTAATGGCTTCCAGCCTGTTAGGCACGGATATCTCAGGAGAGCGGATCCGTGTATACGATGCGGTAGCAGATGCGCTGCTTGCCAGAGTTTACCTCTACACTGAAAACTGGGAAGAAGCAGAACGCTATGCCAGCAAGGTCATTGATAATTATAGCTTTGTTTTAGAGCCCAATCTAAATGAAGTGTTTCTAAAAAATGCGTCAGGATCGATATGGCAATTACATCCCGGTAATGAGGGGCTAAACACAAAGGATGGAAACTTGTTTATTTTTTCAGGGAGCCCTGGTAACTCACCTATATTGAGTGATACGCTACTGGAGGTCTTTGAACCAAATGATTTGCGCGCATCCAGTTGGGTTGGAAGTACCAGTGATGGATCAAATACCTGGCATTATGCTTTTAAATACAAGGCGGATAACGTCGTGCAGACCACTGTAGAGTATGCCATTGTATTGCGTTTGGCAGAGCAGTATTTAATTCGTGCCGAAGCCAGAGTGATGAAAGAAAATATTGATATTTCAGGGGCGCAGGCAGATTTAAATAGGATCAGAAATAGAGCAGGATTACTCAATACCACGGCTAATACAAAAGAAGAGTTGTTAACAGCCATTCTTAATGAGCGCCAGGTGGAACTATTTACAGAATACGGGCACCGTTGGTTCGATTTAAAACGCTGGCTCCATTTAGGCAGGCCAGGAAACGCAGCAGAGGTATTGGCACCTTTAAAACCGAGATGGCAGGACACCAATGTATTGTTTCCAGTGCCAGAGTCCCAAATATTGTTGAACCCTAATTTACTACCGCAGAATGATGGGTACAATTAGAGGGTTCTGTCATTCCCGCGAAGGCGGGAATCTCATCGTCCTTGTCTAAATGCTTGTTAACAAGCAAAAGTGGGAATCTCATAAAGTGAATATAATATAAAAACAAGTTACAAGCATAATTTTATACTAACCCTTAACGAACGAGATACTTGGTACTGATCATAGTTTCATTAAGAATAAGAGTAAAAAATTACTATAAATGAATCATCAATTAAAAAAATAAAAACAGAATGAAAGTAAATAAAACAATATTAATTACAGGCCTAATACTTTGTTGTATAACTGTTCAAAATTGCTCACAATCAAAAAAGAATGTCAAAGAGAATATTGCACAATCAGTAAACGGCCCCAACATTTTCCCAGAACTCCTCCACACCAACATTCCAGGAGCACCCCAATTAGGAACTCCCCAATTAATTATGGGCGATTCCCTTCCTGTAAGAGGCGAAGGCAATGGATGGGCGGCTCCTGCTGTTTACGATTGGAACGGTGATGGTAAAAAAGATTTACTCATTGGGGAATTTGGAAGCGGCATAGAAAAAGGAATAGGGGCCGTTGGTCACTTTATTAGGGTGTGCACCAATAAAGGATCAGACGCTGTACCCCAGTTTAACGATGATTTCTTCTATGCCTATGAAGCAGGTGCAGGTGGATTTGAGGAAAGTAGAGGAACGCCATTGTCAATCTATACCTTTTGTTGTTTCCCATTTACCCCGCGTTTTACCGATTTAAATAATGATGGCCATACCGATTTGTTATCAGGTCAATATACCCCCGGTTATATCACCTGGTTTCGGGGTAGTGAAGACGGTTTTCTTCCCGGTATAACGCTAGAGGAATCTTACGATCCCTATAAGGATAGAGTTGATAACTTTGAGGAAGCGATGTCACTTCCGGCAACAGATCCTAAAGGTAATAGGTATTGGTCCCGTACCGATGTAGACTTTGGTGATTTTGATAATGATGGGGATCAGGATATGATTATAGGAGGCGGGCAGCTGTTGCGAATCTGTGAAAATATAGGCACCAAATCGGCCCCTAAATTCGGGAAAAGAGAATTTTTATTAAATACAGACGGCCAAAACCTGAAAGCGGGGGATAAGGAAGATGATGGTGCTACAGCACCCTACGTGGTAGACTGGGACCAGGATGGAACACTCGATATTCTAACCACGGGTGTCTATTATCAAAAAGGAAATGTTGCAGTCACTTTTTTTAAAGGGGTCCCTACAGAAGGTCATAAAATGCTCCAATTTGAACCGGGTATTCCTTTATTTACAGCTAAAAATGGGGATAAAGCATTTCCAGGAAGCTATTTGAATATCTGTGTCACCGATTGGAATAACGATGGGGTAAAGGACCTGCTAATAGGGACTCAAATCGTCACATTAAACGGAGGGGTGTTTGACCATGAATCATCCTGGGACTGGAGGTCAGATCTAAGCCTTCCTAAAAGTAGTCCGGCACATTATAGTGCGAATATGAAAAAAACAATAGCACAACAAATAAAGGGTGCGGAAACACGCGCTAGAAAATCTGGATTGAGCGGTGAGGCATTGGAGAAGAAACTTCATCGTCAAAAAAGTCATCTTATTAAAAATTATTATGGTAAAGAAGCTTATAAAAGCTTGGCATACCAAGGCTATGTATATGTGATGCTTGGGACCAAGCCTTAAACAAGGGGTAAGAAAGCTTTTAGCATCGAGTCAGCGGGCAGGCTGATTAGACCAAGGAGCGAAAGGGCTAGCTAGTGAAAAGCGAATTAAAAAATAAAGTAGGATATAAAATTAAGAATAAAAAGGATAAACCATGTTTTATAAAAAACACATAATCATTGTATGTTGGTTACTGATAGGTCTCACGAGTTCAGTGCTCGTAGCACAAGTTGGTGGGCAA
>CBFHTO010000135.1:0-5246 GCA_965658765.1 Glaciecola sp. | reverse complement strand
CAATCGCCTCTTCGATTGGCTTGGTCACAAGTTGCTCTACTTCACCTGGTGCAGCCCCTACATAGTCTGTTCTTATGGTCAGCGTTGGATATGAAAGGTCAGGTAACAAATTTAAAGACAAACGAGATAAGGAAACAAAGCCAAACAGTAACACTGCTAAAGTAAACATCCACACGGTAACCGGGCGCGATACCGCCACATCAATCAGTTTCATGATACTTCCTTTTGAACGCTAAATTAGCTGTTAACGATTTGAACGAGAGCGCTATCTTTAAGATTTTGATGGCCGGTGATCACAACCTGCTGTTGTCCAGTCAAACCATCTGTTACCTCAACTAGATTGCCTTCTTGGTAGCCAATTTGAATCGCTGTTTTTGTGGCGATACCGTCTGCATCAACAACAAATACATTAATATTATCATCAATAGCTAGTAGCGCTTTTCGGGGAATAAGGGTTGCGTTTTCTTTTGTATCGTAGTTCAGAGCAACTTGAGTAAACATGCCTGTTTTTAGGCGCTTTGATTCGTTGGGTACGCGCAGAGTTACCTTAAATGTACCTGTTTGTGGGTCAATAACCGGGCTTATTCTTTCGACAAAGGCTTTGACTTGTTTGTCACCTAAAGCGGTCACAGACAGCACAGCCGATTGCTCTTTGTGGACTCTCGATAATTCTTTTTCTGGTAAATGAACTATCCCGTAAAGATCCTTTTGCTGAACGATATGGAACATGCGCTCACGCTGAAATGATTCAGTTAAGTTGCCTACTTTGGCGTTTCGCTCAGCAATAAATCCACTAATAGGAGCAACAATTGTCGCTTCTGCTAAATCTAACTTGGCTAATTCGTATGCGGCTTTGGCTGACTCAAACTGTGCAGTAATTTTATCATAAGTGTCATCGCTCACTAGTTTCTTGCTATATACCTTATTAATTTTCGCTAATTCTTTTTCAATTCCACGCAAATTGGCCGAAGCACGCTGTAAATTCAATTCATAACGCTGAGGCTCTAAGGTGGCTAGAATCTGGCCTTTCTCAACATAATCGCCCTCTTCCACCATGATTTGTTCAATGATACCGGACGCTCGTGCCACAACAAATGCTTCTTCTTTTGCTTCTAACACAGCAGTAGTTGAATAATTAGAGGAAATGTTACCTACATGCGAAGTCGCAACCTCAACAGGTACTGGGATCACTTTTTCTTCTTTGAGTTCTTCATCAGCTTTTGTTGCTTCAGCATTGGTACATCCGCTTAACACGGCACAAGCAAGTAGTGTTAACAATAAGGCTTGAGCTTTTGAGTGACGTAAAAGGTTTAAAGTAAAGCTTTGAGACCCGCTGTGAATGTTTTGCATGGTAATGTCCACTTATTGATTTTATCGGCGTTCGATCATTAACAAATATTGGCTATTCGATAAGATCTAACTCTATTAGCTAATTATTAGCATTCATAGCATTCATTGTGCCAAACAATAAAACTCAATCTTTTCAGAAACTTAAAATGGTCGTAGTTTACATTCTCGTTATTTTAGACAAAGGCTTAGTGATTTTGACTACTATTTAGTAGAAATTACATTGTTGTCAAAAATGGAACTTGCGTGTATTGCTTATTTTCATAAATAAAAAAACCAGCGAGCAAAATGCTGGCTGGTCTTTTATTTTAAACTTTAAAAAATATTTATCGTCAGTTAGCTTACATTTTTAGTTGCTCTGAAACCAAAAATGCCATCTCTAGCACTTGGTCAGCGTTTAAGCGAGGATCACATTGTGTTTTGTATGCTTCAGCCAAGTCGTCGTCGCTAATTTTGTAAGCTCCTCCGGTGCATTCAGTAACATGCTGTCCCGTCATTTCTAGATGAATACCACCTGCGTGAGTGCCTTCGCTGCGATGAGCCTCAAAGAACTGCTTTATCTCTTTTAAAATCGCATCGAAATTGCGAGTTTTATAACCACTCGATGCTTTAATCGTATTTCCATGCATGGGATCTGAACTCCATACAACATTTCTTCCTTCCTGCTTAACTCGACGAAGCAACGCAGGAAGCTTATCACTCAATACATCCGCGCCCATTCTTGTGATAAACGTAAGCCTACCCGGATCGTTTTCTGGATTTAAAGCATCTATTAGGGAAATAAGTTCATCACCCTGCATACTCGGCCCAATTTTCACACCCACAGGGTTATTTATACCTCTGAAAAACTCAATATGTGCATGATCAAGCTGACGCGTGCGCTCACCAATCCATACCATGTGTGCAGAGCAGTTATAAGGCTTGCCAGTCAAGGTATCGATACGAGTCAAGGCTTGTTCGTAATTTAATAGCAAAGCTTCGTGAGAGGTAAAAAGGTTAGTTTCGTGTAAAGCACCGGTATTCCCGCTGTTGATCCCTATTACATCCATAAAGGATAAAGTGTCTTCGATGCGCTTCGCAATGTCTTGATACTTTTCTTTTAAAGGGTTGTTTTCAAGAAACGCCATGTTCCAGCGATTGACCTGATGTAAGTCAGCTAAACCGCCTTGCGCAAAAGCTCGCAACAGATTTAGCGTCGCCGCGCTACGATGGTATGCATCTAATAGCCTTTTAGGATCCGGCTCTCGTGCCTCAGGCGTAAACTCAAAACTATTGATGATATCTCCGCGATAACTAGGCAAACTCTCACCATTAATTGTTTCGAAATCTGATGAACGCGGTTTGGCGTATTGTCCAGCCATACGAGCAACTTTTGTCACTGGGCAACGACCTGCAAAGGTCAAGACGATTGCCATTTGTAATATGACTTTAAATGTATCTCTTATTTTTGGAGCGTTAAATTCATCAAACGATTCAGCGCAGTCTCCTCCTTGCAGAAGAAAGCCCTTACCTTGCGAAACCTCGCCTAGCTGCTTGTATAACTGCCGTGTTTCTTCTGCAAACACCAAAGGTGGATAGCTAGCTAGTTTTGATTCCACATCAGATAACTCCGCCTGATTATTATAATGTGGTTGTTGTAATATTGGCTTTGAACGCCAACTATCAATGCTCCAGTCGCTCACAATACTTCCTTTAAATTAACTTAATTTCTGATTTTTTGCTCAATTATAAACCGCTTTATGCTCTATTTTGTGAATCATCATATTAGATGTGATTACAATAAACGATTAAGATTGAAAGTGTATCACAGCCAAAACCGCTGTCACCGACGTTTATTGATTATCCAGCGCTGTGATTAATATTTTTCAGCTCTATTTTATGCACAACTCATCATCCTTTAAGATTTGATGCTCATATGATACTCGTATTGAAATTTTGTTGGTTTTAGCTCAAAGAGACCGATTTCAAAGGAATACTATTGGCATTTCTTAAAGAAAAGTAAAACCTATCACTGGCATTTTTCTGCGACGAAAAATGGCCGGCCCGAAAATTCGGCTTCTGTATTTTTAAGACTTTCACATGCTATTTGAGTGGCTTTAGGATCTTGCTGTGTGCCCTTATCAGGCTCAAACTCGCCAGTGTTAATACGTGAAGGGTTCAATTCAAAAAAACGGTGATCGAAGGTCTTGGCTAAGTTTTCTCGATTCAATACCTTATTCACTTCACCTTGACATAGAAATGTTTGGTCTCTTACAAAAGCAACGTGACTTGCATAGCGACTTGCCTCATTTATGTCATGACTTGCAATAAATACTAAATTACCAAGGTCACAAAACTTCCTGACCATCTGCATAAATTTGGCTTCAAAGCTAATATCCAAAAAAGCGCATGGTTCATCTAACAAAATTAAAGCCTCGCCACTCTCAATTGTATGCCATGCTTTTAAAAAGGTTCGACTTAAGAAAAAACGTTGTTGTTGACCTGCTGAAAGCTGCGATAAGGGCTTATGAAGTAAGGACTCTAATTCAAAGCTTTGTTCAATTAAGCGAGGCAGTTCACTCTTATGACCATACAAACTATATAATTCGTTCAATGGCACATCAAACTCTGGCATTTGCGATCGAGTGTAAAATACTCGATGCTCTGATAGCGACTCTAGAGATTGAGTTTGTAGTGCTTCTTCCTTGAATTTAATATCCCCAGTAAAGGCATCACAAAGCCCTGCAGCAAGCGTCAAAAATGAACTTTTACCTGAACCATTTTTACCCAATAAAAACCAACACTCACCGGCATCTGCCTTAAGAGAAACATTTTCAATTCGTGAACACCAAGTAGTATTTTTAAAACAAAGCATATGCCAGACGCTTAGAGCAGATAAAACGAACCCATATGGTAGCACGAGGTGGAGTGGGCTTTATATTAATCGTATTAATTCAAAAATAGAATATGGTAGTCGAAAATGTAGCGAGTATATCCGTTGTTTAACTTGTAAACTTGTGGCATTCACATGAAAAGTAATGCTGATGAATAATATTTCGTTCGGGATAACTTTTTATAATAATCGCTTGAGGAACATTACTTTGTACGCTTTGATACAATCGAATAAAACGATTTCACACAAATATCCCTCGTTGGTGCTAGCTTGTTGTTTAGGGCTTGTATCTATGACAGCAGAAGCAACAAACGGATACTACACACTAGGCTATAGCGCTAAAGACAAAGGTACGGCAGGCGCAAGTATCGCAAGAGGAACTGATGCTCTATCGATGGCAACTAATCCTGCAAATATGCTAAGAGTTGGCACTCGATTTGATCTTGGATTAAACGTGTTTGCACCATTTCGAGAGTACACCGTAAGTGGAAGCCCAAGCCTACCTGATGGTTTTTCGCCCGTGATCGGAGCCATTCCATCCTGCGACGCACCCGGACAAACGCCATGTCAGATACCGTTTTCAATTGGTGAGCAAAACATAGAGTCAGATCGAGAGTTCTTTTTTATTCCAAATATCGCTTATGTGAAAGAAATTGATGAAACAAGTTCGTTTGGCGTTTCTTTGTATGGGAATGGTGGAATGAATACGACTTATACTGGTGGTAGCGCTAGGCTTTTTGATCCACAGTCAAACAGTATTGTGTCGGCTAACGGCACTTTTGGTAATGGCAGGACCGGTGTTGACCTTACTCAGTTGTTTTTAAACTTTTCTTATGCATGGCAGGCTCACGAATCTCTCGATCTTGGAGTGGCTGTAATTGGAGCGGTGCAAGCGTTTAGAGCGGAAGGCCTAGCACCTTTTGCAAATAATTCACTCAATCCTGAGAAACTGACAAATAATGGTCATGATTTTTCGTTTGGTCTAGGCCTTAAGGTTGGTGCGGTTTACCGTTATTCTGAGGACTTG
>CBFHTO010000134.1:0-5298 GCA_965658765.1 Glaciecola sp. | reverse complement strand
TGGACGCAGAAACCTTCGTTATGCCTAGCTTTATTGATAGAAGTTACGATATTGCAAGTTCGCTTTTGTAGTGTATTTGCGAGGAATTTGGCGCTTAAGAAATCATCAAGTTCTAGGCATATGTCAGCTATTTTTTCTACGAGTGTTCGCTTATTCATTTAGATTGCCTCCCTTGCTTTTTCTGAGTAAAGCGCTAGTAATTTATCTGTGTTTTGACACCAATTTAACGAACCTTTGTTTTCCAGCGCTAAAGCTTTAGGCGATCTCTCTGTAATTTCAGGTATTTTAGGAAAGAATTTACAGTCATCAAGGCAAGCGCTAACCGCTGATTCGAATTGCTCATCAGTCAAGTGCTTTAGCTTTCGCCAGTAGATTTTCGCAAGGGCTTCGCTTTGTGGTTTGTTAAAATATTCACCAAGCGCAGTGAAGTTGCTTTTGAAGGTAACCTGATTCATGAGTCTAAATCCAAATTAGCAAGCATGTTTACGTTTTGCTGTGTGGTGGAGTTAAACCTATTCAAATCTTGATCGGTGGCTATTTCGTCTTCCCAATTCTCACCATTTAACCAGGTTGTAGGTAATTTCCATTCAGGTCTAAAGTTACCGTTTGCATTTTTTCGCCATTCAATCTGACTGTTTAGGCCTCTAAGTATTTTTTGGAACTTAATGTCATCAGGTTTGATTTTTTTAAATACAGCTTTAGCCTTGGCTTTATCTTTTCGGTTTGGATAAATTGACCAAAACTTTTCAAATCGCGCATCAAGTAAATCATTTGCGCTTGTCGCATTTTGATTTGCGGCGTTAAGGGGATCAGGATCAGGGTTAAAGGAATCAGGAATCAGGTTAAAGGAATCAGCACGATTGCTATCAGAGTCGTTCCGTTTTAATCCAGAGTTATCCAGATTAATCGTGAGTGTAGATATATCAAGGCCTGCACGTGCGCATTCTGTAAAATCTGGAATTTCTGTGCCTTTGTCGCGCTCGTTTTTATGCGGGTTTTGATGTTTGGTGAAATTTGTAATATTTGCGTATATTTTACCTTGGTTGGAGTAGAACCGAATAAATCCAGAGTTATCCAGATTAATCGCGATTTTTTTCACGTTACAATTATCGTATGGTAATAATTGAGCTTTAATGCGCTTTTCACGCCACTCAAAATTACCGTTGCAATCCGCTATGGTCCAAAGTCCAATGAATAGTAAACGGCCTAAAGGTTCAATTTCGGCTAGCTCATCATTATTAAAGAATGAAGGTTTTATGTTTCTTGATCTAGCCATTTTCATCACCTTTTAAATTTTGATTTAAAGCCCACTGTTCATTGCTTGCATGGGATGGGAATAGAAGTGCTTTATTATGTTTTTCGTCTACTGTGAATAAGGCACTCTCACCATATGCGTTTATAGCTAGTTCAATGAGTCCAGTAGCGATTACATTTATATCTCCTTTGCTGATTTCCTTGAGTTGCGATAGTGTCTTTGAACTTATATTTATGGTTTCAGAATCACACTTCGGTAAAGATATTCCTGTAAAGAATCTTTTATGATGAATCATGGGGGATAAGTCTTCGCCTTTTTTAATTGCATATAAGTTAGCTGCCATCTCAAACTCTTTAACGCTGCAATTAAAAAATTCCCTATCCTTTGATACTCTCAAATCAGAAAGAGCTTCATGGATGCATTTTTCGGCAAAAGCACAATCGTCAGTAATAAAGACAGACTCAATAACAAATGGTGTTGGAACTCCTGTTGATGCAGATAACTCTTTTACTCGCTGATCAACTGACCTCGTTGTCTTGCCTATTTTTAAAAGATTAGGAATTAATGGGTTTGATAACGCATAGATATGCTCTTTATAATCAAGCATGTCTGCAGTGATTAGTTTATTTGCTTCATTAAACTCGGAAATATCAAAATCGAAAACCATATCTAAACAATCAAACACCGAAACATCTGACTCAACAAAATTAAAGATGCCTTCACATATCCCACTATATGGAGGTTCAATTTTATTGACCTTATTCTCTATTTCGCTCATACTTACCTCTTCTGTTATTAATTAACCGCCAGTGTTCGCGCACTTATGGCGGTTTTTTTTGGGTTTGATTTGATGTTTAACGCATCAAGATTGACTTTCACCATCCATGCACACCAGCTAAGCGCAGTCACGATATTTTTTAGATGTCTTGACTTTGATCATGTGCTTTCTTTCTTCTTCGGTAGGCTCAAAACCTAAGTTCTTAGCCATTTTTGATGGTCTTGAGTTAGGCATATACAGTAGGCAATGGCTCGCATAAACCTCTGTGTATTGCGTAATGCTTAAAAACTCTTTAAACGTCATTACTTATCCTAGTTAGTAAATTAATTTGACATAAGTTTACTATAGTAGTAAAACTAATCAAGTGAATTTATTATTTTAATCATTTAATAATAAATTACAAGCGGTACGATGGAGGGAATTCATTGGGGAGAAATAAATGGACATGAAAGAAATAAGACTTAAGAACATGCTTTATCTGATTAGATCAGAAACAAATAGCGACCAAAGTTTATTTTGCGAAATTGCTAATATAAGCAAGTCTGAGGTTAGTCAGATAAAGAACCTTAATAACCCTCGCAATATCGGGGATAACTTAGCAAGGAGAATAGAGTCTGCTTTTAATAAACCTAAATATTGGATGGATAAAGACAGAAGTTCTGCCACAGACATCCAAACTAAAGATCCTACAAATGTTTACCAGCTTGGCGCTGTTGAAACTTGGGATAGTAAAACACCATTATCTGATAACGAAGTAGAGGTAAAATATTATATGGAAGTAGAATTGGCAGCAGGATGCGGGTTTGATTCCGCAAGAGAAGTTAATGGGCCAACATTGAGGTTTAATAAAGGGTTTTTAAAGCGCAAAGGCGTTTTGGCAGATAACGCAGCTTGCGTTAAAGTTGTAGGCAATAGTATGGAGCCAAGGCTTTATAGTGGTGATGTGGTAGCTGTTGACTGCGGCACTAAGAATATTATTGATGGTGATACATACGCAATTAACCATGACGGATTGCTTAGAATAAAAAGGTTGTATTTAATGCCAGGTGGAGGGCTTAGGATAAATAGTTTTAATTCTGACGAGCACCCTGACGAAGTTCTGGATTCTGAGCAAAGGAAGTTGTTAAACGTAATAGGTAGGGTTTTTCACTCTATTTCGGATTGGTAGCAAATAAGTTTTACGATGAAAAAATTAATACTAGCATTTGTTGGGAAAAGATGTTGATTGATTTTTAGTTTAAACCTAAAACCCGCTAAAAAGGCGGGTTTTTTATTGCTTGTTAAAAATAATAGTAAATTTAATTTTATTTTTTTAGTAAATCTACTTGACTGCATTTATCAAACTAGTAAACTAATGCTTATTCTGAATTTAACCAATAGTTTCGAGGGATTTAAAATGCACCGCACCCACTATTACGAATACCTAACCGCTTTTAAGGCAAGAGCCTGTTTAAAGAAAGCGGGGCTTTTATACAACATCAAACCAACTCAAGACGGCTGGAGATTGGTTAGGGAATGGAGGTATAACGATGCAGTTTGAAATGCTTAGAGAGTCAATTAAGTACCTTTGCGAGAGGCTTAGAGCGCAAGGTTGTGATGTCAAATACAGACCAACCGCTCTTACTGTTGGCGTTGTTCACTATTTTGGGGGGCAAGAGAATATCAGTGTATTTGTAAAAGGCATTGATATCGACTTAGAGCCTATGAGAGAGCTAAGAGATTTTTTATGCAAGCAAATGAGGGTATTGGCATGAAGGTATTTGTGTTCGCATCTAAGTATCACCACATGGAGGCTGATGTGACTATTTCTAAGCATCCCTTACATGAGATTTCACCAAGTGAGCATGTGTTGATCGGTGAAACAGAGATTAATTTATCTCAGTTTGGCCCTGAGACTGTAAAAAGCAAGTTAAGGGCGGTTGAGCTATTAAGCAAAGAAGAAAGGCGCAGAGAGCTTCGCAAAGAGCTTGATGAATTGGAGTTGCAACAATGAGCGAAATAGCACTTAACTCTCCAAACGCACTTATTGAAATGGCAATTTCACAAGGCGCTGATGTTGATAAGTTAGAGCGCCTTATGCAAATGAAGGAACGATGGGATATTGGGCAAGCTAAAAAAGCTTACTTTGAAGCTATTAGCGAATTTCAGTCAATATGCCCTGTTATAACCAAAAACAAGCAAGGCCATAATTATTTTTATGCGCCACTTTCAGACATTATCGCGCAAATCAGAGAGCCGCTTAAAACCTGCGGTTTGTCTTATAGGTTCTCTCAAGATCATAAAGATGGGATTGAAGTTACTTGTCACGTTACGCACATTCATGGTCATAGTGAAACATCAAGCATGAGCGCTCCACTGGATACGTCAGGCTCTAAAAATGCGGTGCAGTCTGTTGGATCAACTGTGACTTATTTGCAGCGCTATACATTACTTAACGTACTTGGCATTGCTACCGCTGATAGCGATATGGATGGAAGATTGCCAAACGATAAAGATTACAAGGTTGAATGTGACCGAATAATTGAGCATGTGGCTACTGTAAGAGATTTTTTTGATGAGGTAGCAGAAGTGAAAGAGCGTATAGCCAATGATGATGTTGGTGGCGCATTACTAACCATGAAAGAAATTCCCCACGAAGCAAAAAACAGTTTATGGAGAGCGCCAACAAAAGGCGGGATTTTTACCACCGCAGAACGCGCAGCACTTAAAAACTTCTCTGGAGAGAAATAAATGACATTTACAGTTACATATTTAGGTTTTGAAATTGAAGCTGATTTTGAGTATTACCCTGGCACAAATTACATTATTAACTCTGCAAGCTCAGAGCCTAACGATCCTCCAGAGATAGAGTTTATAGAATTTAATAGCGAGCTACCACAAGAGTTCCTTGCTTTCATCGAAAGCGAGAAAATCGAAGAGTTCGAACAAGCTGCATTAGAGCAATTAAACGACTAACCCTGCAAGAGTAGCAAGGACGCTGCTCAACCAAATTTATAAGGTAAAAAAATGAGTATTAACATAATAGTTCAATCGGGAAATATGGGAAGTGACTTAGATACTAGATTCACTCCAAACGGCAAAGCAATTAGTACATTTAGTTTGGCCACCAAAAACGGCTATGGTGACAACGAAAAAACATCATGGGTTACATGCAAATGCTTCGGTGAAAGGTGGCAGAAGCTAGCGCAATACATCGGAAAGGGTTCAAAAGTTACTGTATCAGGCGCATTTACCGTTGAAGAGTGGGAGTACGAGGGTAAAAAAC
>CBFHTO010000133.1:0-5309 GCA_965658765.1 Glaciecola sp. | reverse complement strand
AAATTGTTGCTGAAAAAACCGGCAAACCACATCTAGACGTGTTTGAAGATGCGCTTGACAACATCCGCCCCACAGTAGAGGTTAAATCTCGTCGTGTTGGTGGTTCTACGTACCAAGTACCTGTAGAAGTTCGTCCAGTTCGTCGTAACGCGCTTGGTATGCGTTGGATGGTTGATGCGGCACGTAAACGTGGTGAGAAATCCATGGCACAGCGTTTAGCAGCTGAGATGATGGACGCACAGGACAACAAAGGTAGTGCGGTTAAGAAGCGTGAAGACGTTCACCGCATGGCAGAAGCTAACAAAGCATTTGCTCACTACCGTTGGTAGTCTTGCGTTAGAAAATAAATGGGTCGGCGGGGAATAAAGGGGGCAGATTAATTAACACCGCCCCCTTTATTTGCCACCGACACCTTATTTCCTGACCAACCTTGTATAAGAGAGAAATATGCCACGTAGTACACCTATCGAACGCTATCGCAACATTGGTATTGTTGCACATGTTGATGCGGGAAAAACCACAACAACTGAGCGTGTTTTATTCTATACCGGTATTTCACATAAAATCGGTGAAGTTCATGATGGCGCAGCCACTATGGATTGGATGGAGCAAGAGCAGGAACGCGGCATTACGATCACGTCTGCTGCCACCACTTGTTTTTGGGCGGGTATGCAGCAGCAATTTGAACAACATCGTATCAACATCATAGATACACCGGGGCACGTCGACTTCACAATTGAAGTAGAAAGGTCACTTCGGGTTCTCGATGGTGCGGTCGTTGTTTTTTGTGGTTCGTCAGGAGTTGAGCCACAATCCGAAACGGTATGGCGTCAAGCCGATAAGTACCAAGTACCCCGTTTGGTTTTCATTAATAAGATGGACCGAGCCGGCGCAGATTTTGATCGCGTTGTGAATCAAATTCGCAAGCGACTAGGCGCCAACTGTGTACCAATTCAAATAAATGTTGGTGCAGAAGAAGAATTCAAAGGCGTCATTGACTTAATTAAAATGAAGTCGATTAATTGGAATGAGGCTGATAAAGGTCTAACTTTCTCATATGAAGAAATTCCCGCCGAGCATGTTGCTAGGGCTGAAAAGTACCGCACTGCGATGGTTGAAGCTGCCGCTGAAGCAAATGACGATCTGATGGAAAAATACCTCGGCGGCGAAGAGCTCAGCGAAGCTGAAATAAAAGAAGGGTTGCGTATCAGAACGCTAAGCAACGAAGTTGTTTTAGCTACTTGTGGTTCTGCCTTTAAGAACAAAGGCGTGCAAGCTGTGCTTGACGCTGTTGTCGAGTTTTTGCCAGCGCCGACAGAAGTACCGGCAATTAAGGGTGTTCTGAACGACAAAGATGAAAGCGAAGCAACAAGAGAGGCAGATGACAGCGCGCCATTCGCTGCCTTAGCATTTAAAATAGCGACTGACCCATTTGTGGGTACATTGACATTCTTCCGTTGCTATTCAGGCGTGATTAAAACAGGTGATGCTGTTTATAACCCGATAAAAGGTAAAAAAGAGCGTATTGGTCGTATGGTGCAAATGCATGCGAACGATAGAGCAGAATTAAAAGAAGTTCGCGCCGGCGATATTGCTGCTGCGATCGGCTTGAAGGACGTAACAACGGGTGAAACCTTGTGCGATCCAAATAACATCATTACACTTGAAAAAATGGATTTTCCTGAGCCTGTCATTTCAATTGCGGTTGAGCCTAAATCGACAGCAGATCAAGAAAGAATGGGAATAGCGTTAAGTAAATTAACTGCTGAAGATCCGTCATTTAAAGTGAAGACCGACGAAGAGTCAGGTCAGACAATAATATCAGGCATGGGTGAATTGCACCTAGATATTATTGTTGACCGTATGAAGCGTGAGTTTAACGTCGAATGTAACGTGGGTAATCCACAAGTTGCTTACCGTGAAACTATTCGCAAGGCTGTTGAAGTAGAAGGCAAATTTGTTCGTCAATCTGGTGGTAAAGGCCAATATGGTCACGTTTGGTTAAAAGTAGAGCCAAACGAAGAAGGTGCTGGATACGAATTTGTGAATGGGATCGTTGGTGGCACTGTGCCCAAGGAGTTTATACCAGCGGTTGATAAAGGCATCGAGGAACAGATGCAAAATGGTGTACTAGCAGGGTATCCTGTACTAGACATTAAAGTAACCTTATTCGATGGTTCTTACCACGATGTTGACTCTTCTGAAATGGCGTTTAAAATTGCTGCTTCGATGGGTTTCAAGAAAGGGATGGCTGAAGCCAACCCAGTGTTGCTTGAACCGACTATGCAGGTTGAAGTAACCACTCCCGAGGACTGGATGGGTGACGTGGTCGGAGACCTAAACCGCCGTCGCGGGGTAATTGAAGGTATGGAAGAGGGTGTAGCAGGCATTAAGATTGTGCGCGCTAAAGTACCACTTTCAGAAATGTTTGGCTATGCCACCGCTGTGCGTTCTGCAACGCAGGGTAGGGCGTCATACTCAATGGAATTTTATAAGTATGCGGAAGCACCGAATAATGTCGCTAAGACAATAATCGATTCCCGTACGTAAACAATTTTAATTTTAACTATAGAAGTTCACTTCACTCCAATATTGGAATGAATATTAAACTTAGGAAACGAAGAAAATGGCAAAGCAGAAGTTTGAACGTAATAAACCACACGTAAACGTTGGTACTATCGGCCACGTTGACCACGGTAAAACAACTCTTACAGCGGCAATCACGTCGGTATTAGCAAAGACTTACGGCGGTGACGCTCAAGCATTTGATCAAATCGACAACGCTCCAGAAGAGCGTGAGCGTGGTATCACAATTTCTACATCACACGTAGAGTATGATACTCCTACACGTCACTACGCACACGTAGATTGCCCAGGACACGCCGATTATGTTAAGAACATGATCACCGGTGCTGCTCAAATGGACGGCGGAATCTTGGTTGTTGCGGCAACTGACGGTCCTATGCCACAAACACGTGAGCACATCTTGCTAGGTCGCCAAGTTGGTATTCCTTACATGATCGTTTTCATGAACAAATGCGACATGGTTGACGACGAAGAGTTACTAGAATTAGTAGAAATGGAAGTTCGTGAGCTACTAACAGAATATGAATTTCCAGGTGATGATTTACCAGTAATTCAAGGTTCTGCACTTAAAGCGCTAGAAGGCGAAGAAAAGTGGGAAGCAAAAATCATTGAGTTAGGCGAAGCATTGGATTCATATATTCCAGAGCCAGAGCGTGACATCGATAAGCCATTCATCCTTCCAATCGAAGATGTATTCTCAATTTCAGGCCGTGGTACAGTTGTAACAGGTCGTGTTGAGCAAGGTATTATCAAAGTAGGTGAAGAAGTAGAAATCGTTGGTATCAAAGATACAACTAAGACGACTTGTACTGGTGTTGAAATGTTCCGTAAGCTTCTAGACGAAGGCCGTGCTGGTGAGAACGTTGGTGTTCTACTACGTGGTACTAAGCGTGAAGACGTTGAGCGTGGTCAAGTATTGGCTAAGCCTGGTTCAATCAACCCACACACTAAGTTCGAAGCTGAAGTATACGTACTAAGCAAAGACGAAGGTGGTCGCCACACTCCTTTCTTTAAAGGTTACCGTCCACAGTTCTACTTCCGTACAACTGACGTAACAGGTGCTGTAGAGCTACCTGCTGGCGTAGAAATGGTAATGCCTGGTGACAACTTGAAGTTCCACGTAGAGCTAATTGCACCAATCGCGATGGACGAAGGTTTACGCTTCGCAATCCGTGAAGGTGGTCGTACTGTAGGTGCTGGCGTAGTAGCTAAAATCCTAGACTAATATCTTTTCGAAGATAATAAGAAGGCGCTCAGTGAGCGCCTTTTTTTTGCTCTGTAAAAAAGCTTGCTATTGATCATTATTAGTAGGCACAATGCTCTCGAGTTAACTTTTTACATACCAAGGACCGAATGAAAGCAAGCCCTCTATTTTTTCTTACTTTATTTATCGCAATTTTTAGCAACGCTGCATCTGCCGATAGCCTTTTTAAAAACAAGCTAGATACGCAAGTCCGTCTAGACGACCGTTCAAATCGTGACCATCGCTTTCAGTACCGTGTGCGTGCATATTCTGAGTTCTCTATTCCTGATACACGATGGAGTATTAATGCATTCGGAGTAACGGGTGACGAGTTTTCTTCTAGTCACAATACTATCGACAGTGATGTTTCTAATTACTTCTATCTCCGCCGCATTTATTTTAGGCATACAGGTGCTTTAGGCAGTAAAACAGAGATTGGCGTTATCCCAACTTATAAAGGAAGAGTCTCTTCTACAGGATTGGCGAAGGATGGTTGGATAAAGGGAGCAAGACATGTTTATGCTTATAATAGTACGACCAAATTTGAAGTGGTAGTAGGTGAGCTTGAGAATGAAGACGCTAGTACCGCCCTAGACAGCTTCCGTAAGCTAAATTACCTTGAGCTTGAGGTTTCATCACAGATCAATGATTACTCGTCATATGAGGTGAGTTTGGAGCGTATGACGGAAGCAAATTTTGCGCGGGCCGAATACCGTTATTTTAAACCAGACTCTCCGACCTATTGGGTTGAAATGATAAGCCGCTTAAGCACTTCCAAAACGAAATTGGTCTTTGGTGTTGAGGACGAAATTACCTTATTTGAGAGACCCTTCGAATATTACGCTTATTATTCTTATGTAAGTCGTCGATTTGGTGCTAGAGCAGAATTGACCGAGGATTTCATTACGACTGGTAGTGGATTATCGGTAGAGATCGAAACAAAAATTCTAAAATCTGATCAATGGAAAGCCTTCGCTCGCTTTGATGCATTTGATCAAAATACTCGCTTTATACTCGGTGTCGGTTACTCTTTGTAACTGGTGTTAAGTGATACCTAGGATAATTGCGATAGTATGAGCCACTCATAGGCCAGATTTTTTATAGGAAAGTAAAGCCCATGCAACGACCAGTGCCAATGAAGACGATAGGAATTTTAGGCGGGATGAGTAACCAAGCCACGTCTGAGTATTATCGAATGATCAACGAAAAAGTAAATCAACGTTTGGGGGGCTGGGAAATAGGTGAAACGCTTATTCAAGGCCTCAATTTTGGCAATATTGAATACTATGTTCGAAACAAGCGTTGGGACGAAGCTCGCGACTATATAGAGAGAAAGGCAATAGCTGCCGAGAAAGGTGGTGCCGACCTCTTAGTGTGCGTTAGTAATACGATGCACTGCGTCCTTGACCGGATGGAAGAAATCTTAAATATTCCATTTATACATATAAGTGATCCAAGCGGAGAGGCAATTAATAAAGCA
>CBFHTO010000132.1:0-5418 GCA_965658765.1 Glaciecola sp. | reverse complement strand
GCTCTTCTACAGGCATCAATTTTGAAAAATACGCGTGGCAATACCTACTATCAAAACATGTTTTTGACATGCAGAAAACCGTATCTTTGGCACAGTGGGTCAATTTAATAGAAGCAATTCCTTCATCATTAAAGCCTCAATTATTGGCGTCAAATTACTCTCGATCAGCACAAATTGCTGTGCAGAATATGACTGGGTGCTCTCGCGAGTCCGTGCGCTGGGCTGTTAAGAATTCGATGGGACCAGAGAACGAAACGCAATCAGTTTTTGAGCAACTACTGAGATGAACGAAGTGTCTTTCCGATGTAAAGTTAATCGATTATTCGATGATGATTATGCAGTAAGACAACGCAATAGTGTTGCAAGTCACTGCGCGTATCTTTCGTATTTCGAAAATGAAATTAAGAGCTTTGAGTTCTCATTTAGCGATAACGTTTTGGAGGAGCTTCGCCAACACTTCAGTAAAGAACAGGTAAGATTATGTAGAGACCCTGGCTTGTACGATTTAGTGAAAGCTAATAAGAACCTTGGAACTTTGCCTTTTTATTCGTTCATCATCTCTATATCAAAAGTAAAAGAAGACTATTTTGAAACTGCTTTGTCGCTGCAGCTAAATGTCCTTGTGGCTGCTTATGAATTAAAAAAGCTTAAAGGATATAACGATTACATAACTCGAGCTTTGGATGCTACGCGCATTATTTTTGCATCAAACAAGTATCAGGCCATTCTTGGGTTACTTGAACCTTATAAAACTTATACAGAAAAAGATTTCTTGGAAATAAAAGAGCAGTGCGAACTTGCACCACATCATTTAACGACATTAGCATCGTTATTTGATAAATACTTGGCAAAGATGCCAAGCATAAATAAACGCAATCGCGCAGTTCAACCAAAGAAGGTAACCCCTGACAAGAAGCCAAATTATACGAATAAAGAGAGTGTGGTACCTTTTGAAGACGATGAACCTAAGTACACTGAAATATTGGCAACAGAGGGCAATGTAACCACCAGTAACGGGGACCATTTAGAAAAAATTATAGATGAAAAAACTGCGACTCGTTTCTTTGAATTCTCACTTATTGCTCCAGACGAAGTAAAAAAATCAGCACGTTTAAAAGCGCAACTGGCTAATTCGGTAGCTGCAAATATTGAGCGTAGGGAAAAGTCACTTACCACTGAGTTTAGATATCTCACTCAGCATGAAGTCACTATTCTTGTGAAAGAGTGTATCCAAAATATTGATGATCCCCACTTTGGTTTACTCTTTCTATCGCTGATTACCGGCCGAACGATCAGTGATTTATTAGACAATAAAGTGGTTATTACAAAAGCTGAAAAGGGGGAGTTAAGAGATCGTTATGTTATCCGTTATAAGCCATCTTTGCCTAATTACGACATAGGTAAAGAAGCAATAACACTGCTGCGACCGGCCGACGGTGAAGTATTGTTGATTCTTCCACAATGCATGAATAGCTTAATTACCAGTATTTTTCATTTAGACTTAGCTATTGATGTAACTACACAAGAAATTTCTGATTGCATTTCTCGAATCAATAAGAAGCATTGTACTCGATTTACTGCGGCCAAAATTAGTGGTGTATTATCATATTATCTAATAAAAAGAGGCGCTGATGCTGCTGAGATTGCATTGATGAAAGGTAGCTCAGTTGTTCAACATGCAGCCTGTTATTACTATCAAGTGCCAGTACAAAAATTAATCGAACTACACCAAGACTTTCTTTCGTATCTAGACGCCGATAACAATTATGGATTAAGTGACTTTAAGAAAAAGACTGATCTAACCGTCGGTAGTGCGCTGCAACTTCAGGAAGATACAGCCAAAAAGCTATTTGCTGTGTTGTATGCAAAACTTCTCAAGCAAAGGCAATTGGGATGGGAAAATATTGAGTTTTTACACAACTATCTCACCGTTTATACCCTTTTTATACTTAATTTATCGACTGGGCACCGCCCAGTAAAACACCCATATCATAATATCGACTCGTTCGATCTTGAGACCTCGACTGTTTTCGTCGCAGACAAAGAAAACAGATCAAACTCTGCAGGGAGAGTATTAAAACTGCCGTCGTTAGCAAAGGAGCAACTGAATCACTATCTCACACACTTGAGGCATATCCATCACTATTTTGTTCAATTAAGCTCTAAAGAAGGTAAACATATAAGTAAAACTCTTCAGGGAGAGCTACCACTGTTTTCATTCATTCAAGACAACGATTTCCTAACAATAACTCCGAAGCTCCTAGATGATTTTTGTGTTGACTTATTGCCGATACCGCTAAACTGGAATAGGCACTTCATTAGAACGTGGCTGCGGGATAACAACGCAAAACCGCATGCGGTCGATGCATTTATGGGTCACGTAAACGGAGATGGTGACCCATTCTCGCGTTACAGTGGGGTATCAATGAAAGATCTTGATGAAGTGGCCAGATGCTTGAATCAGCTTTTAAGCAAAAACCTTGAAATTAAGCCTTTCAGCAGTATCAAAGGTCTGCGCTTATGAAGAGTAAAGACAAATTATACGGATATGAACAACGAGCAAAAAATAGAAAAGGGCGGCAGCTTGATGTGCGCAATTATGTTGAGTTGTTAATAGCAAAGAGAATTACTTCAGATGTAACCGCTGACATAAAAAGTATATCTGAAGAAGATATCGAACAAATTTTCAGCGAAATAATTACAGAGCTGCAAACCAAATATAAAAAGTTTGAGCAATATCGTTATGCTCGCAATTACTTGTCTAAAACAATCAATGAAGGCAACAAAGAGGGCAGGTGGTCGCTTCCAGTTCCGAGCTACATTCATCGATATCGAAGAGAAGTAAGACTGCGCAATGCTTCTTGGTTTAAAAAAAGCAGTAAACTCAACACATGGGTAGAGCAATGGCTTGCGCGCCTCAGCGATGATAATGCATCTAACCGCGCAGCAAATTCCGAAGAAGCGATTGGTAATTGTTTGGTGTCTGCATGTATCTTCGGCGGCCTCTGCATTCCTGAGGCGCTGGATAGCTTAAAGAAGCAGCTTCTGAGCCAAAAGTTACAAAAACCTCTAGTCCGAGATAAGTATGGCATCTTTATCGAGTTGCTTTTTTCTAGTAAGTCTCAGCCATCAAATACGATTGTAAATGATACCGAATTAACGCTTCGAAGATTTTACCCAGATCCGCTAACGCTTGGTTTTATTGCGACACTTTTTAGTAGCGCTGATATTGCTAAAACTAGTGAGAGGCAGAGTTTATGGAGTATTTTAAGTAGAACACTAAAAAACGTTGATAGTAAAATCGTGCGCCATATAAAGACAGTTGAGTCGTTATGCAGTGCAAGCGCAGGCGTAATTGAAAATAGGCCAAACTGCGATATTGACCAAGCAACTATTGCATATTCAAGCGGTAAAATAAAAAGTGCCTCACTGCCGCCAGATGTCTATGAATTAATATCGAATCGCACGTTGTCGAGTGTGTCATTCCAGCATCAAAAGCATAATAGTAAGCGCAGTAAATTTGATTTTCAGCAGAGCATTAATGTTAGTGCAGGTATCAATATCGAAAAGACAATATCGGACGTAAGAGTTGCCTTGGCACCAAAAGATGAAAAAGGCCATAAAAGGACCAGCAAGTTGGCTTTAGAAGCGTTAGGTAAAATAAAAAAGCTTCCCCTTAACCGAAATTTTGCTTCATTAATTCATTGGCTAGAGGAAATGCTAACTCAGCAAAAAATCAAAGTGTCGAGCGCGAGCAGATACTGGTCTGCAATCGGAACACCGTGGCTAGCCCACACCAGTGATATTGATATTAGTAGTTTTGAACCAGAAGATTTCGAGGCGCTGTACAAGCGAATACTAGATGCAACGCTAAGTGATAAGAACAGGTGTTACATGGCAGGTAGATTCGACCAATTCCATTCGTTTCTGCAACGACGCTATCAGTTAGGCCCGTTACCAGCGCCATTAAGTGATACGGATGATAAAAATACTCAGTTTGTAAGAGCGTACTATATTCCCCAATTTGCTTTTGCAGAAGTCTTATCGCTTATTGATAAAACCCTAGCCGATAAAAGCCTACAGCCTACATTGAAAGCACTATTCATTATTGCAATACGCTCAGGCTTGAGGCTTGGTGAGCTTTTAAAGTTGAGAATAAATGACATAGAAAATTCAGATGAAAGCTGGATTTTTGTCCGGGATAATAAGTTTGCAGACGGTAAGTCATCATCATCGTTACGAAAGATCCCGCTTGAGGTTTTGCTGTTGGAAGGGGAACGTGAGTTTATTAAGCGATATATCGCAACAAGAAGGCAAATAGCGAAAAATGATAATATCTTACTCTTTTCAGAGTCGAATACCCCTCACATACCGCTGAATCCACACTCTGTCAGTGCTATATTCGCTCAAATTGCAACGGCTGTGACGGGTGTAAAATCTACATTCCACGGTTTGCGCCACTCAGCATTGTCCAACCTGCATTTAGTCGTCGAAGATCAATTGCCCCTTCTTGAGGACTTAGTGGGGTACACTGAAGACGATATCAATAGAATTAAGCATATGTTGGGTTTTGTATGCGGCAACACGTTTGCGCGAGATAAATATTGGTTGTTAGCCAGTTTTGCAGGGCATGCCACACCAGAGATTACATTTAGCAATTACCTCCACTTTACTGACTACATAGTATCGCAAAAATTTCGAGTAGCATTCATGTCGATTCCTAAATCAAGTATTGAGGCGGCGTTAAATATTACGAAGAACTCAAGGACTCGTTTAAACAAGCGTTCAGCTGATGATGCGCAATGGTATGGCAATATTGTTAATTGGATTGAGTCCAAAGCAAGCACTTATGCTGAAGACAAACGAAGATTGAATAAAGTAAGCACCAAAGCTCTCAATACAGCCAACAGTAAAACACTACTCTTTAAACCTGCCGAACCAACCATCGAACTGTGCTATTCAGTATTGAAGTGCGTGGAAGACGGCGACCCTATAGATGTAATCGTCACTCAGCACAATCTCGAAAAATTGCCGCTGGTAAACAATTGGATTAAGAACGCAAAATTACTTCAGGGTTTGACGACAAGTAGAGGAGGTTTGCGATTGCAGTCTCGAGCTACAAAAGATCAAGCTAACACAGATAGGTTAGCGCCACAGCAACCCGAATCGAACGCGGAATTAAAAGATGCAAACAACGCCATTATAAAACTAAGAGAACTATATAAAACCAATAAAGATGAAATAATTTGGGCTATTGACTACTTTTTGGAACATTCAAACAGAAGCAACCCATTTATCCGTTTTTCTGACAGAGACACCCTAGACCGGTTTTTAGATATACTACTCGAAGTATTTCCAACCAACAGATGGGAAATAAAGTCTAAAGCGTCTACTCTAAACCCCGATTGTGCCATGGAT
>CBFHTO010000131.1:0-5482 GCA_965658765.1 Glaciecola sp. | reverse complement strand
AATTTCTCTATCTATTATAGATAGTTCAACTAATTGTTCAGGCGTTAATGCTTTTTCTTTTTTAGACATGGTTTTTACTCTCTTTTATTAAATTAAAAAATGTGAAATAATTTAGCGTCCTTTTCACTTTTAGACGTATTCCAAGTGTTCTTCTAAAATGTCGATTAAATCAGCCTTATTTTCCTTTGCTAACTCTGCAAAGTCAAGCTCCAAGCCATCTTCTAGAAAAGTAATTAGCTGGTAGCAAAAGTGCTGTTGTTTTTTATTTTCAGCTTCTTGTTTTTGCGCTTCCTTATATTCATCCGAGGTTTTATGTACGGTTGATTTAACTTTTTGATTACTGCAAGTCTTACCAACTTCTTTAAAGGTTTCTGATATTTCCTCATGTGAATATATGTTGTACTGAAATTCAGACTCGAAATAATTATCTCCCGCATTTAAAGCATTTTCTAATATATCTTTATTTTCCTCTAGCTTCAAAGCGTCTTGAATCGTATCTTTAACATTCCATTCATACGCTGCCGTTCTATCCTCTGTAAGTGTTACATGTGACAATATATTATAAGTATTAAGACATGGCTTATCTGTCTTCATAACTCTAATACCTCGGAAATAAACATATTCAGATTCCTTAGCTATTATTTGAACACCACTAGTTCCGTAAGTGTCCGCATCTTCAAGGAATACCTGATTATATCTATCTTCAAATATATCGGCAAACTCTTCACTTTCCACTGATATAATTGTTTTAGAGTCGCTAGGAGTAACTTTACCTTCTTCTATGTATGTTGAGCCGCTTTCGTCAATGGTATTGCAGTAAAGCTCTCTAAATGCCTGCCATAGCTCCCAGTTTTTACCTAATTCCGTTGTGAATGGCAATTGCACTCTTTCATCGGTGCTAACTAACTCAATAGCCTGAAAGACTTTACCTCTAAAACCGCTGTCTTTTACTTGTAGCTTGTATTCTTTTTCGCCAATAAATATAGAAGTCTTGCACTCCTCTCTTGCCAATATCGCCATTGCATATTTCAAGCCAGTTCCAAAATAACCTATTGGATTGATACTAGCTGGCTTAGCTGATAGTCCAAATACCGTTAAGGCATTTAAGTCTAATATAGTTGGTGTTTCAAATATTACTTTAGTCATTTTTATTTTTCTCCTTATTAAAATTCAGTTTAAACTCAACACGTCAAACATAACTCTTATTAATTCTTTTTGCAAGCTCTTTTGCAGCCCATCTTGAAGGATTTTTATATTTCATCTTTTTGGCGTACTTAATTAAATAATCAAGCGTCTGTTCATCGTTCAGTGGTGGCGGTTTATCTGGCGCGCTTCTTAACCTGTTTCTTTCCGCCTCGATGTCTATTTCGTGCAACTGCCCGTCAACTTTTTCTAAGCCTTTCGGGGAATTAATAACGTAAACCTCACCACATTCAGGACACTTAGGCGCAGGCGGATGAACATAATAACAATTCGGGCATTGCTTGGTCGGTGGTGCTTTTTCGCCCTGTCTTTTTTTCTTGCTATCAAGCGTCCATTCTCTATCCGAACACGGCAACCCATGCTCTATGTAATTATTTACATGGTCGTTTATTATGGCTGCATCTGGTTTTTTTCTTAGCATCCTGCCCCAAAACTGCATCTGCCCTGCCAAACTTTTTGAAGGTTTCATATCGCTGCCGCTTTCAATACAAACGTCCATGCCTGATGCTTGCGATAAATCAAATCCGAAGTTTAATAAATCCGCAAACGTAAGCACTAGAATTTCCCTGCGTGCAAAGGCTTTAAATATTCTGGTTTTTTCTACCTCTGGCGTGTTTCCGTCTACATGGGTTGCAGGGATTCCCTCGTTTCTAAACGCCTCCGCTGTTAGTTGGCTATGCCTTATGGACGTGCAACGTACAATATGCAGCCGCCCCATACAGCGAGAGCGATAATCCGAAACACAATCGCCAATTATTACCTTTCGGCTTTCCATAAATTCAGCGACTTCTTTGTCGGTCTTTTTGTTTAATGCTGCAAAATCTTCGTTTGTCCTGCCGTAAAAATATCTATAGTTGCTAAGTCTTCCATTATCCATAAGCCAGCGCACCGACTTGCCAACAACCATTTTATTGTACCAGATACCAAGCCCCTGACCGTTCATTTTCCACGGTGTTGCGCTAAGACCGATAACCCATGCGCCCTTTTTTTTGTAGTGGTCTATTACTTTGCCAAGTGCGGCTGCTCCGAAATGTGATTCATCAAATACCGCAAGGTTAACGTCCGGGAGTTTATCAATGCGCCTTGCCATCGTATCAACCATCCCGATATAGACATTAGCAAAAGGATTATACTGCCTTCCCGATGCTACGAAGCTATGCCTTATGCCGTGGCTGGCAAAGGTATTGCTGGTCTGATTCATTAAGTCCTTACGTGGAACGCTGAATAGCATCTTATTACCCTTACCTACTGCGCTCATAACCATGTCAGTAGCCATAGCAGTCTTGCCACTACCTGTCGGAGATTGCAAAAGCACAGCTTTATCTTTCCGCATTGACGCCCTTAGGTTGGCCATGATCTCGGCCTGATCTGGATATAATTGCAGCATTAGAACGGAATCTCCTCACATTCAATTTCTTCATCCGTTAGGGCAAAGCTCTCTTGCTCTGGCTGGTCGTTTGCCGCCTCGTCCCTGAATAAATCAATCGGAAGTGACACACCGCTTGTTTTATAGCCCACGCCAAAATAAAACATTCTGAAAGGTTCGGCTTCGTCGATATTGGCAAGCATCCTTGTCCATTTTATTGACCAATCAGTATCTTTTAAAAGTTTTGCGAGGTTCTGCGAACGCCCTGCGAAGTGAACACGTCCGTCTTTTACAGCTATTCCGTAGTGCCTCAGGTGCTTATCTGCATCTTCGTCAAGTCTATAAGCCATGTCGATTAACTCACCGATAGAAAAATCTTTCATTTGGTTTTTGTAGCTGATGCGAATTGTGCAGCTGCTTAAATATTGCAGCAACCTAACCGGATCAGTGTCCGCATCGTCAACCGTATAGCTTGACCAGTCTCTTTTCTCCACCCACTTTTCAGCATCTTCAACGCTTATAGCATCTGACCTGCTCAATAAATATAGCCCCGCAAATATCGTGCCAAATAATTCTGATGCCCTCGGGTCTTTTAAAACTCTGCGTGTGGCTTTTTTGAATGTCTCTATATTTTTTTGCAGAACATCAATATTTCTTATCGTTCTGGCAAGTAACCTATTTGCATAATCCTCGGTTAGCGTGTCTTCAATCATTTCCACCAGCTTTGCATAATCCTCAATGGCGGTGCTCTTCTTGTTCTTTTTTATCGTCATAAAAACCATTCTGGTTTCATCCGCTGTTTTTTCAATCGGTGGATTTACAGCACTAAAGCAAAAGCAGTATCTGGCCTTGGTTATTCTTTGCCCGAATTTACCTATTGTTTTACCGTTCGTTGCCGCCCTTGCAAGCGCAATTACAGCCTCAAAACTCTGCGCCCTTTCCGCCTCATCGTAGACTATCGGTCTTGCGTCATACTCCATTATCTGCCGTAACTTCGGCTCTGTCGTTCCTCCGTCTGCCTCAAGTGCTATTTTCCCTAGGGCTGGCTTTATGATCTTATCGGTAACGGTTGATTTTCCACTTGTTGCCTCACCATTAATAAACAAATGCGGCCTAAAAGATAGCAACCCACAAATCGGAGCAATTACAATCCAACCAGCCAGTAGCAAGCCTGATAATGGATTTTCCCACGTGACACCTTCGCATATCTGCCTTAGTTTGATTGCTTCCTTTGCACCTAAAGGGTTTTCTGCCGGTGATAATAATCTCGATGATATAATATAGGTGTTTTCACTGGCAAGGCTGTCAAATTCCGTTCTTTTGCCATCCACGTAAAGTTCATCACCACAATGCAAAACAGTGCGTCCAGCGTCCAGCCAAGCGCCTGCTCCCCTGATTTTCTCCTCCGCCTTGAAATATCCTTTTTTTTGGGCGCAGTCGATAAGGGCTGCGGTGGCTTGCGTTGTTATAGTCCGTAGTGATATTTTAGGGTCGTTGCCGTACTTTCCCTTCCAGTTCCACTCGGTATCAAGCCTTAGTAAATTCGGAAAGTTATTGTGTGCCGCTGCCGATAGCGAAACTATCTGTCTTTCCTTGAACGGAAAATAATAATACGTGCCATCGTTATAACCTAAGACCTTAAAATTCATGTCCAGATCGCCAACTGCTTGCGTTGGTTTTTCTTCTGGCTCGTCATATCTTTCATAGCGTTCATAATCAGGATTATAGTCACCGCCAGCATCGTGCTGATTTGAGAGCTGAGAGTCCTCAACGACACTGACGGCGTCCTGATGCACAGGAATTCTGTTGATTGCAATTTCTATCTGCTCTTTCATTTCTTCTATGCCAAGCAGTTCATGCAGATCATTAAAATCGGTTGGTTTTTTCTTTTGGTAAATTTCAGGGTCAAGTTTGCTAAAATCAGGGGATACGATATAAGCGCCACCTACAGCAGCAGCCGCCTTGTGTGCAGCCTCAAGCCCTACATTCCACGGCTCACCCTTCGGATTCTTTGTAAATGCGTCATTATCAGCGCAGATTAAAAACTTACTGTCTGGGTATTTTTTTCTAAGCACAGCAAGAGCGTGTTTTAGGTTGCCGCTGTCAATAGTCATAATAGTCGGCCTGTCAACTCCCTGCCTGATGCTGATAGCTGTTGCGTACCCTTCGACAAACAGGATTACAGACATATCATCCTTTGCATATCTCAAGGGATAAAATGAGCCTTGTTTTTTACCGCCAGCAAATAAATATTTACCGCCTTTGTTATTAATTTTCTGAACAGTGGATATATTTCCATCTGCGTTATAAAGAGGGATTATTATTTCATTGGTTTTTTCCCTGATTTTTACAGGGTGCGGCTGAACGCCTTTTTTCTTTAAGTATGGATGCTCTTTTGTTGTCGGTAATTTTTTACAACATTCAGTTAGTAGTCGTGAAATTTTCTGCTGTTTTTTTTGCTCTGCGATTTCTTTCTGTTTCTGTTCAGCTTTTATGCGAGCGTCCATTTTTTTACGCTGTTCCGGAGTAAATGAGTCGCCCTTACTTGAGTGCCAGTTGTGCTTATTATCAGGGTCTTTTCGGGTGAAATAGCAACCTATTGCGAAGTCACCGTTTACAATCTTCATTGAGTATGCGCCGGAAGGTTTTTTTTCACCCATATAAAAGGCTGGGTGCCACTTATCATCTGCAATTACTTTGCCTTTCGGCTCGAATCCAGCGGAGCGCAATGCGTCCGTAAACTCGGATATAAATTCGGTCATCCTTACCTCTCAGTTATTATCAAATCAGCAAAATCAGCATTGCATTTTTGTTTGACAATGTAAATACGTTTTATTTAATTTTTTCTAGTTCTTTAAAGCTGCATACAACAAAGCAGCCGGAAGCGAGGCCTCGGAACAAACCGCCGCCATT
>CBFHTO010000130.1:0-5500 GCA_965658765.1 Glaciecola sp. | reverse complement strand
CTAACGGCGCGCTGGGCTTATTGCTATCCAACGGTTCGATGAGCTCAAACACTAACAATGAAGGGGCCATCCGTAAAAAGTTGATCGAATGCATGGTCGCACTACCAGGTCAGCTGTTCACCAATACACAAATTCCAGCATGTATATGGTTTTTAACTAAAAATAAAGGTGCTCGCACAGCAGCTAGCGGCAGACAATTGCGTGATCGCAAAGGCGAAGTTCTTTTCATCGACGCGCGTAACTTAGGATATATGAAAGATCGTGTTCTGCGTGATTTTGCAGCGGACGACCTCGCCCAAATTACGAATGCTTATCACAAATGGCAAATGGGCGAGGGGTACGAGGATGTACCTGGGTTTGTTAAATCGGTAAATATCGATGATATTGAAAAGCACGATCATGTATTAACTCCCGGTCGCTATGTTGGAGCTGCTGATGCTGAGGAGGACAGTGAACTATTTCCTGAAAAAATGGCAAGGCTTACTGAACATTTGAAGTTACAGTTTGAGGAGTCTGATCGTCTAGAAGCAGAGATTAAAAATAACTTGGCAGGGTTGGGTTTTGATGTCTGATTGGAAAGAGTATCGAATTGAAGATATTGCGTTAAACGTTCCTCATTCTATGGCGACAGGCCCTTTTGGTTCGGCTATAAGTTCTAAATTTTTCCAAGATGAAGGTATTCCCGTAATACGTGGTGGCAATCTAAGCTCAAACCCCGTGGAACGTATGTCAGATGATGGATTAGTATATGTTAGTGAAGAAAAGGGAGCTGAATTTAAACGTTCGATTGTTAGGCCTGGAGATCTAATCTTTACTTGTTGGGGAACAATAAATCAGATTGGCATTATATCTGAAGAGTTAAAGTATACGGAATATATTATTTCTAATAAACAAATGAAGTTAACAGTCGATCCTAACAAGGCTGATAGTCTCTTCATTTATTATCTTTTTTCAAGTCCATTAAAGCAATCAGAAATATTAAATAATGGTATCGGTGCAGCTGTGCCTGGATTTAATCTTGGGCAGTTAAAGAAGCACGCAGTTTATTTACCGCCAGTTGCAGAACAGAAGCGAATTGCGTCTATATTAAATTCATTCGATACTAAGATTCGTCACAATCATCAAATCAATCAATCCCTTGAACAGATTGCGCAAGCAATTTTCAAAAGTTGGTTTGTCGATTTTGATCCTACTCGAGCTAAAATAGCAGCTAAAGAAAACGGCGAAGATCCTGAACTTGCGGCCATAGCCGCCATCGCTGGTAAATCAATTGATGAACTGGACATTCTCAGTGGTGAGCAATTGGACAATCTCAAAAGCACTGCCGCGCTCTTTCCTGATAAGCTTGTCGAGTCAGAGCTTGGTGAAATACCCGAGGGTTGGGAGGCGTCATCATTAGGTCTTCACTTCGATGTAGTAATGGGGCAGTCCCCTAAAGGAGATACGTATAATGAAGCTGGAAAAGGCATGGTGTTCTTTCAAGGTAGAAGAGATTTTGGTTTTCGCTACCCTAGACCTCGTGTATATACAACTGATCCAAAGCGTTTGGCGCAGGCGGGTGACACATTAATAAGCGTACGCGCTCCAGTTGGGGATCGCAACATGGCGGCAACTGAATGTTGTCTTGGTCGTGGCGTGGCAAGCATACGACATAAATCAAGAGCTCGTAGCTTTACTTATGCTTTTATAGGGCATATTGAAAGTACACTCGGTGATAGTGGATCTGATGGAACTGTATTTAGTTCGATAAATAAAAAAGAGCTGGCATCTGTTAATTTCGTAGTACCAGATGCAACTTTAATTAGAAGCTTCGAACAAACTCTCGCTCCAATGGATCAAAGAGTAGAGGTTAATTCGTTGGAAATAGATGGGCTTGAACAGCTGCGTAGCAGTCTGCTTCCAAAGCTCCTCTCTGGCGAACTCGATGTGCAAACGGACTCGTGAGTAAATTATGGAAAAAGATTACTTCGAAACAATACCTTTATGGTCTAACGAAAAACCAACGTTCGAAATATTGGCTGACGAAATAAATGGCCGGATTCCAACTACTCGCCTAGAGCATTGGCGTGATTTTTCAGAGTTGTTGGAAAGCAATTTTTTCAATCGTATGAAAGCGCAGCTCGTCTTTAGAGGGCATCGGCGTTTTGATTGGAATTTATCGCCATCTCTGGCACGTATTCCTCAGTCTGGCATTATTGGTAGGCCCTTGGCTGATAATCAGTTACAGCATTTTCGGCGGGCGGTAAGAGGTAGGTTACTAGACAGCGCCTTAGTAATGGATGATGCAGAAGATGAACTATGGGCAGTTGGGCAACATCATGGCTTAATGACACCATTACTCGATTGGAGCTATTCTACTTATGTTGCATTGTTTTTCGCATTTTCACAGGTGGATTCTGATGAAGAAAAAGATAATCCATACCGAGCTATTTATGTACTGAACAAAACGTTTATTGCAGACGATGAACTCTGCCCAGAAGTGCGCATTGTAGAGCCGCGAAAGGACGACCACGGCAGGCTTGTTAATCAAGCTGGGTTATTTACCTTTTCACCATACGATTCAACCATTGAAAACGCGCTAACCGATACGCTGGCAAGTGAAGATTTCCCTGATGCTGACTTAAAAGCCGCCTCTGAAGACGAAGAGGCGGGCATTATTGCGCGTTATATTTGCAAAATATATATCAAAAATGAGGACCGAGAGGGGTGCATGCGCCAATTGCGGCGTATGAATGTGCATCACGCTAGTTTGTTTCCTGATGTGTTAGGTGCCTCTGAGTATTGCAACCTCGTGGTAGCAGAAGAACATCGTGAATATGAATTAGATCAAGCGGCGCTTCGCATGCAAAAGCAGATCGCTTCATTAGATGATGAGGTCGAAGATACCCCTATTCATATGTTTGTTGCTGATGATAAAGACTCACCAGTTATAGCGTCAATTCTGCATTCGGGAGCTTCTGATCAAGTTGAGCCTGGCCGCATTCAGTTTATAGCAGAGAAACTAGCTAAAGATTTGCATGCACTAAAAACTGTGGATTGGCAAACAAGAGACAATATTCAATCTCAAATGCGTGCAAGTATGCGTATTACATTACGCAAACTTGGCTATCCCGTTAATCAGCGCGATGGCGCAATTACTGGAATTATGGAATACCTAGTTGCTGAAGAGCACAAGGTGAAACAAGAATGAAAAAAAACGACAAGAGACTGGGCTGGTCGTGCCTTGAAGATTCGTGTCGTGGGCGCAATTATTGGCAATTTTTTATATTTGGATGATAAATGACTGGCTTTGAAATTAACACTTTAGATGATATCGCTGTTTTAAAAGAATCATTGTCGCTTGAATGTAAACAGGCGTCAGGTAGAGATGGCAACGGCGCTGTGCCTAATGATATGTGGGAAAGCTATAGCGCATTCGCAAATACTGATGGCGGTATTATTATTCTTGGCCTGAGTGAAAAGAAAGGACGTTTTGCTCTTAAAGGCATAAAGAATGTAGCGAACGTTAAAAAAGACTTATTCGACACTGCCAATAACCCCAATAAAGTGAGTGCTAATTTATTAACCAATGACGCTGTTAGAGAAGTAGATGTTAACGGAAGCACGCTACTCGTTATTACAGTTAGAAGAGCAAAGCGTGAAGAGCGGCCTATTTTTTTGAACAAAAACCCACTCGAAAATTCTTATTGTAGAAAACATGAAGCAGATCAAAAGCTGACTGTTGAGCAAGTAAAGCGCTTGATGGCCGAGCAAATTGAAGAGTCACGAGATAACGAAATTTTAACTAATTTTGGTATTGAAGATTTAGATTTAGAGACACTGCGTGTCTACCGACAAAACTACGCAAATTTAAACCCGTCTCACCCTTGGAATGAGTTAGACAACACTCATTTTTTACAAAGAATTGGCGGCTGGAGGATTAATCGGGATAGCGGGCAGGCAGGCTTAACCGTTGCAGGCTTGTTGATGTTTGGTACTCATCCAGTTATCCAAGAAAAATTTCCTTATTACATCTTGGATTATCAAGAACGACCTGAAGCCAAAACCGAAAAACGTTGGGTTGATCGTTTAACGCTAGATGGCACATGGTCTGGTAATTTGTATGATTTTTCCCGCAAGGTTTATCGTAAATTAGTAGAAGATTTAAAGATTCCTTTCAAGTTAGATGACGGGGTTCGTCAAGACGATACCCCTGTTCATGTTGCGCTGCGTGAAGCATTAGCAAATGTAATTGTCCATGCAGACTATACTGGCAGAGCATCAGTATTAGTTGTTAAACGCCCTGATATGTATGGGTTCCGTAATCCTGGTTTAATGCGTGTGCCTGTTGAAATTGCGATGCAAGGCGGTGAGCCTGATTGCCGTAATCGATTGTTGGCTCAGATGTTTAGGTATGTGAATTTTGGTGAGCAAGCAGGGTCGGGTATTCCTAATATTTTGAACGGTTGGAAAAGCCAGCATTGGAAAGTACCTCTTTTGCGCGAGGTGGCAGAACCATACGAGCAAACACTTTTAGAATTGAGGATGATTGATCTATACCCGTCAGAGGTGATCAATGAACTACAAGAGAGTTTTGGTAATAAATTCGAAAAGTTATCTGAGCTGGAGCGTACTTTGACAATTACGATCTATTCAGACGTTTACTTGTCGCACCAGCAGCTTTGCTCGCAAGTTTCTGCCCATACTAGAGAGGTGACTTTAGCATTGGTTAAGCTTGAAAAAGCAGGAGTGATATCGTCAACCGGTGAACACAAAGGCAAGGTTTATCACAAACTAAATGTTGAAATTCCGACTCCGGATAATGCGACAGGACAATTTCTTGCGGAGCATAGCTTTGTTAATAACCCCACTGTTTCTGCTGAGCTAGAGAAAAGTCCGGAGCTAGATCCGGAGTTAGGTCCGGACTTAGCTCCGGACGCAAAACTCGATGATTCGCAATGGCAAGAGCTAGAGAAAATTGCGCAGCAAGCCAAAGATGGCAATAGACGCAAAAGCAAAGACATCATCAATCAAGTGATCATTCAACTTTGCAATGAACGATTTATTACCCTTACTGACTTATCTGCTTTACTCGACAAAAAGCCAGACACATTACGAAAAATCTACCTTAATCCATTAGTTACTAGTGAAAAGTTACGTTTAGCTTACCCCACGAAGCGTAACCATCCTAAACAAGCATATACTACCAATTTAGGCGAACAAGAATGATCACGGAAGACCAACTAGAACAACTCTGTCTCGAATGGTTCCAATCAATCGGATATGACTATACTTGCGGCTATGACATAGCGCCAGATGGTGTGAGCCCAGAGCGAAGTGATTATCATCAGATTGTTTTGAGTGCTCGCTTGTTAAGTTTTCTTAGTAAAATTAATCCACATATCCCTGCGGTAACGCTAGAACAAGTTGCGCTTCAAGTTGCAAAGCCTGAAACACCTATATTGATAAAAAATAACAAGGCCTTTCATCAGATGTTGTTGGAGGGGGTTAAAGTTGATTT
>CBFHTO010000129.1:0-5510 GCA_965658765.1 Glaciecola sp. | reverse complement strand
ATTTTGTGACAATAGCTTGAGTGCTTGGATTGCCAACATGTCGCTGTAGATATTTTTTTTGATTTTGCTGGTATAGGCCTCAATGGCATGGACCATTGCATCTATGCCTGTTGCACTTGTCACATGTTTTGGTAGGCCTAGCGTGAGTTGCCCGTCTAATATCGCAACATCAGGTAAAAGTTGGTTTGCAACAATGCCTGCTTTAGAGGTTTTGCCCGTAGTAACAATTGAGATAGGCGTCACTTCAGAACCCGTGCCAGACGTTGTCGGTATTAGTATAAGTGGCAGGCGATTTCCGATAATCTTGTCTTCACCATATATATCTTGAAGTACTTGAGAAGAGTTAGCCAATACCGAAACTAGTTTCGCGGTATCCATCGAACTGCCACCACCAAATCCAATCACACCATCACTATTGCAACGCTTAGCACATTCAGTTGCAGCAATTATGGTCTCTTCATCAGGATCTTGGTTTACTTGGTCAAACACATCGAATTTAACGTCCTGAAGTGAGTTCGTTGCAAATTGTTCTTGTTCAGAGTTGCTAGCGGGATTATGTAATCTTTGGATGAGCGAGTTGAGTAAACCACACGAAATAATACCATTGTCCGTCACAATTAAAGGACGTTGTATTCCCTGCGAATGACATAAAGCGAAAAGATGCTTAATTGCTCCCGCTTCACTAACAATGCGTTTCGTTGAATTGAAAATAAATGGCTTCACTCGATTTGCTACTGTATTGGCTATCACTTCCTCTAATGTGCCATTGTTCATGGCCGAGTTTTGTCGCACGGGCGACATACAAGTATGATTTTGGGCCGATGTAAATCTTATTTTCAAAAGCTTGTCTCTTATGTGACACGACAATTTCCCCACTTGTTGTTTAATGCCAGTCTGCAAAGTAAAAATTTGTCGTTAATAAGGATAAAAAGCATGCCCCAATATACCGCGCCATTGCGTGACATAAAGTTTGTAATGCAAGAAATGTTGGATTGTTATTCACATTATGAGCGCCTTGGATATGAGGATGCAACGCCTGACATGGTGGAAGCAATCTTGACAGAAGCAGCCAAATTTTCAGAACAAGTACTCTCGCCCATCAACCAGTCGGGTGATGAGCAAGGATGCAAATTTGAACAAGGCGACGTTGCTACCCCCGATGGATTTAAAGAAGCTTACCAACAATATATTGATGGCGGATGGCCAACATTATCTCAAAATACTGAGTTTGGCGGGCAAGGCCTACCCCATTCATTAGCCACGACCATTACAGAAATGCTTTGCTCTGCAAACCATAGCTTTGCAATGTATCCTGGTTTGAGCCACGGTTGCATGGCCACACTAGAGACCCATGGCAACAACTTTCAAAAAAGCACCTTTTTGCCAAAGTTGGTCAGCGGAGAATGGACCGGTACCATGTGCTTAACCGAAGCACATTGTGGCACCGACTTAGGGCTATTAAGAACAAAAGCAGAACAAAACGATGATGGTACTTATAAACTCAACGGTAGCAAAATATTCATCTCTGCAGGTGAGCATGATTTATCAGATAATATTGTGCACTTGGTCATTGCTAGGGTGTCTGGCGCTCCCGCGGGTACAAAGGGGATATCCTTATTTTTAGTACCAAAATTCAATATTGACGAACATGGCAATAAAGCCGATCGAAATGGCGTTAACTGTGGCTCTATCGAACATAAAATGGGGATTAACGGTAACGCAACGTGTGTGATAAATTTCGATAATGCAAAGGGCTATTTAATAGGCCCCGAAAATCGTGGTCTAAACTGTATGTTTACCTTTATGAACTCAGCGAGAATCGGTGTAGCAAACGAAGGCCTTAGTGCGTCTGAAGCTGCTTTCCAAGGTGCGCTTGCCTATGCAAAAGACCGCTTGCAAATGCGTTCAATGAGCGGTGTAAAAAATCCTAGCGGACCCGCCGACCCTATTATTGTCCACCCTGATGTAAGAAAAATGCTGTTAACCCAGAAATGTTTTGCTGAAGGCGGTCGCGCCTTAATTACTGATCTAGCGCACAGCGTCGATATTACTTTTGCATCAACAGATGAAGCACAAAAGAAAGATGCTGAAGCGAAACTTGCACTACTCACCCCTATCGCAAAAGCTTTTTTAACCGAGACGGGCGTTGAGTCAAGCAATCATGGCATTCAAGTATTAGGCGGCCATGGGTTTATTAAAGAATGGGGCATGGAGCAATTACTACGAGACACCAAAATTTGTTGTATCTATGAGGGTACAACTGGTATTCAAGCGCTCGATTTGCTTGGCCGCAAGGTACTAGGCAGTCAGGGACAGTTGTTAACAGATTACTTGTCAGAAATACGCCAAGTATTAAGCGCCATTTCTACAAATAAAATACTCAGTACCCCGATATTAAAGGCACATTCAAAACGATTAGACGAATATTTAGTACAGTGGGAATCTCTTACTCTTAACATTGATTCAAAAGTAAAAGATAAACCTGATGAGATAGGTGCAGCCTCAGTAGACTATATTATGTTTTCTGGCTACGTCACATTAGCCTTTTATTGGCTAAAAAGTATGATGACCGCGACGACTTGCCTCAGCACACAGCCAAGCGATAGCGCCTTTTATGAAGCAAAGCTGATCACAGGGCAGTTCTACTTTGACCGTATTCTGCCAAGAGCCACAGCTCATGCCTTATGCATCGAGTCAGGAAGCGAGAGCATTATGTCCCTGCAAGAGGAACACTTTTCTTTTTAAAGCCAATAAAGACTTACTCGTCGGCAAGTGGCGCTAACTCATCATATAAAGCAGCTTTATTCTTAACGACATAACGCTGCTCACTTAAACTAATGATATTGCTGTCTTGCCATTCTCTGAGAATGCGGTTAATACGCTGGCGTGACCCCATCGTAAGGCTCGCAAACTCTTGTTGAGATATTTTTTTATCAATCAAAATACCCTCTTTATGTTCTATCCCATTTTCTTTTATTAGCCATAACAATCTGCCCGCTAGGCGGGCCTTAAGTGGATAAAAAAGCATACCACCGAGTAACTCACTCATGTGAACGGTATGGTCATTTTCTGCGAAAAACAAATTGCGATAAATAATAGGGTGGCGTTGCGCCAAATCAATCACCTTATTAGCAGGTATTTGCAGCAACACAGTGTAATTGAGTACTTGTGCTTCAAACATTTTCGCAGGTTTTTCAGTGAGCGCTGCTTCTCCTAGCCAGCTACCGATATTGAAATCAGTGATAGCAAACTCTTGTCCTAGCAAGCTATTTATTTTTATTCGCACTGCGCCTGATAATACGCAGTAAATAAAGTCACTTTGCTCGCCCAGTCGATACAAATAGGTTTGGTGCTCGTAGGCATTGGCTTTTGCAGCGTTTACTAACTCATTGATAGCATCACTAGGCAAATCTTTGAACCACGGGCTGTGCTTTATTGCTTTTTGAATATCTGCACTTTTTTCCATTTGCTACTCCACTGTCTCTCTTGACCTATCTATTAGAAAGTATTTAGAGACGATTAAAATAATAAATTGAACTTTAAGTATGTTTTTTTACCTTTGAATATCTTACACTCTATTTTGTGAATTTCATAGTTGATAAAATAGGTAAGGAATAAAATGCTATTTCCAAAATTAATGTCTACGCTAGATCTCGGATTTACAGTATTAAAAAATCGAAGCGTTATGGGTTCGATGCATACCAACCTAGAAGAAACAGAGAATGGCTTTGAGCGCATGGCGGCGTTTTATACAGAACGTGTTAAAGGTGACGTCGGCCTGATAGTGACAGGTGGAATTGGGCCAAATTATGAGGGTGCTGTCGCAAAAGGCGCTGCAGTTATGATGAGTCAAGAAGATGTAGAGCAGCATAAAATTGTAACAAAAGCGGTGCATCAAGCAGGCGGTAAAATATGTATGCAAATTTTGCATGCAGGAAGATATGCCTATAATGAAAATCTAGTCGCTCCCAGTGCAATACAAGCGCCAATTAGTCCTTTCATACCACGAGAACTGTCAACCTTAGAGGTCGATAAACAAATAGAAGACTTCGTTCGCTGTGCTCGCCTAGCCAAGCAAGCGGGTTATGATGGCGTTGAAATAATGGGCTCTGAAGGCTATTTCATCAACCAATTTATAGTGAAACGAACCAACCAACGGGAAGACCATTGGGGTGGTGACTATAAAAACCGTATTCGTTTACCGCTCAGTATTATACGGCAAATAAGAGCAGCCGTTGGTGACGAGTTTATTCTTATTTATCGCTTGTCTATGCTCGATTTAGTCGAGGGAGGAAGTTCTCAGGACGAAGTCTTACTGTTGGCTAAAGAAGTCGAAAAAGCAGGAGCAAATATCATCAATTCAGGCATAGGATGGCACGAGTCTCGCGTCCCTACAATCGCTACCTCGGTGCCCCGAGCACTTTTTTCAAGCGTATCCAAAAAAGTAAAAGCTCATGTAAATATTCCTGTTATTACAAGCAATCGGATTAATACACCTGAAGTCGCAGAGCAACTTTTGGAAGATGACTGCGCTGACATGGTCTCAATGGCTCGACCTTTTCTCGCAGATCCTTTATTTATGAGCAAAGCTCAAAATAACAATAGTGACGATATCAATACATGTATAGCCTGCAATCAAGCTTGCCTTGATCATACTTTTGAGCACAAAATTTCATCTTGCTTAGTTAACCCCAGAGCGGCTAATGAAACACTACTCAATTTTACGTCAGTATCAACACCTAAACGTATTGCAGTTATTGGCGCAGGACCTGCTGGCTTATCTTTCGCAACATATGCGGCACAACGTGGCCATCAGGTGAGTTTATTTGACCAATGTCCGACTATTGGTGGACAGTTCAATCTCGCAAAACAAATCCCAGGCAAGGAAGAATTTTATGAAACGCTGCGTTATTTTAGCAAGCAACTCAACAAATATGACGTTGATATTCGGTTAAATTGTATCGCAACTCCTGCCATGCTAACTGATTTTGATGAACTTGTGATTGCTTGTGGCATAAAACCTCGCACCCCAGAAATAGAAGGGATTGAACATTCTAAAGTCATTAGTTATGTAGACGTACTGACTCGTAAAGTCACTGTGGGTAAGACTGTTGCTATTATCGGAGCCGGCGGTATAGGTTTTGACGTAGCAGAATATTTAAGCCATGAAGGAGAAGCAGCTAGTCTTAATAAGTCGTTATTCAGTCAAGAATGGGGAATAGACCTCAGTAACAGTAAACAAGGTGGCCTAACAGAAGCTAAACCAAGTCCCAGTCCAAGAACTCTTTATCTACTGCAGCGCAAAGCGAGCCGAGTGGGAGCTACATTAGGGAAAACCACAGGCTGGATCCACCGTGCAAGTCTAAAAAATAAGAACGTAAGCATGATTGCCGGTGTTCAATATCATAAAATTGATGATAGTGGCCTGCATATTTCTATCGATGGCAATGTGCAGGTATTGGATGTTGAACATGTGGTGTTGTGTGCCGGACAATTACCCAATAGAGACC
>CBFHTO010000128.1:0-5512 GCA_965658765.1 Glaciecola sp. | reverse complement strand
TAGGCTCGGTTTCTAACATACCTTCATCCATATATTTCTTTTGTATCTGAGCTGATTTAAAAGGCACTTCCTTTGACGCATATAACTGAACAAGCGCTTTAAACTCGGATGCTTTTGTCAAAAACCCTTGTTTATACGCCAGTTCGAAGGTCGCTAGTGCTCTTTCATAGTCCTCTATTAACATATAGAAGAAGCCCAACTGAGACCACCAGTTTTTCTCGGTAGGGAAAAGCTCCACGAGTACCTCAGCTACATCGACAGCGCCGTTGTAATTTTTGCGCTCATGGTAAGCGTTTATCTTCAGTGCATATGGATTTTTGTTTGGTTCTTCGTATAGTTCAATCGCCTTATCGGCAGCAACTAAAACCTCGTCATAACGTTTCAACTCAGTATTTGCCTTTGCGATTTTTGTATAAGTATCACCATCTGCTTTACACGTAAAATCCATCCACTTCTGATAAAACTCAACTGCCTTACCATACTCTTCTTCCTGCAATGACAAATCCCCAACAAGCTTCAATATATCCGCTTGGTCCTTGTCATTTAACTCATTTCTAGACGCGGAAGTTTCAAGGAGCTTTAATGCTTCGCTTTGTTTACCTTCGACAGATACTAAAAGCTGACCCAAAAAGCGCTCAACGGTTGCCTTGTCAAACTCTTCTTTTGGTTCGATTTCTCGAAGCATCTGGATCGCTTGAGTGACGCGATCGTCCTCTGGAATCTCTTCATCTAGATATACTTCGTAAGCTTTCTGCAGTTTCTTACCGGCACGCTCACCTAAAAGCTTAGTTTTGGGTAATTCGTACCCCGGACAAGCAACAGGCAGAGCTTGTTGAGCTAGGGCATTAAACGACACAACACTCGATGTCATCAATGTTGCTAGCAATAGCGCCTTGCTTGATTTTATCGACTTCATCATAATTAATTACCTGCCAAATTAAACTCTAAACGAACACGCAAACCTGGTTGCCTTTGAGCGACACCATCAACCACTTTGGGTCGATACTTCCATTTACGGAGCGCTCTTTTCGCCTCTCGGTCGAAGATACGTTTCGGGTCAGCATCGATGACTTCCACGTCTTCAACACCACCTACTTCGTTTATCGTAAACGACAAATCAACCCAACCTTCTTTTCCATCTCGTGCAGCTTGCGGGGGATACTTCGGGTCAATTCGAACAATTGGCGTCGCATCACCATCACGCATCATTGCACCAACACCACCGATGCTTACTCCAACACTTCCAGTATCAACACCAGGTATATTAAGACTAAAGCCGTTAGCGTCAGGTTCTGCTGCTTCTGGTTCAACTAACTCTACCTTTGGCGGCTCCTGAGGTGGAGGTGGCGGCGGCGGTGGCGTTCTGACACGTGTGTTAGTTGATTCGTCTGGCTCTTGCATAATAATGTCAATTACTGGAGGTGGAGGTGGCTTTTCACCGGGCTCCCCAGTATTTTCAACTAGCTTTGCCATTACCACAAACAAACCAAATGCAACTACAGCACCAAGTAGAATAGATACTATTAATCTAATCATGTTAACTCCTCACTGCTACAGCCACGCGGTCTACACCTGCGGCTTTAACTGCATCCATTACTTCTACAACGACGCCATGCTTAGCTTTTTCATCCGCTTGGATGAACACCGCATCAGTCGGTTGCTCAAGTAATAGCTTTTCAAGATTTGCCCGAACCGCATCAACCGCAATTTCTCGTCGGTCGATCCAAACATTACCGTCCTCGGTAACTGCGATAAAGATATTCGCATTTTTAAATTTCGTTGCCGTAACACCTTCTGGCTTATTTACATCTATACCAGCTTGCTTTACGAACACCGTTGTCACGATGAAGAAAATTAACATTATAAATACGATATCCAACATCGGTGTCATATCTATTTGCGCGTCTTCTTCTTCAGTTCTTACTTTGCGTCCCATATCACTCTCTCTTAATGATGTGGCAAGCTATCGACAAGCTGCTCTCTTAACATCTTCGCTTTAGCTTCTAATCGTGAGCTAAAGAAAAGGCCTGACAAAGCAGCAACCATCCCAGCCATTGTTGGAATCGTTGCCATCGAAATGCCTGCGGCCATCAATCTAGGATTACCAGTACCTTGAGTAGACATCGTTTCAAACACGCCTATCATTCCGGTAACCGTACCTAATAATCCTATTAGAGGGCACATTGCAACTAAAGTTCTAATGATTAACAAACGGGCTGTTAAACCATCAGACGCTTGTGAAATCCATGCGTCACGAATTCTATGCGCATACCATGAGGTAGTGTCCGTTCTTGCATCCCAATCAGAAATAATTTTTTTTCTGATACTTGGAAAAACAGACGTTAAATACCAATAACGCTCAATCATCAATACCCACATGAGGAAGAGCGCGGCGGCGACGAAATACAAGACGTCTCCACCGGTAGCGATGAATTCCCTGACAGATTCCCATAATCCGACTAGGGTCAACATATTATTCTTTCTCCGACTCAGCGTGTGCAGCTATGATACCTGCAGTCTGCTCGTCGAGTATGTGAACGATTGACTTGCTTCGACCAGCCACAATGCTATGCATTAGGATTAGTGGTAATGCCGCGATAATACCCTGCGCTGTAGTTACTAGCGCCATTGATATCGAACCAGCCATGATTCGTGGGTCTCCAGTACCAAACAATGTAATTTGCTGGAACGTTGCAATCATACCTAAAACCGTACCAAGTAGACCTAATAAAGGAGCGATTGCAGCAAATATCTTAATAATATTGATACCAGATTCAACGCTTGGTAACTCTTTAAGAATTGCTTCGTCGAGTTTCAATTCAAGGCTTTCTGTATCAGCCTGCTTATTGGCTTGATAAACCGTTAAGATTCTTCCCAGCGGATTTGTATTAGATGGGTTATCAATGTTATTTAATTGACCACGCATTTTACCACCAACAAGAGTAAGTTGGATGATTTTGAATACGCCTATAAGTAAGCCAATGATAAGCATACCGGTAATGATATAACCAACAATACCACCAGCATGATAACGTTCGCTAAGCGTCGCTTTCTGCTTGAACAAGTTCAAAATCGCACCACGTGAAGGGTCAACGTAAGTGCCAACAAAGCCACTAGATGCGCCTAGCAAATCTTGCGTTGAAGCTACTTGATAGCTTTCAGGCTGACGTCCAAGTGGTTGTATTTTCTTAGCGTCGTCATCGTAGATTAAATAACCTTCTTTACCAATAAGGTTGAAAGTACCAATTCGGATAACTTCTTCAGTCGTTGTACCACCGTTTAGGTCAACCACTTCGGCTGTAAACTTAGAAATTTGACCAGATTCAGTCATCTCAGTTTGTAAAGATATCCAAAGTTCTTCTAATTCACGAATATTTGGCAGACCCTTAGAGTCCTGAGACATTTCTGCTAAGAAATCTTCACGGCCTGGGAACTCCGCGCTTACAATTGAAGTTGAAATAGTACCGAAGGCGTCAGCTGATGCTTGGCGAACCACACCAAACATTTCACCTAATGTACCCGTTGCTTGGTCTAATTCGATTTCTTTGTCTACAATTGTCTGCTCATTTTGAGAAAATTGTGCTTGCAACCTATCCCCACGGTTTTCTTCCGCTTTAAGATCAGATTGTGCTTTTCTCAACAATGCCTGTTTATCAGCTCTTTCGCTCAAGAACTCTCGCTCTCTTTCAGCGTTTAACTGGGCTTCAGACACTCGGTCTTTTTTAACTTGCTCTAGCAATTCTTGCAAAGTTGCTGGCGACTGTGCATTTGCAAAGCTCGCCATCAAAGCAACAGAAGCAGTTGCGAAAAGTGCTTTTATTGTTGTTTTCATTAACTCTTACTCCGCTGCTTTGATTGGTAATTCAATTAAATCTTCTGGCACAAGTCCTTGAGCCATACGTACAGCCTGAATGACTGAATCTAAATATTCTGGGCCTAAGGCTTCCCAAGCACGAGTATCATTATTCCAAACCCATGCGCTAGTTTGGTCAAGACTCAAAGCAAGTAGAGCAGTCCGACCTAGGTTGAAGAAATCAACAGAAACTTCGGTTCCAGATGCGTCTATCGTCCCTTTGTACGACTGGATTCGAGTGCCGTATTCATTTTCGATTGAATACGCGTCCAATACTTGACGGAATTGCTCGGATACCGTCACGCTAGAGTTGCCCATAAGGTCTCTAAGTCTATCTACGCGATCAAGACGTTCTTGAAGGTTAATCGGCACGTCTAACTTTATGAATTGCTCTAAGCTATCTATCATTTTGCCCATCAGAGGCACGATATTTTGCTTAGTTTCTTCAATTGAGTCGATTTGGCGTTGTAATGAATTGATAACACGCTGCTGATCGGCAACAAGGCCTGCAAGATAGTCGTTGTAGATTTTTAAATTCTCTGTTTGGTCAACTACAGCGCGATATTCGATTAATAATTCCTGCGACTGCTCAAAAATACTATTTATTTTTTCTTGAGATTTTGCAGCAGCAACTTGGATTCTGGTCGTCTCTTTCTGTACATCTTCCAGCGGACCGGCAAAGACGACACCTGTAGTAGCGAGCGAAAGCGCTCCCATTATACAAGCAGCGATTTGAGTTCTCTTGCTCATTTTGGACATATTCCCAACCATTAGATCTGTTATAGAAAGCTTCAAAACTTTCTTCGGGTTTATAATTATTAATAAACGTGACCGACTTTAGTCGATCACACTCTTAAATAGTCACAGGATGTAACAGAAATGTCAAGAAAACACGCGGGGTAAAGAGGAAAATAAATTGATTATTTACTAACAAGCGCATATATATAAATTTACGAACCATTAACAATGTCACACGCAACACTTAATCGAATAAGTTCATCTGCGGTTGGTATTGTTCCATGCCATAAGCACGAGGGAAACAATACCAGCATTCCTTCTTCTGGTTTTATTGCATATCGCAAATCCAAATTAGGCGTATCAAAGTGGGGTGTACCATAATTAAACCACCCCTTCTGTGATTGTGAGTTCTCATCCATAGGAGGTAACGCGATATAACACGCTGAACTCAACCAACCCATCGGATGAATATGATTAGAATGGTAGCCACCTTTCTTTAAAAGAACTGACCAACTGCCTGAAAAATCTATGTTTTCGTCATCCCAAAACCCAGAGTATAAGGGTGGCAATTTTTGGTGATCGCGTAACTCGTGCAGGTAAGCTTTGACTCCTTCAAAATATTGTTCTTGGAGGTGTTTAAGCAATAAATTGTCCGAATTATATAAATTTCCACGTGTTTGTGTACCAAGATGGAGAGTCTGTTCTAATGGGTTTTCAACGCCTGTATGTAAGGATATTAAATAGTCTTTTAATTCCTTCAGATAATCGCTTAAGGAATCAAAGTTTTCGGGTTTTTTAATATGATATTTAAACACATATTTATCTAAGTGGAATATGGGATGGTCAACGATGTTTAATTTTTTTAAACATAAAAATAACAAAGATAAGGCATATTGATTGGACGGATTTTGCGCAATCAGT
>CBFHTO010000127.1:0-5526 GCA_965658765.1 Glaciecola sp. | reverse complement strand
AAACAAAATGGTGGCTACGGCGGGACTCGAACCTGCGACCCCATCATTATGAGTGATGTGCTCTAACCAGCTGAGCTACGTAGCCACTGTTTGCTCCGTTTCAGGAGTGGCGCGTATTATGCTCAGTTGGTCTTTGAAGGTCAACCGTTTTTTTAAGAAAAAAACACGGTTGTCTAGAATCTGAGCAGGGTTTGTTGTTTTGTATTTTATTAGCGACTAAATACCTCGTTAACACTGCTTTTTTAGTCGATACCAGGCGAATTGTCAGTGTGTTTACACGTTGAATCTAAAGTGTATAACGTCACCGTCTTTAACAATATATTCTTTACCTTCGAGACGCCACTTTCCAGCTTCTTTGGCACCAGACTCACCATTATTGCTTATGTAATCATCGAAGCCTACGATTTCTGCTCGAATAAAGCCTTTTTCAAAATCTGTGTGTATTTTTCCTGCTGCTTGGGGGGCAGTAGAGCCCTCAGGGAAAGTCCATGCACGTACTTCTTTTACACCGGCTGTGAAATAGGTTTGTAAATTGAGCAGTTCGTATCCTGAGCGTATTACACGATTTAACCCAGGTTCTGTTAAGCCAAGTTCATCCATAAATTCTGCTTTTTCTTCATCTTCAAGCTCGGCAATATCAGATTCAATGGCAGCGCATACGCTTACGACCACAGCATTTTCAGTTTCAGCTATAGCTCTTACTTCATCGAGGTAGGGGTTATTATCAAACCCATCTTCGTTTACGTTTGCGATGTACATCGTTGGCTTGAGTGTAAGGAAGTTCATGTAAGAAATAGCCGCATGCTCTTCTTTACTTAGTTCCAGAGAACGCAATAGGCTACCTTCGTTCAAATGTGGCAAAATGCGCTCTAGCACTTTTAATTCAAATTTGGCATCGCTGTCGCCACCCTTGGCTCGCTTTCCAACACGAATTATCGCTTTTTCAGTGGTTTCAAGATCTGCTAGTCCTAGTTCGGTATTGATAACGTCAATATCTTCTTTTGGGTTTACTTTACCTGCAACATGTACAATGTTTTCGTCGTCGAAACACCTTACGACGTGACCGATTGCATCTGTTTCTCGGATGTTGGCAAGAAATTTATTTCCAAGTCCTTCGCCCTTAGATGCACCTGCGACTAAGCCAGCGATATCTACAAACTCCATTGTCGTAGGGATTACCCTTTGCGGGTTTACGATGGCAGAGAGTTGGTCGAGTCTAGTATCGGGAACTGGAACCACACCGGTATTTGGTTCAATAGTACAAAATGGAAAGTTTGCGGCTTCAATCCCCGCTTTTGTTAATGCGTTAAAGAGGGTGGACTTACCTACGTTAGGTAATCCGACGATGCCACATTTAAATCCCATAATTGCCTCTTAAAAAATTACACGGCTTTAAAGCTGTGCAAGCGCTGTTGCGCTTTAGTTAAATCTTGTTTGAAGAGTATATCGATGCAGCGAGTTGCTTCATCGATAGCGGCTTCAATTTTTTCTCGTTCGTTTTGTGGCGCCTTTGATAAAACATAGGCCGACACTTTGTTTCTGTTTCCAGGGTGCCCTATACCAATTCGTAATCTTAAAAAGTCGCGTTGATTCGCTAAGGAACTGACAATGCTTTTTATACCATTTTGGCTAGAGCTTCCACCGACTTTGAATTTTGCGATACCAGGATCAAAGTCCAATTCATCGAAGGCAACAAGCAATTGGTCGGGTAATATCTTATAAAACACAGCCATTGCACCAACGGCCTTGCCGCTTAAATTCATATAAGTCTTGGGAATCAGCAACCTTACATCCTGATTGCAGATTGTGCCTCTGCCAGTAAAACCAAAAAACTTAGCTTCGTATTTCAATGGAATATTAAAATACGAAGCTAAGTTTTCTACAAATTGTGCACCCGCATTGTGGCGTGTGTTTGCGTATTCGGGGCCTGGATTACCCAAGCCCACTATAAGACGAATGGCCGTCACAGATTATTCCTCTGTGTCTCCAGCATCTTCTTCGCTATCTGCTGAATCGTCAGCACTAGGACCTTTCGCCGCTTTAACAGTTACCACTGCTAAATCATGCTCTTCACCTTTGGCTAGTTCGACAGATTCACAACCCTCAGGTAGCGTTACGTCAGATAAATGAAGCGTTTCGCCAAGCGCAACGTTTTCAATATCTACAGTAATAAATTCTGGTAAATCTTTTGGCAAACAAGTGATTTCGATTTCGTTTACGTGGTGCTCAGCGTGTCCGCCCTCAATTTTGATTGAGTTCGCTTTTTCTTCATTGATGAAGTGAATTGGCACGTTGGTATGCAGCTTTTCACCTGCAATTACACGCTGAAAGTCGATATGTGTAACTTTTGGCTTATAAGGATGGCGTTGCATGTCTTTTACCAAAGCTTCAACTTTCTTACCATCAACGTTTAGAGTAAGTACATGAGAATAGAATGCCTCAAACTCTTGCGCTTGGTTAACTTTATTGTGCTCTAGGGTAATAGAAAGTGGAGCTTCGCTTCCACCGTAAAGGATAGCTGGTACTTTGCCCGCGTGACGTAGGCGGCGGCTCGCACCTTTCCCCATATCAGTTCGGACTGTAGCATCCAAATTAAAAATTGCATCAGACATTATATGTCTCCAAATAGTAAGTGAAATGTGTGCGGTTTTGCGACCAAACCACACCTGAATATAGTGCTATAAAGCATCACACCGCGCTTTGCGGCGGCGCATTCTATCATTGCTACAAAATTGGCACAATTAAAATCGAACTAAATATAATGGTAAACCTCACTTCTACATTCAAATATTACATATTTTCATAAAAGGTTCGTGTAACATATAACATGCTGTTAACAAGTGGGTTAGTATTCATTAATCAATCATCAGTTGATGTAGCTCATTAATACTGAATGAAGCGTTAACTGTCTTCATAATAATTAAGCTTAAACGGTAAATATAACATGCATTTAAGGCTTGAAATTTGCCCTTTTAGCTCGCACATGTCCTCAAAATTAAGGAAGAAATAATGTCAAACTTAACTACGATTAGAGAAATTGCTGGTCTAGACAATAACCCAAGTGCAATTGATAACTCTGCTTTGATCATCATCGATGCTCAAAATACGTATCTTGAAGGAGTAATGAAATTGGAAGGCGTTGAAACAGCACTTGACGATTGTAAATTGATGTTAGAGCGTTTTCGTAAAGCCAAGCGCCCAATATTTCATATTCGTCATGACGCAGGTCCAGGCAGTCCTTACGATGTATCAGCTCCCATCGGTCAAATTGCGGATGCAGTTGCGCCTATTGATGGCGAACCCGTAATCACAAAAAACTATCCAAATTCTTTTGCACAAACAGATTTAGATAAGCTCTTGAAAGAAAGTGGAGTGACTAATTTGATTCTGGTCGGATTCATGACTCACATGTGCGTGAACTCCACGGCAAGAGGAGCATTCACTTTAGGTTATAATGCAACGGTAGTCGCTTCAGCAACGGCAACGCGTGCCTTGCCTAATTCGGTCACTGGTGAAGCTCTACCGGCAAATGCAGTGCATCATGTTGCACTTTCTGCCCTAACTGATTTGCCTTCAGTCGTAGTTGCAAGTGTAAAGGACGTGCCCGATAGCGTAGCTATTTAAAACGTTGCGTAGCTATTTAAAAACGCTGCGTAGCCATTTAAAAACAGTGCGCAGCTATTTAAAAATACCGCGCAGCTATTCAAAAATACCGCGCAGCTATTCAAATATTCAGAAGCACTATTTGAAATGCCAGACAAGCTGATCTAATTATAAATTTCGGTTTTCGTTACCTGAATTAATTGTCCATATTGAAGCGTGCTTTGTCGGTCATACACTGGCAGGGCACTTATTTTTAATCGAAGCCCGTCTTTTTTCATTGCTTTAGGCAAACCAAGTAGTGTGAATTTTTGCTTATTCTTTGTATCAAACACAAAAGCGCCGCCCTCTATCTCCACATATCTAATCGTACCAATCAAAGATAGCGTTTCGCCTTTTTTATCATCCATATTTTTAATCTTAGAAATCTGGGGAGGGGGTTCTTGCGTAGGTTCAGACTTTGATGGAATATTTCGCGTTTCTTCAATTGGTTTATCTGGCTTTTCTTCAATAGTGTCTGACGACTGTGTACTGCATGCAAATATTGCGAAAATACTGATGATGAAAGCAAATATTCTAATGTTCATAGGGTCGAATAAAATCCTTTATAAATCTTTAATTAAAGGAAGAATCTTTTTAAATGCATCGCTTCTACAATCTTCCATTATTTCATACAAAGCCATTTCGACTGTTTGTAAGCCAATACCAGTATACTGTAGTTTACTCATTGCTAAGTCTTTCTGATACGCTTCCCTTGAACTACTAGCATCAACTATACACTCGACGTTTAAGCCTAGAGAATGCAATCCCATACAGGTTTGAAAAACACAAATATGACTTTCAACGCCAAACACTAACCAATTGTTCTTATCTACTTCTTTAACAGCGTTTACAAAATAGGGCTCTTTACACGCATTGAAAGTATATTTCTCAATAGCTTGCGCACCGTCTAATATATTTAATAAGCTTTGTGAAGTTCGACCCAACTTGTCTGGGTTTTGTTCCACATAAATAATTGGGATACCAAGAATTTGAGCCGCCTTTAGTAAGGTTTCACACCGTTTATGCATCTGTTCGCTTTGCTCAACAATCTGAGCAAGCTTACCCTGAACATCAATCATAGCAATAGCGCAGTTGTCAGCCTTAAGCATAGCTTATTCCTTCAATCTTTTGAGGCAGGTGCCTGACAAGTTCGAATACCAAATAAATAGTAAGCTGGACAAAACTTCATGACGCCAGTCGCTAAGGGCACAACACCAATCCATGCCCAAATTGGACCGCCAAGCGCTGCCCAAGCAAGTAAAGCGATGCCTGCAATCACTCTTAAGATTCTATCAATGTTTCCAACGTTTATTTTCATATACTGTCCAATAATTGATGTATTTCTCCTTACATTAGCAGATTCTCAAATAGAATCTAGGTAATGTGTTCTTCGGACTCTGGAACAGTTAATCATTTAGTTACGCGTTTTTGGGGGAGTATTGATAATAACTATGTGTAAAAAAGTGCAAAATATTAAAATTTGAGTCGCCGTGTGAACGAGCCTTGGATTTGATTAAGAGAATGGCTAAATTTGTTTTACTTATTATAACAGCAAAAAAAACGCCAGAACTATGAAGTGACCCTCAGTAATTGGATAGTCCAACTTTATGGGGTCACTGCACTGTGCACGGCGTTTTTAATTAATATTACTTCAACTATGAGTGATTAATATTCAAACATTGCTGAAATAGATTCTTCGTTGCTGATTCGACGAATCGTCTCAGCTAGCATTTCAGATAAGGTCAACTGCTTGACTTTGTTTATCTTTTTCATTGCATCGGGAAGTGGAATCGAATCTGTGATGATAATTTCATCAATCACTGATTCTTCTAGGTTTTTCGCTGCTCCTCCAGAGAAAACAGCGTGTGTGGCATAGGCATAAAC
>CBFHTO010000126.1:0-5551 GCA_965658765.1 Glaciecola sp. | reverse complement strand
CATCGTATTCTTTTTTTGTCATTGCAAAAACTCCTTTTGCTAATTATATTCAGATAAACCGTGTTTATCAGTTTTATTTATAACACATCATTTAAGACATGTCAATAGATATTTTACTCCGTTGAAAATTAACACCAAAATAGCATAACCGACTTCTGCAAACCCAATTAAAGACAAAGTAACAAGGACGGATAAAACTAAATCTGCCCCTGAGAAATAATTGTATGCGAATAATCCAATGGCAACAAAAACTTTCCATAAATTATCTACGGTCTTCATTTTTGTATCCTTTGTATAATCAAACTTCGCTTAGCCGATATTTCTTACCGTCAATCTCAACAATCTTACCAGAACAAGATTTTGTTTTAAGATTAAATTCTTCTTCTGTCATTTTATTGCCGTTGAACCACCATTCTTTGGTGCCATTTACATATTCAATGGCAGGACCATCTTTCCGATGAAGTTGTCCATTCAACCACCATTCTTTGACGCCATTTGCATGTTCAACAGCAGGACCATCTTCCCGATGGAGTTTGTCGTTTTGATACCACAATTTGACACCATTTGCATATTCAACAGCAGGACCATCTTCCCGATGAAGTTTGCCACTTTGGCGCCATTCTTTACGGCCATTAGCATAAACACGGACTTCATATGTTTTGTAAGACATTTTGTTTTCTTCTTATATTATGAATATATACTGATTCGGATCAAATGTCAACCCAAATCACTACTTTGTGAGATTGACATTTGCTCCAGGATTTTTACGAATATAATCTCGGCACGAATCTATAGCCTTTTGTGTGTTAGGGTAGATTCCGATACGACGGCCACCTAAGTCTTGGCAAATCTTGAAGTGTGCAGTGTATATTTCTCTGACATTCTTTTTTGGTTTTTTATGTGCAACCTTCATTGGTTTTGAAACCTTACAAACCCCCATTTGAACCAAAGTTTTACGGATGCTTTCGTCATTATTGCAATAGTGCAAAATGGAAGCCTTACGTGCGAGGCTAGGTGGTTGACTCAGAAGAATGTTCAGTGCTTTGATTTCTTCACGAGTATTACACTCTTTTTCAAGGCGTCCATTACCACCACTTAATCCAATGCCTGGGACCCCAATACCAGCACTAGAACCGACAATACAGGGTGCTGTGTGCATAATTCCCGGTGCAATTGCGCTAGGTGCTTGTTGCGTCGCATAACTGTCTCCAAACACAACACCAGAATTTGAAGCACTATGCGAGTCGCTTTCGACAGATTGAGCATTTGCAGTAGATGCGGCAACAATAAAGATAGCTGTTAGTAGTTTCATGATGTTTCTTTCGTTTGTTTATATGATATAGCGTATGACGGTGCTTGATTTATAAGCACCTTCATAATCAGATCAGTTATCCCATGTCCAAGAAGGCAGCGAACGAGAATAAGCTGCTGCTGCACTGCCAGATTGACTTGATTTTGCGTATCCTGTGCCACCATTGTTCACGGTGCTAGAATAGTCTCGGCCATCACTCCAAGTTTCAGTAACACCGATAAAAGTATCACCTTGGCGTTCGCGGGTTACTGCCGCACCACTGATATTTGATGCACCACTATAATTCTCAACAGAATATTCTCCTCTTACCGATCCGCCCACTCGCGACAGACTGGAACTGTCAGAAGCAGATGCGGCTGCTGCTCCACTTCCAGTAACAATTGCACTCGTGGTTGCTTGTGCAAGTGCTCCTGTAGAAATCATTGCGATTACCATAGTAATAATAGTCGTTTTCATTTTTATTTTTCCTTGTCAAGTTTATTAGTTGCTATTTTGCGATATCTGTGTAAATGCGGGCTTTGTGTGTTTTATTTTGGTTTTTGCTTATAATAGCAATATATACTGATTCGGATCAAATGTCAACTAAAAGTAGCAACTAACTCTTCAAAATATTTGATAGGGAGCAAAACTACACTTTCTTTAGATCTGTGCGTTATGACAATTGGTTCATTACTCTCTTCTATATATTGTAACCACTTTTTCATTTCTCGACGAAATCTTGAAGTGGGTACTTTTTTCAATGGATCAAGGCTGTTCATTTTCTTGTTCTTCTGCGAGCGCCTTAATTTTCTCAGCGCCCTTCTTAGCGTCTTCTACTATATTTTCTGGAGAATATCCAAGCAAAATTGATGCAATCATACCACCGTAAAGAGATGCAAGAAGATCATCTGATGTCACTTCTTCTTTTTCCATCTGATAAAGCCAATCTTGCAGATGAACCGCAGCTCTTTCATTGATTATTTTAATTCGGGTTTCTTCTGTCATTTTAAAAACTCCACTCTTTGTTCTAGGTCTAGATCACCGTAGTATCCAATATCTACTCGTTTAATTTTAGTCCGCTTTACTTTTACGCCTGCATCTGGGCGCTTTGCTTCAGGAATCTTTGCCAACTCTTCTGCTGATAACATTGTTTCTACAACTACGGGTTTCACATATGTGCCATACTTGTACGCGTTAGATAGATCATTCCAATCTACGTTATTGTTTTCTAGAAGATAAGACTTCATCCCAGCCTGATCAAGTTTATCCATAGCTTTATGACCAGCAGTCCAACGAAACAAAGCTGAAATGCTGTTTTTACGAGCGTCTTGTACTCTCCAAAGAAGAACATTCGATGCTTCTACGAGAGAAGGAGCGGCAAATGCGCGGCAATCAAAATAAGCAAGTTTGTCTTTTGGATTTCTTGGAAGCAACGCGTTAAAGTTTGCTGCAGCCATAGAGGCAAATACCGAGTTAATCTTGGATGTTTTACCACCAAAAATGTATTCCTGACCGTTTTCGTTTGGCGGGTAAATAAGAGTTATTTCATCTGATTGCACGTATCCAATTGAAGCGTGAGTCTCTTTTACAAGCCTTTCAGTCGTTCTAATCATCGTTTCAGAAAGATCATCATCAAACGGTTTTACAAATCCCTTTGTGAACTTACTAAAACCTTTGCCGTCGAGACGGACACATAGTACTTCTGGTGGCTCAATCCTAGTAGATGTATAGACCTTTTCGAGGTCTTTCATTCTATCGCCAAATTTATCGTGTTTCATATCGTGCTACTTCTTTCAATGCATTTAATAGATCTGTAAGCGTTCATCGTTCATCTACAATCTTAAAATTCTGAACTGCATTGTCTGTGACGACAGTTTCATAGTAATTATAGTAAGATGATTTAGCATTGATATGAGACGTATCAACACCGTTTCTATAAGCAGAATTACTCGGTTTTAACTCTGCTATCTGTTTACTGTAATCAAAATTCTTTGCTTCTTCCTTCGTCTTAAAGAAAGCATCAGAACCAGTAGTGCTATAAATAACAAGTTGATCGTACTTTTTATTTTTATCTCTTTGCCAATAATCAGGTCTGTCTGCCCATTGAGTAAGATCTGAAATGAATGATGTTACTTCGTTAGAGAGTTCGTCTTCATATTCTTTCAAATCTTTAAAGTGAGATTTTCGAGCATGGATTGATTTTCGAATAAGATTTCCATCTTCATCGAGCACAAACTCAGTATAGATATAGCTTGGTTTATTGCCGCTGTTCATTTTGATATTAACATTTGTATCATAAGCATCAACAATGATTTTATCACGTTCGCGGCCGTAGTATGGCGATCCGCGTGATACACCACTTTTATATTCGTGGTTTGTTGCTACGTGCTTATATTCCATATAAGTGTGGTGATGGATGCCTTCAAATCGAAACACAGAAAGAAGATTGCCTACAGTTACGTAATATTTTCCAGCTTCAATTTTGTTTTTAGGTTTATCTTTCCCATTAGCCCAAAATTTATATTGCTCAGACGAAGTTGGCATGAGATACACACCATTATGCTGTGCCCATACACACTCTTCTACGATCTCACCTTTAACAATAGTAGAAGCCATAGCCAAGTCTAGCAGGTTGTCAGCTGAAATTTCAAGTTCGAACCCACGAGGATCGAGTACTCTAAACAACTTATTGCTTGTTGAATACCGCGAAACAACCTCGAGCATTTTGAAACCGCGTGTTGGTTTATTATCAATTACACGGCTATCTTCTTTTTTACTCGACCACCGATTTACAGTGTCAATTCGTTTTTGTTCTGCTTTCGTGGTACCATAAGGCACTGCAAATCCAAGCACTCGCGGCGTATCTGACGACATGTAGCGTTCGCGTTGAAAGCCGACATAAAGTTTATCGCAGAATTTCATTATTTAGCATCCTTTATTGATTTGGCCAATCGAATGGTAAGATCGATTCCATTTATAATTTCATTATAAAATATTTCATGTTCTTTGTCAACTAAAATGTTCGAAGCGACCCTTTCGCGCAATCTACTCATGAATGTAATATTATTAGTGGCAAACTCTTCAATACTACATTTATACAAATTCATAGATTCGATCATAATCTTAAGAAAGTTTTTTATAGTCTCCACTTTATCTGCAAGAGCGTGAAGATCAGCGCGGATAATAGCAGATGAGCCTTTCAAATATGCTTCGTCTGTTACTTCGTGCGCTATAGTTTCAATGATCAAAAATTGTACTCTATCAATGCCGTTAACATCTAAATTGCACCCGGGATACTTTTGAGACATTTCAAAAAATAGTTTAGCAGATCTCAATTCCTTATCGGGTTCTGCGTCATAAACTGCATCGTGGAATAAGACAGCCCAATCAAGAGCTTCATCATAAGGTTCGTTTGTATCTTCGAGATACTGATACATCTGATTTATGTGGGTATTGTTATGGTATTTGCATCCGTTAATCTCATTTTCCTTCATGTGAATGTACGCTTGAAGTTCTAGTGGTGTGTCTATAATTAGTGACCACATGCTTATTCTCCCATTTTCTATATTTCTTTAATTGGTATTCTCTGGCCAGGAAACTTCATAAGTTTCCATATCTATGTCTACGTAACTCAATTCATCTAGACAAATAAAGCGTGTGCCATTAATTACTCTATCGGCGTCAGAGTGCCAATGGCCAAAAACATGAAGCTTTGGTTGGTGAATTTCAAACATTGCTTCAAGTGCTTGGCCCGTGCGCGTTCTATATTGCCGTTTACTGAAAGATTTACCGTTATCAATAAAAAGCTCTTTTGAAACTGATAATGGACAATCGTGAGTAATCATAACACTCGGCCGAACTAGATCATAGATGGAAATAATTCTATCTAGTTCTTCTCGGCTGAGTTCTTCATCTTCCCACATATCAAGGCCCAGTGTACGCCACTGGTGATCAATAGACCAAGCTCCGCCAACAAACATCGTGTCATTTTCTACTAGTCCGTCTGGAATCCAAGTAGTCATTTCGCGACAAACTCCTGGGTCGTCGTGATTTCCGCGAATAAATCGGCCGTTTACTGACGATAGAGAGCCATTCAAAGTTTCATGCCAGTAATCACCTTTACCAAAACCGGCACCCATGTCGCCGACTTGTACGACTGAATTTACATCTTCGGGCACATTACTAAGAAGAATATTCAATTCATACTTGAGCCCATGAACATCACCGATGTAGCGAGTCTTCATTATACTTTTTCTCCGT
>CBFHTO010000125.1:5343-5616 GCA_965658765.1 Glaciecola sp. | reverse complement strand
GCCTATGGCTTTTACTAAATCTTAGTGGTGCTTCTTGGCTAAAACTACGGAAAAACAGTGCCGTTTTTATGCTGCTGTTAGGGTTAAAAAATAGCATTTTTGAAGGGCTTTATAGAGCACGATATCCGTCAACATAGCTTGGCCATTTTTTACGCTCAAAATGCGTTGATACTATTACTATCTTTTGTCATTAACGTCATCAATCGCGGGTGTACAAATAATTTTTCCTTGCCTGAATTTAATTCTTGTAGCACACCAATATCCGCTAACTGC
>CBFHTO010000125.1:0-5333 GCA_965658765.1 Glaciecola sp. | reverse complement strand
CTTTAAATACGTTGAAGCAGTTTGGCGTTTTGCAATGTCACGTTCAACTAGATTATTGATACGGCAGTAGGGTTGTTCAAAAATAAGCTGAACTAGCTCATAGCTATATATTTTAGGTAGCTGTGCTTTTATGTAATCGCTTGTACTTTCCATAAGTGCTCTAATCGCTGTGATCTTATCACTAGTCCATATGGCAGTTTGCTCGACACCTTTTAGCATAAATAACAGCCAATCTTCCCAATTCTGATCTTTGGTCACTTGGTTCAATAGGCGATAATAGTCTTGTTTATTATGAACGATGAAACGGCTTAAGTACAAAATAGGTAGCGTTAAAAGACCACATTCAATAAGGTACAAAACATTTAAAATACGTCCGGTTCGACCATTCCCATCATAAAATGGATGTATAGCTTCAAATTGATAATGACTAATAGCCATCTTTATTAATGGATCTATATCATCGTTATCATGAAGAAATCGCTCCCAGTTAGTTAGTAAGTCGCGGATAACGTTCTCTCCCGCAGGCGGGGTATAGATTATTTCTCCAGTCGTCTGGTTGCCTATAAAAGTTCCCGGTACTTTGCGGATATTCATTTCGGAGTGCTTTATCGTACTACATACTTCAATGGCAGTCGCTATGCAAAGCGGCTTTCTTTCAAGTTGTATATAACCTTGATACAACGCTGTTCTGTAGCGTAAAGCTTCCTTTGTTGCATGATCAGCGCCTTTATCTTCTAGCGCATACTGAAAAAGCTTATCGGTAGTGGTGACAATATTTTCAATTTCTGAACTGTCTTTTGCTTCCAGCAAAGGCAATAAGTTAATTAGCATGCTTTGGTTAGGTATGAGTTCCCCTGCCTTTTTCAATTCTGCTACAGCGGCGCGTGCTGAAATACAGGCTTTCAGAACAGCCTTCGTTTCTATGGAATCTAGATCTGGCGGCAATGTGGGTAGTTGGTTGTAAGGAAGCTCTGCTTGCCAGGTCATGTTTAAATTTCCAGTTTATATCGACATAAATGAACTATTGGGTCAGTTTATGTCGATTAGATCGACATATCAATTTTATATGTCGATTTTTTACTGTTTTATCGACATGACTTTCTTGTGTGTCCATACACTTGACATATCAACACTCAATCCAAACGACTTACCAAAATCGAGTTTTGAGTAGGAAGCTTCAAGGTAGTACGCCATTCCTTGGGCTTTTGGGGCAGTTTGGGCAAAGTCTAAATTCACGCGATTTAGCCACACACCAATCCTGTCCACTCGGCATATCAAGTGTTGCCTCATTGTTCCAACTGCCCACGGTAAGTGAGCTTGCGCGTTACAAGTTATCTATAATTGCATATCAAAAAGCACTTAGTGATACATAATAGCTAATCATTCTTGTATTTGCGGGATTAGAATGATATGTTTTTGTATATAATTATTCTTAATTGATATATTAAGGCGTATCAAAATGAGCTATGTAACAGAGCAGATACTAGAAAATCTTCGAGAAGCTCGAGTACGTAAAGGGTTTAGCCAGAGAGAGTTAAGTGCTCGTTCGGGGGTACCTCAAAGCCATATTTCGAAAATCGAGTCTGGCGGCGTTGATTTAAGAATGTCCAGTTTGATTGCACTTGCCCGTGTACTCGACCTAGAGCTATTGCTTGCGCCTAAAAAGTCCATTCCTGCCATCAAGTCAATCATAAGAAGCAGCCAAGGAATAAGCGATGAAGGTGAGGCAATGTCGCCCTCATATCAGTTAGAGGACGACGACGATGACTAATTATGTTTCTACGCTTAAGGTGTTGCTCTACGGGCAACCTATCGCAACGATCACCAACGTGGGTAATGACAGAACGCTTTTTGCCTTTATGGATTCGTACATTAATGATGGATCACGGCCCGTGTTAGGGCTGGGTTTTAAAGATTCGCTAAGTGGCTTGCTGACTAACTTTAAACCGACCCAAACCAAGTTAACTCCGTTTTTCTCTAATCTTTTGCCAGAAGAAACCATGCGTCATTACCTGGCAGAGCGTGCCGGAGTGAACCCCGCGCGAGAATTTTTTCTATTGTGGGTGTTAGGACAAGATTTAGCAGGTGCGATCACGGTTGAACCTGCTGATGGTGAAGCGCTGCCGCCTAATGTGCATCAAGACATTGACGATGAAACGAAAATAGATGTTCCAATGCGTTTTTCATTAGCGGGAGTACAGTTGAAGTTTTCAGCCGTACAACAGGCAAACGGTGGTTTGACTATTCCAGCAACCGGTAAAGGTGGTTCTTGGATTGTAAAATTACCGTCGTCTCGCTTTGACGCTGTGCCAGAAAATGAATATTCGATGATGGAGTTGGCTCGAATGTTGGGAATGGATGTGCCAGAAACGCAGCTACTCCCGATTAACCAGATTGCTAATATCCCAGATGGTATTGGCAAATATGGTGACTCTTTTAAAAATGATCAGGCGTTTGTGATCAAGCGCTTTGATCGTGTTGATGGCCAAGCGATACACATTGAAGATTTTGCGCAAGTGTTTGGCGTCTACCCTCAAGATAAATACAAAAAAGCCAGTATGCGCAATATCGCTCAGGTTATCGGCATCGAAGGTCAAGACAAGGACATTGCCGAATTTACCCGTCGGTTGGTGTTCAATACCCTAATTGGCAATGCGGATATGCATTTGAAGAATTGGTCTGTGATATACAAAGATAAGCGCACAGCGTCGATTGCACCTGCTTATGACTTTGTCTCGACCATTCCGTATATCCAAGACGATAGTGCGTCGTTAAAGGTTAGCCGTAGCAAGAAATTCAGCGATTTCACGCTGGATGAGCTGTCTCACTTAGCGGCTAAATCCATGTTGCCAGAAAAATTGGTGTTAGATACTGCCAAGCAAACCGTGGCAGGCTTTCATGAGGTATGGACTAAAGAAAAAGCGCATTTACCGCTTACCAAGTCGATGGTTGAAGCAATTGAAACACACTTACGAAGCATACCACTACGCTAAAATGAGAACCGACGCGCACAAAAATGCAGAGGCGTCGGTCATATTGGTTTGAAAGCTGTATTTGAAAGGTAATGGGGGCAAGTCGCATCATAAGTTGCATGTTAACGCTCTCCTGCATGCTGTTGCGAATGGGGCTCAAAGTTCACCAGCGGTTCGATTACATCAGCTACGGTTTGATGGGCAATACTGCGCTCTTCAACGTAATCGTGTCGGTCGTAGATGCCCTCAACGCCTTTTAGCTTATGGTTAAGACAGCGTTCGGCCACGTCGCCTGCAATGCCTGAAGACGCAGCAAGACTGCGAAAGGTGCGGCGTAAATCGTGTCCGGTGAAGTGTTCGAGTTTATCCATTTTATTGGGTGGCTGTTTTTTGCGCCCAGGCTCGCGGCCAAATAGTTTAGAAATGACACGGTTAAGCGTATCCGCCCCATATGCGGACGATGGCTTGCTCGTCTGGCAGGGAAAACATAAGGCGAGCACTGTTTGCGGACCCAAAATTATAGACCTTTACCATCTGAATATTTTTTGGTTGGGCTTTGCATCTGCAAATCGATTTGGACGGGAGAAATAAAAAAGCCCTGTATTTACAACGAAATAGCAGGGATTCTGAGACATTCTTGGACGGGTAACTTTCTACCCAGGAACCTATTCGATATTCTGGATCTGCTCTCTCACTTGCTCAATCAACACCTTCAATTCAACCGCGCTTTGCGTGATTTCCGTATTAATTGATTTAGAACCCAATGTATTCGATTCACGATTAAACTCTTGCATCATGAAATCCAAACGACGACCAATAGCGCCGCCTTTTTTCAAAATTGCACGCGTTTCTGAAACATGAGAGCCCAGACGGTCAAGTTCTTCAGCGACATCTAATTTTTGTGCTAGTAATACTAATTCTTGCTCTACGCGTTGACTATCTAATTCAATCTGAGCTTCACTAAACTTAGTGCGGATTTTGTCTTTTTGCCACGCCAGAACATCAGGCATCAACGCTTGTACTTTTTCAACTTCAGCGACGACACCAATAAGGCGCTGTTCTATCAAATCAGCCATGTTGGCGCCTTCACTGGCTCGAGCGGCCAAAAAGTCTTTTAATGTTAAATCAAACTCTGCTAACAAATCTTTGCTAACAGTATCCATATCTAATTCTTGGGCCTCAACGACACCCGGCCATTGCAGCACTTCTAGGCGATTTAATGTGGCAGGTCCTTGGATAGGCAATGATTCTGCTGCTTCAATTAATTGTGCCGCTAAGGTTTGATTAACATTGATTTTAGCTTCACTATTTGGCGCTAGCATGACGCGTAACTGGCATTCCACTTTACCGCGTTGCAATGTTTTACGAAAACGTTCGCGCAACACCGGCTCTAAACTACGATATGCCTCAGGAAAACGAAAAAATGTCTCCAAGTAACGCTGATTTACTGAACGGATTTCCCATACAGCACTGCCCCAATTGGCTTTTAATTCACGGCGGGCAAAGGCGGTCATACTATAAATCACAGGCATTCCTAAATAATTGAACAGGGGCTAATCGCATAGCGAAAATAATCATTTCTCATTGTAACTGATTTTTCTTTTTTCATCGAATTGTGATTACGCTATAATAGCTGCTATTAAATTATTCCCATTACTCATTCTAGGAGCTTTTATGCGCCCAAGCGCTCGTACAGCCAATCAAATCCGCCCTGTCACTATTACACGTAATTTTACCTGTCACGCAGAGGGGTCGGTTTTGGTCGAGTTTGGTAATACCAAAGTCATTTGTAATGCCACTGTCGAAGAAGGTGTACCACGCTTTATGAAAGGCAAAGGCGAGGGTTGGATCACTGCTGAGTACAGCATGCTTCCTCGTGCCACGCATTCTCGTTCAGGTCGTGAAGCTGCTCGAGGTAAACAAGGTGGTCGTACTTTAGAAATCCAACGTTTAATCGCCCGCTCATTACGCGCTGCGGTTGATCTAAAATTATTAGGTGAAAACACTATCACACTAGATTGTGATGTTATCCAAGCCGATGGCGGTACTCGAACAGCTTCTATCACCGGTGCTTGTGTAGCCTTAGTTGACGCTTTAACCCATATGCGAAGCAAAGGTATTTTAAAAGCAAATCCGCTTAAGCACATGATTGCGGCATTATCCGTCGGGATCTACAAAGGTAATGCAATTGCCGATTTAGAATACACCGAAGATTCCGCTGCTGAAACAGACATGAATGTTGTAATGACAGAGACCGGGAAGCTGATTGAAGTACAAGGAACAGCTGAGGGCGAACCGTTTAGCTTTGAAGAGATGAGTGAAATGCTTGAGTTGGCTAAACATGGTTTACGTGAGTTGTTT
>CBFHTO010000124.1:0-5631 GCA_965658765.1 Glaciecola sp. | reverse complement strand
TATAGAGTCAAGCGCATCAGGTAAAGTAAAATGAAAATAGGACAGTTAGCAGATAAAACAGGCCTAAGTATTCAAACTATTCGCTTTTATGAACGAAAGGCTTTGCTAGCAGCACCAGAGCGCACGCAATCGAATTATCGAAGTTATTCGGACGAAGCGCTAAAGCAGTTGCTGTTTATTAAGCAGTGCCGTGCGCTAGATATGACTATTGAAGAGATTAGCTTAGTTCTTGAAACACGAGCGAAACCGGACAATAGTTGTGAAACCGTCAATGCTACGATTGACAAACACATTGACGATATCGAACAACGGATAACGGAGTTAAACGCACTGCGTCAATCTCTCGTTTCCATTCGCTCGACATGTGCTGATAATAAAAAAGTCAAAGAATGCGGCGTTTTACATCAACTAGAAAGCATTGCTGAAACCCGCACAACACCTAAAAATATCATTTAATAATATTAGATGGAGATGTTCGGAGCAAAAAATGTTTAAACGCGCCATAACCCATTTTGTTTATTTATTGATACCCAATCAACAGACCATTGTTGGTTTGACATATCTTTTATGGTCGTCATTCTAGTAGAACTACTGCAAGAAGCGAGTACGATAGAGAGCATTAAAATAATAAATAGCATACTTATTTTAGGCTTTTCTAAATCACTAAATGGATTTGTTGAGATACTCTTTTGCATATCTGCTCCTTAGACTAGCTGAATTGAAAAAGCATTGCGATTTCATCAAGTTTGGATGTACACATCTCTAAAGTTGTGTAGTCACGGATTAATTACGTCATTTGTAACCGTTCTTATTTTGCCATTTTTTTCAATATGAAAATAAATGACGGTATCGCTAGTGATATTGGTTGCACTAATAATAAAGCTTTTATCTACTTTTTTAACCGTCTTTAAATTATGTCTTGTAACAGATTTCCAACTAGCATCGAGCTTTCCTACTTCATAACCAAAGTCCTTAAATGTATGCTGTTTGACTGATTTATTAACTATGTTAAGCGCGGTTTCTTCAGTAATATCTTTGTGTCCTTCATGTGCAAATGCAGCGCAGTGCCCAATCAATGTTATTATTAATATTATGTTTACAATCACTTTCATTCTGTAGGCCTCTCTTTGATTTCTATTTAAGTACGATAACGGTGAATTGCCCTTTAACAATCATTTGGATTGCTACAGGCTTGTCAGTTGTATTCTTCCAATACCAGCCATGTGAGCCAGTAAAGGGTGCTGTGAAACTACCTTTCATCTCAGATAAAGTCGCTATTGCGTAGCTCTCAAAATATCCTGTTGCGTCGTTTTCAGGCTCACCGTGCAAATCAAAATAAAGTGGTTCACCATCAGTTAGCCACTCGTATGTCATCTTGTGGTGTTGCAACATCTTAAATTTATATTCGATGCCTTTCCCAGCAGGGACGATTACTTCAATCACCTCCTGCCCTTGTTCAGTAGCGACAGAGCTTGATCCTGTGTCTGTTAATTCATCGTCATGATGCGCTAGAGCGGTTAAACCTAGTCTATGACCGACATGTGTCGGATCGATGTTGTATTCTGCTGGCAGAATAAAACACACAAACACCACAGCTGCGATGATGGTGGCGAAAATAGTCGACTTTACTAATGTTTTTGTACTTACTACATGTTGTGTCATTTCAATCTCTCGTTCAAATTAGTATAAATAATAACCGGTTAATTGAAGCCCCATCAGCATCAATCCAGCGCTCATTAACATCGTGTTTGTAAGCGTTGAAAAGCGCTCGAATGAAGGGAGCTTTCGCCAGAAGTTAATTGCGATAACAATGAAAGCCAATGCCATGAATTGTCCTAATTCGACACCAATATTAAAGGCAATCATATTGGCAACTAGGCCCTCAGAAGGCAGTTCAAATTCTTGCAATTTGCTTGCTAAACCAAAGCCATGGAACAAGCCAAATATAAGCACCGCCAATTTAGTGCTCGGCTGCTTGCCAAATAAACGTTTAAACCCACCCAAATTATCGAAGCCTTTGTACACCACCGAGAATCCAATAATGGCATCGATTAAATAGGGATTAACTTGTATATCACCCAGCACTCCCCAAAGTAAGGTAATGCTGTGGCCTATCGTAAACATACTGACATACAGCAGTACATCGCGGCTTCGGTATAGGAAAAATATGACGCCGACCAAAAATAGAATGTGATCATAGCCTGTGAACATGTGTTTGGCACCGATATAAATAAACGGGAAAAATTGCGTCCCGGTATTTTGTTCCAAGAACAAACGGGTATCGTCATCAACGCCATGCGCTAAAGCGCCTAGTGACATACTCAACAACAGCAGCCCTAAAAACAGCGCGAAGATATACCTGATACTAGTTCGCATGAGATGGCTCCTTTTCCTCGGTTGGTATGTTGTCTTTATGTAATATTCGATAAAGGGCGGGAATGACAAATAATGTCAATAGCGTTGAGGATATGATGCCTCCGATAACAACCGAGGATAATGGACGCTGAACTTCTGAGCCCATTCCCGTGTTTAGCGCCATGGGCACAAATCCTAATGACGCAACGAGCGCAGTCGTAATAACTGGTCGTAAACGCGTGATTGCGCCGTCAAATATCGCCTGCTCTAAGGACATATTTTGTTTTCTCAGATCGCGAATAAACGAAACCATGACCAAGCCATTCAGGATAGCTATGCCTGACAGTGCAATAAAACCGACTGCGGCTGATATTGAGAATGGAATATCTCTAAGCATTAACGCCGCTATACCGCCGGTCAGTGCAAGAGGTACGCCCGTGAATATGATCATGGCATCTTTAAATGAGCCCAGCGCTAATATTAGCAAGCCAAGGATCAATACTAGTGTAACCGGAACCACTATAGATAGACGCTGTGAGGCCGATTGTAATTTTTGATACGTGCCACCATACTCAAGCCAATAGCCTGCTGGAATGTCTACATTACTCTGAATTTGCGTTTTTATATCCGCAACAAAACTGCCTAGGTCTCTACCGCGAACGTTTGCTGTTACTACAACACGGCGTTTACCATTCTCCCTGTTAACCTGATTTGCACCTAACACCATCTCAATATTTGCTAATTCTTGCAAAGGTACATAGTGCCCATTGGGTAAGTGAATAGGTAAGCGATACAGGGCATCAACGTCGCTGCGCATAGTCTCTTGCAAACGGACCACAATATCTGCTCTAGCATCGCCTTCGTAAAATTTACCCGCTACTCGTCCGCCCAATGACGTTGCTAACTGTTCTTGAATCAACGCTTTTGAAATACCGTATTGTGCCAATTTTTCTAGCTTTGGAACAATAGTAAGCATAGGCAATCCTGTAGTTTGCTCCATCTGAATATCGGCAATACCTTCTACGCTGCCGATAGCACTTTGGATATCATTGCCTACCGAATCCAATATCTCAAAATCATCACCGAACACTTTGATTGCCAATTCTGCTCTCACCCCCGACAACAACTCATTAAAGCGCATTTGTATGGGTTGTAAGAATTCATAGCGATTACCTGGAATGGGTTCCACCAATGCTGCCAGATCTTCAACAATTTGCGCTTTTGTTTTCTTTGGATTTGGCCACTGCTCGCGTGGTTTCATAATAATGAAATTATCGGCAACACTGGGCGGAACGGCGTCTGTAGCAACATCGGCGGTACCTATTTTTGCGAACACTCTTTCAACTTCAGGCATTTCCATAATGCGCGCTTCTAAACTTTCTTGCAGGGCAACTGCTTGGCTTAAAGATGTACCGGGAATGCGAAGTGCGTGCATTGCAATATCCCCTTCATCCAAATTGGGCACAAATTCACTGCCTAGTTTGGTGGCTTGGTAACCCATTATGCTCACTAGCGTGACAGCAAAAAGCACAATAAACCATCTCGCTTTCATAACCCACTGAAGAGAAGGCCGGTAAAGAAAAGTAGCTCCCATCATGATGAAATTACGTCTTTCTTTGACCGGTTTTTTAAACAACAAAGCAGTTGCAGCAGGTACAAATGTAATGGATAACACCATGGCACATAACAAAGCGATAACGACAGTCAGTGCCATTGGGTGAAACATCTTCCCTTCCACACCTTCAAGCGCGAAAATAGGTAGATATACGGCGGTGATAATAAAAACGCCAAATAATGCAGGGCGTATTACTTCTTTCGTTGCAGTAAAGACAATTTCCAATCGGTGCTTTAAAGCTAATTGTTGACCACTTGGACTGGCTTGACTTAACCTACGCAAGCAGTTCTCAACAATAATGATTGCACCATCCACAAGCAGACCAAAATCGAGTGCGCCTAAACTCATTAAATTTGCACTAACCTTAGTTTGTACCATGCCGGTGATGGTCATTAACATAGCAAAGGGGATCACCAAGGCAGTTAAAAGCGCAGCTCTAAAGTTTCCTAGCAATAAAAACAAAATGACGATGACAAGCAAAGCACCTTCGACTAAGTTGGTCTTAACGGTGTTAAGCGTTTGGTCAACAAGCTTTGTCCGATCGTAAACAGCCGTGGCTACGATACCTTCTGGGAGTGACATATTGATTTCTTTGAGCTTCTCACCAACCGCAAATGCGACTGTTCGGCTGTTCTCGCCAATCAACATAAACACCGTGCTCATCACTACCTCGCGGCCATCTTGCGTTGCCGCACCTGTGCGTAGTCCATGGCCTTCAACCACGCTTGCAACATCACTGATGCGCACACTGGCACCGTCTGTAGTTTTCACTACGGTATTAGCAAGCGCCTCAAGGTTTTCAATTTGTCCTGGGATCCGAATCAACCATTGTGCACCGCTCTTTTCGATAAAACCGGCACCTTGGTTTATATTATTGTTTTCAATAGCGTTGACTAAATCAGCTTGCGTAACACCGTATGTCAGCAGTTTTTCAGGATCGAAGGCGACAACCAACTCTCGCTCAAAACCACCAATTGGATTGACCTCAACCACCCCCGGTACACGCATTAACTGAGGGCGGATAACCCAATCGTGCACTGAGCGCAGCTCCATGGGCGTGATCAAATTGCCATCTTTATCTGTCGCACCAGGCTTAGCATCAACAGTAAACATAAATATTTCGCCAAGACCGGTGGCAATAGGACCCAATTGTGGCTCAAGGCCAACGGGTAGCTCTGATTTGGCACCAGAGAGTCTTTCATTTACCAGTTGACGCGCAAAGTACACATCCGTGCTGTCACTGAATACGGCCACTACTTGTGATAATCCGTATCGAGAAACTGACCGAGTACCTTCTAAATTTGGCAAGCCTGCTAGTGCGGTTTCCAGCGGATATGAAATACGCTGCTCAACTTCCAGAGGCGTATAACCTGGCGCATCAGTATTTATCATTACCTGCACGTTGGTAATGTCTGGAACAGCATCAATCGGTAACTTGGTGAAATTCCATAAGCCAAGCGCTGACGCTGCCAGTACCAGCACCATAACAAGCATGCTGCGCTTAATGGAAAAGCGTAGTATAAAATCTAACATATGGCGCTCCTAGTGGTCGTGTGATGCGCCGGATTTTTCAATATCGGCTTTGATGATGTAACTATTGTTGGTGACGTATTCAGTGCCGGCATCAATGCCGCTAAGTACCTCAACCCATTCACCAGCCT
>CBFHTO010000123.1:0-5663 GCA_965658765.1 Glaciecola sp. | reverse complement strand
TACCCGGAATCGGCATTTTTCTTGGTCTCTGTACTCGCATTATCGTGGTCTTCAAATATGCCTTACCCGGTATACTTGTTGGTATATTGATGCGAACAATATTGCATGGGATCTATTTTTAGGAGGAGGGTCTACACTATGAAGGAAAGAACTCTTAAGGGATAAGACCAATATCCACTCTCAAAGCATAATTTGATTAAAGTCACCTAATAATTGACCGTCTGGAAACTTGGGCTTTGCAGTCAATCACAATAGATATTACTTTTCGAAAACGCTCAACGTTAACCGACCAACTTTTGCACAAAACGGATGTGTGTATAAACACCTCTTAAATGACAGTTCCAACCTCAGAATGCAAACAGCCAATATTAATTGCTACAAAAGTGAGTGAAAGTCATAGAAAAAAGAATAGGCTATTGATTTAAATAATTATATTTAGAGGCATGAATTACTTGGATGCATTTTATTATAAATTGTTACATTTGGCACATGGCGCAGAAACAACGAAAGAGTACACTTAGCATTGATGGAAAACTTTGGACTCAAATAATGAAACCTTTACTAATAAAAATCACGATTTTTATTTTGATTGTCGCCGTGACAGGCGGCCTTATTGCTTCTATTCATGCGAGTGCAGACGATGCTGAAGAGAAGAAACCTGTAGACGTTCGACCTAGCGTCAGTGTGGAGGCATTACAAAACATCGATCACCAAGTCGAAATAAACAGTTTTGGCGAAGTCCAAGCATTAGAGAGTACTATCTTGGCAGCTCAAGTGAGTGGTGAAGTTCTATCTTGGAATGAAAATTTTGTGGCGGGTGGTGTAGTAAAGCGTGGAGAAATACTATTCACAATAGAGCCAGATACATATCAAGCTGCTGTATTGCAGGCCGAGGCGCAAATTTCCATGGCACAGGCTACTTTGACCGAAGAATTAGCTCGTCAGAAAGTAGCTGAAAAAGAAGCTCGGAATCTACCCTCGTCTCAAGTAAGTGACTTATATCTTCGTAAACCTCAAGTGCTCAGTGCTCAAGCCCAATTAAAGTCAGCACAAGCTGGTCTTAGGATAGCCAAACGCAACCTTGCAAAAACTCAAGTCAGAGCCCCATACGATGCTCTTGTTATATCTAGAGAAATTGGCTCAGGACAGTTTTTGTCCGCCGGAATGAAGGTAGCCGAACTCAGTAATATTGAAAGCGCAGAAATACTCGTCCCCATTGCAGGCTTTGACAGCCCATTTCTTAAGGAAACCATAAACGATGTAACTGCTCTTGTTGAAACGCAAGGTCGAGTGAATGTTTCTCGCATGGGTAAAATTCATCGCAATGTAGGAGTGGTTGATCAAAATACCAGAATGCAACACCTTGTCATTCGCATAGACGACCCGTATGGCATTAAAAACTCACTAACACCAATTCAGTTTGGCACATATGTGAAAGTATCATTTGCCGGCAAAATTCTACAAAACGTCTATAAAATTCCACAAAGTTTAATCAACAAGCGGACTATGTGGCTTGTAACAACAGACGACCAACTTGCTTCTTTTAAGGTAAATGTCTTGCGAGAGGAAGGCGAATACTTTTTTATTGAAGCTAACTTACCCAATACTGGGCGACTGGTAAAAAACTTACCCGAATACCCGCAAAATGGTATGGCGGTTAAAATCATAGATGGTGATGAAATTTCTCAGGCAAATCAAAACAATGCTATTAGCGTCGCAGCTAACTAAAAAAGGGGGAATTGAGTATGAATAATGAAGAAACCCTCCAAGCAAATGGCAGTAAAGGGATCATTGCCTATTTTGCGAGAAACTCCGTAGCTGCCAATTTAATGATGATTTTTATCATCATAATGGGCATAGCGAGTTACTTTACGATCCAAAAACAGATGTTTCCAAATATAGAAATTAACTACATTAATGCCTACATCTCTTATCCGGGTTCTTCTCCTCAAGAAATCGAGGAAGCCATCACGATTAAAATTGAAGAGGCCATCAAGGATTTACCTGAAATAAAGAAAAGCGTTGGGAACTCGTGGCGTGGAGGCGGAAGAGTCTCGATGGAAATAAATACCGACGAATACCTCCCAGACGTTTTAGACAAGGTTAAAGCAAGAATCGACTCAATCGCTACCTTCCCTGCTGGTATGGAGCCAATTACTGTATCGCAAATAGAAAATCAACAGGAAGTCATGGAGTTATCCTTGGTGGGAGACTTGGCTTTGACAGATTTAAAGCCCATTGCGAAACAAATTGAGAACGAGTTATTAGAATTAAAAAACGTCCAACTTGCGAGTGCCAGTACCCCTAACGATGAAATTGCTGTCGAAGTTCAACCTGAGATGCTTCGCAAATACAACCTTACAATGAGTGATATAACCCAAGCGATTCGACGTTATTCTGCAAACTATTCAGCCGGGCAAATTCGAACCGATGCTGGGACTATTGCAGTAAGGGTAGAAAACCAATTCTATAATGGCTCTGAGTTTTCAAACATTCCAGTCAAACTTGGCGAAGGCGGAGCAAGGGTGTTACTTAGAGATGTTGCGAATATTTCAGACGGCTTTACCGAAGGAGAGCGTTACTTCAAGTTTAATGGTTTAAACGCCATGTTCATTGAGGTGAGCGCAACGAAAACACAAAATATCATCCCAGTGTCGAATTCTGTAAAAGCCTATGTAGCAGAAAAAAACAAAAACCTTCCCGACGGTTTAGAACTAAAAATACTGGTTGATTTCACGTACTACTTAAACGGTCGACTCGATATGATGCTCGATAACCTAATGCAGGGAGCGGTTTTGGTTTTTGTGATGTTAGCATTGTTTTTACGCTTTAAATTGGCATTTTGGGTCATGATTGGTCTTCCCGTTTGTTTTCTAGGTGCCATGATGCTGATGCCGGTGTTTGGCGTGACAATCAATATCATGTCACTGTTTGCGTTTATCATGGTGCTGGGGATCGTAGTTGATGATGCCATCGTTATTGGAGAAAGCGCATATTCTGAAATAGAATCAAAAGGTAACAGCGTTCATAATGTGGTGATTGGTGCAAAAAGGGTCGCTACTCCAGCAACCTTCGGTGTATTAACTACTATGGCTGTTTTTGCCCCCGTATTGTTTAGTAGCGGTCCGGAGGCCGATTTCTTTTTTAATATTTCTGCAGTCGTTATTTTATGCCTTGCTTTTTCACTAATTGAATCGAAGCTTATTCTTCCAACGCACATCGCGAATTCAAAGTTTAAGCCACTTCCCCAAAATAGCTGGCGACAGAAGTTCAATAAAGCATTCTTTGGCTTTGTAAATGGCAAATATAAACGCTTCATCATATTTTGCACTCGTTACCGCTGGTACACTTTATTGTTATTTGTTGCAATGTTATTGATAAGCAAAGCATTAGTAGATGCAAATTATGTTCGTATGGTCCCCTCTCCAAAAGTACCTCACGACTTCCCAAGCATTAATATAGAAATGAGCGAAACCGTCTCAGACAGTGCCACGATAGAAGCCTTAAAAATCATTGAAAATGTTGTGCTCGAGGTAGAAGACGAAATCATTGAAGAATATGGTTCTGGTATGGTGAGAGACATTCTGGTCTTTAATCGTGGTAGAAACCAAGGTCGGCTTATGGCACCTCTGGTAGACGAAGAACTGCGACATTTCAATACCTTTGAGCTCGCCAGAAGATGGCGCGAACGAATACCTGAAATAGCCGGAATGAAATCATTCACGGTGAGAGATGATATCAGTGGCGGAGGCAACGGTGGCGAATTTGGTTATTTAATCTTTGGCTCAAACTTAGACACATTGAACGATGCAGGGCGTTACTTAATTGATAAATTACAAGAACAAAAAGGCATTTTTGATGTAAGTTCAACAATCGATCCTGCGAGCAAAGAAGTTCAGATGTCCTTGAAGCCAGTCGCTTACGATTTAGGTCTTGGCTTAGCAAGTATTGCTGGGCAAGTTGGGGCTAGTTTTTATGGTGGCGAAGCTCAACGAATCTTACGAAATGGCGAAGAAGTTAAGGTCATGGTACGTTATCCGAAATTGACTAGAGAACGATTTGCCGACCTTAAATACGCGGTGATCACTACACCTAGCGGTCAAGAAGTAATGTTAGGTGATGTAGTCGAACTTACCGAAAGTCCAGGGATCAGCTACATCAGACGAGAGGGCGGTTTCAGAAGCGTCTATGTGTGGGGTTCGATTGACGAAGAAGTCATTGAGCCAAGCGAAGTTATTAAGAATATTAAAGATAATTTACTGCCCGACATGAAAGCGAAGTTTCCCGCAGTTAAAACAGAACTGGGCGGTAAAATCGAAGAGCAACAGTCTCAACAAACTGAGCAAATGCTATTTTTTATCGCCGGTTTGATATTAATATATATTCTGTTGGCCATCCCGCTCAAGAGTTACTCACAGCCCTTTATCATTATGTCTGTGATTCCGTTTAGTCTGACCGGTGCAATATGGGGGCATTTCTTGTTTGGTCTTGATATGTCACTGTTCTCATTCTTTGGACTCATTGCAGCGGCCGGTGTTGTTGTCAATGATTCGCTCGTGATGACGGATTTTGTAAATAAACGTCGACTTGACGGCTTCTCAACCAAAGACGCCGTCATAGAAGCCGGTTGTGCGCGTTTCAGGGCGATCACACTTACCTCCATCACCACATTCATGGGGGTATTGCCGATCATGTTTGAAACAAGTTTACAAGCCGCTTTTGTTATTCCTATGGCCGTTGGGCTTGGGTTTGCCGTCATGTATGCGACATTGGTCACACTTATTTTGGTACCAAGTTTATACTTAATTTTTGGGGACATTAAAAAGGCAAAAAATTGGCTTTTAGAGATATTAAAACTGCGCAAAAAACAACTGGAAAACGTCGATACGGCTGCGGATACGCAAACTAAAGTAATCGAAAGCAAGCCATTATAAGACCTTATAATGGCTTGCATCGTGCTAAACGCTTTTATTAACAACAAGAAATAGTGTTATCTAATCTCTTTGCGTAAATGTATATTTTTAACTTGTTTAAAAACCTGATTTCGATAATGTATCGGACTCAGGTCTTTTCTTTGTCTTTACTCAAATATAGACTCTTAACATGATTATCTTTGCCGATAAGCTAGTTAGAAACTAGGACCTATTTAACAGGTCCCTATCCCAACTTACTTTTAATGCAAATATTTTGAGGGTCATACGTGAACGATAATGTTCAGCATAAAGCATTTCACTTTTTACTTAAAAAGCCAAAGCGCTTTATATTACTTTGTCTAATACTCACGACTATCGCGTCACTAGGTGCTGCTAACTTATATTTTCGTGGGGATTATCGCGTGTTTTTCAAAGTCGACAATCCGCAGCGTGTTGCCTATGAAAAAATGCAGAAAGTATTTACCAAGAACGAAAGCGTGTCGATCGTAATTGCAGCCAAAAACGGTGACCTTTTCAACGACGATAGTTTAACCCTTATAAAAGAGTTAACCGACGCAAGTTGGCAAATTCCTCTTTCGACCAGAGTCGATTCTATTACTAATTTTCAACACACTTATGCTCAAGACGATGACCTTGTTGTGGAAGATTTACTTTTAGAGATTGATTGGCTAGACAAAGAACGACTCGACACGATAAAAGAAGTCAGTTTGCAAGAACCAGATCTAGTTA
>CBFHTO010000122.1:0-5709 GCA_965658765.1 Glaciecola sp. | reverse complement strand
TATTGTTGTATATGCTCAGACAACGGAGTCTACAATGCTGGAGAGTTTCATTCTTAATCTCAAATAATAGCTTAATTTTATTTAGCATTATTTTACATCCATGAGCTAAGGACATTGTCTCCATTTCATGCTATAGATGGGTTGTATCACGCAATTATTTTTCTATTTTATAGCTATTAATGGATATTCGTATGTCATCATACACATTAGACCGTACAGATTTGATGTTACTCAAACTCATTCAACTGGATGCTACCCGCTCTCTCAGTAAGCTGTCTGAGGAGTTATTACTATCCAAATCAGCTTGCTGGCGACGAGTCCAGAAACTAGAAGAAGAAGGCATCATCGAACAGCGCATAACCGTATTAAATCCAGAGAAACTCGGCTTAGAATTGACATGCTTTATTTTCGTAAGAACAAATCAACACACGCAGGACTGGTCAAATAAATTCAAGAAAGTTGTTTCAGAGTTGACTGAGGTGATCGAGGTATACAGGATGAGTGGTGATGTCGACTATCTGATCAAGGCACTCGTAAGAGATATGAAACACTATGACAAGTTATATCAGTCGCTCATTAAAGCTGAATTATTTGATGTCAGTTCCGGTTTTGTAATGGAAACACTGAAACATTCTCACGCTATTCCCCTCCCGGAATAAAAAAACACTCTCAACGAGTGATCTTTGAAGCTCGACGAATTATTACAGGTCTTTTTGTGCTAGCCACTCCCACCGATAGATAAAGGAAAAATGCTCTATTTACTCCGCTTTTGATCACATTGCTATTAAACTGAAGGGCTTGTAAGAAAGGTCCTCCAATATATGCCCAATAAATTTATTGTTAACATTCCTATTAATGTTAACTTTATTAAAAGTGTGCTTTTGATAGTGAGCTTCTGTGGGTTGTCTGAATATCAATCTCTAGGCGCTTAAAATTATGTCTGGATTACAGAACAAGGAGTTTTCTGCTATGAAAACACTTACTACCATAGGCGATGCATCCATTGTACTGCTTATATTTCTGCTATCACTGCTTTTTCATTCAAGGGGGTTTGCTATGGGTTTTTTTAGCTCTAAGTTGTGCGTATTTTCAGAAGTTGAAGGCATTGTTACAATTAACGACAAACCCGTAGAAGGTGCAATAATCAAACGCTCCTACCTACTGGACGATGACGAGGTGTTTGACCAAACATCTTCTGACAAAAATGGTAAATTTCAACTTGATCCTATTTTTGTAAAGTCTTTTCGATCTTTTTATCCTCATCAAGCCGCTATTTTGCAAGAAATAAACCTTATCGTCGATGAGGTCAGCTACCAGGCTTATGGTTTTCAAAAAGGTAATTATAAAGAAAATGGAGAACGTGGAGATAAACCCTTGTTACTTCGATGTGAATTAACCAACGAAAAGCAAAGGCGCCCTATATCTGAATCTCAAAAATACTTTGGGATTTGTGAACTCGTTGACAACTTTTAAGATAAGAAAAATTAGTGATTATGGTGCGAAAAAAAGCACGCTTACACCGACAAGCGCAAGAAGCGACCAGATAACAGTGCTGCGACTAACTTTCTCACCCAGGATTTTAGCAATCCCCAGAGAAATAATAACACTAACAGCAAATAAGGTCTGAACCACAGCAGCTTTGGTAAGACTAAATGCAACCATCTGCAGCACTAGGGCCATAAATGTACCAACAAAAGTTGCTAGTCCTAACCACACCCAAATTTTATTATCGCCAGTCGATTCAGGCATGATTTTTCGACGTCCTATCAAAATCAACAGCAAGATTATCGCCATACCACCTAGTAATCTAATCAGACTGGCATGAAAAACACTAAGCTCATGGGTCAGTAAAATATCTCGACTGATCACTGCGCCAATCGATTGGCAAACTGCCGCCATAGCAGCAAAAGCATAACCTGATAGTTCGAAGAGTTTCTCTGTGTTTTTTTTCTGGATTTTAATAATCACATCTACCGATACAATAACAATCGCAATACCTAACCACTGCTGCCAACTTAGCCACTCGCCTATCCAAATCATGGCTAGCAAGGCAGTGCCGATCGGCGCTAAAGTCTCCGCAATCAGAATACTTTGACTGTCACCAATCTTTTTTAGCGCCAGAAAGAAGAATGTATCACCAATGCCAATACCAATGATGCCGCTTAGCGCCAGCCAGAAAATAAGGTCGTTATCAAATTTTAGTGTTGTGGGATAAAACTGAATGACAACTATTAACAATAGGATGCTAATAAGTCCCTTCCAGAAATTGAGAGCGACCGATGAAAATTGCCCACCCAAATTACGAAATAAGCGGGCGGCGATTGCCCAACATAGGGCACAGATTAAAGCAGCGATTTCACCAATCATATATTTGTGTTTGACTCAGGCCGACGAACAATCAAAGATTGTTTAAAAAGAAGAAGTATACCTTTAGAAGCCCATGTAAATACTAATATTTATGCCACCCATCATGATATTACTTAGAGTCCGTTGATCTTTGCTAATAAACTAAAAAGGAAGAACAAGCCGAACTGTCAACCCGCACCCTTCCCTATTTTGCAGTGCAATGCTTCCATGGTGGGCATCCATTATTTCTCGGCACAAAGCTAAGCCGAGGCCTGAACCCTTAGATTTTGTTGAGTAGAAAGGAATTAGCACACTGTTTAATCTCGATTCTTCAATGCCTGGACCTTTGTCGTTAACTTCAATAATTGTATTGTTCTCTCGTTGCATGATTTCAATACTTACCTCGTCGGGCGAACACCCCGATTCATGTGCATTTTTTAATAGGTTTATAAGGAGTTGTTCTAGTTGGCTAGGATCAGCCATAATAAATTCTACATTTTTGTTGAATAGTTCAAACTGCCATTGTCTACCAAGTTGTTCAAATAAATCGGCAGCAACTAATTTCTGGATCTTTGGCTCAGGAATTTTGGCAAATTTGCCATAGCCTTGCACAAACTCTGTTAAGTGTTTGATCCTTTCGTCTATTGTAGCGAAAACACGATCCAAACGTTCTTCATTTACTTTTTTGCTAAGTATTCGGCCGCTATGCAACATGGAAGAGATCGGACCTAGGGAGTTATTTAATTCGTGACTAATGACACGAATAACCTTTTTCCAGACAGCCACTTCTTGGCGACTTAGTTCACGCGTCATTTGTTTTAAAATAAATAGAACGTGGGTTTGATTGTTTAGTAAAAAAGTACCTTTAGATAAATGCCATGTTTGTGGTTCATCTTTTCCAATAACGATACTAAATAAGCCTTCTCGCCCACCTAGAATGGCATCTCTTACCCCACTTGGCGCCCCTAAAAACAACTCTTCAATCTGTTTACCCTCAATACCAGAAGGCTCATTAAAGAAATGACGAGCCGAGATGTTACTGAAAATAACCTGGCTTTGGTCATTTGTAAGAAATAAAACATCCGGGGAGCTTTGTGTAATTTTATCGAGTAGTAACTCTCGTTGATAAATCCAATGCTTATCTTCGCGAAGTTTTTCTACGGTTTCATTATATAAACGGCAAAGTTGCCCTAATTCATCATCATTATGATAATTAAGTGAGTTAGAGTATTCGCCATCTTTCAAGTTTAGAAGACCAACTTCTAGGGCAGATAAACCCTCGCCTACGTCTCTAAACAATAATCTAGTAACGATTGAAATAAACAGAAATATTGCAAAAGCCGCTAGCACTTTGTACTCAAGCGCCCATTCAACAAGCCAGAAAATAGGCACAACAGCTATACCCGCACAAATCCCAACAATTAACCATATTCTAGTCGAAATGCGCAATCGCATTAATATTCAATTCCGTATTTGTTAAGGCGTCTATAAAGCGCTTGCCTACTCATTCCAAACTCTCTTGCCACTCTCGCTATTACTCCTTCATGAACTCTAATAGCAGCTTCTAACTGACTTTTATCCGGCTCTATTTGCGCTGGTTCTTGATGTGAATTCTGACTAGATACTGTATTTGGCATTAGCGCAAAATCTTTAGCTTCTAACACGCCAGAAGGTTTTAGTACCTCTACTCTTTTACACGCATTTTCTAACTCTCTCACATTGCCTTGCCAATCATGATTCACGAGTGCTTGTTCTGCATCTAAACTTAGTTGACGACGAGGTAGAAAGTGCGCAATCAAAGGCATAATATCGTCACGACGTTCTCTCAAACTAGGTAGGTTTAATTCAATAACATTTAGCCTGTAGTACAAATCTTGCCGAAAGCTACCCTCAGTAATTGCGTCTAATAAGTGGCTGTTGGTAGCTGAAATAACTCTTACATTAACATGAATAGTTTCAACTGAGCCTAAACGTTCAAACTCGCCTGTTTGTAACACTCTTAGTAATTTAGTTTGTCCCGAATAGGATAAATTACCTATTTCATCCAGAAATAGGGTACCACCGTCAGCTGCTTCAAATCTGCCAATCCTAGTTTTATTTGCACCAGTGTATGCGCCAGCTTGTGCGCCGAATAATTCAGCTTCTATTAAATCAGCGGGCAAGGCACCACAATTTACCTTAACAAATGGTTTATTTTTAAGCGGTGATTGAGATTGGACAAGTTCTGCAATTTTTTCTTTGCCTGCTCCATTTGCCCCTGTAATTAAAACCGATATATCGGATTTAGCTACTTGTATTGCCATATCAACAATACGCTGCATTGCATTACTTTCGTATATTAGTCCAACACCTGCAGCAATATTTCTACTAGGCGCTTGCGATTTAGTGATATCCGCAAAACGGTGACTTTGCTCTTTCGATTTACCTAAATCTATTAAATTCGCTACACTTGTCAGAAGCTTATTGTCATCCCAAGGCTTAGCGATATAATCAGCAGCGCCAGCTTTTACCAGCTCAATTGCTTGTTCAAGATCCGTCCATGCGGTTATTAATATAATGGGTAGGTGTGGGTTTAACTCTCTGAATCTGTTGAACAGGGATTTACCTTCTTCACCAGAAGTAGTGTCAGCCGTAAAATTCATATCTTGAATGACTAGCGATACTCTTAGTTGATTGACAAGGTGCACAGCTTCATTGGGTGACGTTGTTGTGACAACCTCATAACCGTGAAGTTCTAGTAACAGCGACAGTGCTTGCAACACTGCAGTTGTATCATCCACTATTAAAATTTTATCCATTTACCCTTCCATTACCCTGTAACTCTCGAAAATTAACTGCGTGTCGCCACACCATCTATATACTGCGTGTCGCTACGCTTGGCGAGATATTAGCCGCCCTATTTGCTGGCATCACAACCGATAATAAACTAATTGCCAAAACAAATGCCGATGTTACAAAAATATACATAATATCTAACTCGGGTAAGGAATATTCTTCAAGTAGCGCTTTACCTAAATATAGAGCTGCAATAGAGCCTATAGTTAAGCCAGCTGCACAAATTAATGAGTTTTCTACGAGAAAATAACGAATTATTGCTGATTTACGAGCACCTAATGCTCTTCGGGTTCCTATCTGCTTAGTGCGTTTACTGATATTAAACACGGTCAGTCCAAATATGCCTAAAGCGGTAACCAACACCAATACAACAATTAAAACAATCAGCATTCGCATCATTAGGATATCACCGGCGTTATAATCAGCTTTAGCTTTATCCATTCCGCGCACATTTGTAATTACACGTTTATTAAAGTCTTTCAGCATAATACTTTCAATTTGGCCCATAAGTGCAGCTCGTTCACTAGC
>CBFHTO010000121.1:0-5744 GCA_965658765.1 Glaciecola sp. | reverse complement strand
TAGTACAGTTACCTTTACCAGCGGGCTTAAATGCTGAGGAAGTGCTAGAAAGAATACACCCACAAAAAGACGTCGACGGCTTTCATCCATATAATATAGGCAGATTAGCTCAACGTATGCCTGCGCTTCGTCCATGCACACCAAAGGGCATAATGACGATGATTGCGGCAACAAAGAGGCCTATCAAAGGCATGGATGCAGTGATCGTAGGAGCTTCAAATATTGTTGGTAGGCCAATGAGCCTTGAACTTTTATTGGCAGGTTGCACAGTGACTACTTGCCATAAGTTCACAAAAGACTTAAAGGCGCATGTTGAAAGAGCAGACCTGCTTGTCGTGGCGGTAGGGAAGCCTCATTTTATTCCAGGCGATTGGATAAAAGAAGGCGCTATTGTCATAGACGTAGGCATTAATCGTTTGGAGGATGGTAGCTTAACGGGCGATGTAGAATTTGAGCTTGCAAAAGACCGTGCTGATTGGATAACACCGGTGCCTGGAGGGGTCGGACCAATGACGGTTGCAAGCCTTATTGAAAACACCTTAGAAGCCTATGTGCAATATCACAGTCAAAGACTTTAATTTTTTAGCTCATTGCATTGGTACAAAGAGCGATTGTTATCTAAGCCTTTGTGGCGGAACATTTGCGGTGATTTCATCTTGAAAAAAATTGTTAACAACGACGATATTATCTGTTCAAAAGTTTGGAATTGGGTGGATAAAGTCATTATAAAAGAACAATTTTGCCCCTTTGCAGAACGTCCAAGACGCGCGGATAAAATTCATTTACACGTTTGTCATGCTAGTACACAAGCCGACTTGTTAAGCAGTATGTACAGAGAATACGAACGCCTCGATAAGGATGATAGTATTGAAACAAGTCTTATTGTTCTCGATGCGCTTGGAGAAGAGTTTTTTGACTACCTTGCACTATTAGACGCTTGCCAAAGAGACCTGAAAAGTGCTTCTTACGAGGGTATTTATCAGCTAGCGAGTTTTCACCCGCACTACTTATTTGAAGGTGAAGCTAGCGACTCAACTAGTCATTACACTAATCGCTCTCCCTTTCCTATTATTCATATAATCAGAGAATCAAGCATTGATGCTGCGCTAGAAAGCATGTCGCGCCCAGAAGCAATACCTGAGCGAAATGTCAAACATGCCAAAATCTTGGGCAAAACGTTCTTTACAAAGCACTTAGAATAAAATGCCTGAGTTAGAATTGATCCAAATTTCGACTTAATCTACCAAATTTACCTACTCTTCCCTACATTATCTTTGGCGAAGAGCTTATTTGTTTTTTACTTCCTGTGGCACTTGAATTTTCTTTAAATCAGCTTTTTTACGAACCATTAAATGGAATAGGAAAAGCACCAATACTAATATGGGAGGAGCAATCACAATGTTTGTTAACTTAAGGAGATTACCTAAATAATCTATGTCCTTTTCTAACTCAAACTGTACTTCTCTGAGCGCTTTTCTTATCTCTATTTTCTCTTTAGTAAATTCTTCAATTGCGGTTTCTTGTGCTTGATTTAATGAGCCATCTCCAAGTTGCGATTGCAACTCACTTATCCGAATTTCAGTTTGTTCAAGTTGAGCCTGCAAGCGTTTTTCCTGCTCTCTGAACTTAGCCTCCGCTTTCATTTTTAAGTCTTCGACTCGTTCGAATGGACGGTCAAATGTACCTCTACTTCTAATACCAATTAGTCCATCGCTACCGGCAAGATTCTCTAAGGTATTAATGATGAAATCGCCATTATTTGCAAAAGGACTCACAACCCTCTGCCCAAAAAAGTTACTTTGCTGCACCCAGAACCTATCTGCTGTGATGTCTGCGTCGGCGACTACCACCAGATTCAATTTACTTGTTCGGGTAATTACGCCTTCTCTGTACGAATTAGCAAAGTATGAGCTTACAGCCCCTCTGAATCTTGCCGCCAAGGTCATCTGTTTATTTTTTGTCGAGAATTGACGCGCGTAGTCTGCAGGACCTTCCAAGGAAACATAGTCATTAAGCGCAATCAAATCAGAATCTTTTGAGCTCGTAAGCAGACTCACGCTCGACAGACCTGAGCCCCTCTTATTAATAATATGACCGAATGAAGCTCCGTTGATGGACTCTAATTGTGCGGTAACAATATCACGTTGATTGATCTGAGCCGATGAAAGTCCGAGGAAACCAAGATGCCGTAACACCTCTCCATTTGCACCTCTTATCTCTAATCCAGCAGCCGCATCTAGCACGACTTGGTCGTCGCGCACGGATATTCCGTAATGTTCAAGTAAGGTAAGCTTCGAGCTATTTGCGCCATATGCGCCCATTTGAGCCATAGGATCTGACTCAAAATTAGGGTCAACAAAGACCATCGCTTTGCCGCCTTTCATCAAAAATTGGTCAATAGAGAATAACAAATCGTCATTCATGTTTTGAGGATGCAAAAGCATAAGAAGCTCTGTGCTTTCGCCAATACTTTGTGCTGAATTACTGACGATTTCCACACTATAAAACGCGCGTAGCTGTTCCAGTAATGCACTAGGCGGATTAAATTGACCGCTTATCGGATTGGGCCCACCCGCGATTGGCAAGTCGGTCACTATGGTTAAATTTACTGGCTCTGGGTTGTCTAATTGGTATACCAAACTACTTAAGTCATACTCTAAAAATTGCTCTTTTTGAGGATCAAAAAATCCAAGAACTACCGTATCGCCTGCGCTGTTGGTTCCGGCTAATCCAAAATATAGAGTATCCTGCCCGCTCGCCGTTGCGGCAGCGCTTAATCCAAACTCAGCAGCTTTGTCTTCGTCCTCCGAAAATGGTTCGGGGTTGATTTTTTCAAGAATAATTTTACCGTTTGATTTTTGGACATATTGCTCAAGAATACTCTCCACCCTCCTTGCATAATCTCTTATTGGTGTTATCCCCTTCGAATTGGACTCTGAGAAGAAATAATATAGGTTGATGGGTACTTCAATACTCGAAAGAACCTCTTCGGTGCCTTCTGACAATGTATATATCTGTCGTTCAGTCAAATCATAGGTGAATTCGCCTAAACCATGTCTATTTGCCAGTAATGAGACAATGTATGCACTAAGCAATATCGAGAACAAAATAATATTTACCAACGTTCTTTTCATGGACTTAGCTCGCTTTTTTCTGTTCGATAATGATATAGCCTGCAAATAGCCACATGATGATATTTATCAGGTAAAACATGACGTCATCCAAAGCCAATACACCTTTTGCCATATTGTCGAAGTGACTCAGAAAACTAAGCATGCTCACTGCGTCAATCAAGGCGTTAGATGCCCAATTCTGAAACAATTCAATCAATACGGGCGAGCCAATAAACACATATAAAAAACTGACTGTAATCGCGGTTATAAACGCAACAATTTGGTTTCTTGTGCATGCGGACATACATATACCAATCGCAAGAAAGGCGCCAGACATCAACCAACTACCAAGGTACGCTGACAAAATAATGCCGTTGTCTGGTGTTCCGAGATAATTAACGGTTATCCAAATTGGGAAGGTCAGAACTAAACATATAGCCAATACAAACCATGCCGCAAAAAATTTACCCAACATTATTTGCCAAGCGCTTAGAGGCAGTGTCATAAGCAATTCAATGCTACCTGACTTGCGTTCTTCTGACCAAATCCTCATAGAAATTGCAGGGACTAGAAAAAGATAGAGCCAAGGATGAAAGTTAAAGAAACTTTGTAAGTCCGCCTGTCCTCGCTCGTATAAACCACCAAAAAGAAAAGTGAATACTCCGCTCAAAATTAAAAAAATAGTGATAAAAATATATGCCACTGGGCTCGAAAAAAAGCCTGAAAACTCTCTTTTAAAGATGCTTATTATTGCGTTCATGATTTCCTTTCCCTGCCGTCGTCAGCAAATAACTCATTTTTAACTTCACTCACTTTATCCTTTGTTTCTTGTGGATGTTCTTCATGAGCATTTGTCTTTCGGGTATCAGTTTGTTTAGCCTTACCCTCTTGCCCTACTGCTTCGACTTCCTTAGTTTTTTGTTCCTGCTTTTCAGGCTCTTTCGTTTTTTGAGACTTTATAATTGGCTCATAATCGTTTGAAGTAATATGCCGAAATACTTCATCTAAGCGAGCCTGCTCAGGAAAAATCATATCAACCGGCATATATTGAGATTGAATAAAGGCACTCACCACGGTTAAAATTTGCTTGCCTGGTTCAGGGAAGATAGTAACTCTGTTTGTCTCAGGGTAGTGTTTCATGTCGGCAACCCCCTCAAGCTCAAGCAAACCTGATATATCAGTCAAATAACTCAATTTAATGGTAACCGCATTGTGATATTCAGACAGTTCAATCAGTTCTTTTTGAGTCCCGTCAAATTTCTTTTTACCATGAGCAATTACTATGACACGATTACAAAGCGCCGACACTTCCTCGAGTATATGTGTACTTATTATGATTATTTTATCTTTTGACAAGCCTTCTATAAGCTGGCGAACTTGATGCTTCTGATTCGGGTCTAAGCCGTCAGTCGGCTCATCCAGAATAAGGATTGCTGGATCATGGATAATTGCTTGAGCAAGCCCGACTCTCCGTTTAAATCCCTTTGATAAGTTTTCGATCCTTTTATTTAAAACCAAATCTAGATCTAACTTATGACTGGCGAGACGCACCGCATTTTCTCGTTCATTTCGTTTGATATTTCTCGCTTGAGCGATAAAGTGCAAAAACTGATAAACGGTCATATCGGAATATGCTGGCGCACCTTCTGGCAAATAACCAATCATTGATTTCAGCTCTGTTGCGCTTTTGCTGAAGGTTTTTCCATGAATATGGACGCTTCCGCTGGTATTGGACAAAAAACCGGTTAGCATTTTCATCGTAGTTGATTTGCCTGCGCCATTCGGGCCGAGAAAACCAACTATTTCACCTTCTTGAAGATCAAAGGAAAGGTCGTCTACAACGACATGCTCTCCAAACCGTTTGCAAAGATTTTTAACCGAAATCATGCATTTCCCTTACGCTTTATTAATTTATGTGCACCTAAATTTTGTGCATCCGTTAGCTTCTCGCTACCGTTTCACAACATACCATATTTACGAGCGTTTTAAGCCTCTAGACTCACTTTTTAGCAAATTCTTCAGGAATATCCATTATTCAAGATAGATGATATTTCCTGCTTGCAAGTGCAATTTTTCATTGCAGTTCAATATAAGGTCGATACACTTGAATTCAATCATAAATTCTATGTCGAATAGCCTATTTTGGATTACTCTCTTACCCCTATTGGCACCATCGAAACTCCTTTTAAGCAGAAGTTCTCGATTCCTCGTCAATCCCTTGCTTTATCAGATATCAAAGGCATTATCTCGTTTGATAAATCAATAGATCCCGCTCAGTCTCTAGAGGGCATTGAGCAATTTAGTCATCTTTGGCTGTTATTCTTATTCCATGAAAACATCTATCAAGGCTTCAAAAGCAAAGTTCGCCCACCACGACTGGGAGGAAATAAAAAAATCGGCGTGTTTGCAAGCAGAAGCAGTTTCCGACCAAATCATATTGGCTTGTCTTTGGTCAAAAATGTTGCTGTCGAGGAAAGCCGCTTAATTGTGTCTGGCGTCGATTTACTTGATAAAACACCAATTATTGATATCAAACCTTATTTGCCCTACGCAGACGCCTTAAGCTCGGCACATGCTGGGTATGCAGAACAAAAACCATCTACTTTACTCAACATAGAATATACAAATATT
>CBFHTO010000120.1:0-5776 GCA_965658765.1 Glaciecola sp. | reverse complement strand
TGGTTATTCAGTAATTCAATTGAAGAACCCACTTTTGAGGACACACGAAAGAGAGTAGCTAAACGTTATCGTGTTCGTAAAGCTGTAGGCGGTTATGTTTTAGAAGTGACAACTTTTGACCAATGGATAGCGTTAGATATAAACGGTAAAATGGCTTATCCTATAAATAACGCTTGGTTTTATCAAAAAGAGTCTGATGCTCAGCAAATTATGGATAGATTGATTAATCGTGATGCAGCAGAAGCCTATGAATTCGCTTTAGTTCAATACAAACTACAAAATGATGAATAAACGAAAACAAACATTGCTTGCGTTGAAATACAAAGTTATATCTAAGCTAACTAAGTCTGAATCTTTACGACTTGGATTTAATGATGATTACAGTTTAGGTAAAATAGATGGCAAAGAATTTGCGTATGAACAAGTTTTAGATCTTATTGAGGAAATGATAGATGAAAATTAAACGAATTAACTTTACAATTTTTCTTATAGCAACATTAGCTTACGCATTAATGATTAAACCTTAAATTAGTCCTAGACTGAAAAAACTTATAAACCTTGAGTCATCATGTTATATAGCTTGAGGTTTATTTTTTTTATGGATGCCGAACTAAAAACGCTTTTGGATGAACTTACCAATAAAGTTAATGCGCTCGATGAAAAAATTGAGATGCGAGAACTTAAAGAGGATCTAGAAGTAGATTTAGATACTCATATTGGCACTCCTAGTAAGTCTCAACTTAAACGAATCAATAAACTGGTAGGTCGAGAAACCGAATCCGAAGAATGGCTAGTAGTGCCTTATCATGCTTCTAACAACTTCGTTGATTTAGATTATCGCAAATGGCATCCATCGGCATTAGTGCAAATGGGTTCTACTTTTATTGGTAGACCTTTGTTATTGGATCATCAATGGGGTAATTCTGATAAAGCTGTTGCTTTTATCTTTGACTCTAAGTTAGTATCTGAACAACCAGATAAAGAAACTTTGAATAAAGGTGGATGGAGTAAATTTAATCGTGAAATTACTAAATCAGAAGGCTATCAATGGCTATACCTTTGTGCCGCGATCGCAGTTAACTCACCAGCAGCTAAACTTATTCAAGATCGGGCTTATAACGACTGCTCTACTGGTTCCATTCTGCGTCAGCCTTACTTGGTCTGTCCTAACTGCTCTAAAAAGCAAGGTCGCGAAGTAGAGTTTAATGAAATCGATGAGAAAGGTGAAGTAATTTGCGATCACATGGTTCCATCCCAATTTATGCTTTATGTAAATGAAGCATATGATTTAGGATGGAAATTTGCAGATTATTCTATCCTTGGTGCTGGACACCATGAAGCAGTAGAACTTTCTAACTGTAATCGCGGGTGTTTACCAGCAGCTTCAGTTATTCGAGAATAATTTGTTCTTTGCTATTAGGAAAGAACTCGCGTTTAATAAAAGTTTCGTAACCAGCAGCTTCTTTTTCTTTTAAGAATTTATAGGTGGCTATTGCTTTCCGTAGAACAGAAGTGGCTGTTATTTCTTGTGAATCAGCAATTTTTTTTTAAGAAGGAGATCTCTTCTTCAGTTAAAGCAATAGTTACGGTAGTTTTATTCTCCATAGTCAATCTCATGAATAAACCCAGCTAAAGCTAGTTGTAGACGATAGCCTTCCAATTGCCAAAGTTGATCTTCAACTTTCTCTCTAGCAATCTTGCGACCAATCTCTAGATCGAAGTTTTTAGGATCGACGCAAGGTGCTCTACCTAATAAAGTAAATCCGCTTTCAATTTTATAGCTAACAACTAATTCCTTATCCCAAAATACACACTCTTGGGTTTCAGCAGAATCAAGTAATTGATCAATGCGTTCTTGAGTAACTTTGGTAAGCATAATTAATCTTCCTTTGAATAGGCTTGCTTGACGACACGAAGTTTTTCTAGGCTTGCCACTTGGAACCGATATGCTCCCGGTGAAGCGGCATTAGTAACAGCCCTTCTAGCTCTAATTCGATCTTCTACTAACATAATAAAAAAGTCAATCTCTCTTTCAGTAAAAGACGCAACGGGATCTTGAGCGTCAATTATTTTACTGAACAAGACCGTTGGATCAATATTTTCTAAAGTGTCTGATATTTCAAGTATATCAGTTACTTTAATGCTTGTCTGTCCATTACACCTGTCTCTAACTAGAGAGGAATGCCAACCCATTTTTCGGGCGACATCTTTCATACAACTATAACCAAAAAAACCTAGCGCTTCCTTAAAATTTTTTCCTAAATCGCTAGATCGAAGTGACGCAGGAGTTGAAGACATTAATACCTTTTCTTTTTAGACTTAATTACCATCTTTAACCTTTTTTAAGTCCTATAAGAACCATTTTTACTTAAAAGACTGAATATCCAATTTTATTTTAGCTAAATTTAAGGCAATGCAACACTTAACAGGAGTAAATTGCAATGCCTAAGAAATCCTCTTTGCGAGAGGTTTTAGACTTATCGGCCTTATCTGAAGAGGACAAGGCGAAGCTTTTGGTAAACGAAACTAAAGCTAAACGCGGTTTTGGTTTAAGCGCAATTAGCATCAAAGATTCCGTTGACTCTCGCACTAATCAAGAAATTAAATCCTCGGAAGCCGCTTCCGAGTCTGAGGAGGTTCAACCCTCCGAACCTTCTCTTTCTTCTCCTGAAACCGAAGACGAAGAAATTGACGAGCCTCAAGTTGAAGATTCTGATGAAGCAGTCGATATGAGTGCTTTGCAATCGATTGTTCAACAAGCAATTGAGCAAAATCTAGCTCCCTTGCAGGAACAAGTTAATTCCACTCAAAGCGAATTGACCGCTGAGAAAACCCGTTCTGAAAAACTTGAAGCTGAACTAGAAGCTGCTCGTAAGCAAGTTGCTGAGGCGACTAAAGCTAATCAAGCAGTTGAAAATTTGTCTCGATTGCTTGGTAAACCAGCTAAAGCCGAAACCCCAATGGATGTTCCTAATTTCAACAAAACCTCACCTAATGCAGATCGCCTTTCTGGTCGCTTAGCTGAGTTTATGCAAGAACGTGACAGTTCTGGCGTTTATTTCCGTCAATCGAATAAAGGAAATTATATTCCTTCCTATGACACCTCTCGCGTTGATGCTTATGTAGTCGAAAATGGCTTGCATAACAAAGCTTCTCGCGGCTATCGGGAACTCATGAATGAGATGACCGAGTGGGGCAAAAAGCATGGTTTGTTCACTGGTAATAAGCTAATCTCTCAAGGTGAGATGCGGGCTGCTACCACGGGTGCAAATATCCCCGGTGGTTTCCTCGAAGTTCTGTCGTCCATTATGCGGGTTAGCGCTCGTCCTGGTTTGGTTTTCTGGCAATTCCCTAAAACCATCCATCGCTACGATCGCGGTTATGGCGAAGTAATTGACATCCCCCGGTCGGCTTACCCGGATGTAGCAACTGATTCTACGGATCGCTTGCTTTCTGGTTCTGGTACTTACGTTCCAATCGATAACTCGAATACTAACGTGCGTACTGGCATTGTCCAGATGCAGCTTCAGGAATATGGTCGTGGTCGCCCTGGCGCTCCCCCGATTGCTATCCCACGGTTCGTTAGTGAATTTTCGATGATTTCGCTAATGAACATTCTTCAACGTGATCTGTTTTACGATTACTACAACTTTGAAGATCTCATTGTTCGGGAACAATGGCGACCCACATCAGCCACACTCTATTCCACTGGTACGGGCACTAACACTACTTTGGTAGCTAACGCTGCTGCTGTAGCTGCTGGTGGCACCATGACTAAGGATCTGCTTCGTAGCTTGTTCCTTGACATGAGTTCTAACAAAGTGGTTCCCCTCCCCGATGGTAACTACGGGATTGTGATGTCCTACCGTTCCTTTAAGCAATTGAAGGACTCCTACGATCAATATTGGGAGACTAACACTCCTGAACAGATTCGTGCTCTAACGAACATGATGATGACTGATTACCCGGCTGGTGAAAATATTGAAGTTTCTGGTTATCAGGGTCTTCATGAAAATATCCACGTTTGGGTAACTAACGCTTTCTCTGATGGTGCTGTTGATTCAGTTGAAGTCTTCTCTGAAACTGATGGTCAAAGCGGTACTACTACTTTCCGTACTTCTTACCTATTTGGTGGAGACACCATTGGTCGAGGCATCGGTGGTGCTGGTGCTCAGATTCTCTACGATGAGAAAACCGATTTTGGTCGCGTAGATCGCGCTATCTGGCATTGTTATGAAGCTCACGCTCCTCTCGATGTAGACCCCACTGGTTACAACGATACGTCGAATGTTCCTCAAGAACTGCGAGTCAAGAAGGTTCGTACTTCTGACGTAGTTGTAACTGCATAGGAGTAACTGATGGAAGCCCGAATTGCTGAAATTAAAGCAATGAAGTGGAGAGACATTCAAGACCTCGCTGAGAGTTTTGATCCTCCACTTCAAAAGGGCGACGATGAACAGTGGAAAGATCTTGCTGAAGAAATTGCATTAGCTGAATCTAAACTATCAGGTTCTAATCCTGAAGTCGCAATTTCTGAAGAAGACCAAATTGTTGAAGTCAACAAAAAGGTTGAACAAGACCATATTCCTGATGCCGGGAAAAAGGATTACTCTTTCACTGTTGGTCGTGATGCTCGTCAATGTGTTGCTTGTGGTCGTCCCGTGACGACTGGATTGGATGGGAAATTAATTTGTCCCGTCGCTGATATTAACTGTCCTCGAAATTAACAGGAGTTGAACAATGGGACAACCACAGAATGCTTATATTCCTCATGCCTCTATCCGAGATAGCCTCGGTGGGTGTGCGGTTGATGTTTATGATTTTGCTGTCCACGGTGGCGCAGTCGGAACGATTACCCTACCTTTAGAAATTCCCGACAACGCAATTATTACTGAGGCTTACGCTGATGTAATCACTGATCCTACTAGCGATGGTTCTGCCACAGTCGCGCTTGGTTTGAACACAAATGCTGACTTGCTTGCTGCAACTGCTATTGCTTCGGTAACAGGCGTTGTTAGTCTATTGCCTAGCTATACCGCTGCACTTGATGGTAATGCTGCTGCGGGGGGTGTAGAAGCATCTAGCCCAGTTAAGTTGACCGCTGATCGCAAACTTAAAATGACGATCGCAACGGCTGCTCTAACTGCGGGTAAAATTGCTGTTTATGTTAAATGGGTCGGCCCATTGGAAGACATCGTTAGTCGCTAATTAATGGCAATTTTAACTCCTGTTGATTTAGCTAGTTATGCACCTGGGGCGGGCTTAGACCCCTCTCAGGTGCTTCCTGCAATCGCTAAGGCCCAAATGATTGTAGAAGGGCCAGCAGGAGCACACAGACCATTAGAGAAACAAAGTTTTATTGAAACTCCACAAGTGGGTGGAAATGCGATCGCAAGACTTTCGCGTTTACCCATTGATTCAACTGTTGATCCTGTAGTCCAAATTCGAGGACGTAGGACTAGCAGTTATTTTGGAGTAGGCACTAACGCTAATGATTGGTTAACTCTGGATAAAGATGTTGACTATGAAATTGACTTTGATTTAGGGGAAATTCAATTTAGGAATGCAAGTTTTAACAATGGCAGTAATTTTAGCGTTTATGGTGGTGTATCTAGTTCTGCTAGGGGGTACGGAGTTGGCATTCGCCCTAGTAGGCCGAAACAAACAATCGAACTCAAAGTGACTTACACAACTGGGTTTGATTTTCAAGCTAATCCCTTAAGTTACGAAGCTGAACAAATTAAAGCGGCGATGGGCGCGATTCTAGAAGTTCAGC
>CBFHTO010000119.1:0-5796 GCA_965658765.1 Glaciecola sp. | reverse complement strand
GGGAGCTATATTTGATTATCTAAATCATCTTGTGAAGCTTCATTGCTTCTTCTTTCGAGCTCTGAGTTCTAAACCATCTTTATGCGAGCGGCACTCCCTCCACCTATAATTTGCCTAATCCCAAAAGGAGTCACAACCTTATTAGAGTTCAGCAGTTGGTTTCCTGCCTCAATAATCTCGTCATCTGAAAACTCCGCAACTCTGCCCATATAAATTTTCCTCACCCTAAATAAGTTATTTAACTTAATTAAGTATATTAACTTATTAGAAAAATACAAGTGTTCTGTCTTGAAGTAACCTAAGTAAAGCAAGTGCATACAATTAACTGCGCTCAAGATAAATAAAGGCGTTTTTAAGGAGACATTGCAGGTTTTAAACAAAGTTATTAAGGTAAGGAAATTTGTTGTTCGCCGTATTGAACTAAATGGTCAACTCGTATTTACTGAAACAAAGGTTGCTTATAGCGCGTAAACTATCTTGGCCAAGTAGGTAATTATCTCAAGAGGAGAGAAAGAATATGTCAGTACTAAATTTTGAAATAGAGAAACACAGGTCTATCTGGGATGAGGTTGGAGTCCCTTTTAGGGGCTCATCGCTTCATCTTTCTATTGAAAATGGTTTTCCATACGATGTTTTTATACAAACGGCAAAGATTATCCAAATCGATAGAAAAGAGCTTGCAGCATACTTATCTATCTCACCTTCCACAATGAGTCGTCGAGCGAAAACCGGTCAATTCAGCACCGAAGAAAGCGACAAACTTTATCGAATATTAAATGTACTTGTCGCTGCAATTGATTTATTTGAAGATAATCGGGAAGACGCAGTAGGCTGGTTTAGAACTAAAACTAAAGGGCTCGGGAATAAAAGTCCGATTGAGATGACATCAACCACCGCCGGGTACGACAATGCAAAAAACATTATTGGGCAACTTCAGCACGGCTTGCTTGCTTAATATTTTTGAAACCGAGTTTGAGTTAAACGCGTTGAACGGTGGACTTTTATCTTCTGCAATAGAAAACAAAAGAAATTGAGGTTGCAGTACTGAGGTAAGATGGGCTTCAAACTATAGTATGAGCGCCTCAAAAACGCCGATTCGACTAGCCTGAATTGAGCAAAAAGCAGTTACAACGGCTGGTAAATGTCTATGACGCGAATAAATTTAGCACGTTGAATTACTACAGGTCCCAGTTACTTAAGGGTGTAGTAGGAGAAATATACTTCACAACAGAGCCACGCAACTTTTCCAGAGGGCTGCAAGTTTGCTGAGTAAATTTTTTTATTATCAATACTGGTTTGCCTTGAGACGTAATGACAAGCTTCTCACCAGTTTTCTCAACCTCTTTCATTACATTTAGAGTGTAAGCTTCGAAATTCGATATTGAGATTTCTTTTTTCGCATAAACTTTCATTCTTTGCCCCTAAAAAGTAAACATACCTTGCATATCGTCTAAAACGTCAGCGACATTTGACCGTGTTCGGTTACAAAGAACTAATAATCTCCTTGGGGGGAACACCTCAGGTAAAGCACGATGCCTAAACTTAAATTGATTTTTCATTAAACATTGATGAACACCTCGATATTTTCAGTTGTCCTGTAAAGATACAACAACCCACATAAAATGCCTACTTTTACCTCAGCGAGCTTTGATCGAAACCCCTAAACCTAACTCTCAATTGTTATTCATCATTCCATGATGAACATTGATGAATGCTTAAAAATTGAACGTTTTGAGCTAATGTATTTCAACTTAATAAGCAGAGGTTGAAGTCCGCTTGTATTCTTCTAAGTACTCAATCTTTAGCTAGTCCGAACTTATCGTCTGGCAGCTCTTGTACATCGTCAAACATAACTATTCGTTTACGGTGATCGCGTAAAGCTGCCAGCGCTAAACTAAAGCAATTTTCGCACAAGTCTATGTGATAAGATTTCCCATCGTTCTTTGAGCCATATCCCCATTGCGCTTTTAGCTCTCCACATTCCTCATATTTGTGGTCACCAATCTTATTCATGACGCTTTCATTGCAAACGTCACATACACGGCCTACTACTGTCTTTGTCAATCGCTCTGCATAAACTTTCACGCTGAGGCCCTTAGTCTGAACTTGTATCGAATTATCATAGCAAATTAAAAAATCCGAATGCTAGTTTTTCGGTCTTTATTGTTGAAACGACCGCTTGGGTGGGGCAAAAAGGTAATCTCTTATTTGGTTATATTATCAGACAATATTACGAGGTTCTTTTTGAAGGCGGAATTACTAAATCTTTGTGGTAAACAATATTCTCGACTTATAATTTTAGCGCTTAACGAGGATTTTGTTGAGTGTTGCCGTTTTTTTGCTAATTTATCACTTTACTAAAAAAAATAGTAATTGGCAGTAAAAGGCGCTTTTTGATAATTTATCCAATAGCTTGTTGGACAAATTGAGATGAGGGAATGCATCATAAACATATTATATTTTTTATACCCCTAGCTGCCTTGGCAATTCCTCTCTTCTCCTCTGACAAATAGTGAGTGAATACTATGAACCTCAATAAATTGTCACAAACTTTATTAAAGGAACATCATTCTTTAATCTAAGCACATGGCGAAAGTCAAAGACTTAATTACAATAAGCACCTCGTTATAAATGGGCTACCAATAGATAGCAATCACAAAGTTAATTAAACACCGACAATATTTATTTGGTTTAGATAAGGTAACTGTTTATTATTCACTATATTCGGGACAAAATAATTAAGCCGAAGATATTTTGGGAATGAATATGACCGTCAGCTCTTATGAAAAAGACCTCGCTATATGTGAGCATGTATTTAATCATTTTATTTTAAGTGACCAATTCTTTGGATTTGTCACCATTGGTATCCTTGCAAAGTATGCTAACAAAAATAATATTTATTCTCGTGATTTCAAATTATTAGTTCGCGAACGAGGTTTTGATTTAAAATCTAAATGTAACGAGCGAGGCGTATACTTTTCGCGCTCGTGTTCTCGGGCCCTTGTAAACAAACATCCAGTCAAATTATTACGTTGCGCCGAAATACAATCAGTGATTGCTGAAAGCGGTATCAAGGGAGCTTTATCACAGTTAAAAATAAAACGAAGCATCATTGACCAACTGCTCTACGAAATGCTGGGGCCGGTGCAGTACCGAACCAATTTTTTAGAGCTTGGATGGGATATTGACGACTTACCCTATCTTACCACCCCTCTTTATAAACAGATGGTCAAATACATAGTAGACAATCAGATTACCGATAAGCATGCATTACACAATACAATCGTTAGAGATATGAATGATGGGAAAAAGTGGTGGTTGCACGAAAATTTAGTGAATTCTGATAAGCCTGGCTTCATTTACGTAGCGATGCTTTCAGAAGAAAACAATTTGTATCGGGTTAAAATAGGTCAGACTGAGCGTGAAATAAAAAAACGCCACAATGAACACCTCAGAGCAAAAAAGATAAATGTTGATACCACATTTTTGTGTAAATATGTTGAATATCCTGTTAAAGAGGAATCCGCTATTTTGTCTTATTTCAGGGAGCATGGGCAGCTTATTAGTGGCAGAGAAGAATTTATCATTAACAATAAGTTGGCAGCGACACTCAAGGACTATTTGGTCAGCGATGTTGGCTTTGCTACTTTCGTTTCTTAAGCACAATTACAATGGCAAGTTGGCTACTAATCTCTTAGGCTAAGAGAGATTCCCTAATTTCGGGACAAAAGATTTCACTGTCATAATGCGGTGATGATTAAATCTCTCGCACATCCCGATTATTTAGCCCTTACGAAGTGGCTTAAAAATTCACGCAAGCAGAAAGGGTTAACTTTGAGAGATGTTGCTGAAAGAATTGACGAACCATTTCAAACAGTGAGCAAGATTGAAAAAGCACAGCGCAATTTAACCATCCTAGAGTACGTAGAGTATTGCAAAGCAATAGACGTAGACCCGGCAATTGGCTTGGATTTGATCATAAAGTTATCTTCAAAGAAAAAGTATCGATAGTCTTATCACTAAGTTCTGTTTTACCACTTGTACTATGAAAAATTACATTTAAATAAGGTCTTTTTTTCGCCTTTCACTACTATTATCACGGAGCTATAAGAGTCGAGTTCTTGTCTTATGTACTATTTTAGAGCTCAAAATAGCAGATTAAAACTTCAATCTTTTTAACTTCTGAATTTGTATAATTTTTTACCAAATTACATTCATAGCTGGGATGAAGTCTAACACTTCTTATTGGAGCGAGCTCCTGCACAGGTTTTATCAATGATTTTTATCTTTCAAAGAAATATTAATTTATTTCGCTAAATTTGAATATATTGGATAATTTGATTATGAACGCACCATTTAAACTATGCGCAGTATGTTATTCAGCAGCTAAATGCTAGTATTTTTATATTATGGAGTAAGATAATGCCAGTGAAAACTTCATCAGAAAAAGACCATACCAAAATGTTCGATACCAGCAATCTCATTCTCGATAGGTGGGAGTGCACGAACGAACAAAAATTGGCGATAATGGGAATATCCGAAAGCGTTTTGATTCAATATTTACAGGGTGAGACTTCCGTCGTATTGTCAACTGATCAGTTGCAGCGATTACACTTTATAGATGCCATTGATGCAGCCCTTAGAGCAACATTTACCAATCCTAAAAACATTTATGGATTCATGCGCCTGCATAACAACAATGCTTTCTTTGATGGTCGAACCCCTCTTTCTATTATTAGCAGCGGCGATATTCTTTCTTTACAAGAAGTTTTTACACGAATAAATAACATCTCAAGAGCACAATAAATTTTCTGTGGTCTTAATTTTTAAGAGATGATAGTGAAATAAAATAAACTTATAAATAGATTTCACCAGCATAAATATAATATGGCATAGTCTACAAAGTCAGACACATCTGCTTATCAAATCATCTCTGATATCAAAACGACACCCTAACCCCCGCATTTGCAATAAACCCATCATTCCTAGACCATATATCAGTTGTCCATTGACCACTTGGTGCTCTTGCAGGCAATAGCAATGGATGTTCATCAGTTTGTTTGATATCCAGAAGATTCTCCAGATTTATAAAATAACTCGCACTACCAACCGTAACTTCTCCCATAAGCCCTAAGTGCCAGTAAGGGGCCGACTCATCAATAAACGGATTATCGTTCACGCGTTGCGGACCTGTATAATAAGCTTCGAACCCTACTCGAAATTCATCTTCTTCCTCCCACATTGCAACAAAACCTGCTGAATACTGCGGTGTGAGTGCAATTTTTTGTCTGTCTCCGTCGGCAGCAGCTTGTTCAGTAGCATCTAAGTAAAGATAGCTAGCAGTCAGTTTAATATCGTGCCAATAATATCGTACTAACACTTCCGACCCACGAATTTGACTCTCTCCATCTGCATTAACGAGTCTCACTCGGTCTAGCGTCATATTTTCCTGAGACGAAAAAGCTTCTAACTCTGTTACGTTTTCAACATTTGACCCAAACAATGTAAAGCTCGTTTCTATATTGTTGTAGGTATAGGTAAAGTCCAGCGACGCTGTTTCTGCTTGTTCTTCTACCAAGCCTTGGATGGGTGCCAACCTAGATAACCCTGCGGCTTCAATTTCTTCTACGAATGGGGTAGGTGCGAAATAGCCTTGCCCGTAAGAGCCTCGAATCGTCAAATCGCCAGGTCGATACAGTAGCGAAACCCTTGGGCTTAACTGGGTACCAAAATCACTGTGTTCATCAACTCTAGCGCTAACAGAAGTCGTTAATTTAGAGGTCATTTCATAGTCAA
>CBFHTO010000118.1:0-6024 GCA_965658765.1 Glaciecola sp. | reverse complement strand
TAACTATTCTTCATCTCGAAGCTTCTTTTTGTCGGCGCGTTTTTCCGAATAGTTTTAGTATCCAAGCACTATCCCAGGCTCAGGCTCGCAAATGATTGTCACCTACACTCATAGAGAGGATCTGGCTGATCTCTTGGATTGTCCTTCCACTTTGTGCCTGCCATTCGTTAAACTGCTCTTGAATCGTTTTTAAACTTCGTTTAGACCGAGATGAACCTGATATTAAGTCATGTGCGAAAAAATACGACTCGACATCTCTAGATAGTAAGAATGTGTCTTTACCCAAAAACCTCAACGCATAAGGACCTGTATTTCCGCCGAGCCTCGCGCCCTTCTTTTTTAAGAGATCCCATAGCTCGATGATATTAGAACTAGGCCAGTCAGCAACAAACTTAGCAAATGAACCATGCTCTTCGCTTATCTCTTCTATCATCAAAGCGTTTTCACGGATGGTCATCACCTTATTTAGGTTTCGGATAATCCGCTTATCAGTCGCTTTCATTTCTAACATTTCATCAGGCATAAGCAGTATTTTTTGAATTTCAAAACCAAAAAATACCTCTTCAAAATCCGGCCACTTATTGCGTACCACTCGCCATACAAAGCCACTTTGAAACACTTTCTTCGTAAACTCTGCCAACCAACGATCGTCGGGTATACACAACAAATCCTGATCAGATAGCGGTTTTGACACAAGCGATTCGAGCTCGGCATTAGAGCCTTTTCGCTTACTAGCCCGTTCATAGATATAGGTAAAAGGTTCTGCTTTTCCAGTCATCTCTCTGCCTGCTTTTATGCTGCTTCAGTTTCACCAATGCCGCTGTGACGAAGTAATGCCTCAACCTCAGGCTCTCGTCCTCTAAACGCTTTAAAGAGCTCCATGGGCTCCTTCGAACCACCCATTTCCAAGATATTTTCGAGGAATTCGCGACCTGTGTCCGGGTTAAATATGCCCTCTTCTTCGAACTTAGAAAACGCATCAGAAGACAAAACCTCTGCCCATTTGTAGCTGTAATAGCCCGCAGCATATCCACCAGCAAAAATATGCCCAAAACTGTTTTGGAAACGATTAAATTTAGGTGGTTTAAGCACCGAAACCGAATCACGAACCGCATCTAGCTCAGCCTGTACATCGATATTGTCGTACGCTAAGCTATGCAGTCTAAAATCGAATAAGCTGAATTCTAATTGACGTAGCATTTGCATTGCAGATTGGAAATTACGCGCGGCCAACATTTTATTAAGTAAGTCTTCAGGCAAAGGTTCAGCCGTCTCATAATGGCCAGAAATAAATGCCAAAGCCTCTTCCTGCCAGCACCAGTTCTCTAAAAACTGACTTGGCAGTTCTACCGCATCCCATGCCACACCATTGATGCCAGACACACCACCGACTTCTACCTTAGTGAGCATATGATGGATGCCATGACCGAATTCATGAAATAAAGTCAAAACTTCATCATGTGTAAACAATGCAGGTTTATTGCCGACAGGGCCGGAGAAATTGCATGTGAGATAAGCTACAGGAGTTTGTAAGCTGCCATCTACGCGACGACGCCTGACACGGCATTCGTCCATCCAAGCGCCACCACGTTTTCTCTCTCTAGCATAAAGATCTAGATAAAACGCGCCTCTTAATTCACCATTTTGATCGTGAATTTCAAAGAAGCGAACGTCTTTATGCCATACATCAACGTTGCTTACTTCAACTACGTTCAGTTTATAAAGGCGGGAAACAAGTTCGAATAGACCCGTCAGCACTCGCTCTTCCGGGAAATAAGGCTTTAACTCTTCGTCCGAGACTGAATACTTTTCTTGCTTCAGTTTCTCGGCATAATAGTGATAATCCCATGCGTTTAGGGTTTCGAGCCCAAATTTGGACGCCGCAAACTCATCAATTTCTTGTTTTTCTTTTTCTGCTTGCGGCTTTGACTTATCCGCAAGGTCTTGCAAAAACCCAATGACTTGATCAGTGTCTTCTGCCATTTTGGTGGCGAGACTGTATTGCGAATAACTATCGAAATCCAATAATTGAGCCAGTTTGGTTCTTAGGCGCAGTGTTTCGTCAATGATGTCACTATTGTCAAACTGGCCATTTGTGTGATCAAGCGCAGAAGCTCTGGTGACATATGCAGTATACATTTCTTCGCGCAAGGCCTGATTATCGGCATAGGTAATAATTGGTAGGTAACTTGGAATATCGAGCGTAAATAAATATCCGTCTAACTCTTTTGCCTGCGCAGCCTGCTTCGCCGCATCTAAAGCGCTTTCTGGCACGCCAGCGAGTTCGTTTTCATCACTAATATGCTTAGTAAACGCCAGTGTTGCATCCATTAGATTATTACTAAAGGTAGATGACAGCTCAGACAAACGAGCGCTGATTGATGCATACTCCTTTTTCGCTTGTTCAGTTAAGGCAACGCCGGAGAGTTCAAAATCGCGCACCGCATTAGTAACAACTTTTTGTTGAGCTTCAGATAGGGAAGCAAACTCATCACTTTTAGATAAGCGCTTGTAGCATTGATACAGCTTTTCGTGTTGGCCTACATAGGTAGAATATTCTGAAAGCAGCGGTAAGCATGCATCGTGAGCGGCTCTCAGTTCGTCATTGCTAACCACTGAGTTCATGTGTCTGACCGGTGAAAACAAATTACTCAACTTGTCGTCAGCCTCTTCTAGGAGCATGACAACCTTTTCATAACTCAGCTCATCTGAATTTACGGTTTCTTCTATTGCCGCTTTACATTCGTCAATAGCAGAGCTTAGTTCACTTACTACTTTTGCAGGATCTACCGCAGAGAATATAGGGTTATTCGATAAGTCGCTGAGTGCTTCGCTACTTGAAATTTGTTTTATCATCATAAAATATTGGGCTCTCGTTTATTAAGTATATCTTCAGGCGGTATAACAAAAGTTTTTGATGCGATAGTGCTTGTAAAATCTCATGACTCGACTCACGTAAAGGTCGAGGTGCAAAGCTCTTGTGAAAAGCACTTTTAAAAAAGTTTTTGTAAAAAGTTCTTATAAAAAATCTTTATAAAAGACCTTATAAAATCCCAACCAATATCCTCACCAAATGTTTTCTTTAAAATTCCTTTTCTGAATCTATTTATTTAGTGGGGTGAGTTTATTAAAACACAATGCATTTGTTACGTTACAATATGAAATAAAGCACGAAATAACTCGTGATTGACCTAAATGTTTGCAAGTATTTCTTGAAAACTCAGGTCTAAGCATCATAGTTAATACAAAGATAATTAATAAACTGAGACATTAATGACAAATTCAGATAAGCACTTTGACTACATATGTATAGGCGGCGGCAGTGGTGGCATTGCTTCAGCAAATAGAGCCTCTCGCTACGGCAAAAAAGTCGCGATTATAGAGGCGAAAGCTATCGGTGGAACCTGCGTAAATGTGGGCTGTGTTCCAAAAAAAGCCATGTGGTATGGCGCTCAGGTGGCTGAATCGATTCATAAATATGCGCCAGATTATGGCTTTGACCTAGAAGTGAAATCATTTAGCTGGCAAAAACTAATAGAGAGTCGTCAAGCTTATATCCAAAGGATTCATCAGTCTTATGACCGGGTATTAGGCAATAACGGCGTGACCTTAATACAAGGATTTGCAAAGTTTATCGACAATAATACCCTAGATGTCGATGGCGTCACATACACCGCAGACCATATAACCATTGCCACAGGTGGTAGACCAATCAAACCACCTGTTGAGGGCGCTGAATTAGGCATCGATTCAGACGGTTTCTTTGACCTAGCCGAACAGCCTAAACGAGTAGTCGTAGTCGGCGCGGGTTACATCGCGGTCGAACTTGCTGGTGTGCTGCATTCATTAGGCAGTGAAACCCATCTTTTGGTGCGAAAAGGCAAAGCTTTGCGAAGTTTCGACGATATGTTAAGCGATACTTTAAACGACATTATGATTGAGGAGGGTGTGAATATTCATGCTCATACCCAAGTTGAAAAAATAGAAAAACAAGCCGACGGCAGCTTACTAGTGCATTTGAATGGTGAGCGTACCATTGTCGCAGACCAGCTAATTTGGGCGATTGGGCGAGAGCCTGCCAACGATAAAATCAACATTCAAAATACCGACGTTCAACTAGATGAACGCGGATATATTAAAGTCGATAAATACCAAAACACCGATGCTAGTTCGATTTACGCGGTAGGCGATAACATAGGCAAAGTCGACCTTACGCCTGTCGCAGTTAAGGCCGGTAGACTATTATCAGAGCGTCTATTTAATGGTCAAACCGACGCACATATGGATTATTCTCTTATTCCTACTGTCGTGTTTTCACATCCCGTCATAGGCACGATTGGCTTAACGGAACAAGAAGCAAGAGCGCAATACCCAGAAAGCGAATTAAGTATTTACAATTCAAGTTTTGCTGCAATGTACACTGCTTTAACCGAGCATAGACAAGCCACAAAGATGAAACTAATTTGTCATGGACCTGAACAAAAAGTCGTCGGGTTACACGGTATTGGCTATGCAATGGACGAAATACTGCAGGGCTTTGGTGTAGCAATGAAGATGGGCGCAACAAAAGCCGATTTTGATGCCTGTGTTGCGATTCACCCGACCTCTGCAGAAGAGCTTGTCACACTGTAGATGGCTGAACGAAATAGATAGCTGAACGAAATGGCATAAAAAGAAAAAGAGAGCTCGTGTGCTAGCACGGCCCTCTTTTTTATTGGCTGTTCACGTTATTTATTAGCCGTCAAAGTTTACTCAGCAGTAGTTGGATCGATGGTAGTCTTAACCTCAGAAACCGAATTCGCTGGGAATCCACCCATCTCGGCATGTTTTACGACCGACTCTTGGTCAGGCGCGATGTAAACACAGTATATTTTGTCATCGGTGACAAAACTTTGTAGCCACTGTACTTGTGGTCCTAGTTCCCGCAATACTCCACAAGACTTTGCAGAAATACCCTGTAATTCTTCGCTAGATAGCGCTCCTGCACCTGGAATCTCTCTTTCTATCACATATTTAGGCATAACTGACTCCCTTTGATTGTTTGGTTGTGTAAGGAATTTGTTATGAGAGAGTAAATTTAATGGTATCGTCAATCAAGCTCAGGAATGTACATTCATACTAATTAATGGATTAAACATCATTACTTAGTATTAGAGTGCATTTTAATATTTGAGCGGAATTCATTATTAGGAAGTAGCTTTGAAAGTAAGCGCTTTATGCCCTCACATCTATTGAAGGGTTTTCAATGTCGTAACGACGGTCTCTACCTGTGCGTGTATCGAGTAACACTTTTACGTTTCGTTTACGACGGTCGTCCCCACTGCGCTTTTTAAATACTTTCTGTTGGGCGTCAATGGTCTGCTTAGAGGCGTCAGTATTGGCTTTGGCGCGCTCTTGGGACACAGCGGCTCGTCTTACTCCTTTCACCCCCGCCGGATTGAGAGGAAGATATTGAGTAAAAATGTTCATACTTTTTTCTCCTTTCGCTACGCCTAAACTTTATTTTTATTCTTATATAGAAAATAGCTTAAATATGTTCACATTTTATACAAATAATTACCGATTATTTCGCGAATACCTTACGGTATCAAGAAATAATATATCAATGACTAGATCTATCCAAATTCTTTATCGACCAATCTTTACTTTAGTTTAGCGATTTTTTGACTTTTATTAATTTTGTTACATCTGCCGATAAACAGTATAAAATTTAAAAGGCAAAACCGAATGCGTGTGATGCTAAAAATGTTCGTTATGAGGTGAAATTTTTCACATGGCTAGCAAGAGGGATTTGATTCATGCCAACTCAATCAGCAAGTGCTTTACGTTCAACGATAGATGACATATCGAGAGTACTTTCAAGAAAGTTAATCACTGTGTTTGCAGTGCTTTGTTGCATAGGCTTGCCGGTATCGTTATATCGCTGGTTTGAAATCGGATTTCAATACATTTTTATAGTACATATTGCAGTAACGATTGCTATTTTCAGTTGTTGGCTAAGAAGAGACAAGTCTAACTATCAGT
>CBFHTO010000117.1:0-6182 GCA_965658765.1 Glaciecola sp. | reverse complement strand
CAAAGCATATAAATAGTCTATGACGAAACCACTATGCAATAATGACTCTTTATCGCCTAAACAGGCGTCGCAGCATTTCATTCTTACTTTAAAAATGCCATAGTTTTCATGGAATGAAAATCCCATCGGCCTTTGAGAAACTAGGTTGCTTAGCCAAATACTATTGATTTTTTTATAGTTATCGTCAACACAAAAATCACAGTTGTGGCTGTAGTTATATCTAAAGTCGTTGTATTGAGATCTAGCCATGTACATCACGGCTGGTGTCGTCTGATCTACCATAAGAGGCATAAAGGACTTAAAACGCTTTTCGCAAAAATTACTGATTTCCTTTTCTAAAAAAATTTTCCCGAGCAGTTTTTCGACTCTAATCAAAGTATTTACACTAGGAAATGTATCATCTTCAATAGCTTTAATAGTTTTCCTATCAAGTGTAGAACCGATGAGAATTTCGGTTATTTTAAAAAAATCACGAATTTTTAATCGGCGATTACACAGCCCGTCGATGTCTGAAATCAATACTTTTGGGTAATGAATGACGAGTAAATCTCTATCAATCCTCAATTCCTTTAAAAATTTAGAAAGCCATTGCTTAAATCGCATCTAATAGAACCTATCGTGTTGAGCGAACCTATCTAAGTATGACAAAGCTAGCATAAATTTTTTCTTGACCAAAGTTATCAAGCAATACCTTTATACTTGACAAAATACTCAGTCTAACTTTAAACGTACATGGTTGGGTGTTCCAATAAAGTGTTTGAGTAGAATATGGAATTTCCAGATCTTCCCCTCGCTACCCTCTGAAAAAAATTATTAAATGCTCTTATAAACTAGAAGTTACTGAATCACAAAGTGCTTGAGGTTCGCAGCGAACTTACAAGCTTAAATAAAAGTTAGAGGCTCATTAATAATGAAAACTAAAATTACAACGGTAGCAATGAAAATACAGAAAGATACCCTAGCGCTGGGTTACTACGTAGATAGCCAAGAAATTGAAAGTCGGTTGTCTGACTTAACTCTGTTCGGTAGAAATCCAAATCAATATGATTATGAAGATTATTACTACGAGCATTATATCCCATCAAATATTCTGGACCGTATTGTTGAATGTCGTTCCCCAGACACGATCGCTGATTTATCAGAACATTCAGCAAATGATTCTAAATATTAGTTTTGCGAAAAGTACTTCTGACAACGCAAGTTTTTATCTTTAGCATTTAAAGGACAGTGTGATGAATATTGAATCGCAAAACCAACTTAATAGCTTACTACCCAATAGAATCCGCCGTTTGGCGAGTTTGCTGAAAATCTTATCAACTAATAAGGAGGGTGCGTTAACAATTCGGGACATCATTGCTCGTCATTCATCGGCTTTGGAACTAAATAAGCGTGGCCCAGCAGCCGCTGCAAAAATGATTGATAGAGATCTTAATGACCTAATCAATAGTGGACAGGTAAACACAATTGGCCAGCGTCCTCGAGCCTTCTATAAGGTTATAAGCAGTCAGTATTCAGACAGTCAAAATACAATGTATAGGCCTGAAGCGGCTAACGATGACGCGTCTAAAGCCGATATTGATAGTTTAGCGTTACTTAATAGATTCATTAAAGAGCCAGGTGTCGACTCTTATGAGATAATGTCTAGATATGGACAAATGATTTCAGAAAGTATTGACGTGATTAAGCAAAGGAAAAAGGCGGATTTCTTTTATAACTCGGCTACTGCCACATTAAACCGAACTTTACCAGTTCACGTTAATGCTGATTTAGTCGGAGTAATTATACGCGCCAAGACTACATATTTAGTGTCAGTTTCACCCAGTAAAAGACTTAGGTATTTTGATGTCAGAGGTGTAAGTGACTTTAAAGCTGTAAATCGCAAATCACATACCATACTCGAGGAGCATGAAATCAATACTTTTATAAATGCGGCCTATGAAGATACGATTAAGCATGATTTTGTGGAAGGCTCACCTATACACATCGACTCGAGGCGTCAATAAAATAAAGCCCGCGCCCAACATACTAAGATAAACATTGAATAATTGCACACCCTTAAAGAAGGAATAATATGAGTATAGATAATATGTCTGGCTGGTCTGGTACTTGGGCTGAATTTAAAGCGGAAGACAAAGTTAACTTTCTACAAAAGTTAGTGGCTTTCCATAAAGGGCTAGCCTGGACTGCGGAGCTCTCAACTAGCCAATACTATTCCTGGGAGCGTGAGTTTGACATTATGCAGCAACTTCTTAATGCTGTTTGTTCTAACACCTTAGTCACTGCTGACGATTGCTGGGTTTCCTTTGAGCAAGAGTTGATTGGGGAGGGAGGTAAGCGTGCTGCAGATGTAAATCTTGTGCTACCCACCGGCGATCTTTTCGTCATTGAGTTCAAGCATAAAATAGAGGTTTCCGAACAGGAAATTACAAGAGCAAATTTTGATCTTCAAACTATGCTTAATTTCCACAGTCAATCTCATTGTCTAAAGGGGTATTGCTATTTAGTGTTGAGTCGTACCGATGCGAAAGTGTTTAATGACCAGAGGGTACGTTGCGAGAAGATCGGGGCTAACGGTGAGTTAGAAACTTTACAGAAAGTTTTAGTTGAGTGCTTAAATAAACCCCCTTGCTACGATGTCAAAAAATGGCATACAGGTAAGTTTAATCGACAACCTTCTATTTTGCATGGAACTGTTCAGGTATTCCTGGATGGTAAGCTACCAACTCTTAAGACTGAAGCGGGCGAAAATATTACAAACGCGCGAAACTCACTAATTAAGCTTTATAAGCATGCTAAAGAGAGATCAAAGCGATACATAGTTTTAGTGCATGGTAAACCAGGTGCAGGAAAAACCTTGTTAGGAATTAGCACCGTAGCTAGCCTAGTGGATGAGTTAGGTGTTGATAACTGTAAACCTTTGTTTATTTCAGGCAACACCCCCCTTGTAAATGTCCTTACAATGACTATAGACAGCGAGGCAAAACGCCGAGGATGCGAAAATAACAGAAGCATAGTTGATGGACGCAGCCTTATTCAAAAATTAGTGACCTTTAAGAAAAGCATTAAAAGAAATATTGATGACCAAAAGGAAAACTTTCTGATATTTGATGAGGCTCAGCGAGCTTGGGAAAAAGCTGATCCTAGAGATCAAAACTCTAATTCAGAGCTGGGACTCTTCTGTACCTGGCTCTCAAACAAGGAGTTTGGTGTGCTAGTCTTGCTTGTAGGTGATGGCCAGGCGATTCATAACAATGAAATGTCCTTACCTGAAATGTTAAAGGATTTAGATACCTCAGTAGCAGAACTTGGAGAGCGTCTTGAGCTATTAATGCCAAAAGAGCATCAAAAATACTTCAAAGCCACCAGACCTATTATTAGAGATACATTCTTTTTGCAAACACCGATAAGACAGGCGTTCACGAATGAATTAGATCAATGGATAGATGCCGTATTATCAAATCAAGCTTTACTTGCCAAAAATTTAGCCACGATTATTAAGCAGACTTACGAGTTGCACCTTTGTCGATCGGAGCAAACAGCAAATGACTTTGCTCGTAATATGCGGATGAAGCTACACGAAGGTAACCAAAAAGCTGACCCTTTTAGAACAGGATGGTTGATTTCTTCGAAAACTAAAAACTTCAAATCTGAGGTATCAAAAGATGGAGGGGAGGTAGGTAATTGGTACGTCGACCCCCCTTCTTCATTAAAATCTTGTTGCCAGTTTAATACCGCTTGCTCTGAATTTAGCTCACAGGGCCTTGAACTGTCATTGGCCTTAGTAAATTGGGGTGATGATTTAGTTCATGATGGCACAAACTTATATGAAAGTAGTAACAATCAATATAAGCGAAAAAAATCAGAGTATACCTTTTCAACCTATAGAGTGCTGCTTAGTAGAGGTAGAAGTGGGTTAATAGTTAAGTGTGACAATAAAGAAACTTATGATTATTTGGCGAGATGCGGAATGAACGAGCTAAATCAATAAGAGCGTCACCTATGCAAAATATATAAAATTATGCATCGAGAAATGAACACGTCGAAGATGAAGAAACAGTTGAATTACTGGTGGGCGCTTTTGCCTTCTTAACGATATCGAGTTTAAATTCAGGGGTAAATGTACGGCGAGGTTTGTTTTCGCTAAGCATGGTCATAAATTACTATCCATTTTCGAAACATAAAATAAACAGGGTGGCAACGTTTAGATTGGAAATGAAGATGCGTTTACCGCACGGTTACGAATGGCTCTCTAACAAATATCCAAATGAATTCTCAATTGGGCAAAGATAAATTTAATGTTCATGCTATATACTCTTCTTAGTCGACTAATATTTCTCGCCCTACAAGGATTCGGTTGAGAAATATATAAGAGTAGGTGGACAAAATTTGTCTAAATGAAGCAATCTGTTATTCTATTTGTTTTCTAAAAAAAGCGATTCTGCCGCTGAGATTCTCCGAGCACCTCTGCTAATTCTTGCTAGAATTGCTCTTGGAGTAATTGAATCGCTAAGATTTCATCTTGTGTTTCTTTAATGTTGGATTTTTCTGCTAAAAGACGTACTCCTATCTTATCTAAGTCAAGATGAATGCAATCACTTTTCTTTTCATCAATTATGAGCAATTCGGATAATACCAATAATAGAGCTTTCGAAATTAATTTTTTAACTATTGAAGAAGTAATTGACGGATATTTAAAACCGCAAACATAATCAAATCCATTTTTCGTTTTTCGTTTTTCGTTTTTCGTTTTTCCAAGGACGTCTACATTAATATTGAACTCTTCTGTATTCAGTTAGCTCAAATCGCTATCTAACACTTCTTTTGACTATACTTAGTTCTTAGATTAATACCCATTAAGGATGAGACTTTTTATTTTACTCGAACACGTCAACCAAACTGTGAACTGGAATCTTTTTGAATGACGTAACACAGGTCTGAGCTCTATATGATAGCCATTCATCAAATAAGTATGGGCAGACTCTAATATCTCATATTTTGGTACTTTGGTCACAACCACGTCACAGCCCTAAAAAAACAAGTAAAATGGTCACAAAGGCCAACACTTAAAAGAGGAGAAAAATGGCGCACCTGGCGCGATTCGAACGCGCGACCTACGGCTTCGGAGGCCGAAAATCAAATTAAATAAATAAAATTCAATAGGTTAAGCATTTAAGACTATTAGCTCTATTTTTACAATGCCATATTTCAAGCCTATAAATCATAGCTTTTTCATGGTCTTAAGTGCAACATGGTAAAGAACAAGACGCCATTGATCGCGAACTCAAGAACCTTGACTCAAAAAGAACAAGTCTGCTGTCAAAACGAAGAGCTCACTTGGGTCAGCACGCAAACTAATGTAGTTGTAGTAAACCTGAAAAGAATTTGCGGTTAATTCGGCACGACTTGAAGTATTACGAAGGGCTTGACGCTCGGTATTTTCTAAACATCCATCCAGTCTCTCAAATCGGTAATATTGGTATTCACTCATGGGGCGATACTTAACTCTTAGTTGATGACTTTTGGTGCGTAAGTTCAGTTGCTATTGTACTTCTTATATTTCAAACTACATTTTCAATGACTTTATAAAAGGGATATACAATCAAAGGCGAAGACGTTAATTTGATAGCAAGATTATATTAGCGTACTGCGCTACTATTATTTTTTTATCTGTAACTTAGTAGACTGGCGTTATCAATAATGAAATTCGAAAGCTTTAAAGCTGGCGTATGGAAACAGCAATATCAATATAAGAGTTTTTCACCTGTGCCAGTCAATTCTCAATGGAGTTGGGAATCTCCAAGAATAAATACACTTCTTGAGGCCGCCTCGAGAGCACTTGCAGAACTTGATGCATTTACTTTAATTGTGCCTGATGTGGATTTATTTATTCAAATGCATATCACTAAAGAAGCGAACAAATCGTCGAAAATTGAAGGTACCCAAACTGAGATTGATGAGGCATTGCTCGATTTAGAGCAGTTAGCACCGGAAAAAAGAGACGATTGGAGTGAAGTAAATAATTACATAGAAGCAATTAATACTGCGATACTAGAATTAGACAAAACACCGCTGTCCAATAGACTTCTTAAACAAACTCACGAAATACTTATGCAAGGTGTTAGGGGTGAGAATAAGTCTCCAGGTGAATTTAGGGCGTCTCAAAATTGGATTGGTGGAAGCTC
>CBFHTO010000116.1:0-6197 GCA_965658765.1 Glaciecola sp. | reverse complement strand
GCGTCCTATTTTTTTTATGGTTAGGATTTACATTTAAGGGCTTGGTGTCGGCCGTTAATATTTGGTACATATCTGAAATTTTTAATCATTGCTTTTTTGTAATTCCCGTAAGTTTATACCTTGTTTGGGAAAAAAAAGCTGACGTTGACTGGGCTAGCAGACAGGTCGCCTTACTCGCCATTCCGTTTATTACATTGCAAATTTTGCTCTACATTATTGGCGTTGCTGGAGATATTCAGTTATTCCAACATGCAGCCATGTTTTCGCTGCTGCCATCACTACTTTGGTTCTTTCTGGGGAACAAAATTGCTAAGCAAATTATGTTTCCTCTCGCGTTTATGCTGTTCGCCATTCCTTTTGGTGAAGAACTCATTCCTGCATTGCAAGAGATTACCGCTGACATATCAGTAGAAATGCTGACCTGGATTGGCATTCCACTTTATCGTTCGGGTTTGTTTATCGAAATTCCGCAAGGCAAATTTTTAGTGGCAGAAGCCTGTTCTGGTGTGAGTTTTTTAATTGCCTCGGTTGTGTTGGGTAATTTGTATGCGTATATGAATTTGAAACGTTTGCGAACGCGCATTTTCTTTGTGGCTTTGTCGATAGTATTCCCCATCATTGCAAATGCGATTAGGGTGTTTGGTATTATTTTGATTGGCTATAAAACCAACATGGAACATGCAGTGGGTGCTGATCATTTAATATATGGTTGGTTCTTTTTTGCCTTCGTTATTATCTGTTTGTTGGGCCTTGGTGAATTTATCCGTCGTTTAGAAAAGAATTATTTGTTAAGTGATAAGCTCAATAAAAGCGCAGCAATAGTGCCTAAAGCTGAGGTTGGCTTTGAAACTCCTAAAATAACTGCTCAGTGGGCTCTTGTTGTCATTATTCTGTTGCTAGCAGGTATCACCAAGTCGATGTCTATTCAGTTATCTAGGAATACGCTACCCGCAGAACCTATCGTTAGCCTGCCGTTTGAACTAGTAGCAGAGGGCAACAGCATTTCTAATTGGGAGCCTGCGTTTAAAAACCCGTCAAGTACTAGCTTGAAAACAATGCGCAATGGCAGTTTGCCTTTTGTTTATTTTCAGGCTTACTACAGCGGTTCGTCTGATGATGGTTCAAGCAGTAATGGTGTTGCTGGTGAGTTAGTGAGTGCGCAAAATGATATTTTTCTCGAAAGTATATGGACTATTTCAGGCACGGGTGTAAAACAGATAGGCAGCGACCTGCGTTATCAGCTTATTGAACTAAGCTCATTGTTAGGTCAAAAGATTAGGGTGTATCACCTGTATGTTATTGATGGAAGATTATTTACCGACGCAAAAAAAGCGAAGCTTTATCAAGTGTGGTTGAAATTGCAGGGGGAACCCCTTGATGGCATGTTTATCGCGGTGTCAATAAGTGAAGATGACTTTGCAACGGACGAACTTGATACTGTTTTAAGCTCGATTGCCAGCCAAGCCAAACGTGCTTTTGAAAATAGGAAGGCACAGTAGATGTCGCACACACCGAATCAAAAAGTGCTAGTACTCAGCGAAAACTTTCCGCCAAAATCAGGTGGTAGCGGACGTTGGTTTTGGGAGTTGTATTCTCGACTCCCTGCTGAAGACTTCATCATAGTGACAGACACAGTTACCGACAATTCAATTGATTCACAAATTCCTCATCGTATTATTCGATTACCCTTTAAGTCGGCAGAGTGGGGTGTAAAAAGCGTCGTGGGACTTAAGTTTTACTGGCGCAGTATGTGGGCGATCAGAAAAATCGTCGTCCAACATGGCATAACACATATTCATTGTGGGCGAGTGATACATGAGGGATTTATTGCTTGGTTAGTGTCGTTAATCACTAAGGTAAAGTTCATTTGTTATATTCACGGAGAAGACATTGAAACTGCAGCCATGAGTCGTGAACATGACATGATGGTAAGAAAAGTATGTGCCAAGTCGACATTGCTGATTTGTAATAGTGTTAACAGTCAAAATATAGCGCGCCGACTACATTACGACTTTAGCAATACGAAAGTGTTGCACCCCGGTGCAGATTGTGAAAAGTTCGTTCCGATGCCCGTTGATGATGCATTTAAGCAAGAAATGGACTGGAAAGATAAGCTCGTGATACTAACTGTTGGTAGGCTACAAAAGCGCAAAGGCCACGATAAAATGATCGAAGCATTACCGAGCATTTTAGAAAAGCATCCGAACGCTATCTATTGTATTGTTGGCGACGGTGAATGTAAGCAATCATTAGAGACCTTAGTGGGTGAATACAAGCTCGAAAACAGTGTTCGATTTTTGAATGAATTAACTGACGTTCAAATGATAAAATGTTACCAACAATGTGATGTTTTTATTTTACCTAACAGAACCATAGACAACGATATTGAAGGCGTTGGTATGGTGCTAGTAGAGGCTCAAGCTTGCGCTAAGCCCGTCATTGCAGGGGATTCCGGAGGCACCGTTGAAACGATGATAGTAAACGAAACTGGCTTAATTATTGATTGTAATAAGCCGGATGTAATCGCTCAAACCATCAATACCCTTTTTGATAATCCAAATGATGCAAAGCTAATGGGTGAAAAAGGCGCTGCTTTTGTCAATAAAACCTTTGACTGGAAACCTCATGTTGTAAAAGCCAAGGCATTGTTTAGTGAACATCATAAGTAAAATTTAGCAGTTTGTTTTATTCTCGCATTTTAATCACTTTTGCTGGGTTACCAGCCACAATAGCGTTATTGGCAACCGGTTTTATTACCACCGAGCCCGCGGCGACCACACAATTTTCACCAATGTCAGCCATAATTAAAGCGCCATTTCCTACCCAAGCGTTTTTGCCAATAGTGACTTTTTCATAAGTGCCACCCTGATCTCTTATTGGTATGCTAACAGCATCAAAATTATGTTGTTTTGCGCCACTCATTACATGCACGCCGCTGCCTAAAAGCACATTTTCACCAATTGAGCACATACCAATATTGCACTGGGGGCCGATATATACGCCGCTAGCAATAGAGGTGTTTTGTTGTGAAAAAAGTGTTGCAAAAGAAATGACGGCATCTTTACTGCAACTTTTCAGGGTAAAGCGATAAAAACCAGCTCGAAAATAAGCGCCTAACTTACCAGGAAGCAAACTGAGTAACTGGCTAAAAAAGGCAATACCATCGTTTTTGTTGATCACCAACGTTACCAAAAAGTAAAGCACGGAAAAAGGTGCGGCAAGTAAGGCAAATAAGACAAATAAGAATTGTTTAATCAGTATTTTCATATCTTACTTTCGATTTGGTCAGTTAAGGGCTTTAGTACTTCTGGCCATGCATAATGCGACAGTATCGTATTACGCGCAGCCTTTCCAATAGATGCTCTTAGCTCGGCCGACTGCAATAGGCTCAAGCATCCTTGAGTGTAAGATTCTGGGGTGTCGGCAATGAGAACGTCTTTACCATCGCTGTGAATGATTCCTTCAATACCTTTGGAGGTACTAACAACAGGAATCTCACAGGACATTGCTTGTAGCACTTTATTTTGAACGCCTCGTGCAATATGAAATGGTGCTACAAATATCGTGGCAGATTGAAAGAAGGGCATGATATTGTCAACAAAACCAGTGACTTGAATGTTGCTGTCTGATTCAAGCTTTTGCACTGCTGGTGTGGGATTCATACCGGCTATGATAAATTTGGCTTCGGGGTATTTTTTCTTAAGTTCTGGCCAGCAGTTGCTTATAAACCACATTACTGCATCGATATTGGGTTTGTAATCCATCACGCCGGTGAATAATAAAATGGGTGCTTGCGCATCACCGTCAGCTTTCTGAATTGCAGGAGCAAAAATATTTTCGTCAATACCGTTAGGTAATATGGTGATTGAGGTGACATTGTTTACCTCGTTTTTGAATAATTCGACTTCTGCTGAGGCAATCAAATAACATTCTTTGGAAATTTGTGTTGCTTCTATTTCAAGATTCTTAACGAGTTTCGCTTCTCTCTTATAAATCAAGTTCATAGGGAACCTTGCTTTTAACTCATACTGCTGCCACTTGTTGGAGTCAACATCCATAAAATCAGTTAATATAATAGGCGCGTTTTTTACTGTTTTGCATGCTTCAGCATACTTTACTAATGACGATGCCGTTAATAATAAGTAATCGGGCTGAAAGCTAGTAAGTTGTGCCTGGATCAGCTTTTTGGTGCTGTTTGAATAAAAGTTAGCTTCACTTAGCGAGCGTCCGCTTAACAAGGCTTTAATAAACCTAACTAGTTTAAATGGGAGTTTACTTATAGTGACCGGCATATCAAATACATCAGAGAGACCCTTTGCAAATTGATGGTCTTCTGGAGCGTGACAGGGCGCAATGAGTGACAGCGAGTGACCGAGTTGCTTTAGGCGCTCTAGTTGATGATAGGTGCGCAGTTTTTCACCTTTATTCGGTGGAAAGGGCACACGATGTGAGATGACTAGAATTTTCAATTAATAATTTACCTAAAAAACCATCATGGTTATAAACAAACTTGCAAATATTGCTGTACTATACCAAAAATTAGTGAGTAGTCATGTCATGATTGGTGAGGCCTTGTGTTTCTGGGTAAGCTCATTATTTATGTAACGTTCGACTTTACCAAAATCATTAAATACGTGCCTTTAATGGAAATTACTGAAAACGCGTTTTTACCGTATACAAGGAAACGGCAGATAAGGCTGATTGTTGCTACCTTCGCTGCAGTATAAATATATGAAAGCTATCCTAATTATTATCGCTTTGCTTATTATTTATGGCTCACTGTATCCATTTAACCTTGTATTTTCGTCAATTTCATCTTCATCACTTCAAGCGCTTTTTAATTTTAATGTTATCAAAGCGGATATCACTGACTTAATTGCAAATATAGTGTTATTTGTGCCCTTTGGTCTGCTATTAAAAGCTGCTTATCCTAACTCTAACTCTAACTCTAACTCTAACTCTAACTCTAACTCTAACTCTAACTATGCCAAACATACGCTCATATTTTTGATTTTTACCTTCATATTTGCTTTTGCAATTCAAGCCTTGCAGTTATTTACTGAAGATCGTTTGCCATGGGGCGGTGATGCAATTTGGAATACCGTTGGTTGTGCTATTGGGTTGTTTTTGTATTCTATTGTTCGTTTAGACATTAGTAAGCCATTGCAGTCTTTTAGTGTAGAGCAACAAATTTCATTCGCAATTGCACTCACCATTATTACCTTAGAATTTGCGCCCTTTGCGCCTTCTATCGACTTTGATGTTCTCAAACAGAACATCAAGGCGGTGCTCAATGCGCCAACTATAGAGTGGTATTGGTTATTTGAAAATACGGTGTTTTGGTTAGTGAGTTTTTTCTGCATAAAAACCGCATCACCTCAATTTGCTCGTGGTAGAAACTTAAGCATTTTGGTTGCCATTGTGCTGTTCTCAAAGTTCATTATTATTTCAAGCAATATCGACCTATCTCAATTATTCGCAGGTGTTTTATCCATCGCTATTTGGCGTGCCTTTTCGACTAGGCTGACTGCCCTGCATTTAGCAATCTTGCTGTTACTTTCCATATTAGGTAATGGCCTCTATCCTTTTGAGTTAAGAGCGCAGGCTACGACCTTTCATTGGCTACCTTTTACTGGCTCAATGGGCGGTAATATTTTACTTAATATTTTAGCCTTCATGAAAAAGCTTGTATTTTATGGTGGCGTGATTTGGTTATTTTATTTAGCTAAACGCAGTCTACTTTTGGGCACGATGTTATGCGCTTTGATTGTGTTGCTATCCGAATTTTTACAAACGTTATTTACTAATTCAGTTCCTGAAAGTACCGATGTATTGCTTACGCTTTTTGTGGCATTTATGTTTGCTCAAATACTTAAACTTAAGTCAGCGCCGCACGCTGAGTTAAACACAGATGACAGAGGGGGCGAGAATGATAGCGTAAGAAATGCAGAAGACGATAAAATTATCGAGTTTGCTTTACAGAAAGAAAATGTCAATACGTCGAGTTCTAGTAAAAAAAATCTTAACAGTCAATATATCCCTGGATTAGATGGCTTAAGAGCAGTTGCTGCGCTGTCTGTCTTTTTTGTTCACTTTCAACAATTTAGTGGGCTTAAAGGAACGCTTGGTTTCATCGATTTTGAACGTTGGATGATAAATGGTAATACAGGTGTCGCTTTATTCTTTGTACTCAGTGG
>CBFHTO010000115.1:0-6515 GCA_965658765.1 Glaciecola sp. | reverse complement strand
CTGCCTGTATTGTTTCTTTTATCTCTTCAATATTTGCCATAACCGTCCCGAAATTATTTGGTTGAATGTGGACCTAAAAACCTATCCCCATTAAAATGAATCATGTGGTCTGGATTGTCTGCTATCCAGACTTCAGTTTCCCAAGCTATATCAGCCGCATTTTTTCGGAATTCTGCGCGGTCTGGAAAAGCAGTCACATACACCAAGCCGACTTTGCAATCTTTGAAAGCCTGTTCAAGTTCAATCCACCGTTTAGGTGATACTGGTCCATGACTGGTAACAGCTTCGATTAAAAATAACCATTCGCGCGCTTCGTCGTATACAACAACGTCGGGTAGCTTCTCGTGCGACATTGGCGGCACTCCTAAGCCTTCCAAATAGTCAGATTCCAAATACATCAGTTTGCCGCCTTCCTTGCGACTACTGGCAGTGTCACCGATATACAGAAGGCGTCCACCCTTACCAATAAACCGGGAGCAAAAGTCATGCACAATGTCTGCATGAAGCTGGTTGTGCTTTCCGGGTGATAGCTTGATTACATCCCCATTAGGTAAGGTAATGGGGATTTGGTGCTTTTGTAAGCTGCGCTGATAAAGTGCTTGTAACTCAGGAACGGCATGTTTGAATTCTTGAATCTTTTGTTTCCAATTACCATTAGGGTAAGTTGTTACTATCTCAATAATGGATTCATTCAAAGAGTAATTATTGTCTTTACTGTTAGTCGCTCGTGTAGGATCGTCGCGGTTGCGGTCAATAATTCGCGCCTGTTCAAATTGGTGAAGGGTTTGCCTTCTAATCGTCTCGCGGCTGTTGGGCTTGTAGTCCTTGCCGTAATGATTGCGGATAAAATCCATAATCACATAGGTTGGCAATAATGGTGCGGTTGCAACTTCCCACGCTTCATCAGGCTTAACATTCGCCAGTGCCAACAACACCCATGCTGAACGGTCATTGTATTGCGCGGGAGGCAAACCCAACTCTTGAAGCATCTCTTTTGCCTGTTCAAGCTTGGTTTGCTGTTCTTCTGTGAATTCCAAGGTGCTATTCCCTAAACGGTTTCTTTGATCTTCAAAACTCGGTTAACAATGGTATTGTTCTTGTCTGCGTCAAAGGCTTTGAGCTTCAACACCTCTTCACCAATGGTTTTAACTTGGTCACGGGTTGGGAATCGCATTACACGTATTTCAGTTGCATTCACTTGGGTGTTGCCAGATATACACCTAAAGTAACGGTCAAAGAACGAGCCATTGAAAATAGCGGTCAAGCCATAAGCTTCTTTTTTCGTCAGTTCGCCAGACTTTACACCAATGTAATTGACCTTGTTTCCAAATCCAATGAATTCGAGGTTTTCAAAATACTTTGCAAGATAAACCCCAGACACCAAACGCCGCTTTTCATCCTTGGAGGAAAAGCGCTTTAGCAACACATAATTTTTGTTGGTTAACGTGTGTTTTTCGTGCTGTTCTTGTAGTTCAAAGCGAACATCTTTCTTGTTTTCGCCAGTCCATAAAGCCGCATAAGGGGTAACATTATGCGGTCTATAAAGTGGTACGGTGTTGCTTTGATTATCAGCTGAAACTATGAAGTTTCGTGTTCGGTGCTCGACTACTGGACCAGTAGAAATGAAGTAGCCCGAATCTGTGAAAGTAGATTCTAATTGTTCAGCTTGTTTTAGAAGGTTAGCTTCTGTAAGTGATTCGGGAATTCTTATCAGTCGTTGGTCGTTTGATGGGTCAACGATTAGTTCCATTGGGTAGTTTTGAATGGTCGCACTGGTTAGGCTTGAGTCACAATCACTTGCACGTACTTCAACCGTTTCATAGTCCGTGGATTTCACGAACTTGCAAATAATGTTTTCCTGTAAAACCTTGTCAGCATCATTTTTGAAAACACGGTCACGGTGTTTGAATATGTGAATTGATTCGATTGCGGTGGTGTTTAACAAGTAGTCCCTGAAGTTCTTGAAGTAAAGCCCATTGGTGAAGCTGCGCGGAGTAATTGCCACCATTTGACCGCCTTCATTGAGACTGTCAGCAACTATTGCCATGAAAGAAGCGTATATGTTGGGATCACCGCTATACAAGTCACTAACGGCTTTTGCATAAGGCGAAGTCTTAACATTGTATTTGAAGTATGGGGGGTTGATTACCGACACATCAAAGAATTCTGTTTTGTCTGGTCGATTAAGTACAAAATCATTGTTTCTAACTTCAAACGTGAACTTACCTTTTTTCGATTGGTAAAGGCTTTCAATAACCTTCATGGTTTGGTTCAAGTGCGTGATAACTGACGAATCGAGTTCATACAAAACCGCGTGAACGACTTTACAGCCCAGTTCCAAGAGTTGCACAGCTGTTGAAGCGGTTAAGATTCCAGTACCGGCACCCGCATCAAGAATGTTTACTTCTTTTTCCTTGGGCTTGTGCAGCATTGAAGCCATATAATTGGCGACAACTGGACCGGTGAAAAACTGACCTAATGCTTTTCTATCTTCAAGTGGTTTTGAACGTAGATACATGCTTTGAAGTTCAAGCACGTCATCCATTGGGTCTAAAAAACTGAATTGTTGAAGCATTGGCTATACCGCTTTATTTACCCGGTTGATACCGGGGCAAGTGTTTTGCTGTTTGTGTTGTGCAATTGCCTGTTTGATAAACTCGGTTTTACTGATTCCTTTAGTTGCACAAATATTGTCCAGCTTGTCGGCTTCTTCACGGTCAAGCACCACCTGAAGGCGTTTCTTATCACCTTTGGCAATTTGTTCCCGGTATCGTTGTTGACGTTGTGTTGTGGTTTTATCCACGGTGAAGCCCCTAAGCTAATTCGCGTTACACTGTAACGGATTTAGGGGCTTTGGTCTAAGGGATTTTGAAAGGGGATTACTTGCGTTTATTCTTGCGCCATTCCCATGGTGGGATTCTTTCATTCTCAGGTAGTCGCCACAATCCACGCCACACATCAGGACAGGCACTCTTTAAAAAACAGTTTAGCAATGCCCCTTATTCGTCGCCTAAAACCCCGCCCCGTATGCCCCCGAACAATCGATAGGCCTAAGACTCCCGAAATTAACGGTAATTGCTGTTTATAAGGTTCGGGCCAGCCTGAGCTGCACGCTCATAGTGTTTAATGGTAAGCCGTTGAACTATTAAGCGGCGGTTTTAACGCTTTTCCGTTTTTTGCGAAGCGTTTGTTATATGCACCAATGTCGGGGTCAATTCTTGCCTTTTGCCTCGTGTCCGCTATTGGCACCGAACAGTTAATAAAAGGCATAGATAAAGTGTTAGGGAGGTAGCGGCTTTTAGGTGTGGAGCCGTCATTCTCCGGCAAAAGCATTACACGCAAACTAATGGCACTATTCGACAATTATAAATTTCAGTCTATCTTTGAAAAATAGTCTGCTCTCACCTTTAAAGCAGGCACTTTATCCAACGGCTTTGTTATCGCAATTTCTTATATTTTTCACGAAACTCTTTATCAAGATTAGCTCTTTTTTTATCTACGACGTTACAAAATTCTCTTTGTGAAATAAGCCACGCTTTGCCTTTGGATTTGCTTAACCACCTAAGCGTTTCTAGGGAAGTAAAATGACCCCCTTTCCATGTATTTATTCTATTTAAAACGAGAGCTAAATTTATTGGCCAGTCTGAACCTCCCTTGAATATTGGCTGAATATGATCGACAGCGTAATTCTTTGGGGATTTAGACAGTTGTTCACCAGAGTAGTAGCACATTCCTTGCTGTATTAAAAACAACTGTTCAACGACTTCAGAGGTGTGAAACCCTCCAGCTTCGACCAGCCTTAAATCCCGAGCTAAATCTTTACGCTTGTTCCTAGCGCTAGTTTGAACTTTTAGGGCCATGTCCTTCGCAACCTCCAAGCTTTGGAAAAAAAATTGAAATATTTCCTGAAAGTCACTTTCGTTGAAGTGTAGCTTCACTTTACAAGAATAATCTGAACCTTCTACCAACTGATCCCAGCAAGGCCTACTTACATAGCTTGGACTTACTACCTCAATTAAATGCCCGCTATTTTCAGGTGAGTCGCTATATTTCCAAACACTACTGTCATGGCCATATTGCCTCAGAGCGATAAGCCTAGCATCAAGATTTTCAATACTTTTATAATTACTCATGATTTTTATGTCTATTCAATACTCGTATCTAGGCGAGCGGTGTTATGACGCTAATAGCCAGTTGAGTGTTTTCCTATGATTGCTTTTGAGACATATAGCTCAGCGAAATATTACGTCCGGTTTATTTATACCCTCAACCTCAGTATATCAGTTCAAGTATAAGCCACCTTATTTTCTCCATGTCGAATTCTATTCCAAAACTAAGCAGTTGAAGAGTTTTAATAAGAAACTTGTACGTGGATTAAGTCTCGCTCATTGAATACCCTTACTGGCGTTTGGTCCTCTTGTCTTTCTGAGCGCAGCGCCGTATAAACGGAAACAGTTTCTATATCGGGTATCGTTTTGTAGGCAGTTCTTTTCGTAAGTTGTACATACGCATCAAATGGATTCACGGCCGGAACATTGAAAGAAAACACCGCCCCCGATTTGTTGATAATATCTACACTGAATTTGTGTCGGCGACTTGGTCTATCAGCAGGGTTCTCCCCTTCTCCAAATAAAGTGAGGATTAATTGGTTAAGCGTATCGCGACCCAGTATGTTCGTAGAACACAGGCCTTCAGCAAACCCAGCTAATCGATAGCGCCATTCAACATTGTTTAACTCATGGGCGGATGGCCGTAGATTGTTCAACCTTAATGTATTGAGATCAACATTGCGGCTTATACCAGATTTTATAATTTCAAAAATATTGTCTAACTGGTTTATGGATATTGTAGGCATAGGTTTACGTTAATCTCCTAATTCTTTACTTTCTGGATTATTGTCAATGACTCTACTAGGTAAAGTACTTCCTTTGATAACAGAATCTAATTCCGCATAAAATGCCTCTTTGGCACCTGCTGGGACAAGATAAACTGCCGCTGGGTCTTGGTCATGTTCAGTTACGAGAACGGATGCAATAACTTTTTCCATTGGTAGGTTATAACGTAAACCTTTAATGAATCTCTTTTTCCTGATACAAAGCTCTGTAATGAGTTCTAGTTCTTCGATCGATTCAAAAGGTAACCAGTGCTGGTCAACCATCATTAATGATAATGTTTCTGCTTGCGGGCTCCCAGATGCACTAACTGTAAATGTGCAGACGACAATCAGATGCATCTCCTCATGTTCATTGAAAATTGACAATTCAACTGGGAATGTTTTATTCAGTCTTTTGTAGACATCTTTACCAAGGAATACTGGCGTTTCTGGCATGTGCTTAATAATAATTTTATATCCGAATCGAGCACTTTCAATGACTTTTAACTCGCCAATAAGAATTCCAACAGGCTGTTTATTGCCAGTCTTTTGTAACCTGGTTAGTTGTGCGCGTCTTCTTGCAACGATTTCGTCCTTGTGCTCTAACCGGAAGACCTCCGGAATTAAAAGCGTATCGGTGAGCGGTGTTTTCCTCGCTACTTTACTTTGCGCTGCATTCATTAGGTGCTTACGAACAACATACCACGATCGCTTGCCTTCCATTCCTGGTGACCATTTATTTAATCCAGCCTCTTCGTACAAGAAGTGAAGAAAAGCCCGTATTGTTAGCTTCGATGGGTCTGATTTAATTGTAGTTGGGGAAGTTGTTTCACCCCCATTGATGGTTCTGTTAATAGAAAGCTTAGATAGGGAGAAATCTAGTTTAAGGTTTGTTAATCCCGTGTCGTGGTCTTCTGATATTGCTCTAAATTCAACAGCTCCGCGTCCAGATAGTTCAGGAGGTATCTCATAAGAATCACAATCTGGATGATGAAGGTGACCGCTATTTGGCATTCGCTTTATTATGTGAGTTCTTTCGATAGACCTAGCGATATACATTTCAACCGGTGGCTGTCTACAAACACACAGGGGCCGTTGTTTTGATTGATACGCAGTTGCAAGTTCATGCTCAAAAAAAGGATCATTCTTTTCGACAAATGTACCATTGATAGAGTATCTGCTCATTGGTTTCCCCTTGATAATCCATAGGTAAAAAGAGCAGATGCTCTAGGCTTACCAGTGAAAATATCGCCTTTAGCTCCGGTATGAATAGTATTGTTCGAGAATTGCTATTACTTCTGCGTTGGTAAGTTCGTTTTTAATTCTTTCTTTCACAAAAGCTTGGATTCGAGGTTCTTTGTCAATGAGCTTCGAGATGAGAGTGAGAGACTGGTTGGAGGCAATGTTGGTAGATGGCCGTGTGTGGGCAGCAGTAAGTGCTGTAACGATTTCAGCGTCGATCTGAGCGTCAGTTATACTAAGATGGAGCGCTTTTGTGATTCGGGGAGGCTCTGCATTGAACGTGTTGGTGCCGTGGTTAGATTGCCATGGGAGGAGACTCGTTAAAGTCGAGTTTATGTTTCCGTCTAAATCCCAGTTTACATTTGAAGTTAACCCAAGAGTAGTTATCACCCCCAAGATG
>CBFHTO010000114.1:0-6624 GCA_965658765.1 Glaciecola sp. | reverse complement strand
TCAAACGCAAATCCGTCGGTTGGCAGATTCGCTAAGCCAATTGACACAACGGGATCCGGTAAGGTAGACGCCGCCACACTATTTGCCATTATAGCGTTTTCGTTATATTGACTCCCTTTTAACCAAGGGTCTTGTTTAACGGCCGCTGTTATTGCTTCTTCTAACGTTAAAATACTTGAGTCAGTCGCGACTGCATTGGCACTAAAAAATACGAACGTTATGACCGAAATGAAAGACATAAAACATTTCATTAAAATTGCTCCTCATAAGTTGCCACTTCTGCATATACTGTTGAGCTGCCGTCGCTATGCAAAAGGAGTATTTGATAAGGCATAAAACGCTCTCCCATTTCCATACCTGGCGAACCAACAGGCATAGCAGGTACTGATAAACCAATGCTGTCGGCTGGCACTGTAGCTAAGTATTGTTTGATAAATTTTGCTGGTACATGCCCTTCAAATACGTAACCCTCTTTTGACTCTGCCGTATGGCAAGAGCGGTAGTTCGGCGCAATGCCTTTGTCATCCTTTAGCTCAGAAAGAAACGTTACGTTGTTAGCTGTGATGTCAAAACCGTATACTTCGGCATGATCTATCCATTTTTGGCAGCAGCCGCAAGTTCGACTTTTAAATACAGTAAGTTCAATGGGTATTGTTTTCGTTGAATCGTTTGCAGCCGTTTGGGCTGCCGTAATATCTGATGCATCTGAGCATGCCATCATGATAAAAAAGGATGCAAGTATGCTTGCCTTTGCAAGCAACAAGATAGAAAATTTCATAGTGAAGTCCTCTCAATTAAAATGTGTTTAGTATGAATGAGCGAAAATAATCTTGGGCCTTGCCAAGGATTGTTTTCACGATGCTATTAGCAAAACAAGCGCGTGACTAAACAGTAAGGCTTTTAGGGGGACGTTGTAATTGTGAGGGGAAAATGCTCTTAAATATAACGAGGAAAGAAGCTACTTTCGTTTCAGTGAAATTTGGAACCGCTGCTAAGCCATGATGTATGACAACGGCGACAGTTACAACGCCCGCAGGGCAGTAACAGTCTTTTGCACAGCAATTCATGTCGCTATTATCCATTACGCTTATGGAGTCAAGTGAGCTTTGCATATCTAGAGCAATCATATTTTGCATCATCATATGATCTTGCGAGCATGGCATATTAACAGACGTAAACGCCTGTGCACCCTGCGATACAAGCATCGTAATGATGAAGACAATATGTACGAAACGTTTTAACAAGTGACACTTACCCAATGTTGTGAGGTTTAATATATGCCAGCAAATACAACAGTCGCTGGGAATAGAATTCTTTTGACCATGCTATGTTACCATTACAACCTGACGGGACGATTACATGTAGATTACAATTCTGTCATCAAGGCAACATTAGATGCGGTTCTACTTTATAATGACGCTAAGCGTTATAGTATTGGCGCAGGCATAGCAAAAGAATGACCCTACTTTGGAATTGGGTGCATTTGTTTTGCCTCATCAACTGGAGTGTAAATGAAAATATTGGTAGTTGAAGATGAAATCAAAACCGGCGATTACATCAAACAAGGTCTATCAGAAGCGGGCTTCGTTATTGAGTTGGTGAGAAACGGCTTGGACGGGTACCACAAAGCCATGACAGGTAATTTCGAGCTCGTCATTTTAGATGTCATGCTGCCTGATATTGACGGTTGGAAAATCATGAGTTCGCTCCGAGAATCAAACAACCCAACTCCTGTATTGTTTTTAACAGCCAGAGACAGCGTTAAAGACCGAGTGAAAGGACTTGAGTTAGGCGCTGATGATTACCTAGTAAAGCCTTTTGCCTTTGCAGAATTACTTGCTCGAGTGCGCTCACTACTGAGGCGAGGCATTGCAGTACCAACCAATACCCTCGCAATTGCAGATTTACAGCTAGATATACCCTCTCGCATTGCCACTCGCGCAGGTAAAGCCATTAATCTCACGACCAAAGAATTCACATTACTTGAGCTAATGGTACGGCGGCAAGGAGAAGTGCTGCCACGCTCCCTAATTGCCTCGCAAGTTTGGGATATTAATTTTGACAGCGATACCAACGTGATTGACGTGGCTATTAGACGTCTCAGAGCAAAAATTGACGATGATTTCTCGCCAAAGTTAATCCAAACTATTCGTGGTATGGGCTACAAATTATCAGCGGTCGACAATGAATAAGTGGTTTACAGTGCCGAACTCTCTCGCTTTTCGCACAACCAGTTTAGTTGGAATAACGGTCCTACTATGCTTTTCGGTGATGCATGCAATTGTCATCCATTCAATAGAGCAGCATTTTACCGAGCAAGATGCGTCTGAACTCAACGAGGTTTTCCTGGCTGTTGATGCCAAGCTTAAAGAAGCAGCACTCAACAATACGCCCCCTTCAGAAACCCTGTTTGAGGCGGTTTCTGGCCATCATGGTGTTTACTATCATGTTGAGAACGCACAGGGCGAAACACTCTTCTCAAGTAAGGACGCTGATTTTAGTTTTTTTCCTAAGAATTCGTCCACTTTTGAAACCGTAGCGCCTGATAATTTAATATTGTTTGAGGACACTCAGCATATGTTGCGTGCAACCAAGCTAGCAACGAATGTCAGTTTAAGTGGCAAAAAAGAAACGTATAGCGTTATTGTTGCTTCAAATATGGAATTCCATATGACATATATGGAAAGTTTTAAGAGAACGCTATGGCTAATTACTATTTTTGCAGCCATTGTGACGATATTGGCCGCGAGAGTCGCGATTTACAGAGGGCATTCGCCACTTCGAAACTTAAGTAGAAAAATTGAAACAATATCTGCTGACCATTTAGATGCGAGATTAAGCACAAATGGCGTCCCCACTGAATTAACAGTTTTAGTCGACTCATTTAATACTATGATCCAAAAGTTGGAAGATGGTTTTTCAAGACTGTCCTTTTTTTCCGCCGATATCGCACATGAATTAAGAACCCCAATCACTAACTTGACGACACAAACGCAGGTAATTTTAAACCGAGAAAGAAGTAACGAAGAGTATACGGATATACTGTATTCGCATCTTGAAGAATATGAAAGAATGAGCAAAATGGTCAGCGACATGCTGTTGCTAGCGCAAACCGAGCATGGATTGATTACACCCAGTAAAGACAAAATAGCCGTTAACCAAGAGATAAGGGACTTAACTGAGTATTTTGAAGTGCTTTCTGATGAGAAAGATATAACGCTTACCCTGCGCGGCCCGTCAATTGAGTTAGTGTGTGATAAAACAATGTTTCGCCAGGCACTTAGTAATCTGATATCTAACGCAATTCGTTACTCACCTAACGACGATGAAATTATTATTGAAACAAAAGATTCGGCTGACGCCTTCTCCATTTCAATAATTAACCATGGAGATGTCATCCCTGAAGAACATTTGAGTCGTTTGTTTGACCGTTTCTACAGAACAGACTTTTCACGCAAACGAGATGGGCAAGGTGCCGGACTTGGCTTAACGATTGCTAAGTCAATAATAAAGATCAATGGGGGTGATATCTATGCAGAATCTTCAATCAAAAACACTTACTTCACTATAAAATTCATGAAAAAAATTAAAAAATGAAATATGCTGGTAAAAAACGACTTACGTTTGACGTCAAGTAGATCAGGTGTCTATTATCGAATTCTTAACACTGGGGTGACAACTATTGGCACAAAGTTCTTGTTGAACTTGTCATGAATCCATCATAAAAGGTAATTCGCAGTCACCGCAGATAATATTCAATGTCGCCTTCCCATAAACTTTCGTATTGCAACCCGAGCAGATATGCCTTGTTCGCGTTTGGCGCTTGGCAACCTCACGGATGAAAAAAGAATCTGGCATAGACGTAAAGTCCTCGCGCTCAGAAGGAAATGAAACGTTCTGTAATTCATCGCTCAGCGATATGACATTAGCGTTTATCATGTCGCTAGCGTGCGCGCAGTGTTCGACTTGCGAATTGGGTTTAAATACTGGATTATCAACAATTATCGGCTCGTGTAGTTTAGGTAAGGCTAAGCGGTCAACCCAGCATAAATGGAATGTTTTGTCATCTAGAAGCTCGTTAGCCGCTTGCATAAAAGCACCCTGCTTCATAATAAAGTCGCTCATATTGCGTCCGACAATCGCCCCGCCCGGCTCCCCGGTATCTGAGGGCCTCAAGCCTACATTCATCATCTTTTGCGCCCACTCTTTATTGTGGTAATGACCTTCGCTGGGCAGACCAAAATGAAATTGCCATGCATGCACCATCTCATGAACCAAGGTCTGAAAGACTTCTATTATTCTTGATGAAGCAAAATAGGAAGGATTAATACTCAACTCACTGCAGAGCTCACCTTGCGCATTTCCCCACCGTTTTGCCGCGAAGAACCCCATCACGTTCTTCTTACGCTGCACGGTAAAAATGACAGGCGGCAATTCGTTATTAAATAATGCGCGATTAAAGTGGTCAAATGCCTTTATCAGAGGCGCATAGAGTTCGTTAGTGGGCGACATTTTGCAGATGAATATCCGTGAATCATTGACATATTAGTCAATGTACACTACACGAAAATGACTAGTTTAGTAAGACGATACAGTTATATAAATTGCGCTTTTAATTACCATTTCATTTTATTTCAACAGTGTACACTGCACATTTTAAGAGATAACGTAATTAAGAGGCTAATTTTAATAACTACAAGGAATGAAAAAATGGCAAAAATGAAAGTACTTTCTTCAGCGAGAAAGCGAGCGTTTGATAGCGTACCAAAACTAACGAAAGAAGCAACTATTGGCTATTTCACATTAGATGTCGAGACTAAAAAGATATTGAACAAAATGCAATCTAACGTTGCCAAGGTGGGTTACTTAGTGTCAAAGGCCTACTTTCAAGCAAAGGGGCGGTTTTTTGAAACAAGTCGCTTTATTGACGCCGATATAAAAAGGGCAACAAAAGTATTATCACTTAAAAGCACTATTGATTTATCGACGTATTTGCCAGAAGTTGCCTATCGGCAAAAGAAACAAATACTTGCGCAATACAACTGGCAAGCAATGACATCTAGCACGACTGCACTATTAGCAGCACATGCAGACAGCTTAGTATCTATCCGCATGAACAAAGAAGATATTCTGTTTGCCCTTGTCTCGTTTTGTTGGATGCGCCGCGTCGAGATCCCTTCATATAATCAGTTTGTTGATATTATCTCGACTGCTTTTCATTATTATGAAACACGGATGCTGGACTTAGTTGAAAAGTCATTATCACTCAAAAAGAAAAAGTCACTATTGCAGTTTTTTTCTACGCAATCGCATCTTTATAGTATCAGAGAGCTAAAAAGAATCGATCAAGGCCTAGGCCAGAGGATCCTTAACCAAAATGCAGCGATATTACAGGTGTTTGGCGAGCATTTTTATGAACTAACACCTGTTTACAAAAAAATGGGCCTTACTGATGAAGCGATAAAGCATTTTTCTGATGCAATTTACTTAGGAAACAACGATGAAATCCGGCGATTGAAAAATGACAACAAACAGTCGCTTTACTATTTGTCTTTTATTTATGATCAGTTTTATAAGCGCCATGACTTTGCTGCAGATGCTATTTTAAAAGTTGTTAAACAATTTACGAACAAAGCAAAAGGTAATGAGCGGAACAAACGCGACGAGCAACGAGTCAGTACACTTGAGGCTAATAAAACAGTACTAAATAGCGCTAAAGATGCTAAGAGAGTGTTAGAGCTAGTATATTCCATCACCCAAGATGCGGATTTGTCTTTTGAAGAACGAAACGAGCGCGCACACCAGCTAATAAGTGCTTTTTTCAATGCCGAAAACCCTGATTTTGAAAAGCATATTGAACGTGTTGGGAATAGCATTACTAAACTGGCTACCCATGCAGATTATTATCGCTCGCTGTTTGAAAGCAGCATCAAACTCCAGCGCACACTAGGTCCGTTTATTAAGTCTATGAGCTTTGACACGCAAAGCAAAAATCAAGGGCTGTTGGAAGCCATAACCTTCTACCTATCCCAGCCAAAAATTATTGATGAAGACTCGCCTACTTCGTTCTTAACCAAAATCGAATTGGCTCACCTGAATGAAGAGGACGATATCAATCCAATAAACAAATATCGGGCGTTCCTATTCATGAGCGTGGCGAAGGGACTAAAGAACAAGTCATTAACGTTAACTTATTCCTATCGTTACAGACAAACGCCAAGTTATATGATTGGTACAGAAGAATGGCGTCAACATCATAAACGACTTTTGGCAGCAGCATCGTTGGAAAAGTTTGCAGATGGAAAAGCGGTACTTGCCGACATTGGTCAGAGCGTAACGCGAAGATTTGAGGACGTCATTAAGCGGATTAACAACAATGAAAACTCACATTTTTCGACAAAAGAAGATGGTACCTGGAGGATTAAATATCCCGACCCCGAATTTTCGATCGCGAAATACATACCCACGCTATTAGGAGCATCTCGCTCAGTTACGCTTCAAGATGTCATGTTCGAAATAAACCGGCATACTGATTTTTCAAGTTGTTTTCGCAATCGTCTTCCACGTGCTGGTAAATCTGAAGTAGACGTGCGTTTACTGTTCGCCACAATATTAAGTTTAGGA
>CBFHTO010000113.1:0-6626 GCA_965658765.1 Glaciecola sp. | reverse complement strand
CTTCTCGAACGCCTCGGTGCATGGAAATACATCGCCAGAAAACAGCCCTATACGGATATGCACGTCTTTGATCAAGATGGTTTTGGCTCCATAGATTTTTCAGTCGGCGATCATCTTGTAAGCCTTGGTGATAAAACTCAAGGTGAGTTTTTCAGTAAAGTGCAGAGTCATGAGCATTGCAATAACAGCAATATTTCGAGCAACGAAGCGCAAGGTTACGAAGCTTGCCTTGGCCATATTATTGAAAATAGTCAAATTACGTATGCGCTTCATCAATCTCTAGCAGAAACTTCTGTCGACTGTTTTTATGATTGTGAAATCGATAGTATTACCAGCCATGATCAAGCTGCTGAGGTGCTATTAAAAACTGGTAAGCTAATACAGACTAATTTGTTAATCGGTGCAGATGGGGCCAATAGCCTTGTCAAAAAGCAAATGGGTTTCACACAAACGTTTTGGGATTATGATCAAACTGCGATTGTCGCAAATCTTACCATCGATAGCCCCCATGAAAAATTGGCTCGACAAGTATTCACACCATATGGTCCCTTGGCTTTTCTACCTCTTCCAGATCCACATCAAGTCTCGATAGTGTTCTCTCAGCGCACAGACAAAGCCAAGGCATTAATGAATTTGTCATCAGTAGAGTTTGAAAAGGCGCTACGTGTTGCAATTAATAATTATTATGGTGAGGTAAAACTTACAACGAAGCGGATGGCCTTCCCTTTAACGATGCGTTATTCCAAGAAATGGACTTGTGAGCATATTGCTCTAATGGGAGACGCGGCACACACCATTCATCCCCTAGCCGGACAAGGGGCTAATCTTGGCTTAGCTGATGTACAAAGCATGTTAGAAAACTTCCATCGACTATCCGCTTCAAACAAGCTATCGGAACTAGGCTCTCACTACCAACTGCGAAAATATGAACGTGAGCGAAAAGCCGAGGCATTAAAAGTCATTGCGGCTATGGAAAGTTTTAAGCAGCTTTTTGATACGAGCCGTCCTGTTAGGAAGCTGATCCGTAACGCAGGACTTGCGAGCGTAAACCGATTACCGTTTTTAAAGTCTGCGTTTATTAAGTTAGCTTCAAGCTAGATATTTACTGGAGCACACTATTGAGATTAGATGTTGCTTATTCTGCTGCTTTGACTTAGTTTTCGTCATTAATCGTGAATTTGTTTATATCGTAAGATATCGATTGCCTTCGTTTATGCATCGCTAGGCGATACTTTATGTTGCGCCAAAAAGTCGAGCCACTGCTGTGCTTGCCCTTATTCATTCTGGCAATATCGCTATATTCGGGTTTGCCGAATTCCTCGCTCATTTCTACGCAGTTTGGCCTTAATCCACAAACAGAGATGTCAAAATCGGCATAGCACTGAAAGTCAATGTCTACTGGTCGGAAAAAACGACTGTGAGATAACAATTTCTTAGCGGCCTCTTGGCTAAGAAAATATGCCATTGCCCGATTCGGTACTTTTTTATAGCTGACCAATGTGAAGTCGTTATCTATTGAACTTTGCTCAGCGGGCTCAACGTGTTCAGTATCTGAAATCTTTAGCATATCCCAACCACTTGTTCTAGTAACGAGGGCAAGGCAGGGAACGAGAGTAGGCAATATTTTAATATCATCTTCCATGATTAATGCGTAAGGCGCACCATCTTCAATAAGCTGCTGCCATGCTTTTCGGTGACTCATGTAGCAACCAATTTCGCCTTTGGTCATATTACGATGGTGTTTGTTTCGGTTCGATTTTTCGTCGTAGCATTCAGCGAGTTCTCGCTCACTTAATTCGGCTCCCGCAACTGCGTCGATGCGCGTAAAATCAAGTTTCAGCGCACTTAGTTGCTGCGAGACGTCTTCGAGTCGCTGCTCACTCGATGCCATGTTAATTACATAAATGGGTGTACTCGGTTGATTCATTCATTTCTCGTGGTCAATCTTGTTTATTGAAACGCGCCTCGCGAAATACAAAAACGCGACACCTAAAACGATTCACAAAAAACATCTGTTTTTCATATGAGTTGTCGTCTTTTAGTGCGGTCGGAGCGATTCCTTAAGTCTTATGATCTGCAAGCATTAATTCGCTCACTACATAGTGAAAAGAATAGCATTGCGCTTATGGCATAACTAGCTCTTATTGAAATTCTAATCGGCAAGTCAGTAGAGTTATGACGCGTTTCAAAGTAACATCTATGCTGTGTTGCATAATTTAGGGTGAAGAGAAAGCTGGATGAGCGAAATATACCTAATCAATTTGGATAAAAGCGAGCAGCGCCTTGCGCAAAGCACCGCTAGGCTTGCCGAGCAAGGGCTAAGCTTTGAAAGAATAAGTGCTGTAAATGGCGCAGAGTTATCCGAAGACGAGCGACTGGAGAATTACAGCCCTACCTTAAATGCAAAGCAATACTATTATCCGCTATCTCCCTCGCAGATTGGATGTTATATGAGTCATCGAAAAGCCTGGGCTGAAATCGCTAACGGTCAAAGTGCTTATGGTCTTGTATTAGAGGATGATTTTGTTCTAAGTGGCGATTTAAAACTGGCGATAAAAACGATTGATAGTTTGTCTTTTGAATGGGACCTGATAAAGCTAGCTGCATACGCAAACCGTGAGCGAGCCATTGAATTTAAGCATACTTTGAACAATGACTTTGACTTGGTTGTGCACAAGAAGCCAATGAGTGGGGGGGCTGCTACGGCCATCAGTAAACGCGGTGCTCAAGCCTTATTAAAATCTACTGAGCAGTTCGGTCGCCCCTGCGATACCGACATACAGTGCTTTTGGGAACGAGGAATTGAGGTGCTTTCTCTGATGCCTTATCCCGTAGCTCAAGACATGGCCTACGAAAGCACAATTGATACAAAAAGTCATAAAAAGGATAAACGGCCAATTCGCAGGCTTCTGCAACAAGCAGATATGCACCTGCGAAATAAAAAAGCAGTCAAGGCACAGCTTGTGAGACTTCGCGAGCAGCTGTCTTACAAATAATGGGGTACATCATCCAAGGCCATGTATATCTTTGTTCCAGCAAGTACACACAAATACATCTAATATACGGATACTACTTTTTCTTAGCTTGCTTAACGATGTCACGAACATCTTTCAAAAGCGCTTTGGCGTCGTATACGATACCGTCTTTTATCGTGTATTTCACACCACCGACTCTCACGGCTTCGTTCTTTTCGTTTAAGCGGTAATGCCCAGTACCATATAGCACCTTAAAATTCTCTATAGGGTTTTGATCAAGGATCACAAAATCGGCCATTTTGCCAATCGAAATAGACCCTATCTGGTCATCCATGCCAAGCGCCTCTGCGCCGTTTAATGTAGCCGCTTGTATTACTTCGTAAGGGTTAAAACCAGCTTCTTGTAGTAACTCCAATTCACTGATGTAGCCAAATCCATAGATTTTATAAATGTAGCCAGAGTCCGATCCTGTGGTTACCCGTCCACCGTTGTTTTTGTAGTCGTTTAAAAATGACATCCAGATATTATAGTTTTGTTTCCAATCAATCTCATTTTGTGTTGTCCAGTCAAACCAATATGAGCCATGCGCATATCGACTTGGAGTGAAAAACTGCCATAGGGTAGGCAGTGTGTAATCGTCGTGCCATACAGCATTCCTTTCTCTCATTAGATCGCGACTAGCTTGATAAATAGTTAAAGTAGGATTGATTGTGAAATCGAGCTGTATTAATTCATCACGAACTGCGTTCCATTTTTCGCTGCCTTTAGGCGCGGCTTGCCTCCACAATCTGCCTGCTTCTTCAAATCGGTGCTGTTCATCATTGTAGTTGTAAGAACTTGGATAATTTTGAATCGTCCTATCTTCGAACAATGCCTCAGGTAAGCCATACCAATGCTCCATAGTGGTCAAACCCAAGCGCGCGGAGTCAATAACGTTCATACTCATTACGTTTAACTGGGCATGATGCATCATCGTGCCCAAATTCTGATTTTCTGCTTCCTCAAGAGCGGCTTTCATTACCTTTGGAGTGGCTCCAAAGAACTTTATCCCTTTTGCTCCTTTTTTGGCTGCATCTTTGACCCACCGCTTTGCCTGTTTAGCGGTGAATATTGGTGAGTCTGCCCCCATGCCGAAGCCGAGATAAGGAATGATGCGTGGGGCCACGATCTTGTTTTCTTCACTGCGCTCAACATGGTCAAGGACCCAGTCTAAACCATTGAAACTGCCAGGCTCCCTGACCGTTGTGATCCCATGCGCGAGCCATAGTTTAAATACGTATTCTGCTGGAATGTTGTCTGCAGAGCCGCCAATATGTCCGTGCATATCAATAAAACCAGGAAGCACATAATGCCCTTCTAGATGCATTTCTTTGGTGTTAGGACCCGCTTTAGGTCTTGTTCCTTTGATAGGTACACCGGGGTATCCGACGCTGACAATATTCACAATTTTGTTTTGTTCAACTACGATGTCAACGGGTCCGCGCATAGGTGCACCTTCACCGCTAATTAAATTTACCCCACGCAGTATAAGCTCCGGAAATGGGCCTTCGCCTTCATTTTTCATCTTATCAGGCGCTTTTGCACCCGGCGCGGCATGCAGAGAAAACGAATGCATGAGCAGAAGAGTTAAAGCAGCGATAAATGTAAGTAATTTTTGTGTTCTATTGGCTCGAGTTTTCATGCCATAAGTATGTTTGATTTTTTTAAGGTGAGCGTTCATAGATGGATGCTTCTCTTGTTATTGTCTATTTAGCATAACAAACAATTAACAAAAAAACCGCCCGCTTACACCAATATTCGTCCACGTAAAAATCACATTCTAGGTAACTTTTAAAATGACTTTATATCTATATGGCCTTAGAGCTTAAAGCTTAAAGCCCCATTCTCTTTTTTGTACTTGAGGTTGCCTGAGCGTTTGCTGGGTCGTCAGGCCAATAGTGTTTGGGGTACCTGCCTTTCATCTCTTTTTGAACTGCTTTGTAGCTTCCAGCCCAAAAGCTCACAATGTCCTGTGTTTTTTGAATTGGACGTGTTGCTGGAGAAAGTAGCTCAATCGTTAGCTTTACAGCACCGTTCAGGATACACGGATGCGACGACATACCATAAAGCTCTTGCACTTTTACTGATAAAACAGCACTCATATCGTGGTGATATTCAATTTTAGCGTTTCGCCCAACGGGTATTTGTATTGACTCAGGGGTAAGCTTGTTTAATGTTTGGAGATCAGCATAGCTAAGTACTTGTGATAGCAGTGAATAAAAAGGTACCTTCTCTAATGCTCGCTTTGTGGTGACGGTTTCCAAATAGGGCAATAACCAATGTTCTAGCGAGTTTAATAAATTATCATTTGATAGTTTTTCATAAGTCTGCTCTTTCATGTGTTTAGCAGCAAGCTCAGCTCTCAGTAATAATTGTATAGAGCGATGGTCAAGCGGAAGAAATTCGATACCTCTTTGTCGAATAAGGCTCGCCCATGCGCTTTGTATCGTGGTTGGTGAAGATACTTTTTCAGCTTGTGTTTGATAAGTGATCTTACCAAGAGTCATATGTTTTTTTGCCGTAAGCTTTTGTTTTTCTTCATCCCACGCGAAAGAGCTATGCTCTCCCAGTAAGTAAGAGAAGTGCCTTTTAATATGGTCAAAGGGTATGACTTCAGCATATCGAACGATGGCATTTTCTCTTTTTTTGCCCGCCAGTTGCATTTCAGCGATGCTTACCCACTGAGGTTCACTTGCGGATTCAGAAAATTGCAGCCTCATGGGATCATTATCATGTAATTGTGCGCCACTGCCATTTACTAGGGTAAAACGACCATTTGCCTTGTATAAGCCTATCCATTGAACAAATCCAAAAGCCAGCACGAGACCCAAGTCTTCAACAGGCCACTCTTGCATCGTTACGTTTAATCTTGAGTGCCAACGTCTGACGTCTGTCCACAGTCGACTATGTTTATTTTGTAAAAGGAACTGCAAGCGAAGGGATGACTCTGAACCGCTAGAGTGACCTAACGGGTCTTTTTCCTCAAGGATCGCCGCCATTGCACAAGCCATGCTCAAATGAGCAGAGCCTAGAGACTGACTTCGTATCAGCATCACTGCAATATTTATTTTACAACCCAAAGTATGGACTTTTCTGCCTAAGTCACTAATTTGAATGTCGCTCACATTGAAATGTGAATTTGCTTCTCTCTTTTGCTTTTGCTCCATATGAAGCAAATCCTGTCTGGCAAAAGCTTCTGTCTGCTCGCTTTTTGATAATGATGGTATGGTGTTGTGTTTATCATATTGGTCAATTTTGTTGCGTTTTATTAAACCTAATGAATCTAGTTGTGTAAGCGCATGAGACTCTTGCGCTTTAGTGGGTTTATCGATTAACGATAATTGATTAAGTGTACTGCCCCACATCAGTGCTTCGAGATATAGTTCACTTAAGTCTGACTGCAGAATTTCAGGTGGGGTATTTTTCGCTAGTCTATCGTGTTGTTCTTTGGGCCAACAACGATAACAAGTCCCTGGCATTAATCGACCGGCTCTTCCTGCTCTTTGTTTAGCTGATGCTTGAGATATTTTAAAGGTGCTTAATTCTCCAAGCCCCCGGCCTAAGTCAAACACGTTTCGTTTTTCAAGACCGCTGTCGACCACAACTTCAATG
>CBFHTO010000112.1:0-6774 GCA_965658765.1 Glaciecola sp. | reverse complement strand
TGCACGAAGACCAGTTGCGTGTCACAAGTATTCCTCACAGCTCTACTAATATGGTAATATTCAGTGGCGTACCACTGGCAAAAAACTCGTACAAGACCAACAGTGGTAAGTATTACGTCACCATTAAAGCGCACCCTGATGCCATCCCCGTACAACCCGCAATCGGTCAACATTGGTCGGTTAAAGGCACTCGTTTAATAGAAGAAACTGAAGCGGGTGATTACGTGATGCAGCAGCATACCTATGAATCGCCAGAGCACATCGAATGCAGCCTGCCAGCAGCGGGTGAACAGCTTATTCGTTTTATCGCAAGAGAAGCGGACTTCAAAGGTATTGGAGAAAGCAAAGCAAGAGCACTCTGGGAGCTGCTAGGTAAGAACTTCCATTCAACTGTTAAAAAAGATACGCCAGAATCAAGAGAACAGCTTAGAGGCGTCCTGAGTGACGATTCTATTGATGGGTTATTTGAAGGTTACGCCAAATATAAGAATCTGTCCTACTGTAACTGGATGACCGATCACAATATACCAGCTAGTGTTCAGCAGCGTTTATTGAAGCATCATGGGGAAGAATCTATTGAGGCTATCAAGCAAAATCCGTACACGCTTATTGGGTTTGGAATGCCATTTGAGGAAGTCGACACTATAGGCGCAGGTATGGACTTTAGGCTTGATGTAACAAACAATGACGCACGCAGACTCAGCGCAGCACTTGAGATGTCCATTCGAAAAGAGATTGATAAAGGCCATACGTATACAACACAAGAAATGTTGCGCCCACACCTACTCAAGCTACTCAAAGAAAAAGCGTTAGTCACTCAGGCGTTCAAAGCCGGTCACGACAGAGCGCAATACATTCTAAACCCTGATACTGGCACCTACCATCCAACGGCACAGCTATTGATGGAAAATGTCGTTGCGAAGCGACTTAAGGCATTATCTAGCCAAAACAACCTTTATAACGAATATGCAAATTCTGCATATATGTCTGCCGTGGGTGAGCTACCCTATGAGCTTACCAAGAAACAAGTTAAAGCAGTGACAACGTGTTTAGATAACGCGGTGAGCTGCATCACTGGCGGAGCCGGGACAGGCAAAACAACAGTGCTTAGAACCGCACTTAAAGCCTACAACCAACTGGGATTTGAAATACATGCTGTAGCGCTAAGCGGCAGAGCAGCTATGCGCTTACATGAATCAATTGGCTTCAACACATCAACCATCGCTAAGTTATTACGTGAAGAGCCAATCGAGCCGAATTCAGACCAGCCAAGGCATCTTCTGGTCATTGATGAAGCGAGTATGATTGACCTTCCAATAATGTATCGTTTGGTCAATCATATCCATCCATCTGTTCGGATTATATTTACGGGCGACCCAGACCAGTTGCCGCCGATTGGTTGCGGCAAGGTTCTCGCTGATATCGTTATGTCTGAAGCTATAGCCAATACCATGCTGGATATTGTTAAGCGTCAAGAGGGTTCGACGGGTATTCCCGAATACTCCAAACTCATTAATCAGGGTGTCGTGCCAGAGCAATTAAGTACAGGCGCTATTCACTTCCACGAAACGAACAAAACAAACATCGCCCAAGTGTGTTGTGAACTCTATCAACAATCACCTGAAAACAGTCGTGTTATGGCTCCAACCAAAGCACTTGTTGCTGACATTAACAAACTGACTCAAGAGGCTGTCAACCCTAACGGAAATAGGCTTGAGTTTGAAATGCACGGCGAGAGATTCTTTCAAAACATCAGGTTGAATGATGCAATTCTCTTTACGCAAAACCACTACGATAAAGGCATTCAAAACGGCTCGCTCGGCACACTAACTAGCGTTAAATCGTCTGGAGAAAGTTACGGTGAAGTGACCCTCGATTCTGGAGACAAGATTGAAATTACTCAATCTGTGCTCGATTGCATGGAGTTGGGTTATGCAATAACCCTACACAAAGCCCAAGGCTCCCAGTTTCCTAGAGTCATAATCGCACTACAGAAAGGCAGAACTGTTGATAGAGCGTGGTTGTATACGGCAATCACTAGAGCCGAGATTGAGATTCATATAGTTGGTAACTCGGATGATCTTAGAGCCATTACAGAAGCTCACAGCAATGCACATAAGCGAAATAGCTATTTGGTTGAATTACTATCGAAATGATGTGAATGGCTCAAATGAGTTGCGGTCATACGAGCTTCCGTAATGGGACGGCTCCTATGGAGCAGATTCCGGTCATAGCTTTTTTGCGCACTTTTAAGAAATTTAGTATCGATACTCGATTTTGTTGACAGGCAAGTTCACGCCCTAAGGAGTCGTTCGCAACTCAAAGATGTGTGAGGATCTTGTTTTTCTGTTAAAAAATCGTCTTCACATGCGGGTAGTTCAAAATTTTTTCATCTGCTGTAATTAATGTCGCTGATAGGGTTCTTGCTAAAGCCACAATCATCCTGTCCGCTGGGTCTTTGTGAAATTCATCAGGTAGCCGAGTTGACTCGATGGCAATTTTATTGTCTACAGGAACAAATCTAACCTTATCAATCTCGTTCACTGTTTGAAGCCAAGTATCAACATCCATCGTAAGCGTAAGCCTATTTTTTGATACCAACATGGACACTTCCCATGCCGATATTGAAGAAATCAATATTTCTTCTTCGGACTCTAGAGCGGCGTCTATACGCTTCTTTGCTTTGACAGAAAGCTTATCATCTCCATCACACCACCAGACTAAAATGTGCGTATCCAAAACGATCACTTATGAAAGCTCCCAATCATCTTCAGAAACGGGCGTCGTAGGACCGCTATATTTTACAACAGAACCACGCAACTTTTCTAACGGACTGATCTTTTGCTCGAATTTTTTGACTATTAAAGCAGGTTTGCCATGAGATGTAATGACAATCTCATCACCCGTTTGCTCAACATTTCTCATTACTTCGAGGGCATGAGTTTTAAAATTAGATTTTGATATTTCTTGCTGCATACTAGTTACCATAGTCATATTACTATAGTCATTATTATATCAGATAATATGGTTAGTTCAAATAGTCATTCTACGGGGCAAAAAATGTTCAAAGGCCTAAATCAACATCGGAGGTAGCTTGATAATTTTTGCCCAACAAAGTTAATTTAGAATAATGACATTGACCGGCGAATAGTAAATAATTTAAATCGCTATAGACGGGAAATCGAACGGCCGCTTTTGCCCCCACAGGAGACCGTCGAAACTTAATCTATTATTCGAAAATGAGTGTTGATATTTCATCTAGTTTGGCAAACCTATGACCGCTTGTGGATGTTTTTTGTCAGTCAATTAAAGCAGCTAAGAGGTGATAAAAATACTCTATTCCTACTTCCAGCTCTTCACTTAAATCTACCTTTTAGTATAAGTTACAATCTAATTTAATCAATGAGACTGTTAGTTAGTGGCAATCTAATTATAACTATTAAGGTTGTAAGTTGAATGTAAACAATTAACGCAAATAGAGCCAAAAATTTGCAACCAAAGACAGATTAATTGCAAATAATAAAAGAAAGCTAGAATTTGGAACTATACTTTCTGAAGTAGAATCGCACCTTGACTGGAATCGAAAGCTGTCAGAAGTCCAAAATAATGCTTGGAAAGCGATGAATAGTTATACTCATGGAGGATTGGCGCAAGCGGCAATGCGATTTGACGTTGCTACGATTGAACTTCAAAAAGATAATGCAACCGTAAACGAGTGCATCAAATTTTCGGCTTTATTAACACTACTTGGCTTTTGCCAAATAATAGAGATTGCTGAAGCTAACAGACTAGATTCCGAGCTGGAAACTCTATTTGAAATGGCCAGTGAATGGGTGTTCTAAAAATTAATATGCGGTTCTTAGGGCCCGCATCATGTAAATGTTATGTGTTTTAGGAGTTAATTTAGACTAGCGGTTGGCGGTGCAGGTTCGAATCCTGCCTTCTTTGCCTTGTTCCTAGTTGCCGTTACTTTGTTGAGCGTTTTTACTTATGTGAAAAATCGTGTGCTAACAACAATGGAGTCAGGCCATAAACCTGGTAAGGAGGGTAACATCATGGGAAAAATTAAAATGTACTTTAAGTGTGTTTTTGTTTCAGTAGTCGAAGTAGCAACGGCGCTGGGGGCAAGCATGTTGGCCTCGGATGGGCCGCTAATCTAAGTTAATTCAACACATATAAAAAAACTGTTGGCACCCACTACATTCGCTGGGACACAAAAACATGGACTCTCTCGCTTCGCTCTTAATTTTAGCCCATGTATTTACGCCCAAAGTTGGATGTTGAACGACCGTTCCTTGTCTGAAGCAGATCGTCAAACGGTAAGCACCGAATGTCGACTACTCGCTCATTTCTGTCGATTTGCATTACGCACCTTAACGGCTGCTTTATGTACTCTTCAGTCGTTTGGTAAACTCTGGGCCGAACTTGTTACACCATAGTCTGATGGCTTCGTAGCTGACTTCAATACCGCGCTCTGACAGTAAGTCTTCAATATCTCGATGACTTAGATTGAATCGGTGATATAGCCAAACTGCGTGTTGGATGATTTGGGGTGGAAATCTATGACGTTTGTATGTGTTCATCCTTGAACTATGAGTTTTGGGTGGTTAACTTGTCAATACCCTGCAATGTCAGCTTTATGTTATCAGTCTTATTACCTCACTTGGTTTAACACTATCACTAATAGTGTTAAACCAAGTATTGGATAGTATATTTTAAAATTTAAAGCGATAGGGCCATCGACTGATGACCCTATCATGTTATTTTGCCAATTAAGCCTCGGTATCAGGAGGGCATGGGACTTGCAATCGATATTCGCCACCATTCCCATCAGGTAAATCGCGATAGCAAACTTCACCAAAGTGAACGAGGCTGACAAAGATACCACCACCCCATAAACCGTCACCATCACCGGGCGCGCCCCCACCACCGTTACCGAAACCACCAACGCCACCACCGCCAGAGCCACCAATGCTAGAAGTAGGGGGTAAAACGGTTCCGTTCGAATCAAGAACATTACCAGTTTCTGGGTGTATTGCGTGAGAGTATGCTATTACAGCTATACTACCAGCCGCACTGTTATTTACTTGAAAAACCTGTATGTACCCATCGTTAAAGGTGGCAGTAATAACTGTGCCTACTGGCAAGAAAGGGGTTTGTAAGTGGGCTTGCGCCGAAAGTCTTACGGCTCCAGCGGCAATTACATTAGTCGTACCTCCTCGATCCATGGGGACATTAACGTCAATGGCGACAGGCCAATTAGCTTCAGCTTGAAAACTGAAGCTAATACCCAAAATGTAAATCCTTAGTTAAAGCATTGGTTTCGATTTTTGTATGCAGCGATTTTAATTTCTTCAGGTACTTCGAACTCTACTTCTTTTGATTGCCCAATATTATATCTATCGTCAACCCACTGAGTTTCAATATCCTTGTAAAATTGCTCTTTCCCTTCAAGCTGAATTAGTTCGAGTTGCTTTTTAAAACTATCCACTTCAATGCCTAAGAGGTCATAAGCTTGTGGTGCCACTTCCACATGTAAAAGCGTATAGAATATTTTTTTTACTTTCAATGTTTTAAGTTTTTTTTCTGTATTTATTAAGTTGCTTTGATTGTTTTTTTGTTCTGCTTCTAAGAAGTTGTGCTCGATGGAGTAGGTTGCGCTAAGCTCAGATAACCCATTGCTTATCCCGTTAATAGCAGCAAGCCAAAGCCATTTTCTTGCTTCGGTAAGCTTGTCTATATCAATTTTACTTAGTGGTTTACCAAACAAATCGGCTGTGATTTCTACATCACTAAAATTAGTTGCATCTATAAGAGCTGGGTTATGGAAATTGGTTGTATATGAAGAGTATAAGAGGTTTGACCCCAACACATACGCAGCACTAGCATTACCTGCTTCAAATTCAGCAATAAGCTCGTCTTTGTCTAATTTAGTTAAATATTGCTGAACTGAATATGGGAAAAGAACATTATCTCTTGCAAATTTATTGAGTATATCATTATTAACTTGCTTTTGAATTTCAGTCAAAGGAAGGCATTTAAAAACATCTTTTGGCAAAGGTTCGTCTTCTTCTGTTTTATTTTTTAATTCTATAGGTGTGTCAGAATTAATTTCCTTTTCAGCTTTAACTAAAGACGTCAATTTTTCTTCACTATATTGAGTTTCTACTTTACCTGTCACGTCTACGTTTGTAATGTCATCTATATTTCTTGCGTAAATGACGATTAATGTACCCGCAATAACGAGTGTTATTACGAAAATAATAAGTGCGTTTTTCAATTTAAATTTGCTATTAAATATATAGGCATATAATAAATTAGCACTACATGGTCTATCATGCGAGTCTATTTCAGAATGTTTACAAGCACTGATTATTTGCAGGTTTTAATAGTGAGGCGTAACGCAGCATTGCTAGCTTATTTAGTAGTGAAATTTAGAAAGGCTTTAACACTATGAGCAATAGTGTTAAACCAGGCACGCTTCAGACCGCAACCGGTGACGCTTTTTTTACCCGTCTTAACCCTTGCTATGCCTAGCTTTTAACACTATTGTATAAATAGTGTTAAATTAAAAAGGGATCGTTATGTCTACTCATTCGGAAATGACGCTTTACGTACAAACCAGCCGTCCAATATGGGAGTAGTCAGCGCCAGAAAATGGCAAAACGTATACCGTCAGAATTACCACTCGAACGTCTGCATCACGCCCTGAGTCATTCAACAAGCTTTTTATGCTGCTAAAAGAGGAGAATTTCTCTCTTTTAACGCTTTTAA
>CBFHTO010000111.1:0-6895 GCA_965658765.1 Glaciecola sp. | reverse complement strand
TCATAAGCTCGCTTATTAAAAACAAAATTCAATTAAAAATATCCGACACAAACAGATGGTTATATGGCAATAATAACAGCTCATCGGATAATAGGACTATTAATTACTAACGGTTTGAACAGATTATTTAAGGAGAAAAGAGATATTGAGACTTATATCATCGTATTGATTGGTCTTCGCTCAGATCTGCCATACAAATGGCTTTATCGACTGGCCGCTATCTGCCTGTGAGTTCAATTGGTCAACGCAACGCTATAATATCAAAATATATTATCATCTGACAATTAGTGCCTGCGATTGATCAGCCTACTCCGGAGTGTAAAGAGCAAGTAAAAGTTAGATAAAACCAGTGAAGATATATCTAACTTTTAGCGCTTCTCTAATCTTTGTTTCACTGTCAAATTAAGTGCAAATTTAGAGAAATTAGATAAAAGTTAGAAAATAACCTTGCAAACAAGGTTCTTATTGGGTTTTCTAATCTTTGAATCTAATTTTTAGTTATATGTACTTTCTTATGCCCAAAACATAATTCCAATGACTCCGAATTCAAGCAGAAAAAGCATTACGCAAAAGTGCGTACCAGAGGCAACAGCGTAGTACCAATAACTGACTTTATTAGTTGTGCTACTTTTTTTAATAATGACAGTCACTAGAGCAAAGAGTGAACACAGCGCAAAAGCAATTGTCATCAACATGACCCCAACAGATACAATTGTTGGTGCGCCCATAAAATAATATGGGTTTGAACCCGCGACAAAAAGTAAGCCCCAAATACTAATAAATGACCATGACGACAATAATGGCCAGCGCCTGAGTTGTTTCACTTCAATTGGAACATCACGACCACGTAAGCGTGAAATCCCAATCCCTAGTGTTTTGAAAAGTGAAAACACAATAATCACTAACCAAAGAAATCCGATTAGCAACTGTGTATAACCTAACCACGGATTTATCTTTTTTAGTACTGAGGTGTTAACGGCGCTAGCACCATAAGCATAATGCAATACTTCGCCCTCTATCGGGTCAGTCACTCTAGTAAGTGAAATTAATCCAGTTTCGTCAGAACGATATAAATCATCTGATATTGGATGATAGTAATTCTTACTAGAGCCAACCGCCTTTCCTTGAACCAGAGTCTCATCCTTAAAAGAAAATGTTTTCATATTAGAGATGTAATTTATAAAACTGAACAGTTCTACTCGCGGATTAATTTCATAATATAGACCTTCTATTGCAGATTTTGCCTGAGCACTGGCCACAAACTCTTCCTTTGAGCCATTCTCTTTATCGTGCATTAGGCTCACGGCCGCTGGAGTTACTCCGTCCTGGTTTAATTTTTGTGTTTCGTAATCTTTAACTAAATTAGAAATTTTTTGAAAAGCAGCAATGTTTTTCGTATTGATTAAAATAACGTGCCCAGTTTGTTGCTCAGGGATATAAGAGATTTCAGACATGTAGCCTTCTATACCACCTCGATGCTCACGATAAACCCATTGCTTGTAACCAGCACTATAGTTACTTAAGGCATAACCGGTTTGCATGCCTTTTTGAGCAGATAACGATGAACTTGGCGTTTCCATTCTTATTAATGACTGTTCACTGAGAATCTGCGTGCCGTTGAACTTCCCTCGCTGAATAAACATGGCAAGTAAGTTCGTTATATCGCTAAGAGAGCTGTTTAAAGCGCTTGCAGGGCGATTGATGAAGTGATGATAATTAACTGGACGGTTCTTATCGTCATAGCCGACGGTCGGCATTGAAGCAAAAATATCATCAAATAGAAATGTGCTGTGCCTCATATCTAGCACTTCAAAAAAATGCGTGTTTACGAAATCTTCAAATGTTTTACCACTTATTTTTTCAATAACATATGCAGCTACAGTGGGTCCCGTATTGTTATAGGCATATCTGCTACCTGGATGCCAACGAGAGCGCCTTGAATGTGGATGAAAATCGAGTCCATCTTTAAGTGAAATAGACGGTGTTTGATTATGCGCAAATTCTGGATAATGTTGTTCGTCCCAGCCCGTGGTGTGTTCCAAAAGATGAGTAATTCTAATTGGGTGGGTCGCCTCGTATGGGTTATCAAACTCAATTTCTGGCGCTAAGTCTCGTAGCTTATCTTGCAGGTTGAGCTTTTTGTCTTTAACTAACTTTAGTACGCTCAAGGAAACTAGCATTTTTGAGATTGAGCCTAAACGAAAGACTGAATCAGTATTTACAAAGGTATTCTCTTCTCTGTTAGCTAAGCCAATAGCGTCGAAATATACGAGCCCATGTTTATCGACCATAGCAATACCAACAGCAGGTACGTCATAATGCTGGATTAAATCAGCCAAGGCGAGTTTAAGCTCAGTAATGTTTGATGGCGATTGATTCCGCTCGCGACTTTGATTGGCTTGCACAGAAAAACAACACAAAAAAGATGTGATGAGCACGCATAAAATAGGGGTTATATTTTTCATTTGCCTTTCCAATATATTTACAAACATAGGCAAGCCATTAACGGCAATTAAATTACCGACAAGACTTTGCGACTATCATGATCAAATGTATTTTGTAACTAAGCAGAAATACTTAGAAGTTGACTTAAGACGGCGGAATACTAGGTTTCTGGCAGTTTACTTTTTGTATATAACCTTTTGATATCCGCGCGAGTGAGAATGACGATAATCCAATACACAAATATTAAATTTACGCCGTATTCTGCTATTAGAAAATAGTCTAGATCCAATTCGGCTAACGACATCTTGCTGGTTGTCGTTTTGATCAATATTTCACCAAGTAATCCACCATTGATCAAAAAGAACACACCACAAATTCCTAACATGACATATCTCGACCAATTTTTTAATTTAAAGAGTGGATAAATAACAGCAACAAACAGAATACAAAAACTGATGACTACGCCAAATATTCCAGATATTGCAACGCTATCGAAATTCTTTTGAGGTTGACTGACTATTAGAATAATTGAATTGACCAAGGTATAACTGGCTGAAAAAGTCAGAAGTGACAATACTGCAATCAGGCTATTGGGCACCTCTTTATGATTCATAGGTAGCATTCGTCGCGTGATGGCCAAAATCAAAATTCTAAATTCCATCCATAATGGAGCAAAGTCAATTTCATCGGTTGAAAACTCGAGGGTATATGGTTCGACTTCCAATGCCATTGCAACAGCCTTTAGTGTTTTTACTGATACCATGCCTTCATTTTCCATTCTCTGAATCGTTCTTGAATGCACGCCAGACACTTCTGCAAAGTCTTCTTGAGTCCAAGATTTTTGCAGCCGTAACTTTTTTATAAGTAGGTGTTTGACTTTGATTTTCATAAGTGACCTCAATCGACGCTTGATATCAGTTTGCGTGGCACGCCTTTGTTTGTCCACGACACAGTCACGACATAATCAGGAAATCGGTAAATAATTAGCCATTAAAGCTAAAATTTTACTTTGTTTAGGTAAAAAAGGAGTTTCTCAGGTTGACGTGCTCAACATTCTTTTCAATGGCAAAGTGAGTCTATATAAGTGAGTTGATAAAAAGTCAGTTGATGTTTAGCAAGCTAATATAGACCGCTTGTATTTAAATAATTAAATGTATGCTCATGGCTTAGCGAAAAAACGCTACAAGAACTCATCTATTTTGCGAGCAAGCTCTTCAAATTTTATGTTTTGCATCAAGTCCTTGCCTTTTGCCCTTATACCCCATGGCAGTGATGACCACGCTTTGCCCTTTTGTTGCAAGATACATTCATCATAGACCGAAACAGTGCGATCTAACGATAAATAGGGGCCTGTCCGACGTGGATTGCTGTGAGCATATAAGCCAATAACGGGCGTACCTTGTGTTGTTGCCATATGAGCAGGACCCGTATCTGGTGCGATTACAAACATTGCATGCTTTAGGACCGCTAAAAGTTGAGTCAATGTGGTACAAGCGACTAAATTTAGGCTTATATTTTCGGTTAATGCGCTTATATCAGCGCTGATGTTTTTATCTAATGGACCAGGGCCACCGCATAGCACTACCTTAAGACCTCTAGAATGCAAGTAATCAATACACTGCGCATACCCATCGGGAGTCCAGTTTCGCTCTTCTTTTGATGCAGCAGGACTAATCACTACATACTGCTCTGGCAATGTTTGCTCAAGCCACTCTTGGTCTGAATCAGGGATTGGCAAATCCCAAGTTGGTGTATCGTCTTTCTCTATGCCAATCGCTTGAGCAAACGCGAGAAAGCCATCCAGTACATGTGGATGTGTTTGCTTTGAGATTCTTTGATTGATGAATAATGAATGACCTTCTTTGGCTCGTGAAAAATCAAAACCTATGCGTTTTTTCGCTTTGATCATACGCGATACAATATTGGCTCTTAAGGCCACCTGCATTACGAATAAGGCATCAAACGTCGTATCAGACAAGTCATTCTTTAGCTTGCTTAGGGCACTTTTACCCGCTTTCTTATCAAAAACAACAAAACGAATATTTGGTAAGTGTTTGACCAGTTGATACTCTACTTTTCCGATCACCCATGTAATGTCGATATCGGGTCTTTTTCGTTGAATAAGACTGACCATAGCTAGCGCATGGCAAACGTCGCCAATTGCTGACAAACGCAATATACAAAGAGTGGAGTTATCAGCCAAATCTTATCCTATGTCAAAGTAATATAATTTTTGCTATGTTACCTTAATGTCGCCTATTTTAAAGGAGTAACCTCACAGCTTATGATGATATCAGTCGAGCATCGCGACAATCAGACCCTATTACTGACCCCTCAAGGGGAACGATGCGGAATCTCTTACGAACATTTCGAGTCTGAACATTTGCAAGCAGAAAAAAAAGTCACAAGGATAGGAGAAGGACGCTCGAGCGTATTCTTCTTCAAGCAAGGTAATCGGGAATTGGTACTCCGGCATTATTATCGTGGCGGTCTGATTGCAAAGTTATTAAAAAACACCTTCTTATACGATAGTTTGCAGCAAACTCGATGCTTTGAAGAGTTATTTATCCTAAATTTATTGCGACAACACAGATTAAATGTACCTAATCCGATAGCGGCCCTTATTAACCGCAAAACCCTGACCTATAGCGCGAGTATTATCACTGAAGCCATACCAGAAACCGAGGAACTACATTCGTGGCTAACAAGAAAGCCACTACCAAAAGAACTATGGCAAAAAATTGGTATAGAAATTAAAAAAATGCATAATCTGCAAGTGTGCCATAAAGACTTAAATGTTAAGAACGTCCTGATCAAACAATCTTCGCAAGTATTTTTGTTAGACTTCGACAAATGCTTCAAAAAAAGCGGAAATTTTTGGAAAAAAAGCAATATAGCCCGCTTCAAACGCTCTATAGAAAAACAACGCGGACGACATATCAAATATCATGTAAGTGAAGGAGACTGGCAGCACTTCATGCAAGCGTATGAACGTTAAGCAATCAAATTCCACCCCTTGTTCAAAATTAGTCCTAATTTGTAGTCTTATAGTATAACAAGGTAAATTTACGCTTCGAAAAAGCAATAAAAATTTGCACTGGATGGTAGCGATTCGTTAAGGTGCAGTCTACATTCGTTTAGCCGAAAACATTTACAAAAAAGGTTTGACCCATGGCACAGCATCGAGCAATTTATCCAGGCACCTTTGATCCAATCACAAATGGTCATGCAGACCTTATTGTGCGTGCATCTAACATGTTCAGCGAAGTCATCGTTGCCATTGCGTCTAACCCTAGCAAAAAGCCCTTATTCTCGCTTGACGAGCGAGTGTCGTTGATCAGTGATGTTTGTTCTCACTTAGAGAATGTCAAAGTGACTGGTTTTACTGGACTACTTGCCGAATATGCCAAGCAAAATAACGCAGGCATTCTTATTCGTGGGCTACGTGCGGTTTCTGACTTTGAATATGAGTTTCAACTTGCTAATATGAATCGGCGCTTAAACCCTAACCTCGAAAGCGTATTTTTAACACCATCAGAAGAAAACTCATTTATTTCGTCAACCTTAGTCAAAGAAGTCGCTTTACACGGTGGGGATGTATCGCAATTTTGCCATCCTAACGTGCGCCAAGCACTTATTGAAAGACTAAGTGAAAGCTAATAATTGGTGATCAGAGTCATCGTTGACATTGTGGACAAAAAAAGGAATTTCGTTGAGCAATTACTTTTGATTTGATCACAACCTTACATTTGTCGCATTGCTCTCCTGCCCTTCCATAGACATGAAGATATTGAGCAAAGTAGCCAGGATTTCCGTCGGCTTGGGCAAAATCTCTAAGCGTCGTTCCACCATTTAGGATGGCTGTTTTCAATACTTCCTTTATATGTTCAACCAATACAAGGTAGCGTTTCTTTGATATTCGATTGGCAGCTCGCCTCGGGTCAATACCGGCTTTAAAAAGGCTCTCACTTGCATAAATATTACCAACGCCAACCACTACGGAGTTATCCATTATGAAGCTTTTTACCGGCGACTTTCTGTTTTTACTCTGCGCATATAAATAGTCAACATCAAAAGCTTCACTTAGGGGTTCGGGACCTAGTTTACTTAATATAGACATAGGCTCGTCGTCTTCACTACTCTGCCACAAGCACGCACCAAATCGCCTAGGGTCATTTAATACGAGTTTCTTACCGGAACCCAGAACGATCTCAATATGGTCATGCTTTTTGCGTTCAATGTGACTGTCAACGACTCTCATTTTTCCAGACATACCGAGATGGAAAATCAAAGTGCCGGGCTCAGTATGCACGAAGAGGTATTTTGCCCGCCGAGTAATGTCTAAAATAGTATAGGTTTCGCACTGTTTTATTTCTATTGGCACGGGCCAGCGCAATTGTTGATGGTGTATGAGCACTTGCTTAATTTTTTGCTTAATAAGAAACGGAGA
>CBFHTO010000110.1:0-7048 GCA_965658765.1 Glaciecola sp. | reverse complement strand
CAGATAAACAACACCGCGCTTATAAAATTGCTCGGATGGCCACTCACCCGCGTACCGATCGCCCGTTACCGTTCTTATTCCGTAACTTTCTAGCAATGCACAAAAGTCATCTACGACCTGTTCAGGGCTAAAAGGGGGCGTTATTGCACGTATGGCATCGAGTATTACTACATTCTTTTCTTTGTGCGCTATGGATAGCGTAAAGGCATCTTTTGAGCCTCCGCTTGGGTCAGTGAAAGCAAAGTATTTGTTGTCCGATAAAAACGGTAATTCGTAGCGTCCAGGAAACACCAACGCGTCTACAACTTCACGGTTTACAAAGGTTTCAACATCCGTTCTGAACTCTGCACCGTATTCTGCTTTAGCGCTTGCTGGGTCATCCTGATAAGCCTGTTCAACAACGTGAGTCGGTAGCAATGAATTCATGAGTAAGCTAGGGGCTTGAGCTACTAACACGCGCTTGCTTTGTTCCTTGCCGAAATAACGCTTATAGTTGTCCCACAAGACACCTTTTCGGGCGTATGGGGATGACAATGCAATGATCTTACCGTTAAGCGTTGCTAGGCTAGGGCGTATTGCTGTTATGATTTCTTTGTCAGGGTTTGCGCCACCGTCAGACCAAAAAGCGACTTCATCAAGAATGGCACAGGCTACCGAATAGCCGCGAATACCTTTAAAACCAGCCGTCATGATCTCAATCACACAACGGTTTGATAGCTCGATAGACTCTTGGCTATCCTTAACTACCATTGACTGTAAAAGGGGCGTTGCTTCGATTAATCCGCGTATGTATCGCATCACTGAACGTGCTTGTTTTCTGTCTGCAGCAATTACAAACACAGTGGCGCATTCACCCGGTGCTAACTTGTCTTTATAGTCATTGAAAAAGGCTTCATATACAGCGAGCAGGGCGCTTATATTTGACTTGCCACCTCTGCGACCTACACATAGCCAAAGCTCGTTAAACGCTTGTTTAGGGGCTGTTCTTTTCGTTAATTGTTCAAACTGTTTGCGTTCTGCTTTGGTTAGTTTCAAGCCATAGAAGCCAGCGAGAAGAACGCGCCAGTATTGCCAGCTATCACCACCGAATTGATCAGCGAATAGCTTAGGATCGTTTATGGCTTGAATAATATTCATCAACTGGCCTGTTTCACGTACTGAGATAGCGAGGTTACTTCTTTAACCTGTCTGTTGAGTCCCAGCTTTGCAAATAGACCTGATAGCGCGTTGCATGATTGAACCCACTTACCGCTGTCAAAGTCTGCGCCAGTAGCTAACATTAGCTCTTGTTGCTGTAGGTGAAACTCTAGGAATATGGCACGATCAATCATTGCGCGTTGCTGATAGCTTAGGGATGGATAGCCGCCAAGGTCATCACATAAATTAGAGTGGCGTTGTCTCAACTCTTGAGCTACCGCTGTGCGCCCATCAAGGTTTTGCATCCAGTTGGTGCTATACTTTTCAATTGGTGCTGATTGCTTGATCATTGTCTACTAAACCATTTATTTTATGTCTCTATCTATGCTGTAATACTACTATATTTAGTATCTTTATGGCAGGTATGTAGGTAGGTAAATAGTCTATATTAGTCTACGCATTGTGTTATATAGTACATGGTGCCTGATATGGGCTTCATAAGTGTGATTTTATAGGGTAGGGGGTGCGAAAATTGAGATTTTTATTGCTACTTTCTTTAGTGACAGAATGACGGGTGTGACGGTTGAATCCATTGCTGCTCTATATGGAAAAACATAAAAATAAAATAAAAAGTATTTTCACCCGCGATAATATAAATAGGAAAACCCGTCATATCCGTCATTAGCCGTGACAGAGTCAAAAAAAAGACCCCGTTTGGGGTCTCGCTTGTTAATATCCGTTTTTAAATTGATGGTAATCGTTAGAACGGAAAGGTTGTGCAGTATCTAAAGTTAAACCAGTTACATACCGCGTCTTAGAATCTCGCTCAGCCCCATACCCTAACTTAGTCAATCTATCCCTAAAGCTTTTCATGGCAACTGGTTTGTTAATGCCATTGTCGTGCGCCCAGTCTTTATATTGATTGAATGCCACACTAATTGGAATCCTAGCTGATGGATCATTAGTACCTTGATCATTAACAAACTGAGCAACTTGGTCAGCTTCATTGCGCCACTCTTGCGCGGCTGTCACACTGCTGTCTGGCATTGTGAAGCCGAAAAGCAAAGCGTTCGCATAAGCGCGCAAAGCTAAATTTAAAATACCTGGCAATTCCTCAAGCAATTTATTTTTTAGCATTGGGTCACAGTTGCCTAGCTCAGGTTTAAACGCATTATTGAATGATACGATTAGCGTTCGCCTGAATACTGCGTCAGAAAAGTCGCGGGTGTGTGGCATGTGGTTAGTACCAAACCAACATGTAGAAAAAGGGTGAAAAGTAAAAGGATGACCAAATTTATTTTCAGCTGTCGTCCCTTCGCCTGAAACAATCGATTTTAGCGCGCCGTCAGCTATTGTCGCACCTTGTTCGATCTCAGTTACAATATTAGCCAGCTTTCCATGTAGGTATGCACGTTGGAATTTATTGTCGAATTGTGAAGGTTGAACACACGCCACATTGTCGAAACCACATAAAGCCTCAATAATATAAAGTAAAACTGACTTACCATTTGCGCCAGCTCCGACAAGAATAATAAACCGCTCATGCCTGCAATGTGCCATAAGCGTATAACCTATCATTTCAAGTAAAGCTTTTATTTTGTCGTCTGCGTCACTATCACCAGCAAAGACTTCACTCATGAACTGAATAAAGCGGGGGGCTTGAACATAGCTATCATATTTAATTGGAATTTGAGTGGTCCGGTAATCTTCGCGGGTATGTTTCTCTAAAACCCAGCCGTCAGTGCCATTGGAAAGTGTCAACTGACCCTTTAAACAATTGACCGATTCAGGCTCGCCTACATCAAACTTATGATCAGGACTGAAAACCTCTGTTTTAAAAAGGTCTGTAACGCCATCAACCATATTTTTAGTAACAGTATCAACCATATTCGGGATAATCTTTTGAACGTATTGCTTTATACTTCGCTCCTCTTGCTTGCGCCATACACCCGTATCTTCCCAAGCCCAAACAAATGATTGTGCTGCGATTATATTCTCCCGCCCAATATTGCTGACAACTGCTTGAGCTAGCGCCAACTGATCAGGCTCGTCACTTTCCGGCGATACTTCTTTTATTGCATCTTTTAGAGTACCAAGTGGAATTCCCGTGCTTGTTTTTATAGTGGTCAGTAGTCGTCTATTTTGGATGACTGATAACGAAGGACAATACTTGAGCAAAGTATCTATTTCAGATTCAGGCGTTAGTTGTTCGGCCTGCTCTATCATTTCCACAAAAGTGGGGAGCAGATCGCCATTTTTATCATATTGTTTTTTGATTTTCGAAAGGTCAGCACCCGCTTTTTTTGCCATGTCGCAAACACTAGCAAACGTAACGCCCCCATCTAAGGCAAATGACCGCCACTTGTTTTCTATGACTTCTAAGCCCGCGTAATTGCCACCTGTGGCGCTCCAATCATCGACAATATGCAAACCTATTTCCGCACCGTTAAAATGCGTGTGGACGCCCATTAGAACCTTTAACCAATCGTCATAATCTAGATCTGCATCGATGTACGATAATATTTTAGCCACTTCATGCTTACTAGATCGGCTACTATATTCTTTTACAACTTTCGGTTCAGGCAAACGTGGGGCAATCTCTCCATTATGTTTAAATATCGCGTCAATAAAATCTTGGTCTACTTCAACTAGGGCATGAGCGTTGTCTGCTTCATTGGTTTGAATCCTTTTATTAGTAGATGGCGCAAGAACAACGATGCTGCGTCCTTCTGTGGCACTTCGTCCTGTTTTTACATCAATTTTTTCAGGGCGTTCAACCGTGGAATAACTTTTAGTAATTGCATAAGTATCGTTCGCACGTTTAAAAAAATGGTGCTCCCCTTTTTTTGTTTCAACAATAAGGTTAGGGGTTTTATCTAATTCTTTTTCTAATCTATATAATGCAGCAAGTGACTCTTTTGAATCAGCATCAAGCACAAGAAAACTGTGATCAAGCACTGCGCCAATATCGTTTTGAGGGTTATTCAGCCAATGCTTTGAAATAGAATCATGGTTTAATTTATCTAACCACGGCTGCCACGGGCAAACAGGATGCTTTTGATTCGGACATATTGGAATTGTCTTCAATCCAAACTCAAACCACCAATGCGCAGCTTCTGGGCAATTTTCCGGTAATTCCTCTTCTAATAATTGTGCGTTATACTCTTGGTGCTGATTATTAGGCGATCGCTCGTTTGATTTCAGTTTCTCAGTGGCTGTTGGCGCAGCTACTGGGATTTCATTATTTTTCATAATGTGACCTCTTTATTTCTAATCGCATCTTCGATGATCTCTACTGATTCGATTAAACGGGTAAGCGAATCCAGCACGTGTCCAATTCTGTTAAGTCTGAGCGAGGCAGAAAGTCTTACATCAGTCTTGGCTAATTCCATAAACTCATCTTCTAAAGCTGGGTTTATAAATTTAACTTCGTCTTGTTTCCATGCTTGTATAAGTGCCTTGGCTTGTCTGTATCCTGTTTTAATTTTCATTGGACTGCTCCCAAGTTTTCAAGTCAGATAGCTTCCACCGGGTAGATGTGCCATGTAGTTTGATTGGTTGCGGTAATTTGCCTTGTTTAAGACGTAGCCAGACTGTTGACGTTGCGATGTCATAGCGGTGCGCTAGTGACTTTACTGATAAGTATTGTTGTTCTTGCATGGTATTTCCTCTTTATTTGTCTACTTGCATATAACGAGGTCCATATTAGCGGTGTGAAGGAAAATGCTTCTGAAACGTTAGAATCTATTTTTTATTGTTTTTAATTTAAATCCTGCCATTGAAATTCAAGCGCATTTTTTATGTGTCGTTGGAAGTTTTCGATTTCGCTATTCTTCGCTATATAAACAAAATAGATTTCTACATAACGATAAAAAAGGCTATCAGCATTCGAGGAGGGGTTTTGTTTTAATGTATCGCTAAACCATTGAGCAAGCTTTTGGATTGCCATTAAATGTGTTTTGGCTTGTTTCCTTGCTAAACCTTTACCGGGTTTGTTTCTTTTTAAATAAAAGCTTTCAAACACTTCCAGTAAAAACTGATTTGATTCAATACTTGGTTTTTTATTTAGGCTTTCTAACGCTGATTTAATGCATTTTGTTTGTTCCCAGCGCGTTTTATCAATGCTGTATGCTTCTTGGTCAATTAGCTCCCAGTAGGTATCTGAAATGCTGTTAGTGTTCATTGCTTGATTTATACTATTGTAAGCAGCAACGGGGGTTCCTTTTTTGCTTGCAAGCTTTCTTAATGCTTTTACTATTTTGTCTATTTCATACCAAAATTCGTTTACACCTATGCCGTGGTTGGTGATTTCACCGACTTGATTGTTATAAGCTAGTGCATCATTTAACCCAAAGATTAAAAGCTGCCGAACTTTAGCATCGTGGATGTTCATGCTTAATTCAATTTTAGATTGTAAATCATCCATTATTTACCATCCTTTGGCTCTAAGGCATTGTCTAAACCATTCTGGCAGTATTGCGCCCATTCTTCCATTAATGGTCTACGCTCGTCTATTAGTTCGTTTCTGGCGTATGCTGCGCGTGTGCTGTCATTATTAACATGAGCTAAGGCTAGTTCGGTTAGATCATCGTCATAAGGGCTATGCGAAAACTTCACATATTGACGCGCCCAATCTTTCAAGGTGCTTCTAAAGCCATGTGCTGTGACATCGTAGCCAATGCGCTTTGGTACTTTTGATACGGTAGCATCGGTTAAAATTCCGTCTTTTGCACTTGGGAAAACGTGCTTTGATGTTTTCGGCATTGAATTTAATAAATCCACTGCAGCTTGGCTTAATGGGATATTGTGAGCTTTCGGATGTTCGCCTTTCATACGTTCGGCAGGTATGCGCCAAACATTGTTTTCAAGGTCTATCTCCGTCCACTGTGTACCGCGCATTTCTGCTGATCGTGTTCCCGTTAATATACCGAATTGTAATACCTTCGCGCCCATCCACTCTTGTTCGATTAACTTTGTCCAAAACTCGGGCATTAGTTCAACATCTAGGGCTTTGTGGTGCGTTGTTTTACTGATTTTTTGTGGGGCAGGGAGCAAAGTTTTTAAACCGCCATCCCACCGCGCAGGGTTAAGCTGAGTATAAATACCGCGAGCAATCGCCATATCGAAAACGTGACTGACATAGATCCTCAGTCTGTTTGCTGTTTCAGTCTTGGTTGACCAAATAGGATCTAGCATCGACTTGATCGCGTTTAGGTCAATGTCGATCATGCGCATTGATCCAATTTTAGGATAAGCATAAGTTTCAAAAATACTGGTAAGTTTTCTTACCTGTTGTTGAGTTTTAAATTCTTTTGATCGTTTTTCTACGTATTCATTGGCAAGTTGTTTAAAGGTAAATATTTTTAGCTGTTCTGTTCTGGCAATAGACCGCGATTGTTTTCGATTTTCGACGGGATCGAAACCTTCATGTTTTATCTTGCGCTTTATCTCTTTCGCATCAAGTCGAGCCGATGCAAGTGATACTTCAGGATAACCGCCAAGTCCGATCCATTTGCGTTTATTGTTAATAACAGTTCGTAAAATCCAACTTGCCGATTCAGGCGGGCGTATTTGAATTGACAATCCGGCAACGATACCTACACTAAAAACGCCTGCGCTTCCGGCATTGACCAAAGCGCGAACTGCTTTATCCGTTAATTCCTTAGCTTTTTTGGGCATGCCAGCCTACCTTAATACCTGCCATTAAATTATAAATAGCATTGTACGATATTAGATTGGTTTAGACAAGCGTAATGCTTGGGGGCTTTATAAATAAAGGGTTTAAAGGGTTGTTATAGATTAATTTAGACACCTAAAAGGGGTTGGCCCCGGGCACCATTCTTTTTTAGCAAGCTGTTATATATGCCAAATTAATGGTTTAATTATGTCATGTTTTTTCTAATGACATTAT
>CBFHTO010000109.1:0-7049 GCA_965658765.1 Glaciecola sp. | reverse complement strand
CCCTACATGAACTCGTGCTTCAGATAACTGCATCACATGTGATGATTGACATTCAAAACGATGTGAATTCTTACAAACCTTAACAGTCTCAATTTGGTATTCATTTTTTTAGCGCCAAGATGCTAAAACCTAAAGTGGGTGACTAAATCGTTTAATTGTAATTATATCGTCTTGCTTCGTTTCTTTTCTTGAGCTTTTAATATTTCATTGATAAAGCTTCGACGACCAAACTGGCGAGTAATTATGCAATTATCCAAGGAGAACCCTCTTGCGGGGCAATATTCGCGACCATAGTAGATGATTTGCAGGTGTAAGTCGTTCCATCGATCTTTGGGAAACAATCGTTTAGCATCGCGTTCGGTTTGCTCAACGCTTTTGCCATTTGATAAACCCCAGCGATACATTAAACGATGTATATGAGTATCAACAGGGAAAGCCGGAACGTTGAATGCCTGTGACATAACAACCGAGGCTGTTTTGTGTCCCACAGCTGGCATTGCTTCAAGATCTTCAAAGGTCTGCGGTACCTTTCCACCGTGTAGCTTAATAATCATGTCTGAAAGATGCCAAATACCTTTTGACTTCATTGGTGATAATCCGCATGGCTTGATAATTTCTTTAATTTCATCAATGGTCATTTTGACCATATCATACGGATTGTCGGCTTTGGCAAACAACTTAGGTGTAATTTGGTTTACGCGCTCATCGGTGCATTGGGCTGATAACAAAACGGCCACCAATAAAGTGTATGGGTCTTTGTGATCAAGAGGAATAGGGATTTCTGGATACAACTCATCAAGGATATTTATAATAGCTTGAACTTTTTCTTTTTTACTTATCTTCGTAGTCATGCTGACAACCTTTCACCACATATACTTTCGTTGTCTTTGAATTTGCAGCACGCAAACATTCGAGTATCGGTTTTATGTCTAATTTTTTCATATATCTGTGCCAGTAACCCTAGCTCGAGTTACTTTTCCAGCCTGAGAGGCACGCTGGCGGTTTTTAATACTCTCATCTATTAAGTTTTTGGCCGCAATTATTAATCCTAAACCTATAAACGCACCGGGCGGTAATATTGCTAAGAGGAAGTTTGCGTCAGTTTGATAAAGCTGTATTTCTAGCACAGAAGCCCACTCGCCGAATAATAGGTCTGCGCCAGAGAATAAAGTACCTAAACCAAGAATTTCCCTAATGCCACCAAGTAATAACAGAATTATTGTGAAACCAGTCCCCATCATTAATGCATCAAAAGCAGCGAAGTGAACGGGATGTTTCGAAGCATATGCTTCAGCACGACCAATAATGGCGCAATTAGTAACAATTAAAGGAATAAATATACCAAGAACTTGATAAAGACCGAAGGTGAAAGCATGCATTAGCAATTCAATGATCGTCACAAACGAAGCAATAACCATAACAAAAATTGGGATGCGTATTTCGTTTGGGACGATATTTCGCACTAATGACACTGTGACATTCGAACCCAACAGCACGAGAGTGGTAGCAAGACCCAGCCCTAAGCCATTTATGAAGGTTCCAGTAACGGCAAGCAAAGGACAAAGACCAAGCAATTGTACTATTGCAGGATTATTTACCCAAAGTCCTTGTTTCGATAGCTCTTTATATTCGCTCATTGATCCACCTGAGTTTGAAAATCAAGATCCGTTTTGGTGTTTTGTTCTAACACAAGCTCGCTGTCGCAGCTCGAGACACGGCTAAATAGCTCATTCATATTGTCCTGCCCAAACATAGCTGCATTTTTCACAGCTTTAACAACTGCGCGAGGAGTAATAGTGGCTCCCGTAAATTGATCGAATTGGCCACCGTCTTTTTTCACCTGCCAACGTTGTTGTAGTTCTTCAGAATAGGCTTGGTCATCAAAGCTTAAAATCCAATCGCTGACACGTAAATCTATCTTATCTCCAAGTCCTGGTGTTTCTTTGTGGTTAACTACACGGGCTCCGAGAACATTCTGTGCTGTATCTATTGCAACTACTAGATCAATATTACCGCTATAGCCATCTGGAGCTGTGGTTTCAATAATCAAAGCGGTATTTACTCCTGAATTTCTCGCCCTGAAGACTCTTTGAGTTTGGTTGCCAAGGGCATCAATAGGGTCTATTCGAACACAGTCCTGATGAAGCTCATTGTCGTATAAATTAGCGCTGACGACTTGATTTAGCATAGAGAGCAATTGACGCTCTTTTGCATCGTCAATTTTATCTTTTGTAAATGCAAATGTGAGTGCAATCATGCTGGTTGTGCACAGTGCGAAAACACCCAGTATTAGCCCGTTTTTTCGCACACTTTTAATCATGTTTTTCACTTGGATTCATGTCTTTGGCTTTTAACTTGTGACCATAGGTTTTTGGTCGAGTGTAATAATCGATTAGTGGGACGGCCATATTTAATAACACTACAGAGAACGCAACCGCATCTGGATACCCCCCATAAGTTCGGATTATTAAGGTCCAAAAGCCTATTGCGGCTCCAAATATCAAACGCCCTTTGTTTGTAGTTGAAGCAGAGACTGGATCGGTCGCGATAAAAAATGCACCAATTATCACACTACCATGCAACAAGTGAAACAGAGGTGAGGCATGCGTACTTGGGTCACTTATATATAAAATGCCGCTTATCAAAAAGACAGATACCAACATGCTGATCGGGATATGCCAATTGATGACGCGTTTAGCGAGTAAAAAGCAGCCTCCTACTAGATAGGCGATAGAAACTGTGGACCAACCAATGCCAAAAGTGCCATTAAATAGACCGTCGTTTAGCGCCTCAGATATAACAAAGCCCTCGCTTAAAGACGTTTTGACATGATCTAAAGGCGTAGCTGAGCTTACACCGTCAATCGTTACGGTAAGCTGCTGTATACTATAACCGTCGACGGTAAATCCAGTGAATATCACATAAGCAGCGTCCAATAATTGGAAGCCTTGTACATTTAACGAAGTAGGGGGTAGCCATGAAGTCATTTGTACAGGAAAAGATATTAACAACATCACATATGCTGCCATCGCCGGATTGAACATGTTATATCCAAGCCCGCCATAAAGTTGTTTCACAATGCCAACGGCAAAGAACGAACCAATTACCACCACCCACCACGGGGCGAGCGGGGGGATGCTTATAGCAAGTAATACAGCGGCTAGAATAGCGCTGTAATCTTTTATCGCGCGTTCTGTATTTTTACCGCGTAGCTCTAGTATTGTGGCTTCGGTAACAATCGCTGTAATTATCGCAAGCGCTATTTGGATAATCAGTCCATAACCAAAAAAGTAGACTTGCAGCAATATACCAGGAACACACGCGTATATAACAAGGCGCATTACTGCACCAGTATCGCGTTGATTATGGTGATGCGGTGAACTGGCTAAGCTGAGTTTACTCATTTACATCCTTTGATTTTAAATTACCTTTTGCTTGTGCTTGTTCCCTTTCAAGCTTTTTAGCTTTTGCTCTAGCAATTGCAGCGGCGACTTTTTCCTTCTTCGCATTTTTTACTTCAGCCTTTTCCAAATTTTGTTCTTGAGTATTTTTCGCCTTGGCAGGAAGTTCTGGTTCATTGTTTTGGTTCGGCTCTATTTTTACCTCATCTTTTGGGGCGCTAGATTGAGCATCCAAATTTGCTTTGGTCTGTTGTTCGTCATTAAAAGTCTTATTCACGTCACTATCTGATTCTTTTTTGGCTAGTGCCTTTTTAGCTTTTGCTCTGGCAATAGCGGCCGCTACTTTTGCTTTTTTATCGTCAGCCGCGGTTTTATCCTCAACCGAGGGATCGCTTTGAGGTAATGTTACTGACGAATGACTTTTAGCTTGTTCCCCATTATTACTAGTGACTGAATTTGGTTCGTCAGCCTGTGATTGCTGCATGGCTGCTTTTTTTGCCTTTGCTCTGGCAAGTGCCGCGGCTATCTTATCTTGAGCTTTGCCGCCGTCTTTTTGCATTGCTTGCTTTCTTGCTTCAGCTGCTTTTTTATGACGCGCTTCTCGGGCCTGTTTTTCAGCTTCTAAACGTTCTTTTCTTGCTTCAAACCTCACCCTGGCTTTTTCAGCTTGCTCTTTTTCGAATTTTTGTTGACGAATGTCGCTTTTTGCCTTGCGGTAGTAATGCACCAAAGGGATTTCACTAGGGCAAACATAGGCGCACGCACCACATTCAATGCAGTCAAATAAATTATAATCCTCTGCCTCGTCATACTGTTTTGACTGGCTATACCAAAACATCTGTTGGGGCAGCAGCGAAACAGGACATGCGTCTGCACAAGCCGAGCATCTTATGCAAGGGCGCTCAGCGTCAAGCTCAGGTAGTTCTCCTTTTGCGGGTGCTAGTATGCAGTTGGTAGTTTTGATTACCGTTATTTTAGAACTAGCTAAAGTGAAACCCATCATCGGACCACCCATGATGATTTGAGGATGAGATTGTTTAGTAACGTCGAACTTTGCCTGCTCAAGTAAATGTTTAATGGGCGTTCCAATCCTTGCCCATACGTTTTGAGGCGTTTCCATAGCTTCGCCAGTAAGTGTCACGACACGCTCTACAAGAGGCTTACCTTCGATAACCGCATCAGCTATGGCATAACAAGTACCCACATTGTACATAAGACAGGCTATGTCTATCGGCAACCCGTCTGCGGGTACTTCTCGGCCAGTTAGCACTTGTATTAGTTGTTTTTCTCCGCCGGCGGGATATTTCGTGGGAATACTAATAACCTGATAATTGCTTGGTTGTTGGCAAGCCATTGCCATAGTCTCAAGTGCCTCAGGTTTATTGTCTTCAACCGCTACGATAACCTGCTTAGGTTCTAATATTTTGCACAAAACGTCTATACCTTGGCGTATTTGCCAAGCGTGCTCACGCATCAACCTGTCGTCAGAAGATATATATGGTTCGCATTCAATGCCATTTATAATTAAGAACTCAGTCGGTTTGACATTATTGCTTTTCAGATGTGTTGGGAATCCTGCCCCTCCCATACCTGAAATTCCTGCCTGACAAATGGCCTCTATCAACTCGGATTTTGAAGCGTTTACATAGTCTTTTATTCCCTCAAAGTCACAACTTCTATCTTCGCCATCAAGGTCGATATGTATGCTGAGTTCAGGTATAGCAGAGGGATGTGCCGAAGGGTGTTCTGATATATCCACTACCGTGCCGGATGAGGATGCATGAACTGGGACTGCAAATGGGTTTTCGCTGCGCGTAAGAGGCTGTCCTTTTAGCACCTTATCACCAACATTGACGATTATCTCTCCGTCTACACCAATGTGTTGTTTTATAGGTATATGTAAACTCTTTGGTAGACTTATATGTGCGATCTTTTGCCGATTAGATAGGTCCTTGCGCTGATCTGGATGCACTCCACCTGGGAAGTCCCATACCTCGCCAGAGGAAAGTCGCTCCATAACTGTGTCAAAATTCGTTAATGCTTTTGTCATTAAGACACCTGTTTAATCGGAATATCACCCACTTGGGTTTGTTTAAAATCCCACTGCCAGTTTTTGGTTGTTTGCGGTAAAGGCACCATATCGATGCAATCTACCGGACAGGGGTCTACACATAAGTCGCAGCCAGTACATTCGCCAATAATTACTGTATGCATGTGTTTAGCAGCGCCAACAATTGCATCAACTGGACAAGCTTGAATGCATTTTGTGCAACCGATACATTCGTCCTCTCGAATGTATGCCACTTTCTTTATGTCTTCTACGCCATGAGCAGAGTCTAGAGGTTTTGCTTCAACCCCCATTAAATCAGCTAATTCCTTTATTGTTGCTTCACCACCGGGAGGGCATTTATTTATTTCATCGCCGTTTGCAATTGCCTCTGCATAAGGTCTACAGCCAGGGTAGCCGCACTGCCCACATTGAGTTTGAGGCAGAACGTTGTCTATTTGCTCGACTAATGGGTCGCTTTCGACCTTGAATCGAATTGCTGCATAACCAAGACCGGCGCCTAATAAAAGTGCAAGTAACGACACAATTAGCAGCGCTAAAAAGGTTAGGCTCATTTTACTAAACCTGCAAAGCCCATAAAGGCTAAAGACATCAACCCTGCGGTGATCATAGCAATAGACGCGCCTTTAAAGGGGGCAGGCACATCTGCAGCGGCCAGACGTTCACGCATCGCCGCAAATAAAATCAACACAAAAGAAAAACCAACCGCAGCGCCAAAGCCATATACGATAGATTCGATAAGATTGTGTTGTTTCGTTGTATTTAAAAGCGCGACACCCAAAACAGCGCAGTTAGTGGTAATTAAGGGCAGGAATATACCTAACAATCGATATAGCGTTGGACTCGTTTTGCGTACTACCAGTTCTGTAAACTGAACGACAACTGCGATAACTAAAATGAAGCTTAGCGTTCTCAAATATTCAATGCCGAGAGGCAGCAATACATATTGTTCAACAAGGTAACTGCTTAATGAAGCGAGTGTTAATACAAACGTAGTGGCCATCGACATGCCAATCGCCGTTTCTAGTTTCCCAGACACACCCATAAATGGGCACAATCCTAAAAACTGTACCAAAACAAAATTATTGACCAATACGGTCCCAATGAGCAGTAAAATTAACTCTGACATATTCGCTAGACTAATATACCTTTTCCATTCATCGTAATCACCATCGATTAGTAAATTACAGTCAACGTTAAGTTGAATTTCACCAATCATCGCGGAACTAGTATGTATAAGTTTAATGTATCTTTACTAATAGAATTATCCCTTTTTACAGAGTATTAAACAACATACAAAGCATAGGGTTTTGTGATATTCATCAAAACTTTGCGTAAATATAATTTACATCAAAGCTCAAAACGATTTTTATTCGCAAATGGCACTCGGAAATGGTGAACTTCCGCGGATATCTAGATGATAAAATTGAGAGTGGGAGTGTTCCTAGCGGTTCGGGATATTCTTTTTGTGGACGCTACAAAAACTGAAGTTTGAAAGAAATTTGGCTCCCCCTCCCCGACTCGAACGGGGGACCTGCGGATTAACAGTCCGTCGCTCTAACCAACTGAGCTAAGGGGGA
>CBFHTO010000108.1:0-7192 GCA_965658765.1 Glaciecola sp. | reverse complement strand
AAACTTTACGAACCATTGATCAACCATCTGCTGTCGGCCTTGTGTTCTGTCGTTTCGAATTTTGTCCATATTTCACTCCTTATAATAAGAATATATACCGATTCTTAATGAATGTCAACCATCGTCTTCATTTGTTTTTACAAAATCGAATATAAAGTCCAAAGCTTCTTCGAAGTTTTCAAACTTGCGTTCGACATCAGTTTTGCTATATTTAAGCGTATAGTGATACCAATAGCCACCTTTAGGGTCATATCCAAGATAATCCAAACCACTGGAGCGCGACATAAACTGGAACCCAACAACATCGACTTTTGGAAATTTGTCACTCCAGCGAGATTCTATAGTTTCAAGAGGTTCTAAAAACGACACGTAGTTTTCTACAAAATGCTGAATGTTTTTCTTGTATACTTCAACATCTTTATCTTTTGAATACACTCGGCAGTTAAATTCAAAATTCTTTTGGATGGGGTTGTATTTGCCATCATGCAAGTATCCTGACGGATGAACACCGTTCCATTCACCACCATAAAGGATCTTTATGATTTCAGATAACGCCTTTTCTGACCCAGGAAGTGTTGGATTTTTAATCAGCCATTCCATGTTGGAGAAGTTGCTCTTGTTCAACTCCAACAGTGCAGCATCACGTTTGTTTGCCTGCTTTGTTAATTGCGTATTGAGCGACTTGATTTTCTTGTGCAAGTCTTCTATTTTGTTTTCGCATTCAGCAGCGATTTCAGCGTAGTCCATCGTAGTATGTCCATTTATGTTTCCTATAATAAGAATATATACTGATTCGGAACGAATGTCAACCGTTAAAGAGCTTTCCAATATCCTGTAACTGGATCAGATTTGCAAATAGATCCGTGATTGATATTTTTACCCTTGAGTGTACCGTAATAAGGATTTTCTTCACGATGAAATCTTGCTCCGGTCCAAGTATCCCAGTAATGGAACTTAGATTTGAAATTTTCTATTTCTTTGAGTTCCGCATCCAAAGCGAACATAGATAGAACCTTTGGGGTGTTTGTTTTTTTATTCTCGCAGTAGATACGAGCTTTTTCAAAACTTTCTGCCATAGTATCAGCGGGGCCATATTTTGCAAGCCGATACTCGTTTCCGTCTTTAACCGACTTGAAAGCGTTTTTGATAAAGTTAAACATTCTTGTCTCCTATTAAAAGGGCGGGAGAAATAACCCCCGCCCGTGTTAACTTAATATATTAGCGGGTGATGGTTGGGTCAACTTGCAAGTCTTGCGCAGTCTTCATCATCATCATTTGCATGAATTGATCTACCGTACCAAGCGCATTACCTGCTACACCTTCTGTTCCACCGTTATTAAACACAGTACTTGGAACATTGATCTCACTCGCGGCAGCTGCCCAGACTTGCTGTGCTTGTACCCAAGCATCCAACTTTTGTTGTAGGGCGCCGTCAGCAGTAAGAATTGCTTCTTTTGCGTAGGCTTCGGCGTCAGCAGCAACCGTTACACTTTCGGCATCAATCCGCGCTTTTTCAAGATTGATACCTGCCGTGACGCGGGCAATTTCTGCTTCTTCCTGCATACGTCCTGCTGCAATAAGTACAAGCTGCTTTTCAGTTTCAGCGTTAGTTGTACGTTCAATTTGTTCAACTTGTGCTGCCGCTTGGCGCTTTGCAATCTCTGTTGCACCACTTTGAATAGCTAGCAATCGTTGTTCTTCTTGTTCTAGTCGCTGTTCACGCGCTACGACGCGTCGTGATGCGGCGCTTTTACGATCGTTAATCTGACGCTCATATTCGTCGTCTGGATCAATACCTTCAAGAATTGCCTGGCTTACTGTGATACCAAATTGTGGGTAAGCGTGTTGTACGCGGATCGGATTGCCGTCTGGGCCAAGTACCTTCTCCATGATCAGCCTACGTACATCAGTATCGCCTACTGTTCCTGTTTCGTCGGTTGCATTATCATCGTTAGCTCTTGCACGAGCTGATTGAATAATGCCACCAGCTTGGTTCAAGCTAATCTGACGTACTTGGGCGCGACCTTTTGTAACTGTGTCAAAGAACTCAGTTTTAAACTGGTCTCTTTTACCACCACTGTAGTATTCTTCCATAGTGTACATGTTCGCAACGCTATCAATACTCGCATTAACATCTGGCATCAAAGTCGAGTTCACCAATCGATCCAAACTACGGAAAGTTTGTGACATTTTAATAAACTGCTCCGCATCAGTTGGGACTTGGAAACGTGTACTCTGCGTTACATCGCCTGTCCAGTTATCTGCAAGACGAACACGATATGGTCCACTTACTGAACTACCACCCGCCCCTGGATTGAATGTATTAGCAACAGTAATAAACTTGGGCCAACTTGTGCTTAGGCCCCAGCCTTCAAAATACCAGCCAGTATCAAGTACCGCGCTTTCAGTACCAAAGATTGTACGAACGTGCTGCTGGAAACCAGCGTCGTTATAGCTAAACGCGCCAAAGCCCAAGGCTAGCATAGATGCGCCAGCAAAGCTACTGACAACAAGCTTTTTAATTCTGGCAATCTCTGCCGGAAATTTGATTACTGCAATAATACTCGCAATGATTGCAAAGAATGCAGCAAGAAATAGACTACCCATGATATTCTCCTATAGTTGGGTTTCGTAATTTTAACATAGCATCATTGAGACACTATGTAAAGTTTTTATTGTGTGTTTACATAATCAAGTTCAATCGGGCTAACGATGATCTCAGGTTCGATATACACGGCCTTTACATCGTCAATATCTTCGCTTACACACATTACATATGTTGCGGCAAGACCTTCTGGCATAAACAGCGCATTAGGTTCTGCTTGAGGCATAAATGCAGCACTCCGCCCGTTAGCTCCCCAGTCGTGAACCATCTTTTCCGGATTGCTGTATTGGATGCTTGCGTTAATACCGTAGCCAACGCTATCACAAATCTTAACCAGCTTACCAGTCATAGTTACAATGTAAGTGTAAGTACGATAGTTGGGTTGATCACGTAGTTCATACAGCCACTTTACCATACGCTTTTCAGTGAAGTTAGTAATTGCTGGAAGACCAGTCTGACGTTCGCCTTCTTTGAGCAATGTTTCCATTTGTTGGGCAGTGCTCTTGTCTGAACTTGGCGTTGAAGTGCCCCAAAACGCGAGAGCGGGCGATGCAATACCAATTGCGAATGCGGTTGTAAGTAGAATCTTTTTCATATTAATTGCCTTTATCCTTTGAAGGGTGATTGTCCGGGTCAAGAATAGATCCTCGAATTAGAATTGCATGATTTTCTTCTCGTTTTGCTTTAAACAACGCAAGCAAATGAGATACAGTATCGATCGTGTTCTTAATAAAGTTAATCATATTATCGTGCTCCGACTTGTGTTAGGAAAGATTGAAGGTGCGCTGGATAACCGTTTGTATCTACGGCAGCAAAGATGTCGCGAGTTGCGTTTGCAATGCCCATCTTACCAGCGGTGTCTGCTTTCTGATATTCGAGATACAGGTTGTTCAGCTGAGTGCGCATACCATCAGTGTACGCTTGCGACTGTTTGAGAACTTTTGTTCGCTGTGCTTCGCGCTCTGCGTTGAAGAAGCCGTTCACATAGATGCCGCCCCATGTGAGCAGACCCAGTCCTATGACAGCCGCGGTTCCGTATAGTGCGGTTTTAATATTTTGCATTTTTAGTGCCTTTCATGATATAGTTTACGGTAGTTTCGTAGTTGCAGATAAGATACCAGGATAACTTTTCGATACCCTTTGCGAAGAGATAAATCCCTCCGAACAGAGCGATGTTTGGAAGTACGTAGTAAATAAGAATTTCCATTTAGTTCTCTTTTCATTCCTTATAATTCTTAATATATACCGATTCTTTATGAATGTCAACTAGTAAATTTTTGAGCAGGCTCGAACACAGTTCGCACAGTATCTGGAGTGCCATAATAAACCCGCCAACGCATAAGAAATCTGCTACCAGTTCCATGAAGAAATGTGCGTTCAAATACTCCATGATCTTCGTTATCTTCTACTAGTTCTTCGTCAGAGATAGCAGTAAAAAGTGGATGAATTTGATCAATAATGTCATTTAGCTGTTTTTGAACAAATTCATCAAACGGGTTTGCAATTGGCATTTATATTTTTCCTATGTTAGTCAAAAATTGAAGTTATTCCTTCTACCATTATCCAAAATATAAGAAGTGGAGGCAGAAGGAATAACATTAGAAGGGCAAGCCAGAAACTATTAGAAAATACTCTTATAGTTCCAGCAACGAACATGTAGAGCAAAATTATACCCAACATGCTCAATATTAAAATATCCATTAATTTGTCTTAGCTTTATGTTTCTACTTGATTTTCTAACCAAGCAATGTAGTTAGTTTCACCAGATTGCTTAAACTTTTCAATGAGAGCAAATGCTTTATCGCCAAGCGGAGTAAAGTAATCTTCAAAGGGCCAAATATCTGGCGAGCCAAAGTAAACATCTTCTTGCGTGCTATACTGACCAGCTTCGCGTGCAGTCAGTATAGGGCGTTGATCTTTGTCATAATAATTTGAAGAAGCAAAATTATCATTATACTCTTCAAACTCGCTATAATCAAAGGTGATTACATAAACGTGCTCATACTTATCAAGGCTATTAGTGTCTTCTTCCCTTACACTAACAATACGAGCGCGCTGGTTTGGATCGCAGTTAGCTTCCATCTCTTCAATTTTACCAAGAAATCGCACAGTTTTACCGACTAGATACTGCATGAGTATTTTCCTTTTCATTCTTTATAATAGTAATATATACTGATTCGGAGCAAATGTAAACAAAATTATTTACACTAGATCAAACAAAGTAGTTGACAAACATCTAGAATATGTTATAATTGAATTATCATTCATATACTGATTAAGAATCATTTGAATGAATTATAAAGACCATATAGTTTTTCTATTGTAGATTTACTATAAAGTTTCGATTTTTGAAAACCTGATCTTTTTAGATATTTAGCATCCGGCGAATTTAACGCCGGATGTTTTTCTTTGTGTCTAAAGGGCCTAAGTTGTTCTGGATATACTTCAATTGTTATTCCACCGACACTGTTAATTGGAATCTTTTGAAGGTGTTTCGGATGTATACTAACGATAACACTGCTTCCAATTTGTAACTGGTTTTGATATACTGCCCCATTAATTGGAAAATCAAGAAAATCTCCCCAACACTGCCTTGCATAAACTTTTACTTTATCACCGTGTTTCCATTTTTTTACGTTACATGCACGCGGCGTTTGATTGAATATATCAGAATTTAATTCTTCAAATTGTTCTTTAAAGAATTCATAATTTTCAAATCCGTTTACCGTGCCAGATAATATACCAGGCTTAACCTCATGCACATCAATAGCGTCCACTGCATTTAAAAATCCAGCAGTGGACGCACTCATTAAACTCCAAACAAAACCTTCCATGCACTATACTCCTCGTGCTAGATACTTTTCACTTAAAATCTACAGTCGGGCAGATTTTAGATTTGTGCGCTCTGTACTTTTGTACAATAAGAGATTCTGGTTTTAATTTATCAACTGGCTTTTTTCTGTTTTTGATCTTTTCGCTAATAATTGCCGTAAATGCAGCGGTAGCAACAACGCCAATGATAAACCCTATAAAAACAAGTGCCTGTATTGGCTCGTAGTATATCACAGTTCCGATCGTAGCAAGAATTATTACGGCTATAAACGACATGATAAACACTCCAATTACTCTAAACATAGTTGCTCTCCAATAAGAGCAAAAGTTAGAGTGGTTATCTTCCCAACTTTTCATATAATGATTATAATCATTGTGAAAATTCTTGTTCAGCTTGTAGTGCCAAGAATCTCGGTTAATCAAAAATGGTTTCATTTTAAAAATCCTTTCCAATAGTTTTTAAAATCTTTTATAGTGCTCTTAAAAGCATCAAGGTTCGAATAGTGAAGGTCTGCGTTTTCGAATAACCATTCAGAGAATACAAATCCCATACCAACGGGTATAATAAAGGTTATAATAAAGGTTATAATAAGAATTTGTGCAGAAATTACAACTGGCGCTGTAATAATTCGGATTAAAATTCTGAGTGCTCGTTTCATACGTCACGCTTACCTTTCCAAAAAGTAACTACCACTGGAAAACGAAGCTTCCCATCAGAAGTTTTGTTTTGATACCGCACAGTAACTTGTGTACCGACATAATCATCTTTGTTTTCAAGAATTTCTTTGCCGTTCTTGAAATTTCCGCGCATACCTGAGCGCTGAGTAGAACCATCTGGTAGACGGATCATAATAGATTTTGCATAGCTTGACCAATTGCCCTGACCTTCAACTACTTCTACAATTTCGTATTCGCCATCTTCAAACATTTTGTGCTTGAGCAGTGATGCTGAACGGCGGTGTTCATACGGAGTTTCAGATTTGCGAAGCATTTGTCCTTCATATCCGCTTTCAAGATATTCTCCAAGCTTTTCTTCAGCTTCTTCGAGATTATTTACAACGCAAGCAGGCACTACTTGGATCATTTTAAAACGACCAAGCACGTTTTCTTGCAGAAAGTTCATGCGCTCTTCGTATGTCATAGGATCGGGCGTAATGACATCATAAACATGATACTCTACCATAGAAGCAGACTCTTGAAGATCTTCTGGCTTTGGCTTAGTCTTACGCGCAAGACTGATAATCTTTTCAAAGTCGTTTTTAAGTGAGTGATTGTAAAGTTCTCCATCTAGAATATAGTCTGGAAACTCTTCAAAGAAGCTATCAAGAGCTTCACGGATATGAGGTGAAGACACAAACATTTTACCATTGCGGGTTTGCATTACATCTTCTGCTACAACACAACGAACGCCGTCAAGTTTTGCTTGTGAATAATACGGGTAGTTGGTTGACTTCTTTGGGTTAAACTTCTCAGCAAGCATGCACTCAATAAACTTTGCTCCACCGCGGGCTTCTTCGATAGAAGGATGATATTTGCCTTGGTACATGCGAGCTTCGTATTTTGATTGCACTTCAGCAATAACTTGCTCGGCTACCGTAGTTGCATTTGCTCGGCCTACGTTCTTTTCGTTCGGATAAATCCAACCTGATTCTACGATTTTACCGTCAAGTAGACCTGAACACGTGCGATATGCTTTTTCGGTGTATTCAACCCACCAAACTCGGATACCTTCTTTGCGGTCAATCTTATATAGTT
>CBFHTO010000107.1:0-7604 GCA_965658765.1 Glaciecola sp. | reverse complement strand
AGGCTAATGGTGACCAGAGAGGTCGATGGTGGCCTGCAAACACTCTCGCTAACATTACCGGCAATAGTCACGACAGATTTACGCTTAAACGAACCTCGCTATGCCTCATTACCAAACATAATGAAAGCCAAAAGAAAGCCACTTGAGGTCATTCAGGCAGATGATTTCGGTTTATCTCTTGCGCCGCGCACGGAGCTCCTTGAAGTACAGGCGCCAAAAGCGCGCCAAGCGGGTGTCATGGTGGAATCGGTTGATGAGCTAATTGAAAAGTTAAAAAATGAAGCAAAGGTGATTGCATGAGTATCTTGATTTACGCAGAGCACAACAACAAAAGCTTAAAAGCGGATACAGCTAAAACGGTAACGGCAGCATTGGCGATGGGAGATAGCGTTCATGTTTTGGTTGCGGGCCACCAGTGTCAAGAAGTGGCCGAAGCTGCAGCGAAAATAAGTGGGGTAGATTGCGTACTTGTGGCTGATAACGAAATATACGAACATCAATTAGCAGAGAGCGTGAGTAAATTAGTCACAGCATTAGCGCCTAACTATCGAGCTATCTTAGCCGTAGCCTCAACAACCGGCAAAAACTTTATGCCCAGAGTCGCAGCGATGCTTGATGTAGCGCAGATATCTGATGTTGTGGAAGTCTCCTCTGCGGATACGTTCTATCGGCCTATATATGCGGGTAACGCCATTGCTAAGGTAAAAAGCCTAGATGCAAAACAAGTACTTACCATTAGAGCTTCAGCGTTTGATTTGGCGGGTAGCGAAGGTAACGCAGAGATAAAAGTATTAGCGAATATCAGCGAAAATACCCAGTCTTATCATGTAAAAGACGAGCTCACAGTTTCAACTCGACCAGATTTGGGTCTGGCCAGTACGATCATTTCGGGCGGTAGAGGTATGCAGAATGGCGAAAATTTTGCGTTGTTGGAAGGTATCGCGGATAAGCTAGGTGCGGCCATTGGTGCTTCACGCGCGGCGGTTGACGCAGGTTTTGTTCCAAATGACATGCAGGTTGGTCAAACCGGTAAAATTGTTGCGCCCGATTTGTATATTGCAGTAGGGATTTCCGGTGCAATTCAGCACCTTGCCGGGATGAAAGACTCAAAAGTGATTGTTGCAATTAATAACGATGCTGATGCACCTATATTTCAAGTTGCTGATTATGGTCTACAGGCAGATTTATTCAACGCATTACCTGAGCTGGAGAGTAAGTTACCTGCATAGGTTTAATTGATTTTATTAAGTTGTGTCAGACTAAAAAGCCGCTTGTTTAAGCGGCTATCTTTATATAAGTTTATACAGTATCCAAAACCTTAAAAACTTTATTTAACCTGCACTCTTTGGGATGTGCACGGCTTGTGTATCAGCGTATGCAAGCAAGCCTTCTTCACCAAATTCGCACCCTAAGCCTGACTGTTTCAAACCGCCAAATGGGATATGCGGCATTACCTGTCCATGGCTGTTTATCCATACGCTACCACATTGCATTTTGTTCGCCACTGCTAGTGCTGCATCTGCGTCTGCAGACCACACTGAACCGCCTAGTCCTAGTTCGGATTTATTCACTCGTTCCAGAGCATCATTAATATCTGTGAACCTTAAAATAGGTAGAGCCGGACCGAACTGCTCTTCTTGCACTAAGCGCATGTCATCATCGGCGTCAGCCACTAAAGTAACAGGGTAAAAATAGCCATCACCTTTCTGTGCTTGGCCTCCACAAAGTATTTTGCCTCCATGTGCTTTAGCATCCTCGACTAAGTCTGACACTTTGTTGAGCAAGGTTTTGTTTTGAACAGGGCCAAACACACAGTTTTCGTCTAAGCCGTTAGCCATCGGCATACTAACAGCGATTTGTCGCAGGGCCTCGCACACGTCATCATAAATATCATCGTGTACATACAGTCGCTTTATTGCCAAGCAAGTTTGGCCATTGTTAATAAATGCCGCCCAAAATAAGCTTTCGGCAATGTCGGCTACGTTAGCATCCTTTAAAACAATGGCTGCATCATTACCGCCTAATTCTAATGTTAAGCGTTTTAAACTGTATGATGCATTTTGCATGATTGTTTTGCCCACTGGTGTGGAGCCAGTAAAGACTAGCTTGTCAATGCCTGGGTGGGACGACAGCTTATGACCAATATCTCCTGTAATGACATTTAATACGCCAATTGGCAGGGCTTGGTTAAGTATTTCAACCATTAAGAGGGTGCTGAGTGGTGTATTGTTCGAAGGTTTTATTACCACCGTACAACCCACTCGAATAGCCGGAGCGATGTGCCAAATAGCAATCATTAGAGGCCAATTCCAAGGTGTAATAGAGCCCACAACACCAATGGGTTTCCTGACAAGTAATGCCTTACGTTCGTCGCTATCCTCAATAACTTTATCTTGCAGTGACATGTCAGCTGTAGCTAGCAGCCAATCATGGACAATTTGTACTTCAAACTCAGCGCCAAGTACTTTAAGTGATTTCCCTTGTTCTTGCGTCAGCAGCTTTGCCAAAGCAGCGCTATTTTTCTTAATCAAAGAAGCCATCTTTATAATTGTGTCTCTTCGTTCTTCGTCGCTAGTTTGAGACCATGTATTGAAAGCATGATTGGCGAGCGACACAGTACTATTGAGGTCATTTTCAGTTGCATCCAAACAAGTATCTATTACTTCTTCAGTTGCTGGATTGATAACGTCGAAGAGCGCGGAAGGGTTATGAGCATTCATGTTGTTGCCTCGAGTGGGTATAAATGTATATTCGAGCAACAAAAATATAACAATATTTTAAAGTGTAGTGTTACCTAGGTGACACTTCGGGTTACATAAATTGTTCATACTACGTCCTAGTTTCCAAATGATCAGGATGAATCAGCTCTATGAACATTGTGCCTTTTAGCAAAAACTGTGGCGTATTGATTGAAAATATTGACTTAGCCAATTTAAGCAAGAGCGAAATAGAAGCAATTAAGCAAGCTTTTATAGAGCATGGGCTCGTATTTTTCCGTGATCAGAATTTGTCTCCTGAACAGCATATTGCCTTTGCGAATATCTTTGGCGAAGTTGTGCGCAATCGCGTGTTTAAGCACTTGGAAGGTTATCCTGAGATTGCTGTCGTCAGCAAAGACAAAGACCAACAAACAAACATAGGGGGAGGGTGGCACACCGACCATTCTTACGATCCTGAGCCTGCAATGGCGTCAATACTCGTCGCCAGAGAATTACCTAGTACAGGCGGCGCCACGCGCTTTGCAAATATGTACGCTGCCTATGATGACCTCTCAAAAGGGTTAAAACAAACGCTTAGCTTGTTGAAAGCTCAGCATAGCAATGATCATCTATACGGTAAGGGCGGATATTTCAGCGCCACTGATTTAGCTGAAAAGCTAGCTGATAATATAGAGGTGAGTCAGGCAATTCATCCGGTTATTGTGACGCATCCTGATAGTAATAAGAAAGTTCTGTATGTGAATAAAGGACATACGATAGGTATCGATGGCTGGAAAGTGGATGAGGCCTTTGCCTTGCTTAATTATCTTTATGAGCACGGTTGCAAAGATGAGTTTACCTGTGAGTTCAATTGGCTGCCAGGTTCAGTTGCCATGTGGGATAATCGCAGTACATGGCATTTTGCCAACAACGATTACCAAGGCGAATCACGCACATTGCACCGAATTACAGTTGCAGGTAAAGCGCTAGTATAAATACAACAAATTGAGTAAAGAATGCATAAGGAACTAGCAGTATGAACTTACATGAACAAGTCGCTATTGTCAGCGGTGCTAGCTCAGGAGTAGGCGCACAAACTGCTATTCAATTGGCTGAGCGTGGTGTGAGTGTGGTGATTAATTATGCGAAATCTGAAGCTAGAGCCATAGCTGTTCAACAACAGATAATCGAAAATGGTGGTAAAGCTACGTTGTGCCAAGCTGACGTAAGTCAAGAATCTCAGTGTATTAAACTCGTTGAAAAAGCGGTAAATCATTTTGGGAAGCTGAATATCGTTATTAACAATGCGGGTACGACAGAATTTGTGCAACACGATGATTTAGATGGGCTCACAGACGATATATGGCAAAAGACGCTAGCAACTAATTTAATGGGGCCATTTTACATTAGTAAGGCGGCGAAACCTTATTTAGTAGAGCAAGGTGGTGGCGAGATTATTATGACGTCCAGTATCGCTGGATTAACGACTCATGGCAGTTCTATCGCATATTGCGCCTCAAAAGCAGCACTAAATAGTTTGTGCAAGACGCTCGCCAAAGCCCTTGGTACCAGCAATATTCGTGTTAACGCCATTTGCCCAGGTCTTATCGACGGTGAATGGTCTCGCTCTGGTTGGCAAGAAAACTGGGATGCAGCAAAACAATACACTTTGGCACAATCAGCGCTGAAGCGAATATCAACGCCGTCTGATATTGCCCAAAGCATAATCGCTATTCTGGAAGGCAGTGATAATATGACAGGTCAGCTAATCACTTTGGATAGCGGGCTCACTTTATAACAAGCAAGACAACTCATTTAAGAATAGCAATGACAAACACAATGACCAATAAAACCAATTCAGCTGTGATGAACACTAAGTCAAATTTGCCAGAGGAGTTTGAAGGTAATACTCCAGAAGAAATTAGAACACATCGAAAAAGTATGTTGGTGGCCGCATTCCGTTTGTTTGGGAAGTTTGGCTTTGATGAAGGATTAGCCGGGCATATAACAGTGCGTGATCCGCTCAAGACAGATCATTTTTGGGTCAACCCACTTGGCGTATCGTTTAAGTTAATGCAGGTAAAAGACTTATTACTTGTGAATGAAAGGGGTGAGGTTGTCCAGGGCGATGGTTTTTTAAATGGTGCGGCGTTTACTATACACTCCCACATTCACCGAGCACGCCCTGACGTTATCGCTGCAGCCCATACCCATTCAATATATGGGAAAGCATGGTCAAGTTTAGGCCAAAAGCTTGATCCTATTACACAAGATGCTTGCGCATTTTATAATGATCATGAACTGTTTTGCGATTTTAACGGGGTAGTACTTGATAATGATGAGGGCAAGGCCATTGCAAAGACACTTGGCAACAACAAAGCCCTTATACTGCAAAATCATGGCTTGCTGACAGTCGGCACTAGTGTTGAATCGGCTGCTTGGTGGTATATTACAATGGAGCGTAGCTGTCAGGCGCAACTCTTGGCGCAAGCTGCCGGTAAGGTTAAGCTAATTGGGCACCAGGCTGCCCTTGAAACTGCTCGCTTAATTGGTGCTGAGCGCACAGGCTACTTTAGCTTTCTACCAATGTTAAATGTATTACAGGCAGATACTTCTTCTAAATAAACGAAGAAGACACTGGTGCTGTTGTTATGTAGTGGCATAGACAGCCAGTGACGTTGCGCCAAAACCACCGAAAATTAGCCAAATAAATAAAATAGCATTAAGATAAAGTGGCTTGAAACTTATACCTTTAAATTTTTCAGTGCGAGTTTCTATGCCTAATGCGGTCATCGCCATGGTAAGTAAAAAGGTGTCGGTTGAGTTTAGTAGGCTAATCAATTGTGCTGGCACCGCCACTAGTGAGTTAAGGGCAACGACCAAGATAAATGCAAATACAAACCAAGGAAAAGCGACTTCACTTTCTTCAATTACCGTTCCTGAGCTTTTAGAAAGCTGTTGTTTGGCAATATTTTTTATCCAAAATCCTAGTATTAATAAAAATGGCGCTAATAGCATTACTCGCAACATCTTTGTGACTACAGCTGTGTTTGCTGCTTCTTCACTTATTGCCTTGCCAGCTGCAACAACGTGCGCTACTTCATGTATACTGCCGCCAAGATAGATGCCCATAGTGCGTTCGTCGAGCCCTAGTAATTCTGTACTGAACATAAAAGGATACAGCGCCATTGAAAGGGTGCCAAAGACAACGACGCCACCAATCGCAATGCTGGTTTTATGTTTATCTGCTTTTAACATACACTCTGATGCCAAGATTGCTGCTGCTCCGCATATAGCATTGCCCGCACTAATTAAAATGCTTAAATCGTGGTCGAGTTTGAATACTCGCTTGCCAATTAGGTAACCCATTAAAAACGTAGTCGCGACCATAAAAAGACTAACAAACAATGCTGGTATGCCTACATCAAAGATAGTTTGAAAGGTGATCCTAAACCCGTACAAAATAATGCCTGCTCGGAGTATCGTTTTGCTCGAAAAAATAATACCCGGTTGCCAGTTCGCTGGGTATCTGCCTTTTAGCGTATTGCCTAGAATCACGCCCAATACAATGCCAATCACTAAAGGACTGATGGCATATTGAACAAATATAACTTGGTGTGAAAAATAAACGGAAAAGACAGAAAGAATACCAACTACGCAGACGCCACTTATTATTTTTAGACTAAAAGCTGGCATTGAAGACATAAATTCTCGCCCACGTTTTATTTACTAAAAGGCTCATAAAAATAACGAACCACCGAGTTAGTAAATTATCATGTCATGGTCTCGGAAATTGTCGCGAAGGAGACTTATTTATTGAACCGACAAAACATCCTGTACTTGTCACCTAAGTGATAAGTTCGTAGAAGAATTTTCGCTACTATTGACCAACATCAACACTCAACAGTGGAAAATAAAATGAAAGAAGCGTTAATTATATCAACAGCACGCACACCTATAGGCAAGGCTTATAAGGGTGCATTCAATATGACGACAGCACCCACCTTGGGTGGTCATGCTATAAAACATGCTGTGGAACGCGCTGGCATTGAAGCCTCAGAAGTTGAAGATGTGATTATGGGCTGCGCCATGCAACAAGGAACAACGGGCTTGAATATTGGTCGTTTGGCGGCACTTGCGGGTGGTTTACCCACAAGCGTCAGTGGTATGTCGCTAGACAGGCAATGTTCGTCTGGCTTGATGGCGATAGCTACAGCAGCAAAACAAATTGTTCATGATGGTATGGGTGTGGCGATTGGTGGTGGTTTAGAATCTATCTCTTTAGTGCAAAATGAGCATGTGAATACGCACATGGCGGTAGATAAAAACTTAGCCGCGCTGCACAAAGATATTTACATGCCCATGCTGCAAACCGCTGAGATAGTTTCAAGTCGTTATGGTATTGACAGGCAGCGACAAGATGAATATGGCTTGCTCAGTCAGCAGCGCACAGCATCGGCTTATGCAGGGGGGCGCTATGAAAGTGAAATTGCGCCTATGACGACGACAAAAGCCGTAATGAACAAAGAAACGAAAGAAATTAGCTACGAAGAAGTGACGATTAGCGCCGATGAGGGTGTTCGTGCCACAACACTTGATAGCCTACAGGGTCTGCGGACTGTGATAGACGGTGGTGTTATTACCGCAGGAAACGCCAGCCAGTTGTCTGATGGTGCGTCTGCCTCTGTATTAATGGAAGCTAAACTTGTAGAGCGAAGAGGACTGAACCCGCTAGGTAGATATGTGGGGATGGCGGTTGCGGGGTGTGAGCCTGATGAAATGGGGATTGGGCCGGTTTTCGCTATTCCTAAATTACTCAAACTGCACGGTTTGAAAATGGATGATATCGGCTTATTTGAACTCAACGAAGCATTTGCAACGCAGGTGCTTTATTGCGCAGACAAG
>CBFHTO010000106.1:5443-7693 GCA_965658765.1 Glaciecola sp. | reverse complement strand
ACAATCCAATCTCATCAAATCTTAAATCACCGTCATCTCTCATTGCTTTATACAGTTCTTCAAAGCCAAACATGGTTGCCCCATCTTCGACGATTTGATCAAAGCGGTGATTCAATAAACATTTAGATACCTTTGATGCTGAATCTGTTGGCTCAATTAGCGAGTATAGCGATTGCATAATTTCACTTGGATGCCATACAAAGCCCTTTTGCGCGATGTTTTCCGCTGAGTTAATTAGAGTGTCTAACTGCGAATTGTGTATGACTAATAGAGAGCTATTTTTTATTTCGCCCTGTTGTGCCGCGACAACATCACGAATATGAGAAATGAAGTTTTCACCGAATCCATTATCTCCATTTTCGCTGTGTATGACGACTAAAAGCTTAGTATCGCCAATTTCGACACATGGTATTGAAATGTTTTTTATTAGAACAGAAGAGGAACTTTGTAACGATATTGCTTTAAAAAGCTTCTTACTATTCCCAGCATCTGGAGACTGAAATTGATAACGATAGCCGTTATTGAGGTTTTCCTTTCCCCAATCAATCAGCTTTTCAGCCAGGAAATCTTCAAACTGTTTTTCTGACATAAACTGCATCTCCACTATCACTCATTCGTTGCACATTCCCTATGCGCTCATAAAAGTCGACGAGGACTTTTTGACTTTGTTTGTCAAAGAACACACCTCTGCTTTCAAACTCCAAAACAAGCTCATGGAACCTAAGTTGCTCTCGCTCTGCTCCAATTGCTAAATTAGTTAACATCATGATGTAGTCTTGATTAAATACCAGAACCCTACCCGCTCGACCTCTGTTTTGTATGAAGTGTTTGCACATCTCATTCTCTATATCTTTTCGATACTTTACATTCACATCATAACGACTTTCTGTCTTCCCGAATTGCCGCTCCGATAGCTTTAATAACTCGGCCAACGCATCCATCGAGTTAGACGGTTTTGGGTCAGCTATTGGCAAGTTTCTGTCCTCAGCAAAGCTGACTATGTAATTATTTAGGACATCAAGGTTATCACCACTTATCTGCTCTGCGACTTTCCATAATGGCAGTTTGACTGAGTCTGACTCTTGCAGACTTTCATTCATAGCCAAATAAGGAAACACTTTTTCAAACCCGCGTTCTAATTGCTTGTATCTAAAGTCCTTTACCCATGTCCGTTCATCAGAAGCCCTCTCGTGATCCATGATAAAGAAACACTTCTTAGGTGATGGTTCACCTTGTCGCCATGTTGTTAAATTAATTGATAATTGAGCTGTGTATAAAAAGGCATATAACCTTAAGAAGTCTTTCAGCGAGTTGAGAAAGTATTTAGGCTTTGAATTTAAGAATACTAAGTCCTTTGCAAACTGTTCCGCGATGAAAGGCAGAAACGGTTCCTCTTTTGGCTTTTCGGTGACAGTTCCAGCAACGCTGCCATTGACTAAGTAAGATTCAAACGCCGAAACGATTTCTTTCTCAATAAAATTTAGTTTGGTTTTGGGTCTTTCTTTCAAGTAAAAGTCTTGTAGAAGATTCAAGAAAAAACGGCCCATTCTTGACTCGGGAGACTTAGCTTTAGCGTTACTTGCTTTAAATAAGAGCAGTTCAGGACTAATTTTGAACAACTCGTCATTTTCGAAGTACATTTCTTTTATATGCTGCCAAAATTCCGGGGCATCCAGCTTCTCTTCAAATTTAGTTTGGCATGTAAAACGAAACTCGTCGACATTTCCTTTTGAAATACTGCCTCTAAAGCAATACTTGATAAAATAGCCAACAACATGCTCCCAATTAAATTCATTGGCACCTTGTAGCTTGTTTGCTATCAAGGGAAATGATTTCACTTCATTTTTTCTCGCGACTAGTTCAGCCTTCAATTTCAATACACTCATAGACCGCTCACTTCGATATCTTCATCATCTATATTTTTTAATGTATATCTTACGTCGTTTCTCACGATCATTAGCTCATCTGCATTTACCGCTATGTCTGATATTCGGTCAACCAAATCATCTAACAGGACAACAGTGTTTTTGTCATGCTTGTTAGGCCTGTACCCATTCACGATATCTTCCAATAGTTTCAACAAATTAATATTTATAGGGATTTCGAAAGGCTTATCGTCCAATTTAATATGCGCTAGAAAAAATGCAGGTGTGGTTGTCTGACTTCCGTTAATGGCCTCAAGGTTAGGCTTTAACGCAACTTCAGCCACAATTTGATAATCATTATGTTCAGATGTTAAAAACTGCCCCT
>CBFHTO010000106.1:0-5433 GCA_965658765.1 Glaciecola sp. | reverse complement strand
TCCTGTTGTTGTACCTATGCACAGCTGCGATGACGGTGTCGCGATAGAAGGCCCTAACAAAGTCTCTTTCTTCTTTTACACCAGTATAGTTTTGATGCATATTCCAAACTTTCGAATATCGGTCAATTAGATCCTCTGCAAAATCGTACTTGAATCGAGAATGGTATTGGTTGCTGATTTCTGTATCTTTCAGCAAGTAGAATAGTCTGAGATATGAATTTGGCCGAGGCTTATTGGGCTTTCGTATACCAAGTTCAGTCGACAGATAAGATGTATACACTTCAAACTCGTCATCCTTAATTCCTAAGCTGTAGGAAAGCACGAATTTGTCTATGGCGTTTGTTCTTATATCAGCAGGGTCAAATGCTACTATATTTGAAGATAATTCATTGTCTGATTCTTCGAATAGATTATCGAAAAGATACCCAGTTGAAGTGCCAGGCCCAACTAGAATGCAGTGTATAAAATCAAGTAAGGTTCTAGCTGTCAAAAACTGGTCTTTCATCAAACGAGTCTTGAAAAGCACCTCAATTATATGGTGTTGGACTTGTGGGATTGAAAGTAAACGATAATTTGCACACAACTTCTTGTCTGTGCTCGAATGCGATAGCTCTTGGGTAAAGCAATCTCTAATTGGATTATGGTGCGTTGACGTAATCTTATCAAACACACTTTGTATAAATTCTGAAGTGTGTCCCGCTTCATGCAATCGAAATTTTGCGTAATCTTCAAAATTCAGAAACGTGACATTGCCATAAAGCCGACTTCCATTAAGAAACTGATTTATCGCCTTACTAATATGCTCATTATTACCCTCTTGAGCATAGTTTCCTAGCATACCGATGTTTATTCCTACAACAAGGGAGGCTGGGGATAGCTCAAATTCATCAAACAATTTATCAAGAGTTTGTATGGCGGTGGTGTTTGGATCGAAGCTATGGGTAGCATCAAGATGAAACGTAGCTGCTTTTGAATACTCTTTACTGTAGCGTGTTAAGATCTCGGACTTGCCATCACCACTACTACCGCATAAAAATATAATTTTCCTTTCTGCTTGCGATGCAGAGTCTAGCTCAGCCTTAAAATCTCGCTCAATATCCGTTGGAATGTATAGATACCGTTTTACCGCATCAAGCTGTTCAGATATCCCCTGGTCGCGCTCTGTTGATACCGCATAGGGTGAAGATTTTGATAAAACACTTAGTATTTCTTTAAAGCGCACTTTAACTCCCTTGAAGCTCCACATTACAACGCTGGTGTTAGTGGCGCTTTACTCAGCTAAACGTAAAAATAGATATAAGTTTGTAGAATTTATACCTTAGTCTAGATCTCTTCCGTGACATTAACTATGAAAATAATTTGCGGAAAGCACTCAACTTTAAACAAACTCAATAATTTTTGTTCTCTATTGTTATTTAGCACTCTAGCGTTAAAAGTAAATAATATCAAAAAAAATCAGTTAGCTAGAAAGCTAATTATCTGCGCGTTAATTACTAATGAGTGACGCTCATTGACTACTGCACACTAACTTTGAAGCTAAAAAAGGTAGAACGGTTGTCACGGAGATTTAACCCAGATCCATCCTTCCTTGTAGGCTGTATCCAGGGCTGTTGGAGCAACGCTATGACCTTTAATGAAATCTATACCTGCAAGTACGCAAACAAACGCATCAAAGACATCCTCGTTTTCGACTAAATATTCTGAAAATGTGGATGTGTTTATGTTTTGACTCAATACATCGAATAGTTTCCGTCGCGTGGCTATCTTGTCAGCTTGAGGTCCTTTATAGCCGGAACCATTAAATCCGTGTGATATTAACGTGGCGGCAGGATAAACCTCAATTATTCCCGAGAGTTTTAAATCCTGTGGTGACCATAATAATGGCAATGTAGAAGCGTCCCGACGCAGATTATTTATAATTTTTAATGCTGATAACGCAACACGGGCAATTCTATCTGCACCAATATCTAACGGATTTTTGTTGAATACTTGCTTGATATATAGATCTGTTTTGCGTCGAAAAAAGGTATTCCCATCATCGTGAAGTACTTCGCCCGCACGATGTTTGCCCAAAAGTGTTGCCATTGGTTTCGGCCATCCAAGCGGCGCATCTATGCATAATAAACATGGACCTTGATTGACCCAAATAGAGAGAATCGGGTGCACGTCTGAAACACCTATCTTCGCATCTTTTATTTTAATCTCGCCGTTAACGAATTCAGCTATAACTAAGCCGATATTCTTATGTTGTGCTGCGCAGTCTATACCGATGATATTCATGTACAAATGGTAAGTTATTTCAGATTTCTATACATTACATGAACAATTATGAAGTGTAAGCCATTTATCTAGCCAGAAATTCTAATGGATTAGCGTGATTCTATCTTTTGCATCTAAATCAGGCGTGTCGTATTTCTTGGCGTTGCAGAAGTCACGTTATTCATAACATGCTTAAGTGGCAAAAAATAATTGCTACTCGACGCGCTCGTAGTATGGCACTTTTTTGTAAGCAGTAATTAAGAATAACCGATACCACACATTCGGTAAAAGATTTGGAAGCTAATCATTAAGCCTGCATAGCGATAAACACATCCAGTTATTTTCGCTTTTAGTCATCCGATGCCGCTTAGCATAAAATGCTTAGACTTAGACTCGCTGGTTAAGTGTCTAGTGAAACTGGGGGGGTGCGAAGATCACGCTAGGTACCATAAAACTTCTTTCTGAAAGCTACCCCTCGCTTAACATTAAGTTTGAGGCTGTTTATTCCTAATTGAAACATGAATTTCAAAGAGACTGAAAATATTTGATCTATGGTGCAATCGATGGTTTCCTCACAGAGTCTTCCTATTAAATCGTGCTTTGCAGCCCGTCTGCACTGTTAGCTCGGCTGTGATAAAGATATTAAGTTTCTCTTGTAAGAAACCCCCTGTGAATGCCGTGGATCATTTGTAGAAGTTAATCCAAGAACCGAAATAGGTTTGCCTGAGGTGAGCAAAATAGACATTACTTCGTCTAATCGAGCTCTAAGTGCTACCTTAAGTTTATTTCTACTACCCCAAAAAGGCACAATCAAGTCTGCTTCCTCAATTATCGAAAGTAACGCTTTATCATTATGGACTCCAATCGGGTCATTGGATACTGAGAGGCCTTTTACATCCATTGATCGTAAAGCATACACATTGCCAATTATCATCCTATTTGCATTATTTTTAGCTGCGAATACTTTTAAATTTTTCACGGTGTTATCGTCTTCATATTCGTCAGCGGTTGATGGATTAATACCTATAAACGCAATCACAAGTTTACCTTCAGAACTTATACTTCGCTCAAGTCGATAGCGGTGTGTCATGGTATTTTTAATGGATTTTGTGCTCATGCGCTCTGGTCTCTCGTAAATTTATATAAAGGCATTAGCAAGTTTTTGGCTCTTTTAACGGCTTCGATTAATGAAGAGAGGTTAGTTGGTTTGTGGTCAAAAATTTGAATATTAAAATTCAGGTGAGGACTAGTCGGCATCTCTTTTTTTACCTTTGATTTACTTAAGTAAACCGCTTGAATACCGCGTTTTCTGTAATCTGACCTCTTATCCAAACATGCTAATGATTGCTTAATAATATTGTTCCATTGCGAATGAGTCAGCTCAGATAATTTAAGGTTTTGTGGGCTGATAAAACGTTCTGCAATTTCTGGTCTCGCTGCTGCTTGCCACGCGTCTCTCGTCATGCTGATATTAATATTTTTTGCACACTCGATGTTTATTAACTCAAGAAGCACGCAATCGTCTCGCTCTTTGAGTAACAAATTTGTGATAGGCCAATTATCGTACTTAACTCCCTCAAGATTAACACCTAGGCTTACCTGCCCTGTATTTCTATTTACAATAATATTCCATTGAACACCTTGGTTCCCATCGCTGAAGCCGCTATACACAGATGTCTTTAGCCCAAAAGAACGAGGTTCAACATTAAATACCTCTCGAAATGCTTTCATAACGATATCTTGATCACTATTACTCATTGGGGATGAACTCTCATAGGCATCTAAGATTTTTGCAATAACATTAGCTGGAGTATCAAAACCAGAGGCGTGTTTCGATAATCGGTCAAATAACGCGTTGGGAATTTCGATATTTTTAGACATAGTAGTGTTTTCGTGAAGACTATTTATTCTTTCAACATGCAACAGAAAAAATAAAATGTCAATTTTATGTGCGGGAATGTGTGATTATGTGCGTTTTATCTGTGATATTTAAATTAAATATTTCAATCTAAGACTTGGTTAAGCACGTTATATTTCTTATAAAAGTCGTAAACAACTTCTATCATATCTTAATCAAGATAAAACAATATTTGTTTAAACATTTTGTTGTCTATGCCAAACATTGCCTATGCTACACCACATACTATAGCGGCTTGTGTGTCGGCATCACCGCCGAGTGAAACGGCATTTCTAACTACGTCTTCATAGCTATTAGAATTAAGCGCGCAATATAGTGCTTGCGGCACTGAATCTTTTGCCATTTGGGTTCGCTTGTAATTTGCTCTCAAGTCATCAAGATTAAAATTTAAGTCGTAATTCCAGTTAACGTTATAAACGGCTACCTTTTTGACTATTTTCTACATTGACTAGGCAATAAATGCTGGGTGACCAATTCATATATACTTTGTATTTCATCTGGTGTGATATTTTTCTCACCTATTTCTTCCATTCTAAGCGCAATACCATTTCTTATTACGGTCAATTGCACCTTCGTTAATCCATTAATCTGCTCTTGGCTCAAAGCTTGGTTTACTTTTTCGTACAGAGGCATCTTCGTAAAATCGAATATCAACTTGTACACATCATCTATGATGATGCTGTCAACATCGTCCCAATCTACTACATCCCACTCATCCTGCAAAAGCAATGCTTTAATTGACTCATTGCTTTGGTCTTCGTCAGTGAACTCAGGTGGTAGTTGTCCTTGATGGGAGTTAAGCAGCATTCCGGGCGTCGAATAAATGAAGCCTTCAGGAGTAGCTGCTTCAAATTCATATTCCATTTCAGAAAGAGTCACATTTAATACCGTGGGCTCTATGGTTTTAAGGGCTCTAATTTTGTCTTTTTTGTTCATACTTTTGTGTCATACGTAAATTGAAGTGGTCTTTGATATTATGTGAATATCGTCATCCTTGCTGTAACCTTCTCTTAATATCGCTCAAATTTCAAGAGAGTTATCCTGATCTGGACTGCTTCAGAATCATATAAATCCTAGGGCTATTTTTAGGCTGGGCTTGGGATTGTGTCACGACCACGTCACGACCCTAAAAAAGCACTGAAAATGGTCACAAAGGCCAACACTCAAAAAAGGGGGAGTGGCGCACCCGGCGCGATTCGAACGCGCGACCCACGGCTTCGGAGGCCGTTACTCTATCCAGCTGAGCTACGGGTGCG
>CBFHTO010000105.1:0-7911 GCA_965658765.1 Glaciecola sp. | reverse complement strand
GTGCAAATAGATATCGTCAGGCTCAACGAACATCTTCATTGCGCAAGCGCCTTGACCATGTCAGCAAACCACTGCGGGTTGACCGAATCATTGCAGGCAAGCTCAACACCATTAAATTCGCATGTGATTGCAGCAGACGATTTAAGCGTTGGTTTATCGACTTTTACCAAGGCTCTACTCGGTTGTTTCATGCGATTGAAGTCACTTTTGCGCGAATGAAAGGTTTGCCTAAGGATACCGTGACGCTCACAGTAGGCTTTGATGGAAAGACCGCTGGCACTTTGTTCAGCAAAAATGCGTTGCCATTCTTTTTTGCTTCTGTATTTTCTTGACATAAAGACCTCGTGTAATTAACAGAGATCATATTTTGTGACGAGACGTCATGGTTTGGAACGTGTGCTTTGGCGGACGCTTTCAAATCTTCAGCCTACCTTCATTTATGTTTTCATCTTTAGACTTTCTTTATTCTTCTTAAAACTCGACCTCTAAAAGCACAAGGTTAAAGCGTTATAACGGATAAAACTTAATTAATTAAGTTATTTAGCAGTGTATAATAAGACCTGGTCTATTTTAAAAATATATAATAAAAACAGATAAATAAATTTTTATTTTGTCTGTAAATAACTTTAATATTTAAAATTAAAATATGCTTTTTGATAAAAATTTAAAATTAGGTTGAACGATTAAGTTATCTAAGGGATAATTCTTCACAAGTATTTTACATTTTACGGGTGTCTATCCCGCTTAGGAAAGCAAATGCAACTTAATAACCGTAAGCCAAGTTTATCATTTTGGCAGGTATGGAACATGTGTTTCGGTTTTTTCGGGATTCAATATGGCTTTGGATTACAGCAAGCCAATCTTAGCCCTATTTTTAGTTATCACGGTGCAGCTGAACATGAACTCCCAATTTTGTGGCTTGCTGGTCCTGTAACAGGTTTATTAATTCAACCTTTAATTGGCGCAATCAGTGACCGTACATGGACAAGGTTTGGTCGCAGAAAGCCCTTTTTTATGTGGGGAGCCCTTATTGGTAGCGTTGCAGTGCTTTTCATGCCTTACGTACCAGAATTGTGGATGGTGGTTGGTTTATTTTGGATTCTTGATGCAGCTATGAACACAGCGATGGAACCTTACCGAGCGATGGTAGGTGACATGGTAAATCGCGATCAGCGACCTTTTGCTTTTGCTCTACAGACGTTTATGATTTCTGGCGGTCAAATTCTCGCAAGCCTAATGCCAGTTATCATGATTGCTATTGGCGTCTCTGCCTATACAGATGGTAAAGAAATCCCGGAAATTGTGAAGTTTTCGTTTGTAATCGGTGTGATTGTAATCATGATTACTGCAATTTGGTCGTTCAAAACAACCCGTGAGTATCCACCTGAAAATATTGAACAGTTCAAAGCTGCCAACCAGGGTAAGGTGTTGTCGAGTGTACTTAAAGACCTAATAAGTGCATGTAAAGACATGCCATTGTCGTTGCGACAACTTTGGTGGGTTAAATTAGTCACATGGTTTGGTCTTCCACTGATGTGGCAATATCTTTCGTTATCTATCGCTCGTCACGTTTATGATGCGCCAACTCCAGACTCTGTCGGCTTTGCTGAAGGAACTGCACAAGGTGGGACCGCCTTTGCCGTTATGCATATTACTACTTTATTGATGTCATTCTTTATCGCCAAATTCATTCACCGCTTTGGTGATAACAAGGTGTACGCATTTTGCTTATTCGTTGGAGGATTAGGATTCATTTCAATGCAGTTTACCAACGACCTATATATTACTTTGGCTTGTATGTCATTGGTTGGGGTAGGTTGGGCTGGTGTTGTCACCGTTCCGTTTATCATGTGTGCAAACGTAGCCCCAATGCTTCGAATAGGAATTTATATGGGCTTATTAAATGCAATGATTTGCCTTCCTCAAATTTTAGAAATGCTCAGTATCGGTCTTATATATGATTCGGTGTTAGGCAGTGATCCTCGAAACGCACTAGCGCTTTGTGGAATATTATTCATTATTGGGAGTGCTCTTGCGCTGCGCATTAATACCCATGAAGACCAATTATCAAGTGCACATCAAGAAAGTCTGGAGACAAAAGTATGAAGTTAGCGAACATAGATCGAAAGTGGTGGAAAGAATCCATTGTTTATCAAATTTATCCAAGAAGCTTTCAAGACTCGACTGGCGATGGAATTGGCGATATCAGAGGGATTATTAACCGTCTCGACTATGTAAAAAGTTTAGGCATCGATGTTGTATGGCTAAACCCAGTGTACGCGTCTCCTAATGATGATAATGGTTATGATATTTCTAATTACCAAGAAATCATGCAAGAGTTTGGAACGATGGCTGATTTTGACGAACTATTAGCTGAGATGCATAAACGTGATTTGAAGCTAGTTATGGACTTGGTGGTTAACCATTCTAGTGACGAGCATTACTGGTTTAAAGAAGCACGAAAGTCTCGAGATAATCCTTACCGAGATTACTATCATTGGTGGCCTGCTGAGAAAGGCACTCCTCCTAGCCGTTGGAGTTACTTCGATCCCGAGGCAAATGCTTGGAAGTATGATGAGCAAACTGATGCTTACTATCTTCATTATTTTTCAGTAAAACAGCCCGATCTGAATTGGGAAAATCCAAAATTGCGTCGTGAAATTTATGACATGATGCACTTCTGGTTTAAAAAGGGGATCGATGGTTTCCGTATGGATGTAATTACCTTTATTTCGAAACATGAAGGTTATCCAGAGTTTCCTGATGAGTACCAAGGGCAAAACATGATTGATATGTACGCAAAAGGTCCTCGCTTACATGAATACTTGCACGAGATGCATCAAGAAGTTTTGCAGCATTACGATATTATGACCGTCGCGGAAGGTCCTGGTACGCACACTTATAACGTATTAGATCTTGTGTCAGAAGACCGACAAGAATTAAATATGAATTATCATTTTGATCATCAATCGATTGGAGTAGGCGAGCGGTTTTTGATTAACGATGACTTTCAAAATCTAGTTAAATTTAAGCAAGTGATGTCACAATGGGATGCGGTTTTTAAAGAAAAAGGATGGAATACCATCTATTTCGGCAATCATGATTTCCCTAGAATGGTCACGCGTTGGGCAAGCGATGAGCCTATGCACAGAGCTGCGGCATCTAAAATGTTGACTACCTATTTATTGTCAATGAGAGGCACCCCATATTATTACATGGGCGATGAAATAGGCATGTCGAATATAAAGTTCGATGATATAAACGATTATCAAGACCTGATGACAATTAATTGGTATGAATTAACCAAGCAAGAAGGTGGTGATCTTGATGCCTTCATTGAAAGTCATAAACTTTGTGCAAGAGACAATGCCCGCACCCCAATTCAGTGGGATACATCCGCAAATGCAGGCTTCACCTCTGGTACACCGTGGCTTAAAGTGAATCCAAATTACACTGAAGTTAACGTTGCTGAACAAGAGTCGCGTGTAGATTCAGAGCTTAATTATTTTAGGGAGATGGTGCAGTTAAGAAAAAGTCGTCTTAGTTTGGTATATGGCGAATACAATCTCCTGCTGCCAGAACATGAACAAGTTTATGCGTATACAAGAACATTAGACGATGAAACATTACTCGTTCTTTTAAACTTTTCAGATCAACAAGCGGACTTTGAATTACCATTTGAAGCAAATAAAAAAGAAGTTTTAATCAATAACTTTGACGATATTGATTTACAGGATAAAAGCGTTAGTTTGAAAGCATATCAGGCTGTAGTCTTAAGCGTTTAGTCGTATTTGTAGCGTCCTTAGTTTTATTTACTGTATTATTTATTATTCTATGGATCTACTATACTTGCGCTTATCTTGATGGTATTTCACAAATAAGGTCATCATATATTAATGATAGAAATAAGAAAAAAGAACCTGACATTAAAAGATGTCGCCTTAAAACTCGGGACGTCTACCGCGACTATATCTAACGCATTTAATCGTCCCGATCAGTTATCAAATTTAAAGCGTGAACAAATACTACAAGCATGTAAGGACCTTGGTTATGACGGTCCTAATCGTGCTGCGCAGATTTTAAGAAAGGGCAAATCTAACATTATTGCCTTAGTGCTTGCCGACTCGATTGATTACATGGTGACCGACCCAGTAGCGAGTACCTTTATCGAAGGTGTTACCAAGGAGTTGAAGGAGCATGGTAAGCATCTTTTATTATATGCAGGTGATTCAGATTCCTTGAGAGATGTTGTCGATTTTGTTGATGGTTTTATATGTTACGGTGCGCCCAGAAATCCCAAGCTTATTGATGAGCTTGCAATTCAGTCGAAACCCATTGTGACTGTCGATTTTAATTTAGATCGCAAACCATCTGTAAATATTGATAACGCTGAAGCCGCATACCAAGTCGCCAAAACAGCCATCAAGGAAGATGATAAAGTTGCCATTATAGGTCTACGTTTGATTGACTCGAACGTGACGTGTCGAGTCTATGATTCTCCTTTGTTAGATATTGAACATTGTGTGACTCATCGCCGTCTAGAAGGGTATCAACGTGCTTTAGAAGATAAAGGCATTAAAGTTGATAGCGCTTTTGTGTGGCATACACCGGAGAATAAGCATAAATTTGCTAAACAAGCAGCATTGGAGGTACTCAATAGCTTTCCTCGACCAAATGTTGTTTTGTGTATGTCTGACCTTATCGCGATAGAGGTTTTACATACAGCCAAGGAAATGGGTATTGAAGTACCCAGCCAGCTGAAAATTACTGGCTTTGATGGCATAAATGAGGCTGATAGAGTAGTACCGTCTCTCACAACAGTATGTCAAAGTAGCGTTGAAAAGGGGCAAATGGCAGCTGATATGTTATTAGAGAGTACTCAAACAAGTGTTATGCTTCCATATGAACTCAAACAAGGTGCCACTATTTAATTGGGAGTCTCACCAGTTTCCGTATCTACATGAATAATTTGATACGAAGGATAGTGAATAGCGCAACAGCTAATGTGACTATTGTTGGTAGAAAAACGACCCAATAGGTCACTATTAAAGCGTTCGGCATCACCCTTGTCTAGTGTTGCGCGTTGCGCTACACTATCGAAATGATTAAATCATTTAAGCATAAAGGCCTAAAGTTATTTTACGAAAAAGGTAATACTTCTGGCATTCAAACGAAACATTCAAAAAAGCTTCGAATGCAGCTTACTGCTATTAATACTGCGCAAAATATTGATGATATGGATATTCCAGGTTTTTCTTTACACAAATTAAAAGGTGATAGAGGTAATATATGGTCTATATCTGTAAACGGAAATTGGAGAATAACATTTGAGTTCAAGGATGGTAATGCTTACATTCTTAATTATGAGGATTATCACTAATGAATATGTATAACCCGCCACACCCTGGCGAATTTATAGAATCAATTTACCTAGAGCCCCATAGTATTAGTTGCAGAACTTTAGCTACTCATTTGGGAGTTGCGGCTTCTACTCTAAATCGTATCGTAAAAGGTAAAAGTGCAATAAGTCCAGAAATGGCATTACGTTTGTCAAAAACATTGGGCAGAACACCTGAGAGCTGGTTAAGTATGCAAGACAATTATGAATTGTGGCAAGCAAAACAGAAGCTTGACTTAAATAAAGTCCAGCGTCTAGATCTGAATGCTGCTTAGGAAACAATTCCAACGAGTACTCGCTTCGCTCGCGATCACGCTAGCACGGCGCGCCTTCGGCTATTATGTTCCCCGTGTTAGTGCCCTTTAATTGGAAGTCATATTTCATGGATAGTTTGAATGAAGATTTTTACATCAAAACAAGATACGTGGCTAATTGCAGTACTTTATCTAAGTAGTTTCATTTGCTTCTTTTCAAGTGCGTACGTTTTATTTGAAAGTGTTTCTGCTGTAAATATTATCATCGCGACTTTTACATCTCTTATTGGTGGCATTTTTCCAATTTGGCTTATAGTTTCTCTGAGATATACGATTGATGATAAGATGTTAAATATTTCAAGTGGTCCGTTTAATTGGTGGATTGAGTTGTCTTCAATTATATCGGTTGAGCCTTCATCGGATATGATTTCTAGCCCGGCTCTCTCCCTAGATAGACTGCTAATAGTGTATGGCGTTGGCAAAGTTGTGCTTGTTTCGCCAAAAGACAAAGAAGACTTTATTAGCGCTTTAGGCATAAATAAAATATAACAAAACAATGCTCTGATTGATTGCTGTCTTTTTCTTTGAACTAAGAGCTTAAGACCCTGTTCAACAACATCTTTTTTTGTTTCGAGGACACTTGCCTTTAAATCTTGTGCCATTAACTCGTCGTCAATTACTATAATAGTGCGCATACATCACCAATGTGTATATATTTTCAAAACATACACGTTTCATTTCGTTCGCAGAAATATAACAAGTGCCTAAGAGATTATCACCCCTTGTCATGCCGCTTGCGCTCGCATCCGCAATCGCCACGCTATATGATAACTCTTTAATCAGGCAATGAGCGTCTGCTTCGAAGTGGTAAAAGTCATTTAAGACATGGTGGGCCACCGTCGGCAACACGCACCAAGCGCCAAACAAAGCTTTTCAAAAAGAACATTTGCTAAGCGCTCTTAATGCTATTTAGGAAGTCATCATGACTACTTAGATTGGCTGTTGCTTGTTGTTTCAAGTGTTTCAATTTTTGCAGAGATCCCAGTAACTCTTGTTCTGTGGGGACTTTCGCAGCCGGGTGAAAATCTTGTGGATAACTACCTTGTCCCATCATTACTTGTAACCATGATGCGTCCCTGAAAATATCATTGTTGTCATTAAAAATTGCTGCACTTTCTGAAAACATAGCCATCTTTTCTTTTAAACGGGCTGGTATTTCCATATTTCGCATATATTTCCAAAACTCCGAATCCTCACGCTCATTCAGATGATAATGAAGTACGATAAAATCTCGTATGGTTTCGAATTCTAATTTAGATTCTGCGTTATAGGCATCAACAAGCGCACTTTGTATGCCTGTATTTGGAAACATTTTTAACAGCCTAACAATTCCGGATTGTATTAGATGAATACTCGTTGATTCTAAGGGCTCTAAAAATCCGCTAGAAAGACCAATAGAGACAACATTGTGATGCCATTGTTTGGCTGTTCTTCCAGTTGTAAATGAAATTTTTCTTGGTTCACCAAGCGGCTTAGAATCCAAGTTTTTCATCAATGTCGCCTCTGCCTCCGCGTCAGTGATAAAGTCATTACTGTAAACAATACCATTACCGTTGCGATGAGTTAACGGAATTCTCCATTGCCAACCTACTTTGTGAGCAATACTACGAGTGTAGGGTAAAGTTTTTTCAAAGCGCTCTGTAGGGACCGCTAATGCAGTGTTTGCTGGTAAGAGGTGACTCCAATCTTCATAAGAAACGTTCAATGCTTGTTTAATTAGTAAACCTCTAAAGCCGGTGCAGTCAATAAATAAGTCACCCTCAATGTGCTGACCTGATTTGAGAATCAATTTATTGATAAAACCGCTGCTAGGGTCTTGTTCGATTTCATCTATGATGCCTTCGTGTCTATTAACACCCATTTGCTCTGAAAGTTTTCGAAGATATTTGCCGTATAACGCAGAGTCAAAATGATAAGCGTACTGCATTTCATAAAGAGGATTGTTGGTGTTCAGTTTTCCAAAACGTCCAGATTTACAGGCATGATAATGCAGGTCAAAATCCCATAGCGAGTTGGACATGCCAGCCTGTTTTGCTCGCAGCCAATAGTGTTGAAAACTACAAAAGCCCATATTAGCGCCAGGTGCACCAAAGGTATGAAAGTAACTCTCACCTGGTACTCTCCAATTCTCAAATTTGATAGCTAATTTTATGGTACCTTTGGTCTCTCGAAGGAACTCTTCTTCCTTGATCCCCAAAT
>CBFHTO010000104.1:0-7948 GCA_965658765.1 Glaciecola sp. | reverse complement strand
TTAAGGTTCAAATATCAGACCCGGTAAAAATCGACATAGGCGGCGCATGGATTGAGGTTAGATAATGACAGTTCAAGTTAACAAAGATTTAGTTTCGCCGCCGCCTCGAGCTGGTGTAATTGCAGATAAAGATGGTCGATTAAATCGAGATTGGGCTATTTGGTTTCGGGATATTTATGCGCGAATTTCTCTTAGAGGTAATCCAATCGATGCCTCAATTGAGACAATAGATGATTTAATTTTAGTTGTTGAATTAAACGCTGAAAATATCGCTATTAACGCGACTAATATCTCGCAAAATACAAATGACATTTCAAGTAATGCTGCAGCGATTGCGTTAAACGTTGCAGCTATTGCGGCAAACTTAGTTCGAATACAGCAAAACGAAACAGATATTGCGACCAATGCGGCTTCAATTTTGGCAAATGTTGTAGCAATTGCAGCGGTATCGGGAACATTAACAGCTCATACGTCTGCAAATACCGCCCACGGTTCAAACGGTGATATAGTAGGCAAGTCTGATACAGCCACTGAATCGTTTGCTGGTTTAGTTCAGCGAATGGCAAATATAACGGATGCAACAGCAACAGCGGCAAGCGTTGTCGTTGCCGATGTCGTTGCAGCGCCAGCAACTTATAATCAGGCGTACACTCAAACAATCGCAGATTTAGCGAATGCAAACAAATCGGCAATTAATACGATAGCTACTGACTTAAATGCAGCGATTGGAAAGCTTAATGATTTACTGGCCAATAGCCGAACGTCTGGGCAGATGACAACACCATAAGGCAGATAATGAAAGAATCAAATACAACAATCGAAGAAAGCCGCTCATTAACGATTATCAAAGAAGTATCGGACGTTAATAAAAGCGTGCAGCGCGACAAGTTGGCGCGTTTAGAACTGGCAATGCTTCAAGAAGAGCAGGTAGAAATTAAGCCTACACATAGATTTTCAGGCGGTATTTATTCGCGAGAAATAACGATACCAAAAGGAACGCTATTGACTGGGCGAATCCATAAGTTTGATCACTTCGATATTATGTTAAGCGGCGATATCACTGTTTCAACCGATAGCGGCGAGGTAAAACGCCTTAAAGGTCTTAATATAATGGAAGGCAAAGCAGGTAAAAAGCGCGCAGGCTATGCGCATGAAGACACCCACTGGATAACGTTCCATAGTGCAGAAGATCGGGACCCTGAAGAAATGTACGAGTATTTAACTTGTGGATCGTTTGAAGAGTTAGAGCAATTTAATTTAGAGCTTGATCGTGCAGATTATCGACAAATGATTGAATCAATGGGTATGACAGAAAGCCAAGTACAAGAGCAAGTGACCATTGATGATGTAATCGAGCTTGAATCGGTCAGTGTTGCGGTCAAGGTGGGTTCGTCAGAAATTGACGGAAAAGGCCTGTTTGCTAACCATAATTACTACCAAGGTGAAGAGATTTGTTTTGCGCGATGGAAAGAAAGCCGAACTATCGCTGGCAGATATTCAAATCATTCATATTATCCTAATGCCGAAATGGTTGTATCTGGCAAAAGTGTAATATTGCGAGCAAAAACGAGTATTAATGCTGGTGATGAAATAACAGTCGATTATCGACAGGTAATCCATGAAAGAGACAAGGCGGGTGATTTATGACAGCAGTGGCAACAGCAATTATAGGCAGCGCAGTGATAGGCGGTGCTGTCTCTTATTTTGGTAACGAGGCTAAGATCGAATCCGCAGAAAAAGCGGCAGAGATAGCGGCTGAATCGTCAGCAGAAAATATAGCGCTTCAAAAAGAATTATCAGAAATTCAGCGTGAAGACTTTCAACCGTGGCGAGAGGTTGGCGCTAATGCGTTGTCAAAAATCGAGGCAGGCATAGAATCGGGTGAATTTGATCCAGGCGTTTTTGATCCTAGTCAAATTGATGTTACCGCCGATCCTGGCTACCAATTTAGAATGAAGCAAGGCGTTGAGGCTTTGGATTCATCGGCGGCGGCTCGTGGTCGTTTGCTTAGTGGTGCTCAAGATAAAGCACTGACGAAATACGGCCAAGAAATGGGCAGCCAAGAATATAATAATGCTTATGCCCGTTATGCTGATCAATACAGCAAGGAGGCCAACCGAAAAGCTAACAAGTTTAATATGCTCAATATGCTTTCTACAGGTGGTCAGGCATCAGCAGCAAAACAAGCGCAGGCAACTGGCCAGCTAGGCACGCAATCCTCAAATATTATGCAAAATCTTAGCAATCAACAGCAGCAAGCCGAATACAATAAGGGCAACGCTAGCGCAAACATGTATGGCAATATGGCGCAATCTGCAAATCAAGGCGCTCAAAATTGGCTTTTATATAAAAATTTAGGGGGCTAACATGCCAGCGAATCGATTTGGAATAGACATGGCTGATATTTACAGAACGGAAACGGCTGTAAAAGGTGCCAGAACACAGAACAAACTTGCAGCGCTAAATTTGCAGGAGAAAGAGCGAGAAATTGCAGGGCGTGAAGAAAAAGCGGCCAATGCAGCAGCGAAAGAGCAAGAGCTTATTGATTTACGTTTACAGTCTGTTGGTGGCGACCGTTCGGCTCAGGCAAAACTAATGGCGCTTGCACCCAGCGAAGCGCCGCAATTTTTAGAAGGCGTAGCCCAAATGAATGAGCGACAACGTGAAGCGGCAAAGCGCAGCGTTGAGGAAATGGGTCAATTATCTTCGTATGTGTTGCAAGGTGGCACGCCAGAAGAAAGACAGCGCCGTTACCAAGTAATGTATGCAGGCGTATCACCAGAAGTTCAAGCAAAATTACCAAGTGATTATGATGACCAGTTTATGGAGTTGTCATTATCTAAGGCTTTGACAATGGAGCAAATTCTTGAAAATCCAAAATCAATAACAGTTGGCGATACTGATAAAGTTTACAAAGGCGGCCGATTAATCGATGAAGGTAAAAAGCCCGTTAATCCTACTGGTGGAAGCGGTGATCTTGGCGGCTTAAAATCATCAGATGAAAATTTAATTTATAAACAAACGGTAGAATTGCTTGGTGGTCTATTCGATGATCAGGGTAATGTGCAAGCGCTTGATCCAAAACTTAGAGGAAAAGTGCAAGGCATTACAACAGAAGCCGCGAACATATTTAGACAAGGGAAAATAACAAGAAGTGAAGCGGTCAAGCGTGCTGCGCAAAAATATGGTGTGGATGTGCAAGAGGTTTTAGGTCAGCAAGATCAATCAGCAGGCCAGCAATACCCAGAAGGCACAAGAATAAGACATAAAGCAACAGGCCAGATATTGGTGATGCAAAATGGAAAATGGGTTACCCAATAAAATAAAAGCGAGTAGATAATGACGCAATTACCAGAAGGCTTTGAGGTGGTCGACCAACCACAAACAATGAGTGATCAGTTAAATTCAGGATTGCCAGAAGGGTTCGAGGTTTTACCAGAAGGCTTTGAAGTAGTTGGCCAGCAAGAATCATTGCAACCGCCACAACAAGAAAATGCGCCAGCACCACAAGAACAGCCAAAAAAATCAATGCTTCAATTGGTAATGGAGAAAAACGCCGCCATAGGTGGTGCCGTCAATCAGGGGCTTATGAGTGCGCCCAATGCTTTCAAAAAACAATTTGCAGGCTTGCTGCAGTCTTTTGAGCCTGTACGTCCTGAAATGCCTGAAGAAATCGCCACTCAGATTAAGAACGCACCAACACCAGATCAAGCAACAGAAATCTATCAAGGCTGGAAAAATGACCCGTTAAGCGGTCAAATGAATTTAAGCGCAGGTCAAATGGTTGGCGACTGGTTAGGTGATGTTGGCGAGCGAATGAGCGCAAGCGTTACAGAGGCAGAGCAAAAAAGAACGGAAAACATTATACCGCCAGAGAAAGGATCGGCTGAATATTACGCAAAAGGAGTAACTGAAAGCCTTGTAAATATGGTGCCGATGTTGGGCGTGTCTGTTTTTGGTCGTCGTCCCGATATTGGGTTAGGTGTAATGCTTGCACAATCTAAAGGATCGGCTTATGACACAGCAAAAGCGCAAGGTTTATCGCCTCAAGAAGCGCAAAACTATTCTAACCTTACAGCAGCGGCGGAGGCGATACCTTCAGCGGTGCCATTAAGTGTTTTGCTTAAACCTACTGGTAAAGTATTAAAAGACATGGCCGCGTCAGGCGTTACGGAGGCAGCACAAGAAACAATCACACAAGCAATCCAAACAGGAATTGATAAAGGCTATTTAGATGAAAGTCTAACATGGGGCGATGCACTGGAACGCATGAAAGATGGCGCAATCATGGGTGCGGGGGCTGGTTCGGTTGTTTCGTTGGCAACAGGCACTTATGTGAAGGGGCAAGAGAAAAAGCTAGAGAAAGCACTTGCTCAGGAAATGGAAAAGAATTTCGATCAATCAGTTGTCGGAACGGATCAGCAGGCGCAAGAAGCCTTAAACCCAGAACAAGAAGCGCAAACAGAAAAGCCTTTTAACCCTGCAGACTATCAACCAATGGAAGCATTACCGGCAGGCTTTGAAATAGATCAAACACAGATGCCACAGCAAGAACCAGTCTCGTTTGATGTGCCAGAGCAAGCCACAGAAGAAAAACCAACAAAAGAAAAAGTTATTGGCAAACAAGTTGTTGAAGCACCATTAGAAGATTTAAAAATTAGCGAAGACGTGCCGCAATTCAAAGAGGGCGCAGACGAAAAAGGCGTTGTTGATCCATTAGGCGGTAAGTTTGAAAGAACAGGCGTTGCACCTATCCAGGTTTGGGTGCGAGAAGATGGCACAAAAGAAGTTATAAGTGGTCGTCATAGATTAGACTTGGCACAACGAAGCGGGGAACAATCAATCCCTGCACAATATCATTATGAATCAGAAGGCTTTGGAGCGGATCAGGCGGCGGTGCTCGATGCAATGCTTAATATTCGTGAAGGGCAAGGTAAGGTAAAAGATTATGTCGATTTCATCCAAGCAACAAAACCAACACAAGAAGAAGCAAACGAACAAGGAATACTGGCAAGACAGACGGGCAAAAGGGCTTACACAATCGCAAATAGCGGAAGTGATGCGCTCGTTACCGCGCACGGAAACGATCAAGTAAGCGATGAAGGCGCAGAGCGGATCGCTAACGCAGCGCCTAACGATGAAAAAATGCAGTCTGTTGGCATTAAAGCCATCCAAGAAGGCAAAAGTATTGCTATCGCTGAAAACCTAATTAAAGCCGTTAAGTCAATGACGCAAGGCAAGCCAAAAAGCGAAGGCGATTTGTTCGGCTTTGATGATAGTGCAATGGTTGAGGCCGAAAATTTAGCAAAGGCGGCAATTAAAAAGCAAAGACAAATACAAAAAACGTTAAGTGCCGTGCAAGGTGCAGCCAAAAATCCAGAGCTAGCAGCAAAAGAAGGCGTTAACGTTAAAGACCCTCAAGCGGTAAAAGCTCGAATTTCTGATTTAAAAAAGCAAAAAAATGATTGGAATAACTGGCATACAAACCCTGATTTAGTTAGCCAATTAAAAGGTAGTGACGGCTTACAGTTAACGCAAGAAACAGAGACACAACGCGCTGAAAGAGAGCAAGAGCAGGCAAAACAACAGCAGCAGGAAGCCGACAAACAAAAAGCACAAGAACAAAAGCAAGAAGCCGACAAAGAGGCGGACGACTTTGTTTTGTCTGGATCAAATCGTGCTGCAGATTTGGCAGAGGCACGCGGTCAAAATGATATGTTTGGAGTTACACCAAAAAAAGAAACAACTAACAAAGAGGCAGCGGCAAAATCGCCTAGAAAATGGAAAAAGAGAAGCAATAAATCGATTGTAAGTGATGACGGTCAGATAATTGTTGATAATTCTATTAGTGGTATAAAAATGTTTATGGTTTTTGAGAATATTCAAGAACTAGAGGCGGGCAATAATTATGCAACAGGTGAAAGCTTTTCGCAGGCTAAAAAATTAGTAAGTAGTGAGCCGCAACCAAAAACAAAAAAAACCGTTAAAAATCAAAAGGTTACAGAATCCAGAAATATTCCTGAAAAATCTTTTAGTAAAACTACGCCTACAAAAAACTTTAAATCTGAGATAGGTCAAAAGTACAAAGACGTTAAATTATCTTTTTCTGAAAAAGGTGATTTAAAATCCACTCGCACAAGAGAAGCGGGCAACGATGGCGTTTTGTATAGTCGTACTTTCACGCCAACACAAAAACTAGCCATGCAGCCAGCCAGCAAAACCAATTTACCGCTGCAAGAAAAAAACGCACTTGATCAAGTCGAGAAAAATTTAAATGATGGTCCAATGCCGAACAATCCGCCAATGTATCGAACACTTGAAGCGCTGGGTGATATGCCGGCACGCAAAGAAGTGTTTTATATTGGTGATCGGAAAGTCAAAAACCTGAAAGAAACTACGCCACAAAAACGCGAAGGCATTATTGTTACTGTTAAAAATATAATGGGTAATCGACTTTACAATAACCGCATTAAAGGCAAAACGGTTGCAGGTTATTATAATTCGGTCAATGGCGAGCTTCGTTTAAAGCGTTACGGTGACATTGAAGTTTTGGCGCATGAAATGGCGCACTGGCTAGATTTTTACTACAAGAACAAAGATCAAATACACGATATCTACACAAAGCCAGAATACAAGGGTGAGGTTGAATCGTTCAGCTATACAAGCGACCCTGAGCTATTATTGACCGAAGGCTTTGCAGAATACATGCGAGCATGGCTAACAAATTATAATTTTGCCAAAGAGCGCGCGCCTAAGTTTACAAGAGCATTTGAGCGTTATTTAAAATCTAATCGGCCGCTAAAAAATAAGCTGGAAGGCTTACAAGTTAAAATGCACCGTTGGTATTACCAAGGCGACAAAGCTCGATTGCTTGAGGGTATTTCTGGCGAAAATTCGCTAAACAAATCGCTGACACCAAAAGAACGTTTGATGCGTTTAAAAAATGCTGAAATTTCAAACGAATTTAAGCAGGGTGTTTTTGATTATCTTCATGCCGCAAAAGTAATGAGTCGAGAAGTAAAAGGCGGTTTATCAACAGGTATAGACGAGCCTTACAAGCTTTTGCAATTGTTAAATGGAGCGGATCAGATATTTTTAGAATCCTACAAACGCGGTGCACCGTATTACAAAGAAGATGGCAGTCTTGGTTTTAAGGGTGTCAGTTTAGATAAAGTTTGGGGCGAATCTAAAAAAGCAGGCCATGACAGAATAAAAGATCAAGAGGCTTATTTTGCTGCACGCCGAGCAGAAGAAGCTACACGCAAAGGCACTGAAAAACTTTTTACGCCTGGAATGATCAAGGAAGGCTTGGCACTTGCCAAAAAATACCCATACTTTGAGACAGCTTTTATTAATTATCAAAAATTTAATAAGGCTATGCTTCAGTTTTATGTTGATTCGGGTTATATCAGCAAAGACTCAATGAATGCCTTTCTTAAAAACAATACTGCCTATGTTGCCTTTCATCGTGCCGTGCATGGATTGGATAAGGATGGATCAGGTGGCGGCTCAAACATCGGCGCACGCCAAAGCGGTGCAGAAGAATCGATTTTGCATATTTATCAAAACACGCTAAAACAAACAGGCATACATTTAGCGGCTGCATTAAAAGCGCGTGCTATGCGTGAACTATACGAACAAACATTAGGGCAGCAAGGTCGTGCGGCTGGCGGTCGCTTTATTTCAAAGGCCACAACAGACGTTAAGCCCATCACTATTGACGCGGATCAAGTCGCGGAGACTATTCTGCAAAAGGGTACGCCTAATGCGCTAAAAGTTGAGGATTTGGAATTTGAGCACAACGGCGAGCCAGTAAAAACCGAGGCGCAGCTTGTCGAGTATCTAAACAGTAACCCAGACCTTTTGAAGTTTTGGACGTTCGGGCATCCGCCAAAAGACAAACGCACGGACTTTGACTCTTATATTGACCGCAGCGGGCAAACTAAAT
>CBFHTO010000103.1:0-8224 GCA_965658765.1 Glaciecola sp. | reverse complement strand
CATGTTTGCACCAAATTTTGACTTATGAGTGATTGGATGAATATGCAACAAGCGATGAATGGTCGAAACCTTTAAGCGAGTACTAAAACTCGTTAACCGTGCCTTCACCTTGCTATCGACTCTATTTAGCTCACCGTGAATACTGTCATGGATTGACTCTTGCAGGCGCTGAGCAGCCTTTCCAGTTGGTGCAGAAAGAATAACTTTGGGCATTTTCTCAGAGTTTTCGAGCATTAGCATCAGTACTCTCGATACGGTATAGGTTTTGCCTGTTCCCGGCCCACCATTTATCAACACAAGTTGTCGATGCAGGCATAAAATTGCTGCGACAGCCTGCCAGTTTATGAAGCGACCATCTTGAGAATCCATCGTTGATTCTTCAGAGGCATCGCTGCTTTTGGAAGCTTTATTATGAGGCTCCTTGATGGGGGGAAACAATTCATGAATGCGCGCGTCCAATTTAGTGATTTGTTCAGGCGAGTACTTATTATTTGAGCTACTTCCAATCATATAAGGCCTAGAGCGGTCCAAGGCTCTTAATTTAGAAGCAATTGACCGTTCTATTTGCCAGTAACGTTGCAAATATAAAACATTCTCGTCTAATGTAAGGTGCACTGCAGCGCTTACATTACATAAGCATGCAATAACTTTTTTCAATTCCTTTGAGTTGTTGAAGCGGTAACCTTGCGTGACGTGTGCTTGTAAATCATCGCTTTCTTCTACAAACCACTCTTTGTCGCAAAGTTGTTCGAGTGGTAAGCAAGAGTTACCCTGCTCATAATATTCAAACAAGGCAGCGACTACATGCACCGCTAGATCAATGCTCTCGGTGTCGAAAAGTACGCTGTCATTAGCATCTATGCTTCGCAGAAGCTGCTGCACAAATCGTTTAGCCAAAACGCGAATGTGCTTTGGTATAGATGTACTAGAAGGCTGAATATTTGAGCCTAAGTCAGAGATACTATTACCCTCACTATCACCGTCACTATTTCCTATACTATTACCAGTGCTATTAATTCCACTTAAAGTACCTGGCTCACCCAAAGCCTCGCCTGCTGCATTTTGATGAGCTTTTTTTGAGGACTTGCGGTTTATTTCATCGCTCATATCGTGCCTCTACTTTTGATGCTAGCAAATGCTTCTTGCAACATCGCAATGTCTTTACCGTCTATTTGTTTGTAAAATACACCACAGGTGTCTATCGGTGCTTTTGGTGACATACCTCTCACGAACAAGTACAAATAGCCTCCAAGGTGTTTATCAATTTGATAGTTAGGTAAGTTTTGTTCCAATAATAAATGTAAAACCCACATATAAATCAGGGCTTGCAGGTCATAATTGTTTGTTTTCATCGCTTTGAGAAGCGACGAGTATTGATAGTCTTCAAATTGATCGCCAAGGTGATTCGATTTGTAATCAGCAATGTAATATTTGCCCTCATACTCGAAGATTAAATCTATAAACCCATGCATCATTCCATCTAACACTTCTGACTCAGGTAAGTTACTGTTCTGTTCACCGCGGTGTTGGCGCAATAAATTTACCATTGCCTTCGGACTAAAATCAGACAAAGTAAAATAAAATTCTGGCTCTCTGAGCGTTTGTTCCTTGGCTAACTTAGCAAGTGTAAAATGCTCAGGTTTTGATCGCTCATTTGAAGAGTTTGATTTTTCTAGTATCGAAATATCACCATTTTCTTCTGTATTGTCAGTTTCACCTAGTCCCGCAGATTCATTAGCATTATTAGATGCGCGACTCACATTGCCCATATCCTCAATAAAGCTAACAGGAGACTGAAGTACCTCATTAATGAATTCTGAAAACGCTTCACAATCCAAATTTCCCTTCGTAGAGACAAACTTTCTAACTTCTGGATTATCGTCATTAACTTCAAAGGTCTTTGTAAAATCGTGGTGCTCGAGTAAATTATGTATTAAGTTACCAGTTTCTGCGCTTCTTACGAGTGAAAAACGAAATTGCGCAGGCAGTTTTTCTTGATTATGTTCGCTTTGTTGGGGGATTTGCGCACCCAGTTTACTTTGATATGTTGTGGCTAAGACTTCCTCTGATGGTGCCGGAACAAAGCTTTGGTCTTGATCTCTGTCTTTTTCCAGTAAGTTACTGAATATTTTGCCGTGTGCAATCTTTGAAAAAGACTGCATAGACCATCGTTGTTTTGCGTCACAAGAAAAGCTCTTCGCAAGGTAGGTGGGCGGTTCTGATTGTAGCGTTCCTGCCTCATCTGTTACAGAACGAGAAGGGATTTTGTCGAATGTGAAACAGGCGAAATGTTCGCTTTCTCGCGTTGCCATTTCTTGCGCACCATCGGAACCAATAAGTGTATTGTAAGGACTTAGTTTAAAAGTTTTTGCGTCTGGTCCGTTTGAACGGCCGATATAACAGCGCGTTTCAGCCCGAGTAATACCTACATACAAAAGCCTCAAGTTTTCTTCTTGTTCTTCTGCCAAAACCATTTCGTCTATTACTAGCGATTTACCAATAAACACCTCGTATTTAGAGGACGTATTTTCTTTATCCGCAAGTTCTCGTTCATCACTGGCCTCTAAATCAAAAGAAGTTGGCTCAAGTGGAGATATTTCGAGAGTCCTTTTGTCTGCGTTGGACATGAGCACTTTGGTACTCCATTTTTTGTCAACTTCTCGCGAGTAGTCAGAAAATGGAATGAATACGATAGGGTATTGAAGTCCTTTTGAACCGTGCAAAGTTACTATTTTTACGAGCTTACTGTCACTTTCTAATCTCTGAACATAAGCTTCTTGTTGCTCGCTGATTGACAGTTTAGATTGGCTAAGATGCATGTTTTGCCTGAGCCAATCTAGCAATGCTTCCTCACTAATGGCTTGTTTGCTATGTTCTTGTAACATCTCGGCCAAATGAAGGAAATTAGTAATGGCCCGTTCTCTTGTATTTGGATTGCCTCTAGGTGTGTAAAATTGAGTGATTAATTCTACGACCAAGACGTAGATGCCTTGTGTCTGCCATAGTTCTTTTAGTTTAAAAAGTTGAGCAATGGCATCGTCGTAATCCTTAGCTCTATTTTCAAAAAATCCAATGACTTCCTCAGGCGATAGGCCTAAAAGCTCTGTAGAGAATGCAGGATGAGCATAGTGGCTTTTGTTCGGGTGCAAAATGGCTTGTAGTACCCATAATAACTGAAAGCACTCACTTGCCTCGAATATGCTTTGTCGATTCGAAAGATAAACAGATGGGATATTCTGCGTTTGAAGCGCACGTCGTACTATTTTTGCTTCGTTTGCACTACGCACTAATACGGCAATGTCGCTGGCTTTTACCTGCTCTTTAGCAATCTTACATTCGCTCAATAACCGTTTAATTTCATTCGCGAGCCAAACACTGTTTGCGCGTTTGCGCTTTGGATTAGTTAACTTCTTGTCATCATTAAGATAATCGTAATATATGAGAGCCTGATTGCCTTTTGGATCGGATATCTGCGCTGCATCTTTTTTACCTGCCCGAATCCATTCATATCTCAGATTTGAAAAAATGCTCTGGTCATCCATGCTATTTATCGCAGCATTAAAATTGCCAGTATTTTGAATACTGTCTGCACGGACCGCATTCGGAGCTGCGTTATTTGCTAATTTTTTATCTTCTGAAAGCAGTAGCGCTCTTTGTTCGCATGCTTGAAGTGATTGTATATCAGGTGCTTCTGATGTGGCGGCACCAGTAAAAAGAAAATTGTAGGCATCAATTAATGCTTTATTCGAACGATAATTATGATTAAGCGTCCACGCTCGGTGTTCGACCTTTAATGCGTTTTTAACCGCAGCTTGATAGGTATTGATGTCACCACCACGAAATCCATATATAGCTTGTTTGGGATCTCCGATCATTAACAACAAAGATTCGCGGCTATCCGCACAATATAAAGAATCAAAGATGGTATATTGATGCGCATCGGTGTCCTGAAATTCATCAATAAGAGCAACTGGAAACGCACCTTGCAGGTAGTCGATCAAACTTTTATTTGGCAGACTTAGTTGCGCTGCGACCATTGATATCATGTCATTATAGTCAATCGCTTGTTGTTCGCTTTTTAAGCTGATTAGTTTGCTTTTCAACTGTTCAAGCACGCTAATTATCTCTGAAAAATAAGATCCGCGAGAATCTGCTTTGTCTTTGATCAATTGGTTTATCTGTTTAAGAAAAGTGTCCTTTGCTTCTTGTACAGTATTTGTTAGGAGTTCATCTTCTATTTCTACGGAGCACTTACCAAAAGCCCCGCCGACTTTATGAAATAAGTCCGTTATGCTCAATGGATCCTCAGGTAGATCGCCAGTTTCAAAAAATCTTTTAAGCGATGCGTACTCAATTGAGGCCTTGCCGAGACGGTTTAACTTACCATTTTTATTCACTAAGCTACTCTCATCTTCAAACAGAGCAACTAAGTCGGTTTCTGCATGTGAAAGTAAGGCTTGCAGTTTTAGCTTACTTTCTGATTGCTCAATAATGCGAAGGAGTCTCTTAATACCCGACTGGTCTACCGTAAACATTGGCGCATCTGTTTCAAAAACGGTGCGAAAATTTTCAATAAACTTTTCAGGTGTATTGAGTTCAAGTTGTTGTAGAGCTTCAAACTCCGCGCTTTTAGGTACTAAGCCACGATAAAAGTCACGCACAGTATCTAATATAATCAGGCGATTGTCGGCAATGATATTCGGTTCAAAGTGATCTTGGCGCTGAAATGCACTTAGTTTCATTACTCGCTGACAAAATCCGTGAATGGTATATATTGAGGCTTCATCTAATGTAATTGACGCATTCCGCAATAAGGTCTTGGCATTTTGTATTTTTTTGTGGACTTCTTGCGCTGAGTCACTCTTTAGATATTGACACAACACCGGTTCAAAGCGGCATGTGTTGATTGCATTTAATAAAGTGTCATAGCTATCATCATAAAGCCGTTTCGCTTGTTCAAGCTCAACTAAGAAGTCCGCAAGCGTTGAAGCAACGCGTGCTTTTATTTCCTCCGTTGCTGCCTTGGTAAAGGTCACCACGAGTATTTCTGATACGCTCAGCTGTTTTTCTAAGAGACAACGAAGATAGATTCGCGAAATATTATAGGTTTTTCCTGTCCCAGCGCTTGCCTCAATGATGTGCACACCGTAGAGACTAATTTTTTCTACCTCAAGAGGTAAAAATACAGATTCCCTTTGCTGAGAGGATGAGTGGGTTTCTACATTCATAATTTTGTTAATCGCGTTATTTGATGACATAGAAAATGACCTTTCAATAAAGAGAATAAACTATTTATCTTGATAAGATGTGTCATCAATTTTGACATATTAAAGCCTCTACATTTGCATTTAGAAACAGCTGAACAAGTGCCTGCGGGGCTTTGGTTAAAGCAGATGCGTCTTCGCCAAACAGCGCTATTTCATATACGTTATTTGTGTTTTCGTCGCTTTCTTGAATAGTCTCAATAAGATCCGTGTAAATGCTTTCGAAGCTATTTTTTTTCATTACTGCGATTTGCTCATTTTCGATAGTTTGCGTTGCTATAATTTTGTCCAATTCACTTAAGTATTCACGCCACTTTTTCATTAGTTTAGAGCCAGCACCAGCCTCTTTATGAATAGGGCATGTCAGACATTCATAGTGATATGCAATCAACAGATGGAGTATTTCTTGTGCTTGAGCTGCGGTAAATGCTTCGGCTTCAATGATGTAGTGTTTTTCTATCAGTTTGCGTTTTCCTTGCTTGTCAAAGAAGTGACTATGCAAGTGCGAAGACTTTACTATTTCATTTAATTCTGTCTGCGAAAGTAGGGCAACACAATGATTGAACATCAGCTCAAATAAATCTGCCAGTGTATTCTGCCTAGTCATAAAGTGACTTAAGCCACTCTCATCTGAATGCTGAACATGAGCACTTAAATGAATCAATTGATCACTCTCTTCGTTCAAGTGGTTTTTTGTGTCTTTGAAAGTAAATTGAACAGAAAAAGTCCTTTCTTTAAGTTCGCTAATCAAGGGAGCTTTGTCGTATTCTTCAATTTGATTTAGATAGCTTTGAACAGGGGGAAGGCTCCTAGAAAGTGGACTCAGTGCACCAGCGCTGACAAATTGAGACACAAGCTCTTCTGCAGAAAGATCACGTTTTGTTGCGATTTGAATTCCTTCTAGCAGATGCTCTTGTAATTTATAGTTATCTAAAGTCTGCAGCATGAAAGGTTCCGCTTCTTCGTGCACATCTTGATATTGCTCTAAACGACTGTGCATGTGATGCCTGAAAAACGCGGCAAGCGGATCTTTCATGGTACTTTTGAGTTCTTGGTTACTCAGGGTAGATGGTCGGTCGACGCCAGTTAACTTTTGTATTGATGGATGAGCAGGCCGGTTTAAGACATTGCACCATTGGCTTGCGTAAGATCTGTTCTCAGTAGACTCTTCACAAAACAAGTTCTCATTAAAGGCCTGGAGTGGGTGTTGTCTTATAAGTGCTTGGTTTTCTGCATCAGTTAAGTCAAAAGTACTTTTTAGAAAAGACAATATTTCTGAAAGTACTAAGCTTGGAAAACGCTCTGCGCCTGAACTGGGCTTGATGCATTGGTAGCTTAGAAATAAGTGCTGTCGCGCGCTAATAATCGATTCTAAAAACAAGTAGCGGTCTTCGAATCGGCGCAGGCGATCTCCCTGTCGTGTTTTATCCAATTTCATCAAATTGATTGAATTAGGCGTTTCTAAACGTGGGAACTCCCCATCATTTAGTCCTAATATGCAAAGAACTTTAAAGGGCACAGACCGCATTGGCACCATTGAACAAAAGGTCACTTGGCCCGTGTTGAACTGATTTATATTATCTGGTTTTGAAAAGTAGTTGCGCAGTTCCTCTCGCACTATAGCTAGACTAATTGTGAATTCACTCGCTTGTGCACTAACGATGTTATTAGAAAACTCTTGCAGAGCATTTTTAATTGTTGTTTGAATATCATTATTTATTTGTGTTTCAAAGACTTGCTCAAGCACGTCATTCTTTAGCCAATCTAGCCATTGCGAGGCAGTTCTGGTCCTATTGCTATCACGTGAAAGTTGCTGGAGAGTGTCTAAAAAGAGTTGCAACTTTGCTAAGACCTTTAGATCTTTTATATTTAAAAAATCCAGCTGCAATGAATCTATCTTTGCCCTAGATTCAATAGACATCACGCTGTCAGCAAACAATTCAGATAAGCCCCATTCCCATGTATATCTGCTATCGACGCTATTGGTATTGAGTATCGATTGCTTGTCGTGTTGGTCTCGCCCCCAAAATATTCTGGCATGCTTTATCCATTCTTCGACTAAACTTACTTCCTCTGCTTCAAAGCCAAATTTTGTTTGCACACTCTCGATTCGAAGGTAATTTAAGATACTCTTTGAGGACATTCGATGTTCAGGTAAATTTAGCAGATCGATAAAAAAACTTATTTCAGGCTGTGCATCTAACACCGTCCTGTCGGCAATAGAACAGACAAGTCGAGCGGCACCTTTATTGCCGCGGTCATAGGGAGATTTAAAGACGCTATATACGTAGGGAGCATATTCTTCGACTTTAGGGCAGAGCACTGCAATATCGTGCGCTTTGATGCTCGGGTCATTTTCTATGCAGGCAAGCAGAAAGTCATGCAAAACCTCTAATTCACGAGATTTAGAGTGGCAGGCATTAATGCTAAAAGAAGGTGGACCTCCAGATACACAAAGTTCATCAACAATGACTTCTCGATCAGGTTTCATTTCTTGGACTGTATTACATGATTCGAGTGCTACGGTTTCGTTATAGAGCATGCTATTTTGCAGGAAACTGAGCAAATTTTGCTTATTTAAAGTGGGTGCGGAACCAGTCATTTTCGCCGAAAATAAAGCCGAGTCGGTAAAATCAGAATAATCGTTAATCTCTGTGAGTTGTTTGAGTAATTGAGCGCCGTGCATGCCTAAATTTGCAAGCAAGGGATTATCTGTATGGTCGTCACTAAAGAACTCGAGTGAAGATTGACAGTTTTGTTTGACCTTTGCCTTGTCTGACAAAAGGTCGCCCCAGTATTCGACGCTCGGATTCAAGTGGTAGAAGTATACGTCGATGTGACTGGCTAGGGCTGAGACAAAGTCCAACTGTATTGGCGCGAGATTGTTGATACCAAACATATGCAAAGAACTAGGGAGCTCAGGGAAACTTGCTAAATCAAATTCACGAGATTGAAGTTTT
>CBFHTO010000102.1:0-8232 GCA_965658765.1 Glaciecola sp. | reverse complement strand
ATAACGCAGATCAACGTCAAAGCGTTGCCCGTCACATGTTAATACCTGCGTGTCGGGCATAAACCTAATAAGTGCCTCAGTGTCTATGGTGGCCGACATCACTAACAATCGTAAATCTTCACGCAAGGCTTGCTGTGTCTCTAAACTAAGGGCGAGCGAAAAATCTGCATGTAAGCTACGTTCGTGAAATTCGTCAAAAATTACAAGACTTACATCAGACAGTTCAGGGTCTGACTGTAACATGCGCGTTAAAATCCCTTCGGTTATAATTTCTAGCCGCGTATTTGTACTTGTCTTTTTTTCACCTCTTGTGCGGTAGCCGATGGTTTGTCCTAAGCTTTCACCTAATTGTTCGGATAAATATAGTGCAATGTTTCTTGCAGCGATTCGCCTAGGTTGGAGCATCAATATCTTACCGTGCGTAAACTGAGGCAACGAAAGAAGGTGCAGAGGTAAGCAGGTGGATTTGCCTGCGCCTGGCGATGCTACGACTAATCCATTTCCTTTTAGTAGGCTCTCTTCAAGTTGTGGAAAGATAGTTTCAATTTCTAGCACGGAACTTAGGCTCTCTTTTTTAATAATTACTGGAACAGCGATTTACCAAGACTTGCTTTGCATACGTCTCATGGACCATAGGCGAGCTTTCAAAATACATAAATCAATTTTAAAACGTCTCTGGCGCTAGGACTTTGCGGTAATTCTTGATTTTATGTAATCAGCCAAGGTCTTTGAAACTTGAGGATGCTGTGAATCTAAGTCAACCAAACAGATATTAATATACCCTAATTTAGGTAGCCTCTTGTCTTTAATGATTTCTAATTCTTTAGGAATAATTGAACGGGCAAGAACGCTTATACCGAGTCCCTCTTGTATCGCAGTCACAAGCCCATAGAAGTCAGGGTTGGTATAGGTTATTTTCCAACTATGAGTTTGTTGTTTCAATTGTTCGATTACGCGGCTTCTATAAATGCAGCCGTCTGGTGCAAGCACGAGCGGTAAAGTGCCAGCAGTAAGTGATCGTTTGGGATCGCCAACCCATACCAGTTCGTCCTTTCTTACAATTTCTACTTTTTCCTCGCTGATTGGCGCATTTGGTTTACTGAGTGCTAATATCAAGTCGAATTGGCTCGTATTGGTTCTGGCGAGTAAATGTTTGCTTAATGCAGAGGTAACATCTAAAGAAACGTCTGGATAGCGCTGCGAAAACTCACCTACAATACTAGGCAGCAATGCAGATGCGAATTCACTCGGAATGCCTAATCTCATTCGCCCTCTTAGGGTTTCATGACTAAGCGATCTAAATATATCATCGTTGATGGCAAGCATTTTTTTTGCCTCATCATATAGCCATTTACCGTCGCTATTGACGATATAACCTTGCCCTCGTTTTTGAAACAGCTTGCGCTTCAGTTGTTGTTCGAGTTTTTTAATTTGTAGGCTGATTGCAGGCTGGCTTCGTCCTAACATATCGCCTGCTTTGTTAAAGTTACCCACTTCTACTATCGTGACAAAAGTGCGCAGTATGTCTAAAGAAAGCTGTTTCATCTTAGGCTCTGATACATAAGGTATTTTTATTATTTTACTCAATTATATTTAAATTACTAATGAATTGATTAGTTCTTTTAATTTGTTTGTCTTGGTGTTGCTCAATATACTCTTGCTAAACGTTGCGAAAATACTTTTCGTTTCGGTACTCTTTAGATAAAGGCAGACGAATGAGCAAAACCGATTTATATGCAGCGCACATCGCGGCAAACGCCAAAATGGTCGACTTTTTCGGGTGGCAGATGCCCATCAATTATGGCTCTCAAATTGAAGAGCATCATGCTGTACGTCGAGATGCAGGTATGTTTGACGTTTCGCACATGACGATTGTTGATGTAACTGGCTCACAAGCCAAACATTACCTGCGATATTTGCTGGCGAATGATGTTGCTAAGCTCAGCGTTAAGGGCAAAGCATTGTATTCTGGTATGCTGAATGAAGATGGTGGTGTTGTAGATGACCTCATCGTGTACTACTTCGACGATACTAACTATCGACTAGTCGTGAACTCAGCAACGAAAGAAAAAGACCTGAACTGGCTAAACAAAATCGCTGATGGTTTTGATGTACAAGTAAACGAGCAAACTGATTTTGCCATGATTGCCGTACAAGGTCCGAATGCAAAAGCGAAAGCCGCTCAAATATTCACTGAAGCTCAAAATGAAGCGCTAATTGATATGAAGCCTTTTTTCGGCGTACAAGCTGAAGACTTTTTCATCGCGACAACCGGTTATACCGGCGAGTCTGGCTACGAAATTATGGTGCCAAAAACGCGTGCCGTCGAAGTCTGGAATTCCCTCCTAGCGGTTGGCGTGCAGCCTTGCGGTTTAGGGGCTCGCGACACACTGAGACTCGAAGCAGGGATGAATTTATATGGGCAAGATATGGACGAAACCGTATCTCCTTTGGCCGCCAATATGGGCTGGACCATCACATGGAGCGACGATAGGGATTTTGTCGGCAAGGCGGCGCTAGAAGCGCAAAAAGCGAAAGGCACTGAAACTTTGATTGGCTTGGTATTTAAAGACAAAGGCGTATTACGAAGCGGTTTGTCGGTAAAAACATCTGACGGCGAAGGCAAAATCACAAGCGGTACTTTTTCTCCGACGCTTGGCCACAGCATCGCTATGGCAAGAGTACCAGCGGGCGAAGGGGCCCAAGCAGGCAAGACAGCCCAGGTCGAAATGCGAAAGAAATGGGTCGATGTGTCGATCGTCAAACCTAGTTTTGTGAGAAACGGCAAAAGCGTTTTATAGTCCAAGTGATTTTATTGCTGAAAGTGTTTTGTCTTTTACACCAAATTAAAGGCTCTAAATCATTTTAATAGAATAGCTGCACGGTCATATTCAAATTATTAACTATCAATTTTGAAAGTAGGAAAAACTTATGAGCAACATTCCAAGCGAGTTACGTTACACAAGCACACACGAGTGGGTAAGAGCGGAAGGTGAGGGCGTTTTTACTATTGGTATCACTGAGCACGCGCAAGATTTATTAGGTGATATGGTGTTTCTAGATTTGCCTGATGTGGGTGATGCGGTTGCAACCGGTGACGATTGTGCAGTGGCTGAATCAGTAAAAGCGGCATCAGACGTATATTCACCTATCACTGGTGAAGTTTTAGAAGTAAATGAAGAATTAGAAGATGCGCCAGAATTAGTGAATTCTGACCCATTTGGCGATGGCTGGTTGTTCAAAGTAAAAGCCGATGACGCATCAGAAGTAGACGGTCTACTTGACGCTGAAGCATACGCCGGTGTAATCGAAGACGAGTAATCTGAATCTTCCACCTGTTGCAAAACAATTTAAATGAGTAGGTATATTGTATGAATGTTGGCAGACCAACCCTTAGTTCAGCTTCCCTAGCGGAATTAGAAAATCAGAACGAATTTATTCGACGTCATATTGGCCCTGGTCAACAAGAAATAGCAGACATGCTAAGCGAAGTAGGTGCTGATTCATTAGATGGTCTAATGCAGCAAACTGTGCCAGCCGCCATACGCTCCAAAGGCTTAAATGTTGGAGAAGCGACACGAGAAGAAGTCGCTTTGAGCGAGCTCAAAGCATTAGCCGGAGAAAATAAAGTATTTCGCTCGTTTATTGGGATGGGTTACTCAAATACTTTTACACCTAATGTAATACTGCGAAACGTGCTAGAAAATCCGGGTTGGTACACTGCTTATACGCCTTATCAGCCAGAAATTGCGCAAGGCCGCTTACAAGCCATATTGAATTTCCAACAGGCAACTATTGATTTAACTGGCTTGCCGCTTGCTTCAGCGTCTTTGCTAGACGAAGCCACCGCTGCAGCAGAAGCCATGGCGCTTGCCAAACGTGTATCTAAGAATAAAAAATCGAACACGTTTTTTGTAGCCGATGATGTGCACCCACAGACGAAAGACGTGCTTAAAACACGTGCAGACATGTTTGGCATAGAACTGGTTTTTGCCTCAATAAAGCAAGTTTCAGAGCACGATATTTTTGGTGCTTTGCTTCAGTATCCGACTACCACAGGGGATATTGTTGATATTCGAGAGACCATTGCTGCTGTGCAAGCACAAAAAGGCATTGTGGCAGTTGCAACAGACTTAATGGCTTTAACCATGCTTACCCCTCCAGGTGAGTTAGGTGCAGACGTAGCGCTAGGCAGCGCGCAACGCTTTGGGGTGCCAATGGGTTATGGCGGTCCACACGCTGCGTTTTTTGCAACTCGTGATGCATATAAGCGTTCACTTCCAGGACGTATAATTGGCGTGTCAAAAGACACTCGTGGTCGCACGGCATTAAGGATGGCTTTGCAAACTCGTGAGCAGCATATTCGTCGTGAAAAAGCCAACTCTAATATTTGTACTGCGCAGGTTTTACTTGCAAATATGGCAAGCTTTTATGCTGTATACCACGGACCGAAAGGTTTAAGCGCGATTGCCGAACGCACTCACCGTCTAGCCGATATATTAGCACTCGGCATTGAGCAAAAGGCCACACCTGAGAAGATGTCTAGAGTTAATGAGCACTATTTTGATACTTTGACCTTCAAAGTTGCTAACAAAGCTGAACTCATAGAGCGTGCTTTGAGCAAAGAAATGAACCTACGAAGCGATTTAGACGGCATGGTAGGTGTATCTCTTGACGAAACGACAACTCGAAAAGACATAGCCGATTTGTTTGATGTTTTGTTAGGCGATGGCCATGGCTTGAGCGTACAAACACTTGACGATCAAATTCTTAATAAGGGCGAGTCATCCATTCCTAAAAATCTAATTCGTGAAAGCGAGTTTTTAACGCATCCAGTATTTAACAGCTATCACTCTGAAACTGAAATGTTGCGTTATATTAAGTCACTAGAAAACAAAGATTTAGCACTAAACCACAGTATGATTTCGCTAGGCTCTTGCACCATGAAGCTGAACGCAACCGCTGAGATGATTCCGGTGACTTGGCCAGAGTTTGGTCAGTTACATCCTTTCGCTCCGGTCGATCAAGCTTTAGGGTACACCAAGATGATTGAAGAATTGAGCAATTGGTTGATAGACGTTACTGGATATGATGCACTTTCGATGCAACCAAACTCAGGTGCGCAAGGTGAATATGCCGGATTACTTGCGATACAACGCTATCATCAAAGTCGTGGAGAAGGTCATCGAAATGTATGTCTAATCCCCCAGTCGGCACACGGTACTAATCCAGCTTCTGCTCAGATGGTGAGTCTAAAAGTCGTGGTCGTGAACTGTGATGCTAAAGGTAATGTAGATTTAGAAGACTTACGCTCAAAAGCGGAAGAAATGAAAGACCAATTGAGCTGTGCCATGATCACATACCCCTCTACCCATGGCGTTTACGAAGAAACCGTAAAAGAGATTTGCGACATCGTACACGAGAATGGCGGGCAAGTTTACATGGACGGTGCAAATATGAATGCTCAGGTTGGGATCACATCGCCCGGTTTGATAGGCTCGGACGTATCTCACCTCAATTTACATAAAACGTTCTGCATACCGCACGGTGGCGGTGGTCCTGGCATGGGCCCTATTGGTGTCAAATCGCACTTAGCACCATTTTTACCAAGCCACTCTATGCTAGCGCTAAAAGCCGCGGGCACTAATGATGATCTAGCGAATAATAGCGCTGTCTCGGCTGCACCTTATGGTAGCGCCTCAATTTTGCCTATCAGTTATATGTACATCAAAATGATGGGCAGTGAGGGTTTAAAGAAAGCAACCGAAGTTGCCATTTTGAATGCGAACTATGTTGCTAGAAAGCTTGAAGGTCATTATCCCATTCTCTACAAGGGAATGAATGGTCGCATTGCTCACGAGTGTATTGTTGATTTGCGTCCTTTAAAGGAGGCAAGTGGCATTAGTGAAGTGGATATTGCGAAACGCTTGAACGATTATGGTTTTCATGCGCCGACGATGAGTTTTCCTGTGGCCGGCACGCTTATGATTGAGCCGACTGAGTCAGAAGCAAAAATCGAACTAGACCGTTTTATTGAAGCGATGATTTGTATTCGAGAGGAAATCGCTAAGGTAGAGAGCGGAGATTGGGACCTAAACGACAATCCTCTTCGCAATGCTCCGCACACATTGGCAGACATTATGGACGACAAATGGCAGCGAGCATATTCGAGAGATCTTGCGGCGTACCCCGTGCCAAGCGTTGCAATCAATAAATTTTGGCCAACTGTCAATCGCATCGACGATGTCTTTGGTGACCGAAATCTTATTTGTTCATGCCCTGACTTAGATTCTTATCGGGAAATTGCTGATATATGATGATCTGTAATTAAGTTTGTGACTTTCCAGAAGTTTCATTCATTGAATAAGCTGCATCGCTGATCATGGGTAGATGCTTTACTCCTTCGAAGAAATCTCCTTGGTGCGGTAATCTAAATTTGTGATTAGACGATACAGTGAGTAAATAAGCGTGAGCCTAAAGCGGTTTGTTTTAGGCATCGCTTATCTGTAAACTAGCGGCTGGGCTATTAAAGAAGGTCTCTATGAGTTTCGCAGACACAAATCTGTACCTATTAGTGTTGGTTACCCTATCTGCCGCCACCGGTATAACGGAGTTTTTTGTAGCTAGTTTAGTTGCAACTGCTTCAGTATTTGCCTATAAAAAAAAAGGGTTCGCTATTGCCTGCATCCTGTTTTTTCCGCTCACTATCGTCAACTGCTTTTTAAATTACAAATATGCAAAATATGGCGCTCCTCACGTTTTCTCCGTTCACCCCCTATTTTGTATCACGTTAACCCTAGGCATGTGGGTATTATGAAAGCGTTATTCGCTGGTATGGCATTCGTAGTATTTCTTATTTGCTCGCTGTATCCGACAAGAGTAATTGCTCAGTGGGAGGAAAAGACCGCGGCTATTATGGGAACGAATATCCGAGCAGAGGTATTTCATACTGACCCAGAGCTGCGCGCGAAAGCACTGCAGCAAGTAATGCTCGAAATGGAGCATGTCAATCAGCTAATGAGCCCATATATCGAAAGCAGCGAGCTTTCTATGCTCAATCGCGAAGCTTCAAAACAAGCGGTACGCGTTGGCAACGAGATGTTTCAGCTGCTCAAGCTATCTCGTCAACTTTCTGAGTTGACTCGAGGCGCATTTGATATCACATACGCTAGCGTAGGCTATTTATATAACTACCGAGATAAACAACGGCCCAATCAGGCGCAAATTAAAGAAAAGCTGGCGGCAATTAATTACCAGCACCTTGTGTTAAATGAAAAGGCGAAAACCGTTTTTTTTAGTCATCCTGAGGTAAAAATTGATTTGGGCGGCATTGCAAAAGGATATGCAGTTGATAACGCTATCAATGCCTTGCGTCAGATGGGTATAGAGCACGCTTTGGTAACCGCCGGAGGTGATACACGTTTGCTTGGCGATAGAATGGGTAAGCCATGGATTGTTGGTATTAGAGATCCGCGAGACGAAAGTAAACAAGCCGTAGTCATCCCACTTGAAGATGCGGCCATGTCCACGTCTGGCGACTACGAACGCTATTTTGAAGAAAACGGAAAACGCTTTCATCACATCCTTTCGCCAAAAACAGGCGAATCAACTTATGAAGTGCAGTCTGTATCAATTATAGGCCCTGAGTCGGTCTATAACGATGCGCTGTCGACCGCAGTCTTTGTAATGGGCTTAGAAGACGGTATCGGCTTAATCAATGCATTACCAGAATTTGATGCTATCGTGATGGATAACGAAAGACGTATGCACTACTCAGACGGTTTAGGGCAATAGCCTTGTAAATAAAAAGCGAAGAGTATGGCAAAATACTTATGGAATTTCGTGGTACGTCGTTCTTGTTTGCAATGATACCTTTACGTCATGTTTGGTAACTTGAGTAAGACTCTTGGCTATTTCTTATTCTACAAGCTGCCAGTGCGGTAAGGTAGAACTCAGTCTGCATTTTTTAGGGCTCTATCGTCCTACACTACTCGCGCCTGTGATTGTGCCATTTACAATAGGAGCAAAAGCGGTCAGCGAGTCCAATAAGTTCGCATTCCCAAGTCCATTATTGGGTAATACCTCGCTCATCCTCCCTTGTTCACCATGTAGGGCTAAATAATTAAGTACCACTGTTTCCACCAATAAGTTTACATTGTTTGCAGCGGGTGTACTGGCGGTCTCCACGCTGCCATCGCGGCGCATATATCCAAGCTGCTGATGCATAGCCTG
>CBFHTO010000101.1:2672-8403 GCA_965658765.1 Glaciecola sp. | reverse complement strand
TTGTAAAAAAACTCGACACTTTAATGCTTATTGAGTTAGCAATTTAAAAGTTACTCTTTTATCACCTTGGCCTTCGCAATCTTGAACTTAATCCTCTGGATAAGCCCTCTGTTTCCAAATGGGCACCAAGAGGTCACGAATTTGTTCCGATAGGCATCAAACTGTTGGACACGTGGAGCGGTGACGACTTCACCCCTGCCGAGGGCCAGTTTTAATACATTAGTTACAAGCATCCCAGAGCATAATTTAATTGCCATGGGTGTCGACGGACCTCGTCGTTCATTAAAATTCGCTGCAGACTCATCAACAAGGTAAGGTTTCTGTAACAGTGCGGGCCCAAGGCCAATGAGGAGTTTAATGAACTTTTCTTCCTCGGTTTTCCCATCATTAAAGCGATAGTATTCCTCAAAACCCATGCTGTCGGGTGTAAAAATCACTTGAGCAGCGCCCATTCCAAAAGGTGCAGCGAGTAAATTGGGGATCTTTTTGTCTTGCGCAGCTTGATAAACAGTAAGACGTGCTTCCAAAGCGAAAAAGTCGATGCCATCAACATAGATATCAACGCCCTCAAAAAAGTCGTCGACGTTTTCTTTATTCACACCTTCTTTGTAAAGTGTCACAGTCGCATCAGGATTAATGTTTTGCACCATTTCCTTCATAACTTCGCACTTTGGGCGACCTGCAGTGTTCATGTAGGCACCCGCCTGACGATTGAAGTTATGAACCTCAAACTCGTCAAAATCTGCAAATTTAAAATGTTGGAATCCCATGCGGGTAAGGGTAATAGCATGTTCGCCACCAGCACCGCCGAGGCCTGCAATAGCGATAGTTTTGTTTTTGATTACTTCTCGTTCTTCGGTGGTTATCCAGCCGATATTTCTTGAAAATGCATTGTTATAGTCGAACATGCCTAGCTCCAAAAAGAAAAACCCAAGTCGAGTTTCTCTATTTAAAGCTAAACCATTGTTTTATTCAAGAAATCTTTTTGATGAAGCTATCCATCATATAGCGGAAAGATGGGGTTAGGTGGGTAATAAAGTCATTCGATTCGATATAATAAGGTGCTCGAGTCCCGACATACTCAAATTCGGTACCTATTTTTACTAACTTTATGCCAATGTAACGCATACTGCGCGCGAGTCTTGGCTCGACCATAAAGTAGGCGTGTTTTTTACCCTCTTTAAGCGCCAGCGCCGCCGTTGCCATATATAAACCAACTGCTATTAGTGGAAAGCAGCGTAACTCAATTTCAGAATACGTATCTTCATTGATGGCAGCACGAGCAGCGCCCTCGAATTGGTCAATCTTTCTGCGTCTAAAGTCTTGTGGGATCGCTATCCGCGATATTTCGCAAATTTCATCCCTATTAAAGTTGCTAGGGTGATATTCGGGTTTTGTAATGTAGTCGGTGGCGATTTTTTCTATCGGGAGTATCTCTTCTTTGCAACTTGGCATAATCAAACGCACTGTGCCGGCAAACTCACCTGTTCGATCATGCTGGATCAAGCATTGTTTGGAGTAACTGTCGTAGTGGTCAGATTCAAAATCTTTACTTGTTGCTTCAAATAACTTTAATTCTTTACAGAACACATCGTGACGGATTTTGTGAGCGCCAGCTTTAGAAACCTCGTCTTCAGCAACAATAGGAGCAAAGTAGTTAGAAAAGTATCGGCTGATACGATTAACTTCTTGTAGGGTTTGAAAAGCTGAGTATGTTTTCTTTACTTTACCCAGCACTTTTTTGACCGATCTCACAAAACGGTTTGTGCCTTTGCTTTTTGTAATGTGTTCACCATTTTGCACGGGTAAGATATAGCTCATTAAACATCTCCATTTCTCTGTATCGATTCTACTCCTGAAAAACTTAAGGCGGAGTATCTTGGTAACGGTAAAGGTATACTTTTGGAAACGAAAAATTATAGTCTTAAAAATGCGTATCTGATAAGAAACAGTGTATCTAAAATGAGACATGCACGCGACGCGCTTCCGATTTATACTAAAGCTTACACATTGAAAGTAAAGCCTTTTTTTTGAAAAAAATCTTGATTAGTTAGAGTTTTTAGTGAGTGTGTTTGGACGCCTTCTGAAATCTCCTTTTGGTTATTATAAAATCTATTTACAGAGTGAATAGTTATATAAATTAACAACATTCCTTGTTATTGATATGTTGTCATATACCAATCGATGCTTGTCATAAATTTAGATTTGCGATTTGTTATTACTTTCAGGTACTTATCTACGTGATGAAGGTGCATGAACACACATGTACATTTGAGGCGATACTGCTTAAACAATATTTATACTGTGCTTTTTTTGGTTTGAACGATTATTTTGGTCGAAGAACGTGCTTTGTGCATAAACATAGGGTTATTGCGACAACGTTATGTATTCTTATGGTTTATACTAGGTCACCAACTAATTACTCCTAATCATTTGTCCTAAACCATTTATCTCTAAACAGTGCAAGGTGCTCATATATAGCGCGCTCGGTTTGTCTCATTGCATTGGCATTTGGCCAATTAAAACCATAATGAATAGGTCCTTTCACCATCGTATGCACCGGAACAAATACGATCGGCTGTTTAAGCTCTCTCATTAAATTTTGAATTCGCACACCGTGGCTGGCAGATGACACTACCGAAATCGCTTTAACAGTGTCTTTTGCATTGGTTAAAGATATTTTTGAAGCTAGCGCTTTTGCCTCTTCTCGCGTGTTCTTCCCTTTTGTTATCACATTAATGTCAACTTCTTTTACACCTAGTTTTACAAGAAGTTCTTTGGCTTTTTCCGCATGCATGGTTTCACTTCGTTGATTAAAGTCCGCACCAGTAAGGTAAATCGGCATGTTTTGTGTTTTGTACATAAGTGCAGCATGCACTAGGCGCTCTAGTGAGCATGCGTTGAATTGTGTAACAATGGGTAAGTCCTCAGCTTCGTGATGGTAACAGGCCAGTACCCAAATACCTGTAGTGTTGCGCCAACTATCACTTTCTAAGCGGATGGGTGGAGATTGTGCTTCAATCGGCTTCATCAAAAGATTTGCGAAGAAATATTGAGTACATAATAGAAACCAAAAGCTGGCGAGCGCAAGGCTAGTTGGTATAACGCGTGGGTATTTATTAGTGCAGCGAGAGATACAGTAGCCAATAAAAATCATTAATAAACACTGATTAATTGGAGAAACCAATATGTGGGCAAGGTACGTCAGCATTTTAAGTCCTGTATTTAGTGGATATTATGTATAGTTAAAATCTAAGGTTTATGTTGACCTTATTCCAGCAATCTTAAAGTTTGTAGTCTTCAATTCATCAGGTTTTATTTATTGTCGTAGATACACCTGCTTGAGCACTAAAGAGTATGTCTTGGCATCTGTTTAGGCATCTTCTTTTTTGGGTATATAAGGTTCACGAATTTTTGTTTTATAGAGCTTCTCGGTGTAAGAGTCGCCGACAATGTTTCTTGAGCATCTGCGTAAATATCGATATTCATTTACACTTTTAATAATTTAGTTTGCCATTTAAGATAACAAATAGGTTAAACAGTATTGTCAGTTTGTTCCAGTAGTACTATTGTGTAGCAGTATTATTATGGACGGAAATGAGATTTGGCGAAATATATGGAAGCAATTTATGAATAGAAATGACTTGGAAGCACATTACCTTGTTAAAACGCCTGCACTGCTGTTAAAAAGTATGTGTATGTTGCTCTTGTTATTAATGGTGTCTTCTGAAAGCCTTGCTAGGTCTGACCTTGTTTCTAAAATAGAAAATATTAAACCGGGTATCGTGAGTATTGGAATATTTACCCCATTAGAGTCAGATGCGCCAACTATTTTAGGCAGTGGCTTTGCCATCGGAGATGGAAAGCACGTTGCTACAAATTACCATGTCGTTTCAAAAGTTTTAGACCCGAGCATAGTGCAATATTTTGTAACTATGTCAGGTGAAGGAAGAACAGTCAAAGTTCATCGTATTGAGATTGTTGACATTGATCCTGTGCATGACTTAGCGATTCTATCGATAAAAGACACATTGCCCTCATTGCCACTTGCGCCAAACGATTATATCCCGAATGGTTCTGATATTTTTATGACAGGTTTCCCGATTGGTGCAGTGCTTGGCTTATATCCAGCTACACACACGGGCATCATTGCAGCTTTGACTCCTGACATAAACCCAGCGCGTAATGCCGATGACCTTACAATCCAAATGTTAAAGCGATTAAAAGAACCATTTATGATTTACCAGCTCGATATTACTGCCTTTCCTGGGAATAGCGGTAGTCCTGTACTAGACAGGGAGAGCGCAAAGGTAGTGGCTGTTTTAAACAAAGTGTTTGTATCTCAGGGGAAGGAAGCCGCATTAACCAACCCAAGTGGCATAAGTTACGCCATCCCCATAAAGCATTTAAAGGCTTTAGCGAAGAGAAACAATATTGCGTTGTAAGGGTATTCACCAATTGTAATTTTTGCATCAACTAAAAGTGTCAGGTTTTTTTCCACTTTTTAGATGAATGAGTTTAAAGTCTTTTTAAATCATGAGTTTATTTTTTGGTATAATTCATGCATGTCGTATCGCATAATACACAAACTTATGTAATTACATAAACAAACGAATTGAATTGAGTTAAAATATATTTGTAATCGTAAACTTTGCACTGGCTGAAACCGCTGTTTAGTGAATATCACTGAAGTTAGAGATTAAAAATGTTCATCTTAGTGTATGTGTCATTCAATACGTTTTTTTCGAAATACATCAAAAGAAATCACGGGTAGTTAAAGAAATGAATTCTGACAAAAGAGAATACGCACAAAAGGACAGCAACGAGAGCAAAAGCATCGGAAGTGCTTCTCAGACTGATTCGCGCCGCAAGTTTATGGCAAAAGCATCTGCAGGTGCTTTAATCTCAACTATCCCTGCAAAATCGGTTTGGGCGACTGGCCTAACCAACAGTATTATTGCTTCGGGTCATGGTTCTGATTTCACGGGGAATACTGCAGCGCGTTTGAGAGGACCATGGTATTGGAGGAATAACCCTTCAGAAATTCCTACCTTTATAGGCGGTTCGCCCTTTGCTAGTATTAGCCTTTTTGGGGGCGCAGCGTGGAAGGGAGACAGTGAATTTTATGATTCGAATTTGACCGTGCTTGACATTCTTACAACACCGCTAACAGATGATAACGGAAATGTTGTCCTCAATGGTAGTGGAAATCCCCGATATAAATATTATGGTCGCGGCGGCATCAATGCAAGGATGATTTCTATTGTATTAAACGCTGAAAAGCACGGAACTGGAGGTATACATTATCCTATTCTTGGCCCAGGCAAGCCATTTCCTAATTATACGGCTCTGGCAAGTCACTTATACAATAATTCAAAAAAATCAATTGATAAAAGAGCATACGGCCTGGCTATGGGGGACGTGTTGCAACAAACGAGCTAAGCGTTGAATACGTTATTTATTAACAAAGGGGTGCAAATGCATCCCTTTTCGGATCAATCAGGTGTCACGTTTTTTAACACCCAAACTACCGTGATATCTTCTGTCCCAGTACCAATGCATGTACTGCAAGATTGGTTGCAAGCACCGGAGCAATTAGGCTATGATGAATCAAAAGCTTTACAAGCGCTGATTGATCAAGGATTCGTGGTTGAAACCGCCACAAACAGAGAATGATTGCATTCAGGTTATATTTACCACCGTTTACATTTCAAATACTCACTGACTTCCC
>CBFHTO010000101.1:0-2662 GCA_965658765.1 Glaciecola sp. | reverse complement strand
ACAATGCTCGTCGCATATATGGTGAGAAATACAAGACAGATTTTGACCCTAACGATTTTGTTGATTATCACTTAAAAGTGACACACTCAGGCGGAATACGACGTTTTTATAAACCCCAGGCGCGCTTTTTGTGCGACGATCGAGAACCTTTTAAGCCTTTGCAGGTTGGGCAAGCCTACGCCATATTAGAATGGGGAATGAATTGGACGGTTGCCGCGCATGAACTGCAATATGTAATTATTCATTCTGCTGTATTAGCTAAGGGCGACAAAGCGATTATATTCCCCGCACCACCGGGTTCTGGCAAGAGCACCCTTACGGCTCACCTTGCTAACAATGGTTGGCGATTATTGTCTGACGAGATGGCCTTAATTCTGCCTAATACAAATCAAGTCATCCCTTTTGTGAGGCCAATTTGTTTAAAAAACAAATCAATTGAATTGGCAAAACAGTGGTTCCCTGATTGCACCTTTTCGACCGTAGCAAAAGACACTCACAAGGGCGACGTGATCCACATGGCGCCATCAAGTCTTGCTTTAGATGAAGGAAGCACTCCTGCAGATATTGTGGGCATTGTGTTTCCTCAATATAAAAGCGACACACAACTCGATATTTATCAATTAAATATGACACAAACCTTTATGGAGTTAGTGCAAAACGCCTTTAACTTTACTGCAATAGGTAAGGACAGTTTTGATACAGTAACAAACCTCATTGAGCGTACTCACAATTTTGAGATCCATTATAATGATTTAAACGAGGTCGAATCGTTTTTGATGGATGAGGTGATTAATGCTGATTAATGCCCAACAACTTGTCGATATCGTAATAAATCCTGCGCTTGCAATTGATTTAAGCGAAGCCAAACAGTCAGATTTGGTATTGATATTGCGGCATCAGAAGATTTTGGCGCGATTTGCGTATTTTTGCGAACATGCCCATGTACTTGAAAAACTTCATCCGAAAACTCAGCGACATCTTAAAAACGCCATGAAAATCGCTGAAAAACAGCGAGAGCAAGTGGTACTAGAAGCAAGTGAAATAACAAATACCCTAAACGCTGTATCTGATTTTGTGGTGTTTTTAAAAGGCGCCGCGTACACCCTCAGCAATAAGCGAGTTGGCCTAGGTCGCGTTTACAGTGATATCGATATATTAGTTAATAAGTCGCAACTAAAAGCGTGCGAACAAACATTGGCTATACAAGGTTGGTTAGGGCAAGAAATCAACGATTACGATGATAAGTATTATCGTAAGTGGGCACATGAGATCCCTCCTCTGGCGCATGGAAGTCGCGGGACGATCATTGATGTTCACCACAATATTATTCCTATAATTAGCAAGAATGCGCCGACCGTAGCTGATTTAGCCGAGCATATCGAGACAAATGATAACGGCATTCAAGTGTTGAGCCCTGCTGCACAATATGTGCATAGTGCTGTTCACCTGTTTAGAAGTGAGGACTACAGTAATGCGTTTAGAGATGTCATTGATTTGTTTCTTATGATAAGCGACAGCGAGCTTCAGACTGACGTTTTTAACGCAGAGTTTGAAAATGATACGAGTAATTCTTTTACAGCATCAGAGAATACTTCAAAAGAGCTCATTGAAGATCAAGATCCACAAGAAAAACTAGAAAATACTAGCCAAGCTGATCAGAGTCTTTCGACTAGAGCTCTGACGGATAAAGAACTGTCGAACAAAGAGCTAAAAGAGGTATTCATAGACGAAGTAGTGAAGGTGGCGAAAAAGCTTGGTTTTGAATATGAAGTCGGCTTATCCTTCGCCATCTTAAATCGTACATTTGGGCAACATATTAGCGCTAGTCTAATCGAGAAGCGTGTAGGGCAAAGAAAAGTTCTGTTTGCTTTTGACAAATGGGTGTTTGGCCGGGTGTTATTGCCTCAGCATCGTTTTTTGCCGATGTCTATTTCGCCCATTCGAAATTTCTTGGCAGTGATGAGAGGTCATATGGTAAAGATGCCACTGCATATATTAATTTATCACCTTACTGTGAAAAGTGGCAGAGGTATTGCCGAAGCTGTCTTAGGGAAGCATATTTTCACGCCTTCCGATAACGCTGAAAACATGCCTGCACACTTTAATAAAAAGCAATAACGATTTAATGTGATTTAATACATGATCAGAGTTAGGTTAAAATCATAGTGTCAAACAATAGTGTCAAACAATAGTGTCGAACAATAGGGACGAATTTTGAAAATATTAGTGACAGGCGCAGCCGGTTTCATTGGTGCACATACCGTTAGGAAATTATTGTCTTTAAATAATGACTCTGTTAACGCTATCCCCTTTGAAGATAAATCGCTTAGCAGCAATCACACTAAAGAGTCTAACGACGAGTCTGGCTTTACAGGTAATGCCAGTAATACTAGTAATGCCAGTAATCAGAATATGCCAAATGAATGCTCAGTGATCGGTATCGATAATATTAATGATTATTACGACACTAGCTTAAAGCATGCTCGACTCGACTGGATTGAAGAGCATGAGCATGCCGAGCAATTTTCATTCATCAAAATGGACATTGCTGATCGTGAAGGTATGGCAAGTTTATTTGAAAAGCATCAGTTTGACCGAGTCATTCATCTTGCTGCTCAGGCTGGTGTGCGCTTTTCAATCACTAATCCTCATGCGTATGTTG
>CBFHTO010000100.1:0-8431 GCA_965658765.1 Glaciecola sp. | reverse complement strand
CAAGTTCAATCGTCTAGATGACATATTTAATGTGTGTCTTGTAGAGCACGCGACAATGACTATGCTGAAAGAACTAAACGTTAGAGTAGCGAATACGTCGATACTACATAGTCAACAAGAAGATATATTATTAGTGGAACGATTTGACCGTGCTAATTTCCAACCGTCACACCACTTTTTAAGTGCCAATTCGTTAATTAACCAAGAGAAAATTACTAATCAAGCGCTTACTGAAACATATGGCGCAGAGCCAAAAGACTCTCATGAACTCTATACACGCATGGCGTTTAATATAATGATGGGTAACACCGACGATCACTCAAGAAACCACGCTTTCTTATATTCATTTTCGGATAAAGCTTGGCGTCTATCGCCCGCCTATGACGTGTTGCCTATAAACAATTCTCGCCAACATGGTATTGGTATAGGCACACAAGGTAGAGATGGAACAATTGATAATGCCTTATCGCAATCGAAAAGGTTCGGTCTTACTCAGGCAAAAGCCAAAAAAATTATATCAACAGTACAAGAATTGACTGATGAATGGGCAACTTACTATAAACAATTAGGAGTATCTGATACTGATCTTGAAAGCTTGAAAGGTGTAATTCCCTCTTAGCAAGAGGCCTTTCTAAAAAGTATTTTACATAACCATTTTTTGTTGATAACAATCTGTAAAGTATAGTGTTATTTATTCAGGTGTTTTAATATAACCAAAACATCGAATTGATTTCTGGGTAGATTCAAGGGTAGATTCCTGGGTAGATGGTTACCCGTGCAAAAATTTTCTAGAATTCCCAGTATAGGCAAAACCAGCTGTTAAGGTCATCGGCACGCTAACACAACAGCAGTTCATCGAGACAATTACTCAAGAGCTGCATTTTACCGATGACGGCCGAAGTTACATAGTCGAAGTGAAAGAGCTCGTATTGACCCGAACGCAACACTTACGCTCACCGACACCGAAAATACCGGAAATCTAAGTGTTCTAGTGATAGAAAATAGCGATAGAAAACGCTCAATCCAAGGCAACTGTAAATATCACAAATGTGAAAACATCACTTTATTTTTATTTTTGAGAATAAATTCTGGTAATTTTTTTATAGGGATGGATAATACACGGCGTGAATCAACTTACACTGCGCGGCGTTAGCTCAGCTGGATAGAGCAATTGGCTTCGAACCAATAGGTCGGGAGTTCGAATCTCTCACGCCGCGCCACTTCACTGCTATAAACGCATATCTTCTTGACGTTAGCATCACACCAAGCGCGAAACTCATGCATCTCTGTGGTATAACAACACAATTCACTTATACAAAAGAAAGTGTGCGAGATGAAAAAAATAAAAAACGAAAATGCACTGCTAAAAAAAGCGCTCAGTGTCGCAGAGACTTATGCGGTAAAAAGAGGGTACAAAGGCTTTTCACCAACTGATTCGTCTAAACAAAAAATTGAGAGCCTCTATCGCTTATTAGTGCATGATAAGCTGATCACACCGTTACCAGAAGATAAAGAGGATCTGGCCAGTCTTAAGCGTCGCTTAGTTGTATGGATCATGCACCAATTGCCACCTCATCACGAGTTGCTACAGTAGAGGGAAGTTGTGTACTGTGATATTTCGGTATGCCCATAGCATATAACGGCTCTATTGCATGCTTGAGGATTTCTGGCTTCGTTTAAAAGCCTTGATATGTTTTGGATGAGCACTGATTCTTCTGAGTACTGCACTCATCGAGAACGAGTACTTTTAATATATAGAAACTTTAATATATAGAGACTTTAATATATAGAAACATAACATCAATAAAATAGCGAAGCCGACTAATATGACCCAAACGAAATTCAATTTAAGCGTTTTACTGCACATTGCATTGATGATGCTAGTTTTTGCTAATCACTCCTTGGCTGTGAATACAGACCCTAAATCCACTGGTGATGCTGTGCCGTCATTCGAGCCATCTGATAATGATCTTCAAAGGGTACAAGATGCGCTCGAAAGAGCTTCTCAAAATGATAAACTTGCTTTGGTCGTATTAGGGGCAAATTGGTGTCATGATAGCACTGGGTTTTTAAGCAAATCCTACTCCCCAGAAGTAAAACCTATTCTTGATCAGAATTTTGAAACAGTCTTGATTGACTTAGGCAATTACGATGATAAAACGGCTATCACAGCCATGTTTGATTACCCAATTTACTTTGGCACACCTACTGTAATGGTGGTAGAGCCTAATTCAAAGCGCCTGTTAAATGAAGATAGCTTAAGCTTATTTAATCAAGCAGACAGTTTAGAATTAGACGAATATCAACGTTACTTTTCAGCTTTCGATGGTAACGAACCAAGCCCCCTATTAACTAGAAACTCCGTTGTTGAAAAGAGCGCGTTAAGCGCCTTTGAAGAACAGCATATTCAAAGGCTTTTAAAGGCATACGAATATTTAGCGCCAATGATGGCAGCCGAAGACGCAGGTCAACTCGAAGACAAGTCTGAATTCTATAGTGCATGGAACGAGGTTAAGTCATATCGTTTCGAGCTGCAAAAAGACATCTTTGCGCTCCGGTACGAATCACGCGAAGACTTTCCTCGCTATCCTGCTTTTAGTTGGGAATAAAAGTCAGCTTTTTTGTGGCCTTGATAGTTTGAATTTCCCGTTTTTTATCAGTTGTCCCATATCGCTTCTGTAATTTCGGAAGTACTGCTTAATGTCCTCTAAAATGAGGTAATTAACTGGCACAATAAAGAGCGTAATAAGTGTGGCAAACAAGATCCCGAAGCCAAGGCTGATGGCCATAGGGATCAAAAATTGCGCCTGCGTTGATTTTTCAAACAACAAAGGCATCAAGCCTGCGAATGTGGTCAATGACGTCAACAATACTGGTCTAAAACGTCTACCGCCGGCATTGTAAACAGCAGTTTTTAAGTCAACACCCTGCTTTCGTTTCTGATTGATGTAATCCACTAAAACGAGTGAGTCATTCACCACAACTCCAGATAGTGCAAGCATCCCCATAAAGCTAAGCAGGGTCAAATCCATGCCCATTATCCAATGTCCGATAACCGCGCCTACCAAACCAAATGGAATGACCGACATAACAATGATTGGTTGTGAGTAAGACTTAAAAGGGATTGCGAGTAAGATATAGATCAAGATCCCTAGAGCACTTGCACCGACCATTAAGCCTCTTGAGGATTCTTCTTGATCACGAGCTTCTCCAGCCATCTCAAAACTGGTAGCCGGGAACGCACTGATTTCTTGTGTGAGCCATGCCCTTATTTCGTCCTGTACAAGGCCTAGGTCCCCTCCTTCTTTATCGAAGTCCGCACTGACGGATAAAGTGCGCTGGCGGTCAATTCTTAAAATATTATCAGGGCTAAGTCCTGGCAGTACGTTGGCGACTTGCCACAAAGGCACTTCGCGGTTAGGCCCTAAGCGAATCATCATTTGTTCGAGAGTTTCGATAGATTGACGCGCTTCTAATGGATAGCGAACCATTACCCTGACTTCTTCCCTTCCACGTTGCACACGTTGAACTTCAAAGCCAAAAACAGCTTGTCTCACTTGTCTTGCCACTGTGTTTAAGTCCAAACCCAAGAGCCTAGCTTCTGGTTTAAGTTCGAGTTGAAGCTCTTCTTTACCGTCAGACAAAGAATCTTCAATATCAGAGACGGCAGCATATTCGCCTAGCTGTGCTTTTAAGCGTTCAGCTAGAGTCGCAAGAGATGCAGTATCTCTTCCTTTTAGTTCGATATTTATAGGTGAGCCACCCCAGCCACCAATTTCTGCTCTGTAGTTAAGTTGTTCTGCCCCAGCTACTTGGCCTACCCGAGTACGCCATTCATTTACAATTTCTCGTGTTGTGACTTCAACTGTGCGCTTCTCTGGAGGAACCATGTCAATTTGGACTCGTCCTGTCGTTGCATTTCGTCCTCCGCTAATTGAGTAGATATTTCGGATAACCGACTCTCCGGTATCGCTATCTCTGTATTTTTCTTGCAAGTCTTTTGCATGATTGGTCATTGACGAAACAATACGATCAGTACTCTCAAATGCAGTCCCCGCTGGCATGACTAAATTTGCTGTCGCCACTTCAGATTGAACTCTAGGGAAGAATACAAATTTTGTTTGGCCAGCAGCAATGGTTCCGATGATAATAATCAAAACGCTAAACATCAGCATCCATGTTGCATATCGCCATCTCATGGCTTGTGCAAGAACTGGCTGATAAAAACGTTCAATCATGATCTCTAGTGAACGGGCGATTTTTTGTTGCACCATTGACAATTTGTTCGATTTTTTGCTGTTTCGTACTTTTACATGTTTCAAGTGGGCAGGCAGGATAAACTTTGATTCAATCAGTGAGAACAGCAGCACAGGAATGATGACATAGGGTATGGCTGCATACCAACTTCCCCTGCCGGATTGAAACGCCAAGGGTAAAAATGCAGCAGCGGTAGTTAAGATCCCAAAGGTCACGGGCACAGCAACTTCTTGAGTGCCTTTTATTGCTGCATTTAAGGGATCTTCACCCCTTTGCAAATGCGAATATACATTCTCCCCAGTAACGATAGCGTCGTCTACGACTATCCCTAGTACTAAAATGAAAGCAAATAAACTCATCAGATTTAAGCTAACATCAAATAGAGGCATGAATAAAAACGCGCCCATAAAACTCATGGGAATACCGAGACACACCCAAAATGCTACAGAAGGTCTTAAAAACAAGGCTAATAGCGCGATTACCAGCAGTGCACCTTGCCATGCACTTGTGCTGAGCGTTTGCAGTCGTGCTTTGATAGGCTCGCTGCGGTCTCGCCAATAATCGACCTGCATACCTTGCGGCATTTGTGACTGTTTATCTGCGATGTAGTTCTTCACTGCTTTAGTCACATCAATAATGCTTTCGTCGCCAGTTCTGAAAACCTCTACTTCGATTGCGGGCACGCCATTAAAACGCATACGCAGTGGTGTTTCTTCAAATTCATCTGAAATGTTCGCAATATCACCAAGTTTCACCATGGTGCCGTCTTGAGTTGTGATTATTGGAATATCGGCAAAGTCACTTGCCCGATATGCCTGACCGCGACTGCGAATAAAAATGTCGCCGCCTTCGGTCTTTAAGTTACCCGCTGAAACATCATTCGAATTTTGCCTCAGTACGCCCGCGACTTGTTCAAGCGTGATGTCGTATTTTCTTAAGCCCCATTCTGGGATCTCGATTGATATTTCGTAAGGCAGCACATTATTTACTTCGACTTGAGATACTTCTCCAAGTGCCGCCAATTCGTCTCGAATATCATCTGCATATCGACGTAAAGTCAGCGCATCATAATCACCGTATAAAATGACACCGATAGCATCTCGCCGCCACTGAGGGACTTGGATCAGGAGGTTCTCAGCATCTATTGGGAAATTATTTATTGCGTCTACGCGTATTTTTACTTCGTCTAAGGTGTTTCGAACGTCATACCCTTCGTCTACTTCTAATGTGACCGAGGCACCGCCCTCCCTGCTAGATGAGGTAATTTGTCGAATACCTTCTAAATCTTGAATTGCTTCTTCTACTCTTATCGTTATCCCTTCTTCGACTTCTTGAGGGGATGCGCCAGGAAGACTCATTGAAACCTGAACATTGCGTTGCTCAAATTCAGGAAAAAGGTCTATCGGGATTTGAGTTGAAGCGACATATAGGCCAGATATCATCACCACGAATAATAGAATGTTCGCCGCGACGTCGTTTTTTGCAAACCAAGCAATCATAATTATCTCCTTACTTCAATGCGCTGGCAGAAGCAGCGGATTGGGCAGTTTGAGAGATAACATCACTTGATGACTTGCTAGGACGGTCTGATTGTATATTCAATGGTTTGACGCGCGTCCCATCAGGCAAGTTGGCTGTTGGCGTTAATATAAGTTTATCGCTTGAGTTAAGGGCAAGTCTGTCGGTATTAAATTGACTGCTTTGCATTGATACATTCGAACTTGGCTCCCCCGCTACGACAACCGATTTTGCATCGGTCCAAAGTGGCGTGATTTTCCGTTTTCTTAAAAAGCCTTCATCTGCAATACTGACCATGTAGTCTTGTGATACGGCACGACGTGGAATAACAATAACGTCTTTTAATGTTGAGCCTTGAATCTGTGCCCTAAAAAACTGACCAACACGGACAGCAGGTCGCTCTACGGTGTTTTCAAATGGACGTTCAATTTGAGCCACAAGGTATAGCATACGTGTAGATGGGTCGAAGGCTCCTTCACTCCTAACTATTTTTGCATCCCATTGAAAAGTTTGACTGCCTAGCTCACCAATTAACTTCACTCTTGGCTGCTCTATCTGAACATACTCGGCGTCGATTGGGCGGCTTGATTGCTCAGGTATTACTATATGTTCAAGGTCCCTAATTTTGACCGGTAAACGTACCTCAATTGAGTCAGTGCTATAGATTTCGGCAATTGCTTGAGATGGACTAACAACTTGACCAACATCGACCATTTGTCGGAGTACTTTTCCGTCGAATGGCGCTTTTATTTGTGTGCGTTCTAAATTAAGTTGTGCTCTTGCAAATCTAGCATTGGCCGCATTAAGTGCAGCTTTTGCAGCCGCGACTTGCGGTTTTCTTAATGCGAGTAGTCTTGCAGCTTCTGAATCTGGTCTCTTATTCCATTGTTGAGCGGCAAGTTCGCTTTCAGCGACTTCTTGGAGGTATCGGAATTCGGCGTCGGCGGCGGCTGATGCGGCAACTTCAACTTCTACTTTAAGATCACGGTCATCTAATTGAACCAACAATTCGCCTTTTTTGAAGCTACTGCCTGCCCTGATATTTTCAGATACCATAATTACGCGCGCGCTTACGTCGGGCACTAATTGGGTCTGAGTAAGTGGCTGGGCAGTACCGTATGAATCTACCCATACTTCAAAATCTTCTACAGTAATATCTGATATATCGACTGCGACGCTTGGTGCGGACCTGTCGCCTCCCCACCGTCTTGCCTCAGGTTTACTGCTAAACAAGGCGATGATAATGGCTATTGCGACAACGAATATTAAAACGCTCACCAATCCGTGCGCAAGCCAGGGGACTTTTCGTTCGTACGTAACGGTTTGATTTTCACCGATGTAAGAGTTGCTTGGGCCTCCTACTTCAGCATGTTGTCGTTCACTCATGTTTATCTCCATTCATGGTGCGCGGAGCATTTTCGCAAAACTAGCGCGTGAGTTTGCACCTATTTTTTTATGTGCTCAGACGGCCTAGTTCGCATTGTCTTCGTCGCGAAATATTTTGTTCGCTTGTTATACTGGAACTGCGGCAATTGGGTTTATTACAGATAATTTAGTTTGCGGTGGTTCGAGCGTAATCTTGCGAGAAAATGCGTTAAAGCTGATTCAATGTAAATATTTCGTTACTCATGTAAATTTAAAGAAAAAATATTTGCATCTAAATGACTGTTAGGGGAGTAAGCAATTATACTAAAGTACAAATAAGAGAAAACCATGATTAAAAAATTACTACCAGTCATAGCGGTGATGTTCATCGCTGCCTGTAACTCTGACGATGACCCTGTCGAAATGGCACCGCCAGAGTTCACTGCCTCAACAACATACACTATCGACCTAAATGGCTCTCAACAAGTCCCCAACAATCGCTCGCAAGCGCTTGCTACAGCGACGCTTGAGCTAGATGAATCGCTTGACCTTTTCCGAGCATCGCTCGACTTGTCAGCAATTGAAAATGTGTCCGCAGCTCATATCCACGAAGGGCAAATCGGCTTGAACGGCGATGTGGTAGTTGCATTTGAGCAAGACGCAAATGGGAATTATATAATCGGTGAAACGGAGTTGACCGATAACTTAGAAGCACAATTTGCTAGCGGTAACTTCTATGTCAATGTGCACACTACTGATTTCCCGAACGGTGAAGTAAGAGGGCAGATAGTAAATGACACAACAACTGTTTTAACATTTGCGCTTTCTGGTCAGCAGCAGGTCCCAGCTGTATCGACGAAGGCATCTGGCTTTACTTACGCATCTTACGACAGTGGTACGGGCGAGTTGCGCCTCACTGCGCGTACTAATGGCGTAGACGATGCGACCATGGCACATATCCATATCGGACGAATTGGTTCAAATGGTGAGGTGTTAGTTGGCTTGGAACAAGCAACAAGTGACGTAAGTATATGGACTGCACCTGCCGACCTCACGATTGACAGTGAAACATTTGACACACTGGCATCTGGTGGTCACTACGTGAATATTCATACGCCTAAAAACCCGAATGGTGAATTGCGTGGTCAAATCTTAACAGATAACTATGCGCTAGCGGCTTTTGGTTTGTCGGGTCAACAAGAAGTACCAGCGGTTTCTACAGCAGCATCAGGTAGTGCCTATGCACTTGTTGATACTAGCGACTTCAGCGTCGAATTAAAGGTGCTAACGA
>CBFHTO010000099.1:0-8448 GCA_965658765.1 Glaciecola sp. | reverse complement strand
TTACCACAAATCTTGTTGAGATTGAACTAACCGAAGATGTTGCATTATCTAATTCTTTATTGGTGAAACGTCAGCTAGATGAAATAAGACAAATGGGAATTTCTATTTCAATGGATGATTTTGGCAAGGGCTATTCAAACTTAAGTTTTATTCGCGATTTGGATTTAAGTGCAATCAAAATCGACAAAGCCTTTATATTAGAATTGAATGACTCTCCAGTAAATACTGCAATAGTCAAAGCAACAAAAACTATCTGTGATGCTAAGGGTTGTGAGACCTATGTAGAAGGAATAGAAACCTTTGAACAGTTAGAATTATTGAGACGTCTAGGTGTGACTAAGGGACAAGGCTTTTTGTTCTCTCGAGCAGTGCCAATGAATGAATTTACCAAGCAGTTAGAAAAAGGCGGTTTTAGCGATTTATTCTTTGAGGCTCCGCGGAAAACAGGCTAATAAACTGATACTATACGAATAAAAATCGTATAGGAGCGTTTACTTGAAATTTAAAACTTTCGAAAATTTGAGCCAGCAAGAACTCATAAATCTTATTACAAACGATTTTCTATCTTTCACCCTTTCATACACTTCTCAATCATCCGAGTTTTGCTTTTCTGTTAACGCTTGTCGCGTCGTTTTACATTGTGACGGGATATTGAGTTTTACCCCACATGATTGGGACGTTTCGAAGAAATCTATTTTATTAAGTTGTGCTGTGCATGGTAACGAGACGGCACCTATTGAAATATGTAATGACTTAATTAATGACTTGTTGAATGGGCGCATCGTTAGTGCACACCGCGTTATGTTCATATTTGGCAACATCCCCTCTATGCATTCAGAAACACGTTTTGTAGAGGAAAATCTAAATCGCCTATTCGTAAAAGATTTACGCTCTAATACTATGGAGGGTCAAAGAGCATTGCAAATAATGAACTGTGTCGATGATTTCTTTGATGCTCATGAAACAACAAACAGAGATGATAAGCTTCACTACGACTTGCATACGGCCATTCGCCCATCGAAAAATGAGAAATTTGCAGTGTATCCTTTTCTGCATGGCAAGGCGCACAGTAAAAAACAAATTGCTTTTTTAAACCATTGGGGCGTGAATTCCATTTTACTCTCTCAGTCGCCTACCGGCACGTTCAGCTATTACAGCTCTTATTTTCACAATGCACATTCTTTTACGGTTGAATTGGGAAAGGTCATGCCGTTTGGGCAAAATGATCGACATAAATTCAAAGACGTTAAGTCAAATCTTCAAAAACTTATAAGTGATACCGAAATTTTAGAATCAGACGCATATCATTTTGATAGGTCTAAATCACTTATATATAAAGTTAATCAGGTGATAAATAAGACTCAAGATGATTTTAAACTGCATTTTTCAGACGATATTGCCAATTTTACCGAGTTTGCAAAGGGAGACATGTTTGCAAGCGAGACAGGCGTAGTTTATTTAGCAGAACATGATCGCGAAGCGATCGTATTCCCTAATGCGGACGTCGAAATAGGACAACGCGCACTTTTAACGGTGGTTCCACATGAGCTTTAGTATAGATCCTAGGCTGGAACGCGATTCTATTTTTATAAAACGTATAGGGTTTAACCAGGTCCGTTTAGCTTTGGACGCTCGTTTCCCATGGCTCATTGTTGTACCAGAGATCCACAATATCAAGGAGTTAATCGAACTCAGTGATGAACAACAGCAAGAGGTCTTACGCACGTCTAATATGGTGAGTAGGGCTCTTTTAAAGGTGTTTAGTCCCGATAAGCTCAACGTTGCAGCAATTGGTAACGTAGTTGAACAATTACATATCCATCATGTCGCTCGATTTATCAATGACGCCGCTTGGCCTGCGCCAATATGGGGAAATGGGACACCGCAAGAATATACCTCGAAAGAATTGTCTTATAGGATTAAACAAATTGTTGAACAACTTGTTTAAGCTTGTTCATAGAAATATTGTGAAACATATTTGTGTTTAATTTAATGCGAATATTAATCTATGATTAATTCGTATTTAACCGAAAATTTCAATTGAATAACAATAGCAAGGGCACAGCATGATTATTACAACGACAAACAGCGTTGAGGGGAAAAAAATTGAAGCGTATTACGGTATCGTAATAGGTGAAGCAATTATGGGCGCGAACGTATTTAAAGACTTATTCGCAAGTATTCGCGATATTGTTGGTGGCCGGTCAGGTGCATACGAGGAAGAGTTAACCAAAGCCCGCCGTATTGCTTTTGATGAAATACGTAATGAAGCAATGTTACTTGGCGCAAATGCGGTAGTTGGCGTTGATTTAGACTATGAAGTGGTCGGTCAAAATGGCAGCATGCTCATGGTCAGTATCAGCGGCACTGCGGTGAAATTATCCGACTAAGGTTTATCCTCTGGTGGCTCGTCATCATCCGGTGACGCGTCTTTTTCATAGTTATCTGGAAACTTAAAGGACTTATTACTCTTCAGTAATAGCGTAATATTGCTGATGATCACGGCCATAACAATAACAATAATCACAATAACCCAAGTAGTGCTCAATTGCATGATGCTTGCTTACCCTCGTTAAGTGTATAGCGCCTGACTAATTCAGGAAGTTGCGCAAGTATACTCGCCTTACCGTTAATGTCAGCTTTTTCTAGTGTTGCTGATAACGCATTTATATCAAATCGTTTGATAATATCCGTACTGCTTTCTTTATGCGACATGTGCCAAGGTTCTCGAGCAACGCCACCGTTGTATTCATGATAAGGAAAGTAAAAGCCAAAGCGCTCAGCGTTTTCTTGGATCCATAGGCTCATCTGAGCACAAGGACCACCATTTTCATATTCACTTGGCACCAGTTCAAGGGTATGAGCTCGTAAAGCGACTTCTTTTGCGTCATAAACGTCAAAGTCACTTCCCCAATGATGACGACTAGCGCCAGGGAGTGCAGACCACAGCATGATGCCGTGTATTTTTTCTTCATCAGTAAGTTTGTCAGCAGTAAGCAACTCGCCGGATATAGAATAAATAGGTAAATTGCCTTGCCACTTTCGATTCCAAATTGAGAGCTGTCTTTCAAAATTCCTAAAGCTGCTACAGATTTGAATGTCGATGCCATTTTTTTTTGCTTCGCTTTGCATGAGCATGAAGTCTTGGACGACACTAGGCAAAAGCTTATGAGAGTCATTTATGGCTGTTAAGTGGCGCTCATCTCGCCCAAACATCTGTTCTTGTGTAATTATCATTACTAACTTTCCTCAGTAATTGACATCTCATTTGGACCTTACAAAAAAGAGAGGCTCAGGCCAGTACATCCACCAAAATTTGATAGTAAATCTTTTCTAAGGCGAGTAGGTTTTCAATACTCACCTTTTCATTTATTTTATGTATTGATTCATTTTCAGGGCCTAGCTCTATGACTTTTGCTCCAGTTAGTGCGATAAATCGACCATCAGAAGTACCGCCTGATGTTGATAACTCAGGCGTAAACCCTTGTATCTTTTCAACTGCGTGAATACATGACGCTAAAAAGGGACTCTCTGAGGTCAAAAATGGCTTCCCGTTAAATGTCCAATCCAAAGTATATTCAAGTTCGTGTTTGCATAAGATTCTTTCTACTCGCGCAATGATGCTGCTAGCGTCTAGCTCCGTAGAATAGCGAAAATTAAACAATGCATTTGCTGAGCCAGGAATTACATTCGTCGCTCCAGTGCCAGCTTGTACATTAGATATTTGCATGGTAGTGGCAGGAAAGTACTCGTTTCCCTCATCCCAAACTTCTTGACTTAGCTCGCTAAGTACAACTGCTAAAGAGTGGATTGGATTGTTTGCTAGATGAGGGTAAGCCACATGACCTTGGATACCTATGATGTGCAAATCAGCACTAAGCGATCCCCTGCGCCCATTTTTTATTACATCGCCGCAGTGCGATGTGCTCGAAGGCTCGCCAACGATGCAATAATCGATTTTTTCATTTCTTTCTTCTAATGTATCGATAACCCGTGTAGTGCCATTAACAAATGGGCCTTCTTCATCACTGGTCAATAAAAAAGCAATACTTCCCTTGTGGTTCGGATAGTCGGCTACAAAACGTTCGCATGCGCAAAGCATTGCCGACAAACTACCTTTCATATCTGCCGCGCCTCTGCCATACAAAAAGCCATCATCTATGGTTGGCGTAAATGGGTCGTATTTCCATTTCTCGCTTGGACCGCTGGGAACTACATCAGTATGACCAGCGAAACAGAAAACAGGGGCTACATTACCTCTTCTAGACCAAAGGTTAAGGGTATCTTCGAAGAACATTGACTCGTTATTAAACCCGATTTGCGCAAGGCGATCACAAAAGACATCTTGGCAGCCTTCGTCCTTTGGCGTAACGGAAGGCCTTGATACTAAATCTTTTGCGAGCTCTATAACCGGATGGTTCAGTTGTACTTGATTTTTATTCAAGCTAATCGACTCCAAATAGTGCTTGATATTCGCTTTCCTTAAAACCTACTAAGCTTTTTTCACCCACTACTAAAATAGGGCGTTTTATCATAGATGGATTGTGCGTAAGTAAGTCAAGCGCCGTTTCAGAATTAAGGGCTTGTTTTTCTTCGTCGCTCAATTTACGAAATGTTGTTCCTCGTTTATTCACTATGACATCAACACCATGCTCTGTGATCATAGCAGCTAAGAAATTAGCATCGACACCAAGCTTTTTATAGTCATGAAAGTCATAAGCGATCTGATTTTTCTCTAACCAGCGTTTTGCCTTTTTAATAGTGTCGCAGTTTGGAATGCCATACATTTTGGCCATAACACTTCCTTAATTTGAGAATGATTGTATTGGTCTGATATTTAGATTTTGCTCAAGAAATCGAGTTTTACAATAAGCACCAAGGTATTGTGCTTCACAATCCAACACTTTATGCGAATCGATATCCATCTGCACTTAAGGCATTTATCGCTTCATCTAGTTGCGTTTGCTTGACAAGCACAAAGTCTGTTTCAAAGGTCGATACAACAAAAATACTGACCTTGGCTTGCGCTAAAACTTTACTAATTTCAGCCATGATACCAACGAGACTTAAATTTAGAGGCCCCAAAACTTCTAAAACGCGCCAGTCAAAATCCGTTTCAATAGAAGGTACACGGATTGACTGTGGAGCAACGATTGATAACTCATCGTTAGTTTTGCCTATAAAATACACATCTGAATTTAACACCTGAGAAGGTATTGAAGCATCGGTATCTAGGCTATGAATGGCGTAATTATGCTCAAGTACCTTAAGAGTTTGTTTTGACATCTTGTAATTAGAATCCATTATTACTTTAGCTTATCCACTGTAACTGTGGATAAGCTTGTGTGTTAGTCGTGGGTTATCCACTAACGGTATGAAAACTATAGCAAAAAGCCATTGTATATTATACCGACAATTTTGATAATTCTTAGATTTTGATGTTACTTCAAAGATATTAATACGAGTCAAGCCTTTGTTTTATATGTATTCAAAAACTTTTTTAGAAAAAATATAATCTGAATTTTCTTGATCTTTTATGTGCGCTCAGGTAGGTGCTTAATTGGAAGGACATTCAGATTTATGGTTATATTTATGTCATATACTGCCTAGCATAGCGACGATTAACCCTAAATAATCCATATTTTTCTATAAATATGAAGACAAAACTGTGAATAACTTTTGGTCAACTTTCACGTGGTATGTGCATAAGCAATTAATATCCTATGATTTGTGTCAATGTTGGTGATATCGTATTTAAGGTTGACATGATAATAATCGAGCGATCTTTGACCTTTTCACTAGATTAGCATCAATTTTTTAGTGAATTTTTACAGGGGGCCAGTCGGGGTAACAAGCGCCCGTCAGGAGATGTTAAAGAAAAGCGCTCCGACAAAGGGAAGCTATCTTACGGAGCTTTCAAAAATTTCATCGATATTAATGAGAAGATGACACAAGTTTGAATTATAATTTTACTGGACTTAGTTAAGAACTTATAACAATTAAGAAAGGAAAGCATCTAATCCATGGCGAATTTGGAATTTCAGGCTGGTAGCTCTGCATTAAAAAAGTTGAATGAACAGGGCTGTACGCCTGATAAATTTACTGCGTTTCTCGGCGCAAGTGGCGGTCCCAAATGGTTTGTCTTGTGTGGGCTAGACAAGGTTGTGTTTAACGAATTTCTTCATAATCAAGATGAGCATATCGATATTATTGGAAGTTCAGTTGGAGCATTCAGAGCTAGTTGTTTTGCGCAGCGAGATCCAGCAAAAGCAATTGCTCGTTTAGCTGACCGGTACAGCAATACCGTTTACACAGAAAAGCCTGATGTTGAAGAAATCACCGAAAAAGGTATTGATGTATTAGAGCACATGGTCGGGAGTATGGGCGTAAGCGAAATATTGTCTTGTGTTAAAAAGACAGTTCATATCGTTGTAGCACGTTGTCATGGCATGGTGGCTTCTAAAGACAAAAAAAAGTTAATAGCTGGCTTGGCGTTAGCCGCCACAAGAAATGTTGTATCGCGTTCGAAGCTGCAAAAAAGCTTCACACGAGCAATCTTATCGAGTAATGACCAAGCCTTAGAATTTCAAGAGCAGGTACCTATCAGGACAGAGTATGCAGAGCTTAGTGAAGATAATTTCTTGCATGCGTTAATGGCCTCGGGCAGCATTCCGGCGGTGATAAAAGGCGTAGAAAATATAAGTGGTTTACGACCAGGTATGTTTCGAGATGGTGGTATTATTGACTATCATTTTGATATGCAAATAAAGACGCCTGGTCTTGTGCTTTATCCGCACTTTTACACTAAAGTTACTCCCGGTTGGTTTGATAAAGGTTTAAAATCAAGGGTGTGTCACCCAAGTAGTTATTCAAATGTGCTGATGGTATCTCCTAGCACAGAGTTTGTGCACCGCTTACCATATTCAAAAATACCTGACAGGAAAGATTTTGAGACGATGGATGCTCAGCAGCGTATTCAATATTGGCAAAGAGTAATGAGTGAATCAGAGCGATTAGCAGAAGAATTTTTAAACAATGTGCACAATAAACATCCATCTGAATATATAAAACCGATAAACTTAGTCAGGTAATGAAAAAGCACTTGCGCGCATGGTTGCACATCGTTATTATACGCGCCGTACTGAGGATGCGAATCCACTACAAAGTACTTCCTATCTTATTGCGTCTATAGCTCAGTTGGTTAGAGCGCTACCTTGACATGGTAGAGGTCCCCTGTTCGAGTCAGGGTAGACGCACCACTTTTAAAAGCTTTCAGCCGAACTATACACTAGCATCTAACGATAATAGAAGCATCATTAGAACTAACATCTTAACGTTTTTGTCGCTTATCCATAACTGCTAGTTCTAGACAAATTTTCTATGATTTTTAATATAGCATAGATTTATATCGAGCTAGCACTGTGCTCGAAGAAGAATAATTGTTGAAAAGATAGCACCGTTATTGGAACTGAAAATCACGATCCTTTGCTCCAATCACTAACACCTCGAATGATAAAGCAGTCATCTAGTGCCTATGATAGCTGTGATTGGCTTAGCAATTTTTAGCGTAGCCATAACACTAAAACTACTATATTGTTTATATATCAACACTGTAATTTTATTTAGTTTTGTGTTTAAACAACACAAGCAGGCAACGAAAGGACTGAACAATGAAAGCAATTTGCCTAGCAAAACCCGGCGGCCTTGATGCCATCTCCGTAAATGATATTGCTCCCCCTGCTAAACCCGAGAAGGGCGAAATTGAAGTGTCCATAAAGGCAAGCTCTCTTAATTATCATGACCTTTTAGTTGTCTTGGGTCTTTTAGAAACTGAGGACCAGCGCATTTTAATGTCGGACGGGGCGGGTATAGTTACTGCGGTAGGCGAGGGGGTGGAGGAATTCTCTGTTGGAGATCACGTTGTGTCTACCTTTTTCCCGCAATGGTTAGCGGGGACGCCAGTAGCAAATGCTGTGAGTTTTGCTCTTACACCCGGTGACGGAGTTGACGGTATGGCAGCGCAAACCGTTGTTCGTTCTGTTGACGCGTTTACTCATGCTCCTAGCAACTGGAGTCACGAGCAGTCTGCGATCATTACTACAGCCGGTCTCACAGCTTGGCGGGCATTGGTTGTGGACGGTAATTTGAAAGCAGGAGATACCGTGCTAACACTCGGTACTGGAGGCGTGTCACTGGCTGTATTGCAGATTGCGAAAATGATGGGGGCAAAAGTAATAATTACCTCGTCTTCAGACGACAAGCTCGCAAGGGCAAAAGAATTAGGAGCGGACTTCACCATTAATTATAAAACTCATGAAGCTTGGGGTGAAGAGGTCTTAAAAGCAACGAATGGACAAGGCGTTGATCACGTTATCGAACTCGGTGGGCCAAACACTTTGGCTCAATCGATTAACGCGGTCAGATTAGGTGGGAATATATCGCTTATTG
>CBFHTO010000098.1:8727-8977 GCA_965658765.1 Glaciecola sp. | reverse complement strand
AAGATCAAACCTAAAAAGAAGGTATTAGTGCCTGGGATAGCAAGTGATATATGACCCAGCATGATAATGATCCCGCCATACCATACTGCTTTTTGCCCACCAATCAACCGGTCGGCCATCCAACCACCTAAAAGGCCAGTGAAATAGACTGCGCCCGTGTACAAGCCGTATATGGCATTAGCGGATTGTTCATTAAGCCCGAAGCCACCTTCTTGTACGGCAAGAACCATAAAAACCACAAGCAAACCAC
>CBFHTO010000098.1:0-8717 GCA_965658765.1 Glaciecola sp. | reverse complement strand
ATACCGTAATAACTCATGCGCTCCCACATTTCAGTGAATGCTAGTGTTGATAGACCTTTTGGATGCCCGAAAAAACGTGTGTCGTTTGTCCGATCGATTTGCGCCGGACTTTGGTTATTTGATTCCATTTTTGTTCCTGCTTTTTATTATTATTTATTATTTTCATTATGGCAGTGTTATGCCGAGCTTTGCAAGCGGCCAAATAATCTGAAAAAGGATAAAGTTTGCGACAGATGAGAGCAAATTTATTTCACATAGCTTTAACGATTATTTGAGCGTTCTAAATTTCGCTTTTCATTTCGCTTTTCGAGCAAATTAAACCTTAATGTGTCAAAAAAATAGAGTACAGATACATTAGTATTTAGAAACATACTATTGCACGCGTCTAAAAATTGGTCAGACTTTTTTATAATGCTTAACAATTGGTCTATTTAGAGAAAGATTTACTTTTTGTTGTTGAATTTCATATAAAATTAACAAATCTATGAGGGATGTCTATTTAATATAACTGGATTAAAGGTGATATCGTTTGCTATACTTAAATAAGGATAAGAAAGGGACGTGAACGCAAAGCAAGTTGTTTTTCGGGTTAATACTATTAAACAACATCAAGATGCGTCGGCTATTTACAATAGCGTATACGCTAACTTGTAGCTTCGGTTTACCTGACTCATCAGGTTCGCTTGAGATTTCGGACCCAGCAAAAGAGTTTTAGGTAAGACGCTTTAGGTAAAAGCTCTGGGTAATGAGTTCTCTAGGTAAAGCACTCAGCTAAATAGCTGGGTTAAGATGAGATTTCTAGAACGCGTTGACGATGATTGAGTATGGATGCTGCACGAATTTAAGTGTAAATGTTGTATGATTTTATTTTGCGATTTATTAGCAATTTAAAATTTTGTGGGCTCATTAAGGATGTATATCCGGACACAAATATAAAAATACAGCACTAGTAAGCATAACTACCTCGTGACAAAAAAAGAAAAATAATAATCATCTATCAGAAATAAATAAAATCAATTACTCGATAGAGTGATGTTTGAGGATTAAACCGCAATTTATGTTTGCTTATTTGGATATAGTACCGTTGGTAACCGCCTTTATAGTGGCAATAATACTATTGGTCTTAATGACTCCCTTCGCTCACCAACTTGGTCTAGTTGATCATCCCACTGCACGTAAAAGTCACACTGGAAGAGTGCCATTAACGGGTGGCGTCGCCATATTTGGTGCAGTATTAATTGCCAGTGTCTTGACTGATGTCTGGTTTAAAAACGGCTCACTTTTTTTTACGGCTTCTTTTTTCATAGTGCTACTTGGCATGCTGGACGATAAGTTTGACTTAAGCGCCAAAGGGCGTTTGCTTTGTCAGTTTGGTGTTGCAGCCATTATGGCATGGGCTGCACAAAATTATATTACTTCGGTCGGCGATATATTTGGGCTTGGCGACATCGATTTTGGTCTCTTCGGATACTTTTTCACCCTTGTATGTGTGGTGGGCGTCATAAATGCGTTTAATATGATAGACGGAATAGATGGACTTGCTGGTGGGATGAGTTTAATCGTATTTTTGTCGGTCGTTTTTTTGTTGATTATGTAGAACAATGGCCAAGCGATTATGGCTCCGATGATGAAGATAGCGGCTATCGTACCGTTTCTAGCGTTTAATCTTTCACTTAAAGGTTTCAAAGGTAATAAAATCTTTATGGGTGACAGTGGTAGTATGTTTGTCGGTTTGACTATCGCATGGTTGATGGTTGATTTTACTCAAGGACAAGACGCAGCTATGCGTCCTATGACTGCAGTGTGGATTATCGGCTTACCACTAATGGATATGGCGGCTATTATGTATCGTCGTGCAAAGAAAGGTCAGTCAGTATTGCGTCCTGATCGACAACATTTACACAACATTTTTATGCGTGCAGGCTTTTCATCTCGTCGTTCCTTAGCAGCAATATTGATAATGGGCTGTGCCTATGCTGCTGTCGGTATATTCGGGGAATTGTATTCGGTTCCTGAGTCCATTATGTTCTGGGCATTTATTCTATGCTTAGGTTTATATAGCTTAGTACTACAAAATATCTGGACCATTCTTCGTTTTATAAGAGACCGTAGGCGCGCTAAATAATTAGTTTTATTCATTGATAACTTTTTTTGCAAAGTGATTATTTGTGGCTACTATTTTGTTATAGTAAGCGGCAATGAAACGTAATAGAAAAAAATATGAATAAAAACAGATGTCTGAGCATAGCGGGAGCCGTGACTCTTCTTTTCCTTAGTGCATGTTCTAGTGTTAATCAACCTAGTGCTTCTTTATCTCTCGTTAGCGACCACTTTCCGTTGACGAAAAGCACTGTATCCACAAGTGTTAAAAACAGGCTTGATTCTACTGAAGCAAACATGACTGTGAGTATTAATGGCCTGCAATACCGACTAACACCTGCCTATCACTCTGCTGCCGGGGCACTCTGTAAACGAGGCATAAACTCTATGCATCAGCTTGTATTTTGCAAACAAGATGACGGTGAATGGTACCAACTCGAGGGTGTTGTATTAAACGCAAAATTGATAGACCCCATTCCAAACCTAAACCCAAACTCAATGCCTGATGGGTACAGTATTCCTAGTGAGGCCCTTGCGCATACCTCTTTATTTACCTCAAACAAGGTCGGTGAGGAGTCTGTATGAACCAACGCATTACTCCTAGTAACAAATTGAGACAACAGCTAAGTACTTTTACTTCCGCTGCCATTGTTTTTGTATTTTTAATAAGCTACGCCGGCCTTATTAATGCCCAACAAGCATTGAGCGAAGCTCAGTTAAGACAAGCTAGGCAAGCGAGTCAATCTCAACAACCTGATTTATCTCAATATATTCAATCTTCAGGGCCGAGTACTGGAAGAAGTTCAATCGCTGAACTTCCCGATGAAGCCTATCAGGTGCAAATGGAAATACCTTTGCCTCCTCCTTATGGTAGTAATATCTTTAACGGTAATTATGTAGCCGAGCGCAGTGATGGTTTAAATGACTCATATTTGGTTGCACCTGGCGATAAAATTTCTATTCAATTATGGGGCGCGATACAAAAAGCCGAAGTGATAACGGTTGATAACCAAGGTAATATATTTGTACCGGACGTAGGACCAGTTTCAGTAATGAACGTGCCGGCAAGTAGACTAAATGCGCTTGTTTCTAGACATATTCGTAAGATCTATCCTAAAAATGTCAATGTTTACGTCAACCTCTTAACTGCAACCCCCGTTGGCGTCTATGTAGCAGGGCCCGTGATCCGACCGGGTCAATATGCTGGTCTTGCATCTGATTCAATACTCTTTTATTTGAATCGTGCTGGCGGTATCGACCCCACTAGAGGGAGTTATCGCAAAATAGAAATAATGAGGGACGGTGCGTCTATTTTCACTTATGACATTTACGACTTTTTAAAAGAGGGAAACATTCCTAGTTTTTCGTTTAAGGATAACGACGTTGTATTGGTCAGTGAGCAGGGTCCAAGCGTGAGTGTGGAAGGCAGTGCTCGATACCCGTTGCGGTTTGAGCTCAAAACGGGCATGCGTAATGGCTCAGACTTGATGCGTTACGCACTACCAAATGTGTCAGTCAGTCATGTTGCGGTTACTGGTAATCGCGAGCAGGGGCCAATTTCTGTTTACATGCCTATATCTGAGTTTGAAGATTTTCAAATATTCGACGGTGACACGGTTCTTTTTAACAATGACTTAAGACCACAATCTATTTCAGTCCAGTTATCAGGTAGATACGAAGGGCCATCATTTTATACGGTTAAGAGAGACACGCGTTTAGTGGAATTACTTTCTTATGTGGAAGTTGAACCTGAAAATACCAACTATCAGAACGTATTCATCAAACGAGAAAGTGCCGCAGAGCAACAAAAACAGTTAATTGAAGAAGCTTTACAACGTCTTGAACGCAGTGTTTTTACTGCGCCTGCATCAAGTGATGGTGAAGCTGTTATTCGGGCGCAAGAGGCACAGCTTATTTCTCAATTTATTGCTCGAGCAAGGCAAATTGAGCCTCTTGGCAAGGTTGTCGTATCTGACGGTAAATCGGTTGCCAATATCCGATTAGAGCAGGGCGACGAAATCGTTATCCCCGCACATACTGACCTGATACAGATATCGGGTGAAGTCTTAATGCCACAGGCCTTTGTGTATAACCCAGATGCAAAACTTTCTGATTACATCGCTTGGGCGGGTGGTTTTAGCGAGCGTGCAAATGATGACCGCATTGTAATTGTCAGGGTTAATGGCATAACTAACTTCGCATCATTAAATGATGATTTATCAAGCATTGGTGGGCTTGTGCCGGGTGATAAAATCCTAGTACTGCCAAAGGTAGATACCAAAGTCATGCAAGCAGTTAAAGACATTACACAAATTATGTATCAAATTGCTATTACTGCGAACGTCGCGCTTGATTAGTATTCTTAGTTTATAATATGAGCTCTATAACCGTATTAAAGCGAAACAAATGGGGCATTTGGAAGGACGTCATTTTTGCCCTGCTAGCGCGCGAAATGCGAACCGGATTTAATGATAAATTTGGCCTAAGCTGGGCGGTAATTAACCCTCTGGCGTTTATATTTATCCTGTCGTTTGTTCGCAGCCAGATTAGCGGTCCAGAAACTCATACATTACCCACTTTTACTTTCATGGCTGTTGGTGTGCTGGTTATTCAGAGCTTCCTTCAAACTTTTAGCTCTGCAGCGACTTCGATACGTAAAAATAAGTCGCTATTCGCCTTTAGGCAAGTACAACCAATTTCAGCCGTTATTGCAGCAACATTTTTTGAATCACTTGTTAAACTTTTTACCTTACTCGGTGTGATCCTCATCATGTATTTGTTTGGATTGCCAATTTTTGTCAACAACGCTTTGTTATTCTTGGGCTGTTTCGCATCTATTCTACTTTTGGCATTTGCATTAGGTTTACTATTTGGTATTGCTGAACTATTTGTAGTAGAAGTTCGAAAAATTAGAGAGCTTATGGTGAGGCCGTTGTTTTTTATATCAGGTACCTTTTTTTCGCTTCAAGACATACCTCAAGAGTATTGGCATTATCTAACTTGGAATCCCATTTTACATGCCATTGAATTGTCGCGTTTCTCACTATTGAGTTCTTATGGTCAGTTTGGCGTCAGTTTAAATTTTTTGTTCATTTCCGTTTTGAGTTTAATATTTGCCTCTCTTAGTATTTATGCTATTTCATGGAAACAAGCGATAAGCCGATGATATATTTGGATAACATAACCAAATATTACCCAAGTAACTTGGGTAATCAGTATATATTTAGGGAGCTGAGTTTTGAGATCCCAAGTGGCCATAATATTGGTATTTTAGGAGCAAATGGAGCAGGTAAGTCCACTTTGTTTCGTCTGCTAGCAGGCAGTGAATATCCGAATAAAGGCAAAATTGTGACTGACTTAAGCTTGTCTTGGCCCGTTGCTTTAGCAACAGGCATTCATCCTCAAATGACGGGTCGAGAAAATACTCGGTTTATCGGTCGAGTAAACGGTATTGCTGATTTAGATGCATATGAGCAAAAAGTGATGGCGTTTTCAAAGCTAGGTCAAAAATTTGATTTACCGGTGAGAGATTACTCAAGTGGAATGCGACCGAGGTTGGCGTTTGCATGTTCGATAGCAATAGATTTCGACGTATATTTAATTGATGAGGTCACGTCAGTTGGAGATGCTCAATTTCGCAAAACAGCGAAAGAAGCATTACTTGAGAGAAGTAAAAAGTCGAACGTAATAATGGTAAGTCATCAAATGGATGAAATACGTCTATTTTGTGACAGCGCGATTGTGCTAAAAAATGGTAAACTCAAGTTCTACGATAACTTAGAAGAAGGTATTGAAGATTATAAAGCGCTATAAGCGTGTTAATTTCCTTAAATAAAAGCTTTTAGGTAAAACACTAAACACTTTCAAGAATCAATGGTCTGAACAAGCCATATACAACGAGAAAACAAATAAATACATGATTAATATTATTCCGTTATTAAAACGCAAACCATTCGTGTCCTTGGTGCTTCTTCCATTTTTCGTATTTTGTTTATACCAAGTGTTACTTGCGTCTCCTCGTTATGAAAGTCAAGCCAAACTTATTGTTAAAGAACCGGACGCTGCTTCAACCTTAGACCCTACGATGGCCTTGCTTTCAGGGTTTGGTGTGAGCTCCAGCAGTTCTGATACTGAATTAGTTAAAGCGTTTATTTACTCGAATGATATGCTTGACCATCTTCAGCAAACACTGAATATCAAAGAGCATTTTGCCAATTCAGACTATGACTTTATTAGCCGTTTAGAGAACGATGCGAGCAAAGAAGAATTTTTCGATTATTATTTGAGTAGAGTTGCTGTCAGCATTGATGAGAAGTCACAAGTTGTCACTGTAAGGGCTCAAGCTTACTCTCAAGAGATCGCTTATTCAATTAGCCAAGAAATCGTCAATAGAGCGGAATATTACATAAATGAAATTGGGCATTCCTTAGCCAAAGAGCAACTTGGTTTTGTCCAGAAAGAGCATGAGCTTGTTGACCTACGTTTACGAGAAGCAAAGTCAAATCTAATTAATTTTCAAAGGCGCCATAATCTGCTTGATCCACAAGCAGAAGGAATGGCCTTACAAGAGATAACGTATCGCTTAGAGGGCGAAATTGCGGCAAAAAGAACGGAACTTCGCTCGCTTAAAAGCAGTATGAGTGTTAATGCTCCACTCGTTATTCAAGCGCAGGCGCAACTAGACAGTATGGTAGAGCAGCTTGAAAATGAGAGAGCACGCTTGACTGACGAATCAACTATAAATCCTGAGCTTCCGCCTGATGAGCAAAATTTGAGTGTGAGTGAGATTTTAGCCAAATTTAGCGATTACAAAATTGATATGGAGCTAGCTTTGAACGCATATACCTCTTCTCAAATCTCTTTAGAAAAATCTCGTATTGAAGCGTATCGTCAATTAAAGTTTTTGGTTACGGTCGAGTCCCCAACATTACCTCAGGATGCCAAGTACCCGCAGACTATTTATAATATTTCCTTGTTTATTGTTCTTAACTTGATGTTATTTGGCATAGGAAAAATTGTATTAGCAATTCTCCGAGAACTGCGATAGAGCTAAGAATTGTATAAATTTAAACTTTGCTAAACCATTGTGTCTCGTTAGCTTTCTGAGAGATTGATTAAAGGCTTAATAAGTGAAATCACCTGTATTAAAAAGTTTAATGAAATTAATTCATGGTGCTTTGAGTTTTGTGCCCATTTCAATGAAAAAGAAATTGAGAGAGCAAACTTGGTTATTAAATTTGTACTCAAACTCCCTGCATAGGTCGGGTCTCTTTTTTGGCGTACCTACAGAGAAAGAAACCGCAAAATCATATCGCGCAGTGATTAAACTGCAAATGAGGGAAATAAGCGAGCTAGTCAAATTAAAATACACAAGTACTGTGAAAGCAAATGTCCTAATCAACATGGGAACAGACCACTCGCTTTCGGAAGAGACATTAAAGTCAATTGCTCACTTTTCTAATTTACACAAAGTGTATGTCTATTCTCCTGAAAACAAAAACCTAAAGTATACGAAGCTCCAAGTAGGAAAAAGTCCTCTAGAAGGTTCACTAAAAAAGTATGAGTTACCTATTGTTGAAGACTGGTGGAATGCAGATGAATCCGTACCATGTTTACTATTAAACAATGGTGATACAGTTCATAAAAATGCCCTGGATGTGTTTTTTTCGAGTAACTCGTCAATACTATATTGCGATACGGATATAATAGATAAAGACTTGGGTTTTTCTAGCCCGCACTTTCTTCAAGATTGGGATCCTGATTTTCAATTAAGCACTGGTTACATAAATACAGGCATATTTGTCAACTCGCCAGCTATGATTTCTATGCTTATTGAATATTTAAAGGATAATAAAAGTTTCGCATGTTATCCACTTTGGCTAGTTGACCTATACACAAAGGGGGCAGTTCAACGACATGATTCGGATGCTAATACAGAGACTTTAACTAATACGTATTATATTGAGCATTTACCATACAGCTTAGTACACCGCCAAAAAGTTCCTTATAAGTGGGGAAACGAACTAACACAAATGTTAGAGGATAGCGCCGAAAATATGCAAGCAGAGCCGTCAGTTGGCGGACTATTAGCGAATATTAGATGGCGAGAATCTCTCCGAAATACACCATTGGTTTCACTTATTATCCCGACAAAGAACGCTAAAGCCCTTGTTGCAATGTGCATAGATTCTATTGTTGAAAAAACCTCATACAAAAATTATGAAATCTTGTTAATAGATAACAACTCAGATGATCCTGAATGTGTAGAATACTTCAAGCGTCTTGAAGCTCAATTACCTCAATTGCGGCTGATTTCTTACCCATATGAGTTTAACTATTCGGCAATAAATAACTTCGCCGTAAAACACGCTAGAGGCAGTGTAATCGGTCTAATCAATAACGACGTTGAAGTGATTACTCCAGGTTGGCTTGAGCATATGGTGATGCATACTTTGAGGGACGAAATCGGGTGTGTGGGCGCAAAATTGCTATATCCGAACAATCGTATTCAGCACGCTGGTGTAGTACTAGGATACGGCGGCGGCGCGGGTCATGCACATAAGTATTTTCCTCGTGAACAAGAGGGTTATATGAGTCGCTTAGTCGTCACTCATGAG
>CBFHTO010000097.1:0-9044 GCA_965658765.1 Glaciecola sp. | reverse complement strand
TTAATACCACGCGAGGTACCAGGAATGATATCAATCACTCCTTTTTTAGCGAGCGCTTTCAAATGCTCTTCCGCGGCATTCGCCGATTTGAAACCTAAGTGGCGCGCAATTTCTGCGCGAGTGGGCGGCATGCCCGTATCGATCATTGTACTCTTAATAAGATCGAGCACTTCTTGTTGCCTGGGAGTTAGTGGACGCATAAACAGCCTGTTTTTCTATACAGTTAATTGTAAGTATATACAGGAAAAGCCAAATGGCAACGATGAAATTGTGGGATCCGGTTTATTTTGCAAAAAATCCGGCGTGATTAAACTCGATTAGTATTTTTATGAGCCCCCTAAATCAAAATAATGATTCGCCACTAGTTTACTAGACACCTCTTAGTTAGATAAACTAACTAAAAATAAGGTGAAAGTATATGAGCGGACAACGCTGTCCTGAAGAATTTAAAATAGAAGCTGTTAAGCAAGTTACTGATCGCGGTCATTCGGTTGCAGATGTTGCTGAACGATTGGGTGTAACAAGCCACAGTATCTATAATTGGATGAGAAAATATGGCCCGAATGCAGCTGAGCATAAGGCTAAGTCTGATGATAATAAAAGAGTTAGGGCGTTAGAGAAAGAGTTGAAGCGAGTCACTGAAGAGCGCGAAATCTTAAAAAAAGCGGCAGTATACTTCGCGAGTCAGTCCAACTGAGGTATGCCTTTATTAAGGACAATCTGGGTTTAGCGCCAACAAGACGCCTGTGCGGCATACTTAACGTTCATCCAAGTGGATTCTATGCGTGGCGCAAGCAACCTACATCAAGGCGCTCACGTCGAGATACTAAGCTAACTGGTTTAATCAAGCAGTTCTGGCTCGAATCAGGCATGGTGTATGGCTATCGTAAGCTTCACTCTGATTTACAAGATATCGGAGAAAAGTGCGATATCAACCGTGTTCACAAGCTAATGAAGCAAGAAGGAATCAAAGCCCAGGTCGGTTACCGAAAGCCCAGACATCGTGGTGGCAACCAGCATGTTGTTGTGCCTAATCGCTTGCAGCGTGAATTCAATCCTGATGCCCCTGATAACGCTTGGGTGACAGATATTACCTACATCAAAACACATGAAGGGTGGCCTTATCTAGCGGTAGTTCTGGACTTGTTCTCAAGAAAAATTGTCGGATGGTCAATGCAGTCATTAATGACTAAACAGATTGTGTTAGACGCCTTACTGATGGCAGTTTGGAGGCGAAAACCAACTAACCAAGTAATGGTGCACTCGGATCAGGGAAGTCAATATACAAGCTACGAATGGCAGCATAGAGAAAACAGCCTGAAGAACATTCTTATACATCAGGATTAGCTGATCTAAACGACGATTTTTAGTTGTATTAAATATATTACTAAGAAAGTGACTTCGAACAATGTCCGCCGTTCTGCAAAGGGAGTTATGTTGATGTGAAAAAGTTCTCAAAAATCTAACGCGTTAAGTACTTTTCCAAAGCCCCTAAATAATGTTAGGCAACTGTCTCCAATCATTTTTTATCGCCTTTTACTAGATTTTTAGTAATTACTAATTTTTATCCTACTTGGCAGTAATATAAATAGTTACTGTTATGTAAAGTGTTACAAAAAATGCTGTATTTAAAACCGATTTAATCAAGCAGAAAATGGCTGGTTGCTACCTGTTGTAAAAATAGATTCAAGCGCGGTATTGGCCTATCAAGATTACATTAAGGACATTCGCCTTTTAATTAAGCTATAGCTTTAAGGTAGAGATAAACACTTTCCTCAAGTGGTATGCAGTTGAAACTCCAAAACGCCCTACTTCATTTTTTAAATTTCATATGCTAAACACATCGTCGAGGTCATGACCTTGCTTTATCCTTTGAAGGTTGACATAAAACTCACTTTTATGTTTTGGATCAACTGCCAATATTGAAGCTTGATAATTTGTGCACGTATTCTCGGTATAGAAGTGATTGAGCATAGAAACTAGCTTTAACTGCCTCAATTTCACTCTCTTCTGAGAATATATTCTCAGGCAGAAAAGGCCCTCTCAAATCGACCAATAAAGAACCCCCCCCCCTCTTCAAAGCACCTTGGTATTTGACACCCAAGCCTTGTATCTCTCTCAGCATAAAAAAATTCATTCGCGATTACACCTACGTTCTGACCTTTCAGTCCAGCAACAACGCAGATACCAAACGGTATGACTTGAAGAGTAGCCGTTTCGGAAGCAAAAAGCTTCCTAGACACCTGTTGATTTTCGGTAAGTATTATCATCAGTGAAGCTATTGTATTGTTTGCGCGACAAACCTCACTTGATTTGAGTCCACTTTCAGCGTGTTTTTTTGGGAAAGCAAATTGTCCATTGAAAGCTAGGAATTCCAAAGCTTGCAATTGTTCGACGGTTCTTATGCTCATCTCTATCTCGCTGGTTACTTAAAACCATGAGTCTGCAATGGCAAAAAATATTTAATTAGGTGTTGTTTATTAAAAGCTCACGTTTGTGTTAGGGCTTTTGCTTTTTAATAGCAGACTCGCCTCGATATTATCGTAAGACCCATTTAGCTGTATTTGCAAGAAATAATACTACCTAACTACTAACGACACTGGTCCTTTTTTTAATTGCTAAAAACTGGTAGATTCCACCTATAGCGTAAGGTATTAAAAAAAAGATAAATAAGACGAATGTTAGAAATAAGTACGCACCGAGATCGCCAACACTCTCCTTGTCATATATGAGGAACGCTACCAGTGGAATAAATGATGCAGATATAATAATACAAAGGAAGGAAATCTTACCGCTTGGTCTTTTAGCAAGACTCTGGCACCAACTTATAATTGAAAAAAGTACGCTAAAAAGTACGAAAACTAAAGGTATAAAAATAATTATAAAAGTGTAAAGCTTCTTACCTGAGTAATCTAAATCAATGTTGCCTATCTTTGTAGTAAAAAAAACATAAGCGATAGAAAAGCTTATCACTGTGCTTACAACCGTAGAGCTAAAAATATTACTTTTCATTGGATGAACCTAAAATAACTCTTCTTCAATAAAAAATGACTGAATACGCCATCCTGTTTTGATTTTAAAAAAAGTGAATTGTATTTTAATCGGCATTCGTTCATACACGACTATATAATTTATTCTGGCTACCGAATTTCCTAACAACACGGTATCTAATTTTTCGATACCTTGAATATTCCCCGAAATACTAACGATTTTCTTAATAGCTTTCTTCAACTCTTCAATTTGCTTACCATTCGTTTTCAAATATGGGTTGGACCGGTAAATCGAGTCAATAGCTTTGTCAATTTCGTTGTTTTGAAAGTGTTCAAGAAACGAACTTATTTCTGATTCATATTTAAAGTCGCTTTCCCCACTAATAGTAGCTCCAGAATACAAAATAAGACATATCGTTAAAACAAATCTTCTCATACTCATATTAATTATTAACCTCATTAAAATATCCGATTCAGAGTGTAAATTAAATAAAACGCAACAGCAATGCCACCTAATATTATTAACCTCAATTCCTTTGTGCCTATCACCATCGTTCGTGAAGAATTCTGGTTAGAATTATTAGCATTCCTGAATAAACGATTAATTAATAAAATAGGAACGCATGTAAAAAATTGTAGCAAACCAATCGTTTCTCCCAACATTCCAGACAGAGTAAAAAATAGACATAAAAACGTCAACGTTACTGCATAAATATTACGAAAATTAGGTATCACTTCTGTAGCAGCCTGCCTTAAGATAGGAAAAACAAAAAGTGGATAAAAAACTGATTTTATAACCCACTCCAGCTTATCAGACTCCCCAGAGCTCACACTTAGATTTTTATACATGAACAAAATGTTATATAACCCTAGTGTAGAAAAAGAAAGCAGTGCTAATCTTAAACTTCCTTCAACATGATATTTCATTCATATTCCAAAAATTAAAAAACACTTTTTAGACTGTCCCACGCCTCAGCCACAGCCCCTATCGCATCAGCTGCTGCAGAACTCGTGACTTGTCCTCTAAATTCCACTCCAACGGATGCCGTCAATCCGAGCTTCCCTTTTGCGGGGGCGTCACCATCACTTGTTGATACTGTGGTTCCAAATTCTCCAAGTAAATTTTTCTCGGAAATGATGTCTGTGCTGAAACCGAGCGTTCCTGCACCTGCGTCGAAAGTTACTGCAACATCACTAGAGACATCATTTTGTGCAGGTCCCTCCCCACTTTGCGTAGCACCGACAGAAGCACTCACACCTAAGCCAGCCCCAAGTCGCGGTCCAGCAGCAAACCCAGCGCCAAGTTCGTAATTTTCAGTGTCGAAACTAACTGAGAACCCTACTTTTACCCCCGCAATAACAATAGCCTCAATTCCAACGCCAATACTGTACTTTTCAAGTCCCGTTGGATCGGTTTGATTAATCGGATCATTATCAACATAAGCATACCAATTCATGCCATCTTCATAACCAATGGGGTCGGTTTGCATGAAGCGCCCTAGTTCTGGATTGTATACTCTTGCTTTGTAGTGATAAAGCTCCGTCCCAGGAATTAGGATTTGACCGGTGAAGCGGAATCGGGACGAGCTGTTATTAATAGGCTCACCATATGGACCGTATTTATGAACGATACTGACGGTTCCATATATATTGGTTTCAGATACTATGGACCCTCTTTCGTCTGCTAGAAGATAGGATTTATTGCTACCGCTTGCCGATGTGTTTGCACCTGCATAGCGGACCAGCGGATCATCTTCGGCAATACCGTGGACAAAACGATTGGTGATTGCACCACTCGCGCTATACTCTGCGACAAGCTCTTCACCATCGTATAAAAATGTGGTTTTTACCCCATTAGATGTGACTTCATAAAGCCTGCCTGTTGCATCATATTTTAATTTAGTTCGATATTTTAAAGAGCGTTTTTGGCGTGATTGTTATGTTCGTCATAGTCGGTGTAAAAATTGTTATTTTTTTGACAATATTTTTGCACCTAAAACACATAAATAAGTGCTAAACACTTAATTACACGATTAACCGGCTAATGATATTACACCTAAACTTTTATTCTTGCTACATTGAGCCTCAAGGCAATGCGTTTTTGATTTTAAAATAATGTACAAATAACTTATTTAACCATATCGTTTTCGCCTTGGTCCCAATTGCATTGGCAATCTTAGGCTAGGCAGAATAAGCTCCACCTTGTTTAACAGATTTTTTATTGGATGCTTCTCAGCGGCTTCTCGTAGATCTTGGGCGGTAACATGCAAATAAACTTGGGTACTGGTTAACTGTTTATGGCCTAGCAAATCTCTTAATGTCACTATACCAACGCCTGCTTTTAATAGATGAGTAGCGAAGGTATGACGCAACTTATGTGGAGATATTCGCTTCGGTAAATGGCTGCGTTCGCCCCATGTTCTAACGCGCTCATAAATAGTTCTTCTCTGCATCGCTTTACCGTTTCTGCATCTAAAAAAAGGCGTTTTTGGTAACGCATGTCCACGTTGACACTGATAGTTGGTGAGAACTGTCACCACATTCTCGTTGAGTGGAACTGAACGTTGATGACCGCCTTTACCCGTGACAGTAATCAGTTTACCCGCTAAATCTACACAACCTTCAGTTAATGAAGCGCACTCAGATACGCGAATACCCGTGCCATATAATAGTGCAAGTATTGCTCTATCACGTATGCCTATCACTGTATTTTTAGGTGGTAAGGTCAATAGTTTTTTGACTTCTTTGTCGGTCAGAACAACAGGCAGTTTACGTGCGACCGCCCTCATTCTGGGAAAGCTGATCATTGGGTTGTCTTTATACTCCATCATATCCATGGCGACCATCGCTCGATAAAAGACCTTTAATATCGTGACCACACGATTCACAGCCGCATCCCCATTATTCCTGCTTGTACGCAAGTATTGTACGTAGGCTAATACATCACGCGCACTCACTGCATCCGGTGATAACTCCGCATCGCGTATCAATAAAAATGCCCAAAACTGCTCTAACGTTACTTTATAGGCAGCAATAGTTTTAGGCCTAAGGCCGCGTGCGGTACAGTGTGTTTGCGCAAATAAATTCACCCAATATTGCCATATCATTCGACTTCCCCCTTTACCAACGCATTAACTGCAGCCTGACGCTTACCTGGCAATACATGCAAATAAACACCTGTTTCATGTGGGCTTCTGTGTCCCATAAGTGAAGAGATGATACCGATATCAACCCCTCTATCCATTAAGTGAGTGGCGTAACTATGACGCAGCGCTTTGGGTGTTATATGTCCTGTTAAACCCGCTAAATGTGCAGCTGTTCGTACAATCAACGATACTTCTTTAACACTTATTCTCTTGCGTTTATGATGCGTAATGAACAACGGTCCTCGCTTAGCTCCGCGCTGATGCATATAAGCTAAAAGTTCAGTAAATACGCCCGTTGGTATTGGCACCGTTCGCGGCTTGCTGCCTTTAGTGACCATTAATGTCAGCTCTTGGCGGTCCACATTGACGTGGCTTATATTTAAAGAACAAAACTCTAACGTGCGTAACCCACACCCATACAAAAGTAAAAGCACTAAGCGATTGCGGCGTTCCTGCCCTTTAATAATTGGGCATGCTTCAATTAATCTGCGAGCTTCTTCCTCAGTTAAGCTCATTGGCTCCTTCTTCGGGATACTATGTTGTAATTGAAATCCGTCCAGTACATTACGTGTTGTTCGCCCACTTCGCTGAGCGTAATCGAGAAACCCGCGCGTATGTGTTACGAGTTTAGATAGGGTCGTGACTGAAGTATTAGCTTGGCGATCACCCTCTATCCACGCCATAAAGTCAGTTAACTTGCAATCCCACAGGACAGTGTCAGGGGCGATACTATTCATTGTTGTAACTACACGCTTTAAACTGCACCTAATGCCTTTCATCGTGCCATATGCGAGTCCCGTCACGTTGAGCTTATAGTCTAAATAACCTTGTACTAATGTATCTTGTTCGTACATCAGGAAACCTCCTGTGATAACCAGTCGTTTAGGGGATGACGCGCCACAGCTTCATGTCGCTTAGGATCTGCAATGTGGGTATAACGCATGGTAGTGCCCAAGTGCTGATGGCCCAGTAGCATCTGCACTTGGGCCATACATACACCTGACTCAAGTAAATCAGAGGCACAGGTATGTCGGAATTGATGAATACTATGTAGCTTAACGCCAGCACGCTTAGCAACGCGACGGATACCATTGCTGATTGACGCTTCGCTTATAGGTAAACCTTCTGAATTCACAAACAACGTCTCAGTGTTAACCCGCTGTCGTGTTTCAAGAAAGTTATGTCGATAGGGTAAATAACTGTTTATACACGCAGACACCAGGTCAGGCACAGGAATATTGCGCTGCATGCCTGTTTTACGGCCATCTATTGTCATGATGTTGTCGCTCGTCGACCAGTCTTTTAATCGTAGCCTAGAAAGCTCGCCTCGCCTTATACCTGTGCCATAAAGTAAGGCTAATACAGTAATCCACTGCTGAGATTGAAAAGGTGTGCCGGTGTTAGCAGCTGAATCCCAAATTAACTGCATATCCTTGCCACTGATACGTTTAGGCATTCTATGATAAGGCGTTACCTTAGGCCCTCGTATCCATCTTAATGGATTACTCGCCCAAATCTCTTGGCGAACAAGAAAATCACCCATGCCTCTCATACGGCTGATAATCCCGTATATCGTTGATTTAGATTTAAATGCCGAGCGTGACTTAATATACTCTATTAACTGATCGCTATTGATGGCGGCCAGCGAAGGTTTCGGGCGTTGTCGTTTTAGATACGTTCCTAGCCTATCTAACTCACTTCTGACGTTACCAATCGTGGCTGGGTTGATCCCTCTGGCAAAATATTCTTCAATGTAATGTTCAACTAAACTATCCCAACGTCTCATAATGTATGTTCCTTAAAAATAAACTGACTCCATAGAAAGGTAGTCAGTAAATTGAATAAAACATAACAATACGACGCACAATATGACGCATTCGTAAGCATGGTTAGGCCTCGAATCGAACTAAAGGAATGTTTCCAAACGATTTTTTTGGATCTTCACCATTTACAACAAAAGAATCTATAGCTTCAAGATCTTGTGAAACAAATGATTCTGATGCCCCTCGATATCTTTCAGAGAATGCACTTAACCAAAACCACTCTCTTACACGCCTTACATCTTCAAGATTTAATGTCTTTCTTTTTGAAAAGACATATGACAGCACAACTGCAATTGCCTCATATGGGAGAAAATCCCAGCTATAAATTTTAAACTCTGTTTTAAGTAAATCTACAGTCTTAAGAAGGGCTGCCTTTGCTATTTCAACCAGAGCATCCATTTCATCCTTAGATAGGTTTCTCAAAGATAAAACCTGTTCTTTCTTTATCCCTTTATGCTTGATTGCAGAAAGGCATTTGAGAACAGTATTGCCATCAATGTCGTCAAAACCTTTGTGAGCTTACGGCAGCATAGCATTGACATAGTCCGTTAGGCCTACATCAAAGGGTTTTTGCGGGTGTGTAGCTTACCTACTTTCAGTGTAATTCCACGGTAGGTAGTCGGCTGGGTTGGCTTTAACCGCCTCTTTTTCTTGTTGTAGCAGTATAAAATACTCGAACACATTGATTTGCGCTTCACTCGCGGTGGCAATCAGTGAGGTAACGATATCGCCTATAGTTGCCCCGGTTTGATTGCGGTGGAACATCGCGTTTTTTCTGTCTCGCACGACTATTTTCAGCATCGCTTCAATGGCGTTATTGTCTAGCTTTGCATTTTCTATTCGGCAGAAACAGCTCAGTCCTTCATAGTGTTTAATGAAGTAGCGTACGGCTTTGCCTAAGGCGCTGTTGTCTTCGACTTCCTCGCTATGTAGCTTGGTTTCCCCCCACTGTTTTATTTCTGCCAGCACGGGCAGCGAGTGTTGTTTATGGTAGGCGAGTCTTTGTCTAGGGCTGAGCGATTGTTCTATGATTTCATGCTCGTTGACCCATATTGCCTCATACCTTTCTAATACGTACTCCACCT